>JAUCGF010000005.1 GCA_030378005.1 Desulfococcaceae bacterium HSG9 | reverse complement strand
AAACTCACTGTACAGGACATTTTTTAATTTATCAGGTACTAATTGTATGAATTTATTCAATTAATTCTTGACATCTACAGCACTTTGTGTTTCTCATTCATGAAGTTATTCAACTTTGCTACGAAGGAGGTAAACTTTATGAACCGGATCGCAAAGCTGACCCTGATTTTTAATTCCAGCCTTGGATGGAATAAAGCCAGGGCGGATATATTGTCCCTTTTCATTGTAGCGCAGCTTAAGGTTCGAACCGTATGTTTGACCTGAATTGCTGTGACAATGCCGGGTATAGCCTGAACCGATTCGAAATACAAACGTTTACAACGTTTTTCCCAGGGTTTGATATGTGTATGGAAAGCATTGCCTGACTCATTGCTCAATTGCTCCCTGTTTGCGATGAAAAACAGGATTTGTCCACAGACCGCACTGACTGGAAATCAGGTAAACGAAATATCAATCCTCCGGTTCCAGGCATCGTGCATATAGGTGTCGCTTTTCCAATTTTATGGACTGCGTTTGCCTGACGTGGCTGCTCTGGTATGGTTGAACGCATTGAATTGATAGAGCGTCACATTAAGATTTTCAGCGTCCATAAAATCAGATGTATATTCGGTGATCGTGAGTTTATCAGCGGCCTATGGTCAGCCTTTTTATCAGATAAAGGCATACACTTCGTCATGCGAATCAAAGTGAACTTTCAAATTACTGATGCTGGAGGCATTTCAGTCTCCGCTAAAACGCTGTTCATAGAAAATGATTTACCTATAGGGTCCGGTGAAGTGGAAAGTGCTCACAGGTATGTCATTCAAGACCGCTTAAAAATCGCGGGAGCCTGGTGGAAAGAAAACAATGCGGGGTATATGTCAGCATTAAAAACACTGAGAGCTGATGATAATTGGGAAGACTGTTGGGATAGTGAATTTCTAAAAGCGGCATAATTTAGACCTAACAGTTTTAATTATACCCAGTTGCAAGAGAAACAGGTTTTATTCAAAGAGCCGGCAGAAAAATCAATCTTTTTGATTTTCTTATGGTTTTAGTTTTCAGGCCAAATTTCAAGCGATATATTACAAGGATTCAATCGTGTGATTATAGCCGACAGCTCAAGTCAGGATATTTCAAGCCGACTGAAAGAAGTGTATAAAGGTTCGGGCGGCAGCGCTTCAAATGCGTGTTGTAAACTTCAATCGGCTTATGATTATAAATTCGGATCCATACTTCTCGTTGAAGATATGAAAGGAACATTGCCAGATCAAAAATATAGTAAATATATTGGCGGTCTTGCTGATAAAAATGATTTTATTTTAGCAGATCTCGGTTATCAGACGTTTGAAACATTTGATAAACAAAGAGCTTTTTTTTGTTTCACTATTTAATAATCGTGTAAATCCATGGATATTTGCAGATGGGAAATATATAAAATCGGGGTAGTCCTGCACAAAGTAGTGATGGGAAAGCCACGTAAAATCATGCTGTTGCCAAAAATGTATGCGTGAAATATCTGATGTCTTATGACGACCGTGAGGCGGGTTAAAAAATTAGCCGTTCGAGTCGTCTGTATTGAGAAAAACAGGACGGTTTCCAGTACGGATGTCGAACAGCTTATACCGGATGCGACCGAACAGCCTGTACAGCGTCCGAAAAAAGGACAGTGTGAATATCACAGCGGCTGAAAGTGATGACATACCCTCAAAATTCAGTATATTGTCGAGCCCGGCGGAAAGGTTTTTTCGGTTTCTCACTCATACCTCGGTGGTGTCTGTGACTTTACCATATATAAAGACAGGAAAAACAGAGACCGTTCACTCGGAATCCCGAAAAAAGGCGACAGCGGTTATCAGGGAATAAAAAGTATGACCGCAACGCCGTGACACCCTTTAAAAAACTGAGGGGCGGGGAGCTGACAGACGGACAGAAGGCATATAACCGCAGTCTTTCGAAAGACCGCATAAAAACAGAGAATGTTATCAGGGCGATTAAAATATTCTGAATATTATCAGCTACTTACAGGAACAGATGTGAAAATCATAACATAAAAGTTGACATAATATCCGGGATAGTGAATATGAAAAAGGCTGTGTGTGACGGAAAAATTCAGAAAAAGAGGATTTTCCCATTCAACCTGTAACAATGGTTCGGTAATTTTTTCTGATTTTAACGTGTTAAAAATCATAACTATCTGAAATTATTATAAAAGGCTTTACAATCTTGTTTTTGTAACATGTTGAAATTATTATATTTTTAATTTTTTACCGAACTATTGCTGTAAGAATCGGCAGTTTTGCAGGAAGTCTAATAATTCAGGTTAATGCTTAAAAAAAAATTATTATGAATCATCAACCATTAATTCTTGCGTCTCAATCACCTAGACGCAAATATTTGTTGGAACAAGCCGGGCTGGCCTTCAAAGTTGTTCCAAGTCAGATTGACGAAAATGCTTTTTCATATAGGCAACCCGCCACGCATGTAAAAAAATTGGCCTTGGCCAAAGCGGAAGACGTTGCCATGAAAAACCCGGGAAAGTGGATTATCGGAGCTGATACAATCGTGTTTATTAATGCGAGCATACTTGAAAAGCCGACGTCAAAAGACAATGCGCGTGCAATGCTTCAACAACTCAGCGGTAAAATCCATCAGGTGTTCACCGGGTTTGCCATCTGTAATCCTCAACAGAAACACGTTCACGTCAATTATCTAAAAACTGACGTTAATTTTAAAATACTCAGTGATGCAGAGATTGAATGGTATCTTAAAACTGAGGAGCCTTACGATAAGGCCGGAGGTTATGCCATCCAGGGGTTGGGCGCATCACTAATCAAACAAATCAACGGCTCATACACCAATGTTGTGGGACTTCCGATATGCGAAGTTATTGAACACCTTATTAGTGCCGGTGTGGTTATACGCTAATAATGAGGAGTTCCAGAATTGAATTTCTTATTTTTAAATTTTTATAAAAAGTCAGTAGATGGAAAATGCCTGAAAATACAGTAGGAGCGCAAAAATTAAGCGCAGCGGTTTTTTGCCGGCCTCTGAATCAGCAAGCCTCCGGGTGGGACCGGATGCAAAAAATCGCTTCACTTAATTTTTGCGCTCCTAAACTTTCCATCTACTAAAAGTGTTTGAAAAAGAGGATTTTCCATTCAGCCTGTAAGAATCGGCCGTTTTGCAGGAGGTTTACTCAGCCAATCCAGTTCCAATTGTTCGAGAGTTTCTTGGGTTGGTTGCCCGGTATCGGTATCCCATCCCCGCTGGTGGTAATATTCAGTGATCGCGTTTTTCAACTCTTCCCGGTTGACACATTTGCCATCAGTGGGGCCGCCTTTAAGGGGCGTTGTGAAAAATTTTTCCGCCAGATTATCCCGCTCTCTGCCAATGCCTTCCCGCATATTAAACATTCGCATGAGATTCACACGTCGAGCGCCGACGTTCAGCAACTCATCCAGCGTGACATCCCAACCGGTTACAGAGCGCACCAGAGTGACAATATCTTGCGGCCCGAAAAGTTCCCACGAAGGCCCCCAAACAAACTGACACACACAGATGCAGTCACATAAACTGTAAACATTCTGGGTCTTGATGGTAAAATGTACTTTTTCGGCCCCCAGACTGTCCGGCGGGTCATTGGGAGCGGCGATACCTAAACTTTCAAAACGTTCTTCATAGTATTTGTAGCTTGAACCATAGTCTGAGTCATGGGCGGCACTTTGATGGTCGGCTCCAAAAGGGTTTATCGCATAGAGCAGCGCCATATTGGGTTTGTGCTGGGGCATGTGGGCCGGAGCTTCTTGTCCTTTGCCGGTAATCAAAAACTCTGATCCTTTACTTAGTTCAGCAGCAGCCCGTTGTGAACCTTCGGCCAGCAGCGCGCCGAAACCTTCACGCCGGGCGATCATCTCCGTTAAGGTTATCAGGGCTTGAGCATTGCCGAAATTCAATTCCAGGCCACCGGTGTCTTGGATGGTCAACTGGCCGGATTCAAAAGTTTCCATAGCCCATGCGATAACAGCGCCGCAAGTGATGGTGTCAAGCCCGTACTGATTGCAAATTTCGTTGGCCTTGCAAAGTGCGGCCAGATCATCAACCCCGCAATATGACCCGAATGTGCATAAGGTTTCGTACTCAGGTCCTCCATAAAGAGGGTCTGATTTGTAAGGCCCTTCGCTTTTTTCCACAACTCGTTTGCAGCGCACCACGCAATTAGGACACGTATCCCGGCCCTGGGTTTCTTGTTTGCCCTGTTCCCGTCCTTTTAAAAAATTTTCGTACAGAGCGGGACCGTCGATTTTTTCCCAGCCATCGAACACACCGCTTGAAAAATTGCGAGTGGCCAATCCTCCAACCTGTTGTTGATAGCCGACGGTGATGGCAGTGCCGTATTGCCCCATGGAGAAAATTGCCGAACTTGGAAACGCTTTGGCACCCTGTTTGGCCAACGCTTTTAAGGCAGGTTTGTCCGCTGCTTTCGGCTGCTGATTTCCTCGGACCGCCACAGCTTTTAAATTCTTGCTGCCCATCACAGCACCCATGCCGGTGCGCCCGCAGGCCCGATTGCACATATTCATCAAACTGGCATAACGCACCTGATTTTCACCGGCCGGACCGATCTGGAGCACCTGCACTTTGGCATCTCCAAGCTCTTGCCTGATCTGAGCCTCCGCTTCTCCGGTAATTTTACCCCATAAATGGGAAGCGTCCCTGAGTTCCGCTTGGCCGTCATGAATCCAAAGATACATGGGCGAAGGCGCCCGACCTTTGATAATGATTCCATCAAATCCGGCCCGTTTTAATTGCGCGGGCCAGTATCCGCCGGCCTGAGAATCACCGATAGCGCCGGTCAGAGGTGATTTTGCGCTGGCCGTCACCCGACTGTTGCCAGAGATAGGCGCACCCGTGATAACGCCTACGCTCAAACACAAGATGTTTTCAGGTCCCAACGGGTCTGCCCCGGCGGACATTTCCCGTAAAAGGTAGTAAAGATTTTGAGCGCTGCCTCCCATGTAGCGCCGATAAAAAGCCTCGTCCGGCGTTTCGACAGTGATCTTTTGCCTGGAAAGGTCTGCATGCAAAATTTTTCCCGCATATCCGTAAGACATGGCAAGTTCTCCTTATATAAAGTCTTTCAATGATTTTTAAGTTATTACATCCCTTTTTTTCTGTGAGGGATAATCAGTAGATGGAAAGTCCAGGAGCGCAAAAATTAAGCATAGCGATTTTTTGCATCCGGTGATAGAAAAGGCTGGCGGATTCAGGCTTCGGCAAAAAACCGTTTTACTTAATTTTTGCGCTCCATGCCGTATTTTCAAGGATTTTCCATCTACTGATAATGTTTTTCATTCACTTCTTTAATTGAAACGTCTATTCGTTGCTGCTTTACTCCATATTTTGCAGAAGATAATTGACCATTTCCGCAAATCCGTATCCACCGCTATTTTGGGTAATCCAGGCAGGCAGCGAATCGATCTCGTCTTTAAAATCAAGAACATTGGCAACACCCACCGAATTGGGAAAAAAAGCGAACATCGGTGCGTCATTGGGTGAATCGCCGCAATAGATGACCCGGTGTTTTATCTTCTCCAAATCGCATTGAAAACGCTCCTTAAACATCAAGCGCGTCATCTCCAGTTTGTCATAGTCGCCAAACCAGCCGTTGACATGGATTGAGCTGATTTTGGCCGTAGCGCCGGCATCTTCAAAAAGATCAACAATTTGGTGAATATCTTTTTGGGGCAAAGCGGGAATATCTTCACAAAAATCAATTGCCAAATCAGCTTCGCGATAGGATTGGTCAGCGGAAATCCGGCATCCGGGAACCTCTTGCAGAATTTTATCTCTCAGCGTATCCAATCGACACATATCCGTATGCCTCTGTCGGGTCGTTTTCCAATAACGCCGATGCAATTTTTTTTGGCGCTCATCGTAACAGAAATAAAAAGCGCCATTTTCACCGACAACACCGTCAACAGGCCACATCCGGGCGATATGATCGCACCATCCGGCCGGTCTTCCGGTAATCGGAATGACATAACAGTTCGCTTGTTTTAATTTATCCATGGCGGCAAAGGCATCTGCAACGAGGCGGCCTTTACAGGTCAGAGTATCATCAATATCGGTTAAAACATACCGAATCTGAGAACGGCTCGTTTGGGGGAATTGTGCAAAAGGTAACATCTGAAAACCTCCTCAAAAGATTATATCTTGATTCATTCTAAAAATATAGTATAATCAACATACATTATACATTATTTGTCAGAATTTACAAGAACGGAGATTGATTATGACTGAATCAAACAAAGCGTCTGACATATCATCGGATAAAATCCTTGAGATTGATCGGATTACGGACAATTTTATTGACACCCATTATCGGCGTGATCTGGAATCCGTACAGCAAAATCTGATCAATATGTTAACCCCTGAATTATCTCTACGGGCGATTTTTATTCACCACATCGCTCCTCGTACATTTGACGGACAAGACCGCAAATATATCACGCTATTCAGTGAAGGGCTGTCAAATTCTTTGCGTCCGGCGATTGAAAAGGTAATCGCGGATTCCTGTTCCGCTATGGAGGTGTCGGAAAAGCGCTTGTCAGCCAGAACCGAAGATGGCGTTTACGTTTGCGGTATGCCCATGCATCTTGGCGAAGGGCGTAATTTTATCGGAATCGTGGGAGGGATTAGTTCAGAACAACCGACGAACGGTCATTTCCGTCTTTTATGCCAGATCGGATCCCGGTTAGACACCTATATTCGCTCTAAAACCATGTCAAATGAACGCCATACGGTTCTCAGTAATGTCAATAAAATTTTACATAAAAAAGGAATCAAAGGCATTGGCGAAGTGCTCCTTTTGCTAACAGAATTAACGGGCATGTTAAAAGGCGCGGTTGTCTTTATCGAAGATGAGGCTTCTTCAAATACTCCGGACATTGAAAGTAAGATTGGGTTTATTTACGTTCAGGACAGACGAATTATTCACCGGGAAAGTGCTATCAAAAAGTTAAACCTGCGTTTAGGCCATGCGCTGATTAACTATGACATTAAGGGAATCGCGGACTCTAATACCGGTATGCGTATCCTCGGTATCCTTGAACGCAACAACAAGACCGGCGAGGAAAACCGTCTCCCATTTCATTGTAGGGATTTAGTCAACCGGCAGGCCGATGAACCCTATAATATCGGAAAACTGTTTTTAATCGCGGACCATGAAATGGACCCGACCGATTTAAATGTGATGGAAGCGACGGCGCTTCAAATTGACACCCGTATCACCAACTATCATGAACAGAAAAAGGCGTTAGGACGTTCACTTCATCCTGATCAGATTGACTTTTTTTTAACCTATCCGAAAATTGCCCGTTGGTTTTTTGAAAATCCGCGTGAAGAAACCATTGCCATGGTGTTTACCGATATTTGCGGTTATACGGATTTGACGCGCAAACTCGGCGATCCGCGCAAAACGATTGAAGGCGCGCGCACCTGGATTCTAAAAGAAAAAGAACTGACGCTTAAACATGGCGGTTTTTTTGATAAAGAGGTGGGGGATTGCGCTGTCAGTCTGTTCGGACCGCCTTTTTGTGCGATCAGCTTAGATGCCTTAAAACGTGTTAAAAAAGTTGAGGAAATCAAAGAGCTGAATCGCAGCAATCAGTCAGAACCGCATGTTTACGCCTATCAGGCGATAATGTATGCACTGGAAAGCCTCAATATTGTAAAAACCTATTCAATTGGCGGACATCGGTTAAATCTTTCAGTCGGCATTGAAGTCGGCGATGTGGCTATCGGTGATCTGACCGGTGATATCGGTAAATTGACCGCCATGGGGGATAGCATGAATATGGCGGCGCGTCTCCAGGGACTCGCTAAACAAAATCAAACCATTATCGGCCCCAATTGTGCCAAGCTGCTTCAAACATATAAAAAGGAAACATATCACAGCGAATTACCGTTTGATGTTGAAAAAGCAGGCCAGGCAAGTTTGAAAGGTTATACAGATAAAATAACTTATTACATGGTAACGCCCAAAAAAGATATTAAGCATTTTTTTGAGTAGGATACCGATAAACAGGTGTACAGCCTTATATCACCATTTTTTTCTTGACAATATTAGTTCTTATGCTAAATTATCAGGTTTATATGATAGACTTTACACTAAATCTAATGATGTCATTCATACGAATCATAGCTTGCAGGATGCGTTGCAGGTTTTTCAGTTAAACAGGAAAGGAATATAACAATGGGTGTTGTTGAAGAAAAAATTAAAGACCTGAAGCAGAGGGAAAAACAAATTCTGCAGATGGGCGGTGAAAAGGCGGTGGCCAAACAAAAGGAAAAAAACAAGCTTACCGCCCGTGAACGATTGAATATTTTGTTTGACACCGGAACATTTCGTGAAATCGATATGTTTGTTAAACATCGGTGCGTCAATTTTGGCATGGAAAACAAAGAGATTCCTTCTGACGGTGTTATCACAGGGCATGGTCAGGTCAATGGACGCCCCGTGTTCGCTTTTGCCCAGGATTTCACTTCCCGTGCCGGGAGTCTTGGTGAAATGCACGCTAAAAAAATATGCAAAGTGATGGACTTGGCTTTAAAAGCCGGGGTGCCATTTGTCGGATTGAACGATTCCGGCGGCGCCCGCATTCAAGAGGGGGTCGATGCTCTTTCCGGTTATGGTGAAATATTTTTCCGCAATTCCGCCAGTTCCGGTGTTATTCCGCAAATTTCAGCTATTATGGGACCCACCGCCGGCGGCGCTGTGTATTCCCCGGCTATGACTGACTGGGTCTTTATGGTTAAAAAAAGCAGTTACATGTTTATTACCGGCCCCAATGTCATCAAGGCCGTTACAGGTGAAGAGATCAGCTTTGAAGACCTGGGCGGCGCCATGACGCATAACAAAAAAAGCGGCGTGGCTCATTTCGCTTGTGAAAGTGATGAAGACGCCATTAACCAAATTAAAACCCTGCTGTCCTACTTGCCATCCAATAACATGGAAGATCCGCCCATTGTTCCCTCAAAGAACAATCCCTGCCGCACCGATCCCGAATTGGATACGATTATTCCGGATAATCCTAATAAATCGTATGATATGAAAGCGGTCATTCGTTCGATTGCGGATGACGGCGAATTTTTTGAACCCCATGAATATTATGCCAAAAATATTGTGGTCGGTTTTGCCCGTTTAAATGGCCGCAGTATCGGCATCATTGCCAACCAGCCCAATTTTATGGCCGGTTGTCTTGATATTAATGCCTCGGACAAAGCCACTCGTTTTATTCGTTTTTGTGATGCTTTCAATATCCCCATGCTCACGATTGCCGATGTTCCGGGGTACTTGCCCGGAAGCCAGCAAGAATGGGGCGGAATCATTCGCCACGGAGCCAAGTTGCTCTGGTGCTATTCGGAAGCCACGGTTCCCAAACTGCTTTTAATCACGCGTAAAGATTATGGCGGTTCCTATCTTGCCATGTGTTCCAAACATCTCGGCGCTGATATGGCCTTTGCCTGGCCCACGGCTGAAATTGCTGTGATGGGTGCCGAAGGCGCTGCCAATATCATTCACGCGCGTGAAATCAAAGGCTCCGATGACCCTGTTGCAAAGCGCAAAGAAAAGATTGCCGAATATGAAGAACTGTTTTCAAATCCCTACTGCGCGGCCAACCGCGGTTATATTGATGCTGTCATTGTGCCTAGCGAAACCCGTCCGCGTCTGATTGATGCTTTGGAAATTTTGTGCGCCAAACGGGAGACACGTCCGCCTAAGAAACATGGGAATATTCCTGTGTAAACTCAAGCAGGTTCGCACTTTCGATAAGGGAGGTTTAAATGCAAAACAGTAAAAAGATGGCCGCTGCCATGGCAGCCGTCACTTATTATATTAAAACTCAGGAAGAGGCCGCCGCCATGGCTGCAATGCCTGTTGAAGAAAAACCGGCTCCGGTCAGAGCGGTTAATTTGTGGGGCGTCAGCGGCCGGCAGAGTCAGATGCAGATGGGCAATTTGATGCAAATGAAAGCTTTTCACGGCTTGCGGAGATAAAAGAACCACAAATGGACACGAATTAAAGGGCGCATCGGCTGAAATAAAATGTACATTGAAGCGGGCGCAGCTTTACACAATTATATTTTAAGGAGATATGACTATGAGTGATCACAATGCCGTTAATATGACGGACATGAATTATGACAAGGATCGTCCGAAAGCGGCCAATCCGGTTAAAATCGAAGATATATCATTACGCGACGGACATCAGTCTTTGTTTGCCACGCGCGGGCGCACCGAAGATATGATTCCCGTTGCCGAGCTGATGGATGAAGTCGGCTTCTGGGCGGTGGAAACATGGGGCGGAGCCACTTTTGATACCATGCACCGTTTTTTGAATGAAGACCCGTGGGAGCGTATTCGCACCTTGAAACGGTACTTTAAAAAGACACCGTTTTCTATGCTGCTGCGCGCCCAGAATCTGGTGGGTTACCGCAATTATGCCGATGATCTGGCCAAAGCGTTTGTCGAACGTGCGGCTGCCAATGGCATGGATGTTTTCCGCACCTTTGATGCTTTAAATGACTACCGCAATTTTGAAACTGTCGTACCGGCAATCAAAGAGGCCGGCATGCATTTTCAGGGGTGTATCTGTTACACCATGACCGAACCGCGTATGGGCGGCGATGTTTACAATATCGATTACTATATAAATAAAGCCAAAGATTTGGATGCCATGGGCGCTGATACAATTTGTATCAAAGATATGGCCGGACTGCTGGCACCTTATGATGCATACTCAATTATCAAAGCCATCAAAGAAAAAGTCGAAATACCCATTCATCTGCACAGCCATTTTACATCCGGCATGTCGGCTATGACCCACCTCAAGGCGATTGAAGCCGGCGTTGATATTATTGACACATGTATGTCTCCGTATGCGTATCGCACGGCCCATCCAGCCATAGAACCGCTGGTAATGACCCTGATAGGCACCGATCGGGATACCGGTTTTGACATCCATCATTTGGCTAAAATCAATGAAATTTTTGAAAAAGAAGTTATGCCTAAATATCGCCATCTGTTGAATGATACCAAGATGTCGATCATTGATATCAATGTGCTTCTGCATCAAACACCGGGCGGTATGCTCTCCAACCTGGTAAACCAGTTGCGCGAAATGGATGCGTTAGATAAAATTGACGAGGTTTACGCAGAGCTTCCCAAAGTGCGCAAAGACCTGGGACAAATTCCGCTGGTAACGCCCACCAGCCAGATTGTGGGTATCCAGACCGTGAATAACGTGCTGTTTGATGATGACAAAGAGCGTTATAAAATGATCACCGGCCAAGTGAAAGACCTTTGCTACGGCCTGTATGGTAAAACCGCAGTTCCGATCAATCCCGAAGTTCAGAAAAAAGCTCTTAAAGGTTACGCTCGAGGCGAAGAGCCGATTACATGCCGTCCGGCGGAGGTATTGGAACCTGAACTCGCTAAAGCGCAGGAAGAAGTTAAAGGTCTGGCTGTTGACCTTGATGATGAGATTCTTTATGCAATCTATCCTGTTACCGGTAAACGTTTCCTGAAATGGAAATACGGCAAAGAAGAGCCGCCTGCCGAAGTCAAACCCAAAACATTGGAACAAGCCAAAGCCGATCTGGAATTGATTGCCAAAGCTAAAGCCGGTGAATTGGTTGAAAAGCCTTCTAAAGACACACCTGAAAAAGGCGAAGGTGCGCGCACATTTAATGTGTTTGTGGATGACGAGTATTTTGAAGTGGAAGTTGATGAACCGGGTGGCGCTCCGGTTGTCACTTACGCAGCGCCTGTAGCTGCTGCCGCTCCTCAAGCTGCGCCCGCACCGGCGGCTCCTAAACCGGCGGCGGCTCCCGCAGCAGCTCCGGCGGAACCCGCACCTACTCCTGAAGTTGCCCAAGGAACTCCCTTACTGGCACCGATGCCCGGTATGATTGTTTCTTACGAGAAAAAAGAGGGCGACAGTGTGAGTGAAGGTGAAACCGTGCTTATCCTGGAAGCCATGAAAATGGAAAATGCCTTGGCTTCACCCGCTGATGGTGTTGTCAAAGGTATTAAATATCAAAGTGGCGATTCTGTGGGCAAAGGCGATGTTCTTTGCGTTATCGGGTAACTGAGAACGTGTTATAGCCATGTTGATAAAATGAAAATTTTTTCATAACAAGGTGGGTGAAGCGCAAAGTAACCCACCTTTGAAATGGAGAGCAATCACCCATGAAAATCCACGAATATCAAGCTAAAACATTATTTAGAAAGTTCAATATTCCCACACCTGAAGGACAGGCCGCTTTCAATGTCGAAGAAGCCCAAAAAGTCGGTGCTGCCTTAGGCGGCTATCCGGTCGTGGTCAAAGCCCAAATTCACGCTGGCGGACGCGGCAAAGGAGGCGGCGTTCAACTGGCTCAGTCCGAAGCGGATGTAGCCGCTAAAGCCGGCGAAATTCTGGGGATGAATCTGGTGACGCACCAAACCGGCCCGCAAGGCATGATCGTGCGTAAAGTTTTGGTGGAACAAGGCCTTAATATTGCCAAAGAGCTGTATTTAAGTTTGCTTCCGGATCGCGCCACCGCCAAAATTGTTATCATGGCAAGTGAAGCCGGCGGCATGGATATTGAGAAAGTGGCCGCCGAAACGCCTGAAAAGATCATCAAAGTATATATCGACCCGCTGACCGGCATTCAGGGCTATCATTGCCGCGAAGTCGCTTTTGGCCTTAACCTCGCACCGGCAGTGATGAAACCGTTTATGAAAATGCTGCCCGCGCTGTATCAATTGTTTGTTCAGTATGATTGTTCCTTGCTGGAGATCAATCCGCTGATTATCACTGCTGAAGATACGGTTGTGGCGTTGGATGCCAAAATTGATATAGACAGCAACGCCCTTTTCCGACATAAAGATATTCTTGAAATGCGTGATGTTGATGAAGAGGACCCTCTGGAATATCAAGCCTCCCAATATAACCTGAATTATATCAATCTTGGCGGCGCAGGCAATGTGGGCAATATGGTCAATGGTGCCGGTCTGGCCATGGCCACGATGGACATTATCAAAATGGCGGGTGCCGAACCGGCCAATTTTCTGGATGTCGGGGGCGGAGCGTCAGCCGAAATGGTGGAGAACGGTTTTAAAATCATTCTCAGCGATAAAAATGTAAAAGGCATTTTGATTAACATTTTCGGCGGCATATTGCGCTGTGATGTCCTGGCCCAAGGCGTTGTGGAAGCTGCCAAGAAAACCGGACTCAGTGTTCCGGTAGTGGTGCGCATGGAAGGCACCAATGTTGAACAAGGACGCCAAATTCTGGCTGATTCGGGGCTGAATTTGATTACGGCAACGGATTTGAAAGATGCCGCTGGGAAAGTTGCTGAAATTGTCAGTGGCTGAATTGAAATAAATAAATAACAAACGCTGTCTGAATTAGGATTTGTAAGATTAATGGATTATAGGAACGAGATGGGTAGCTGTTAAAAATTACAAAAAAATAATCCTGAAATCATTAGATTCCAAAAATCCTGATTCAGACAAATGAAGAATACCAATTTGAAGTTTGAGATTTATTTATAACGATAACAAACGCCGCCGCCATCGTTCCCTTTTCCTGATTGTGTTTTTACTCTTGGCCGGTGCCGTTTGCGGCGTTATTGTGGGCGTGATCATCGCTCTCACCCAGGATTTACCGCAAATCAGGCAACTTGAATCTTTTCAACCGTCTACCACAACACGAATTTACTCATCAGACGGCGTTATTCTATCCGAATTATTTGCCGAAAGGCGAGACCCGGTCAAACTTAAAGCGATTCCGCCCTATTTGAAAGCCGCCTTACTTGCCACTGAAGATCAACGCTTCTACTCCCACAGCGGTCTTGATATCAAAGGAATCGGGCGGGCGATTATCAGCGATATTCGTGCTGGCAAGTTTATCCAAGGCGGTAGCACTATCACCCAACAGTTGGCTAAAACCCTTTTTTTAACGCCACGCAGAACTCTTTTACGCAAACTGAAAGAAGCGTTTTTAGCGTTCCAGTTGGAACGCCGCTACACCAAAGACGCAATTTTAACGCTTTATTTAAACCAGATCTATTTAGGAAGCGGCACTTACGGAGTTGACGCTGCCGCGCAACGCTATTTTGGCAAATCGGTCAACGCTTTAAATCTTTCCGAATGCGCTCTGCTGGCGGGATTGCCTCAGGCACCGTCGCGTTATTCGCCGCTCGCCAACAAAACTCTGGCGGTCAAACGACGCAATGTAGTTTTAAGGCGCATGCTTAAAAACGGCATTATCGCCCCATCCTTGTATGATGAAACCGTGAACCGTCCGCTGGAATTAAGTACCGGCACGCGCCAATCGTCTCTGGCACCTTATTTTATAGCGCACATTAAACAGTCGCTTGAAAAGGAAATTGGCACTGAACTGCTTTATAAGGGCGGTTTGACTGTATCCACAACCCTGGTGTATCAGGAACAGAAAGCCGCGGCATTGGCGGTATCCGAAGGACTTGAGGCGTTTGAAAGCCGGAATATGGAAATGGGAATTCGGAATTCGGAATTCGGAATTCCCAATTCCACGTTCCCAATTTCCAAATCCCCGCAGGCGGCACTTATCGCTTTAGATGTAAAAACCGGCGGGATTCGAGCCATGATCGGCGGGCGGGATTTCAAACAAAGCGCTTTCAATCGGGCGACCATGGCGGAAAGGCAGCCCGGTTCGGCCTTTAAACCGCTTGTTTATGCCCTTGCCATTGAACGCGGCTTTTCCCAAAACACATTGTTACAAGATGCGCCGGCTGCTTATAAAATTGCGGGAAAGCGTAAATTATGGCAGCCGCAAAATTTTTCAGGCACCTATAAAGGTTCAATCACATTTCGTAAAGCGTTGAGCATATCGCAAAACATTCCGGCCGTGCGCTTGATTGAAATGTTAGGAATTTCATCCGTAGTGCAGTTTGCTCACAGTATGGGAATTCGTTCGCAATTGCGACCCTATCTTTCTTTGGCGCTGGGTGCTTCCGAAGTCAGACTGATCGATTTGACGGCCGCTTATGCAGTGTTTGCCAATCAGGGGCAATGGACCCGGCCTTTTGGTGTTACCGATGTATATGATCGCAATAACCGGCAGATTTGGCGAGTCAAACCGGAAAGAAAAGCGATTATGTCAAGAGCCGGAGCCGCTGTGATTACGGATATGCTGGCCGCTGTTATCAATGAAGGCACCGGCCGTAAAGCCCGTGTGATCGGGCGTCCTCTCGGCGGTAAAACCGGAACGACCAACCGGTATAAAGACGCCCTGTTTGTCGGATTTTCGCCTTCCATAGCTACCGGTGTATGGGTGGGTATGGATGATTTCACCACCCTGGGAAACCGGGCAACCGGTGCCAAAGCGGCTCTGCCGATCTGGATACAATTTATGCAGGCGGCGCTGGACGGTAATCCCTACCAACATTTTGATTTGCCCGATGATGTTGTCAGGATGCGCATGGATCGCACGACCGGGAAACAGATCGAGGATGCTGCGGCCGGTGCTGTTGATGCGCTGTTTATAAAAGGCGCGACGCCCGCAAGCTGAAGCTTGCACTCCTTTGTTCAGAAAATACCAAAATTAGTATAACAAGAGGTGAACATGGATTTCAAAACCCGCAAAAAATATTATAACCGCTTCAATCCTTTCCAGGCGCTTGAACCGGACGATGATAGGAACGTCGATTTGGATGCTTTTGGGGACGAACCGGTAAGAGGTCTTAACTGGACCAATAAGCTGTTGAATGAAATTCTTCTCTCCGAAAGACCGGTGTGCAAGCTTTTCACCGGTTTGCGCGGCTCTGGCAAGACCACGGATTTAAAACGATTGGCTCAACGTCTGGCCGATCCTGAAGCAGGCAACCTTTTGCCGGTTTTTATTGATGCCGAAGAGATGATTGATCTGTCCGCTCCCATTGAAGTCACCGATATTATCTCCACGGTTATTCATTGTACGGCAAAAACTGTGGCCGAAGCAAAGCATGAAGACCCTGAAAAAGCGCTTGAGGAGGGCTATCACGAACGCTTCTGGAATTGGGTGAAAAATACGGATGTGCATTTAACAAAAAGTGATCTCACGATTCCATCCGTCGGCAAATTGGTGTTAGAGATGAAAACGCGGCCTGGCTTTAGGAAAAAAGTCCGAAATATTGTGGCGGCCAATTTTTCCCGCTTTATCAAAGAGGCCCGCGACGAGTTGGAATTGCTGGAAAATTCCGTGAAAAACGATCTGAAGCGTGATGGAATCGTGATTATCTTTGATTCTCTGGAAAAATTGCGCGGCCTGACAGACACCTGGCATGACGTGCTGGCAAGCGCTGATAAAGTTTTCCGCGGCAGCGCGCCCTATGTGAAACTTCCGGTGCATGTACTATATACTGTTCCCGCGGCCTTGGTCATGCGTATCAGAGAAATAGATTTTCTGCCGATGATCAAAGTGCGGGATAAGGAAAATAATCCGTATCCCGCCGGAATTGCCGTTGCCCGTGAATTGATCCGCAAACGCGCGCCTGATGATATTATCAAAACCCTTTTGGGCGATTCTTGTGAAGCCTTGCTGGAAAAAGCTATTCTTCGCTCCGGCGGCTATCCGCGTGAGATTTTACAAGTGATGCAAAACGTGATCGCTCAAGAGCAACATCCTATTTCCGACAAGGAATTGAAACATATTTTAGCGCAGATCGCCAACCAATACCAAAACATCGTTCTTGGCGAGATGTTTGATTGGCTGGCGCGTGTGTCTGTTACAAAAAAACTCACCCTGCCAAACGAGGAGCAAAGCCGTATTATAGACCTGATGCTGCAAAATCAGGCTGTACAGCGGTATCTGAACGACGAATTATGGTTTGATTTGCATCCGGCGGTTCGTGATATTCCCGGAGTTGTCAAGGCCATTAAGAAATTGGAAGCCGAATTGCGGCTAACCACATAAAGAGGGCAGATGTAGAGCGGAAAGCTGTTCCGCTTTTGCTGATGACGAAGCGGAACAGCTTTCCGCTCTACATGGACTAAGACATGGACACCGATTCGTTTGCCAAACTTAAAGATGACCTTCGGATGGAACCGGAAATCCGGCATCTGCTTCAATCAGCCGCTTTATCCGAACGCTCCCATTTTTTTATTCTAACCACTGATGCGCCGCTTCAGGCCAAAGCCATGTATGAAATTTTGGCCGAAGCCGTGCCTGCCATCCGGGAAGAACCGGTGCGTTTCCACAGATATGCCCCCCGCAATCTTGAAGACCATGTCAGCCCGGCGGATAAATTCCACCAACTGATTGTTCAGGTTTTAAGCCCTCTCTATTATTGGAACAAAGAAAAAGAACAACAAGACGAACGCGACTGCATTATCGTTTTGGATGTATCCGCAGGCCAGAAAAAGGATGCCGCCGCCTGGACGATGTTTTTCCAACGTCTCAACGAAGTGCGCAATGTGTTGATGGACACCCTTCCCGGCCCTTTGATTCTGTTTATCCCTACCTTTTTTGAACTTGATTTTTGCTATAACGCACCGGATTTCTGGTCAATTCGCAGCGCCTTTGTTCATGCCCGGTCAATGCCGCCGGCACCGCCTTCGACGGATCAAAAACGCCCGCCTGCCGGCCCGCCCCAACCAAATTCGCCGAATAATGTTGCAATCAAGCAACTTGAGGCATTGATTAAAGAGGCTGAAAAACGCGTTGAAAATGACCCTGAAAATTTTACTACCGCCCGTGCCTTGGTTATTTTGCTAAACCGGCGCGGTGATTATGAATTAAAATATGGCCATCTCGAAGCTGCGTTTCAAGATTATTCCAAATCCCTTGACGTAATGCGCAAACTCCTCGCTTTCGACCCCGAACGCACTGAGTGGCAACACGACTTAGCCTCCAGCCTGAACAACATCGGCGACGTTCACAAAGCTCGCGGCGAGTTGCAAAACGCGCTTGACGCTTATTCCGAATCTCTCGAAGTCAGGCGCAAACTCCTCGCTTTCGACCCCGAACGCACCGAGTGGCAACGCGGTATTTCCATAAGCCTGGATAACATCGGCGACGTTCACACAGCTCGCGGCGAGTTGCAAAACGCGCTCGACGCTTATTCCGAATCATTAGACATAATGCGCAAACTCCTCGCTTTCGATCCCGAACGCACCGAGTGGCAACGCGACTTAACCGCCAGTCTTGACCGTCTCGGCGACGTTCACAAAGCGCGCGGCGAGTTGCAAAACGCGTTAGACGCTTATTCCGAATCCCTCGACGTAATGCGCAAACTCCTCGCTTTCGATCCCGAACGCACCGAGTGGCAACGCGACTTAACCGTCAGCCTTGACAGACTCGGCGACGTTCACACAGCTCGCGGCGAGTTGCAAAACGCGCTCGACGCTTATTCCGAATCTCTCGACGTAATGCGCAAACTCCTCGCTTTCGACCCCGAACGCACCGAGTGGCAACGCGATATTTTCGTCAGCCTTAATAAAGTCGGCGACGTTCACACAGCTCGCGGCGAGTTGCAAAACGCACTCGAAGCTTATTCCGAATCCTTAGATGTCAGGCACAAACTCCTCGCTTTCGACCCCGAACGCATCGAGTGGCAACGCGATATTTTCGTCAGCCTTATTAAAGTTGGCGATGTTTACACAGCTCGCGGCGAGTTGCAAAACGCGCTCGACGCTTATTCCGAATCCTTAGATGTCAGGCACAAACTCCTCGCTTTCGACCCCGAACGCACCGAGTGGCAACGCGATATTTCCGTAAGCCTTAATAAAGTCGGCGACGTTCACAAAGCTCGCGGCGAGTTGGACAACGCACTCGACGCTTATTCCGAATCTCTCGAAGCCAGGCGCAAACTCCTCGCTTTCGACCCCGAACGCACCGAGTGGCAACGCGATATTTTCGTCAGCCTTATTAAAGTTGGCGATGTTCACAAAGCTCGCGGCGAGTTGCAAAACGCACTCGACGCTTATTCCGAATCTCTCGAAGTCATGCGCAAACTCCTCGCTTTCGACCCCGAACGCACCGGGTGGCAACGCGACTTAACCGTTAGCCTTGACAACATCGGCGACATTCACACAGCTCGCGGCGAGTTGCAAAACGCTCTCGACGCTTATTCCGAATCTCTCGAAGTCAGGCGCAAACTCCTCGCTTTCGACCCTGAACGACCCTCTTATCACTATGATGCCGGAATTTCCTGTTACAAGTTAGCGATGCTTTTTGAAAAAAAAGAGGCTATTGGAGAAGCGTTGGATTACATGCGCAAAGCATATAAAGAATTGAAACCCCTGTCCGAACACTATCCAGATGTTACGAATTGGAAACACGCCGCTGAAATATGCGCTGATGAAATTGTTCGTCTTGAAAAACCGTTATACTTTCTACTAAAACGTATTTATGACGCACTTATGAAGCGACTACGGATTTATATAAAAAGGATAAAAAGGTAAAAAAATATGAGCTGTCCGGCAGATATAAAATGTAGGGTGGGCAACGTTTCAACACTCACCCGGTTTGTTGATGATGATCAGGCAGAGCAACGTACTTTGTTAAAAGAAACAGCCGTTGCCCACCGGTTTTTAGTAAACGGTGGGCAACGCCGACAAAGATTGGTGCAAATACCAGATTTTGTTCCCGGCGTTACCCACCCTACGAAAATTTAACCGCACAGATTGATAATTTTTGAGATAACCATGTTAAAACAGATACAAAACAAAAAAGCGCTGCTTATGTGGCTGATCGTTCCGGCTTTGGCCATATTAATCCATCCGTATGTGAAAGCGAACGCCGAGCATCTGAAATGGCTTTCAACCGCTCTCATGCTGTCAGTTCTCTTTTTTTCGGTGGTGGTGCATGAATTGGCGCATGGTGCGGCCGCGGCCATTGGCGGCGACACTACCGCGCTGAATGCGGGGCGCCTTTCTTTTAATCCCATCCGGCATGTCAGTGTTGTGGGTTCAATCATTGTGCCATTGGCGCTCTATCTGTTCAAATTTTCGGTGGTGTTCGGATGGGCCAAACCGGTGCCGTTTAATCCGGTGAATCTGCGGCGGCATCCTCGTGATCAGGTTTTTCTGACACTGGCCGGACCGCTTTCCAATTTTGTATTGGCCTATCTGGGATTCACCCTGTTTCTGATAATCGGTTTTCTGTTTAACTTGTTTGTGCAAACGCCGATCAATTATCACTGGGATATTTTCACACCCCTGAACTTTCCCGATGGGCCTTATCTGGCCGTATGGTTTGTCCTCTTTCAGGTTCTGCGTTTCAGTATTGTGATCAATATCGGCCTGGGGCTGTTTAATCTGATCCCTTTTCCACCCTTAGATGGTTTTTGGGTGTTAAAGGCGCTGCTTCCCGGCAAAGTGGCGGCGTTTCTCGGCAAAATCCAGATATACGGAATTATTCTTCTGTTTGTCGCGCTCCATTTCAAATTGTTGTCCGTTATTCTCTATCCGTTTGTAACGATTTTCGGGCTGTTGCAAATGTTTACCCAAGCCTGTCTGGGGTAATGCTGACGAATGAGGAATGACGAATAGGGAATGGGGAATCTTTGGGTGTAATATGTATTGTTATCGTTGTGGTGTGTTCAATCAGGATGATGTGAGCGAATGTCATCTCTGTCAGACCGATCTGACCGAAGCGGAAATTGAAGAGGATACTCAGATTTTAACTGATGCGCGGGTGTTTCCTTTGCCCTTGCTGATACGTTTTGTTTGGAAAAACACGCATCCGTTGATGAGCGTTATCATCATCCCGTTTTTTTCTTTGCTTTACTGTTTCAGAAAACTGTCCCGCAAGCCCTTGCTTACAATGGTCGCCAATAGCATCATGCCCAAGTATCAACTCACCGATATTAAAACCTTTGATCGCTTGCACCGCCAATCGTTCGACCTGACAGCCTCTTTTTTTAAGAAACACGGATTTGAACCGTTCTGCGATATTGAGGATGTCAGTCTCAGCACGGGAATTATTCAAAATACATGGTTAAATCGTGAGAAGCGCATTTACGCCACAGCGCTTATCGGTAAGAACCGCGGACGTGTCCTGGCAGTACGCTTTGCTGCGGTGACAACGGCGGATATTTTTTTGTCGGCAGACAACGACGCCGGTATGCCCATACAAATGCCGGATAATTTTGTGGGTTATCATTTTCCCGGAAAAAATATCGAACAACTCTATGATGAATTCAAGGGATTCTTGGAAAAATCAGACGGCCATCCCCGCTCGCACTCTTTAAAAGCGTATCTGCTGCTAAGTTGTAAGTTACGCCGTTTTTTTTTCAAACAAGGACTGGAACAGGGCGTTTACATTCGCAAAGACACCCAAAAAGCGAACTTGCGCGCCAAAGGATGTTATCATCATCCGCAAAGTGCGGCGGTGCGCAATTGTGCCAAATGTGGCATGGCACTTTGTGAAGCGTGTTACAGCGTTGAAGCAGAAAAGACCTATTGCGCTGAATGCCAGCCCGATAAAGCGACGGTCATTGTGGAAGCTGACCTGACGACTTCACAGAAAAAACACGGCTTCGCCGGTTTCGGCATCCGCGCAGCCGCCTTTCTTTTCGATCTCACGATTATCGCGCTGCTGACCGCCGGCGTTTATTCAGGGTTGCGCTACGGTATTTCGGAATTCCCAATTCATAGTTCCCAATTCCTGATGATAATCACTCAGTTTTGTGCTGTGATGCTCTTTATCGGATGGTTTCATTTTCCGGTGCTTAAATACGGATGCACGCCCGGCCAGGCCGTCTGTGGATTGCGGGTGCAGGATGCGCATGGCGGCGCACCGGATAAAGTTGCAGTTATCATTCGCAACGCTTACCTGTTGGTAGCGGTGATTTTGGTTTTTCCGCTGATTGGCTATTTGTTTGTGCTGTTCAGGAAAAACAAACAGGGTTTTCATGATCAATTGGCCGATACGCTGGTGTTGACCCGTGCGCCCGGAACCAAGGCTATGATGGGATGGGGAATATTATTGGCGTTGACTTGCAGCCTTGTTATTCTTGCATATCCATACCTGTTTTGGATCAAATCCGCTTTGTTTGGCATGGAGCCGGAAATCACACTCAAACCCCGCTGGGAACAGCATCTTGAAGATGGTGAACTCGGACGGTTCATCGGTTCTTTTCAGGGTGCAGGATATCTGATCAACGGCCCTGACACCGTGCGTTTAATTGACATTCACACCGGCGCAACAATTTGGCGTTGGGAAGATTTTTCCAACACAGCCGTTTGGGCGGAGCAGTCGGCAAAAGATGCGCCGCTTTTTTTGCTGTACGAACAGGAATCTGAACCGGCTGTCTTAATGCGTCTGAATGCGGACACGGGCGAGCGTTTATGGCGGCAAACGATTGCGCTGAAAGAACCCCAAATCGCATCTTTTGAACAAGGCGTGCTGGTTTATAACAGTCAGCGCATCATTGCGTCAGATTTAAACGGAGAACAGCGTTTCAGCCGCCTGCTGGAACAGCCGGCCAACTTTGACACAGATGCGGCCGATGTATATGTATGGTTGAATAAAGAGATTATCATTGCGTATTATACGGATTCAGGCCAGTTTTTCACCATACTGGACCATCAAAGCGGCGAGCGGTTGGGAATCATAAGCGGAACCTATCAATTGGCGCATAGCATCGGAGACGGACGCCAGTGTCTATACACCGCTAAAGGCCAGACCATGATGATTGATCTGTCCACCCAAAAAAAACTCTGGCAAGCACCGCGCGACATCGGTTATGTCCGGGCGCATGCCTCAATCACGTTGCCGCCGCAAAATCAGGCGTCGCTCTATCTCTATTCTAACAAGATGGCGGCACGGGGCCAGGATGGAGCGGTTCTTTTTGCCTATCCGTCTGATAGCCGGTTGGTGTTTGCCGCTGAAAAACATCTGCTGTTAGAACGGATAGTTGCGGGTGAGAACGGTGTGAGGCAAAAAGAACTGGTCTTACTTGATAAATTCAGCGGTGTTGTCATCCGCGTGTTCAATCAGCCTTTTAGCTTGACTACGGGGGTTCGTTTTCTGGACGAAGATGATCGCAACATCTATTTCACTGCCAATGAAATGGTTAAAAAATTAATTTTCACCGGCATGCAAACCCATTTTATCAAAATTGATAAAGAAACGCTTCATTTAGAACAGGTCATCATTGGCAGAAATATACAAGCATACCATTATTCCATAAAAGTTTTGCCTGAAGTAAAATCAGTGTTTATTCCCGGCAGACGGCAGATAGGTACGTATGTACAGTGATGCGATTTCTAAAACAGCAACACCTGATTTAGCATTATGGTTTTTAATATCAATCACGCTGAACAACTTTCCGCGCACCTTTTTTTACGTAGTTGTATCTTTTCTTTTTGATTTATTTATGGTAGCGAAAGTTAAGTTGTTATTTTAATTTTCGCAAGCTGAAGCTTGCACTTTTGACTATTTAGGAAAAACAGAAGCACAACAGTATATTTAGGGTATTTCAGGTTATATGCTCCAGAAACTTTCAATTCGTAATTTTGCTATCATAGATGATCTGACGATTCAATTTGGCGACGGACTCAGCATTTTAAGCGGTGAGACCGGCACTGGAAAATCAATTATTATTAATGCGGTGAACCTTCTGTTGGGAAGCCGGGCGACTGTCAAATTAATTCGCACCGGTGCTGACTCGGCCGAACTGGAAGCGCTTTTTCATATTCAGCCGTCTGGCAAAGCTGCTGAACTGATGCGTAATCAGGGCTTTAAACCGGATCAAGGGCTATTGATTCGGCGGGTAATCGTGCGCTCCCGTAATAAAAGCGGCCGGCATCGTATTTATATTAATGGCCGCCCGGCCACCATGCAACTGCTCAATACGATTACTTGCAACCTGGCCTCAATCTCCGGGCAACACGCCAACCAGTTGCTTTTAAGGGAAGAGCAGCACCTGTTAATCCTGGATCAGTTCGGTGGCCAGACTGGCTTGCGCCGCCAACTCTTTAAATGTTATCACCAATTGGCACCCTTGGTTAAAGAACTTCAGGATATGATCAAATCCAAGCAAAAACTGACTGAACGCATCGACCTGCTTGAATTTCAAAAAAAAGAGATCACCGAAGCCGCGATAACACCTGATGAAGAGACTGCTTTGAAACAGGAATGTACGCTTTTAAAAAATGGTGAAAAACTCTATATAGCGGTTCATGAAAGTATTGAAACGCTATATAGCTCCCAAGGTGCCGTTATTGAACAACTGGGCAGCGTGGATAAACATCTCGCCCAAGTGGCAAAGATTGATCCCCTGCTGGCTTCCAGTGCGGCAAATGTTGCTGACACGGTTTTGCAAATTGAAGAATTGTCGAGCGATTTAAGAACGTACCTCCAAACAATCCGTATTGATGAACACCGTTTGAATGTCGTTGAAGAGCGTCTTTATCAGATTCAAAAGCTAAAGAAAAAATATGGCGCGACAGTTGAAGACGTTTTGGCACGCCTTACAACCATTGAAGAGGAACTTAACCGAATTGAAAATTACGACGTTGAAATTGAGGCGCTCGAAACAAAAATAAACGTCATTGCTGACAAGCTGTCAATGCAAGCGCACAAACTTTCAGAAAAACGCCGTAAAACCGCTCAGAAACTGTCAGCCCAAGTGGAAAAAGAACTTGCTTCGCTAAAAATGGAAAAAACACGCTTTGAAGTGGCGCTTGAACCGTTGCCGGCTAAAAATAATTCGGAGGCCTATTTTATTACCAATGGCTATCAGATTACCAAAACAGGTATGGATAGCGTTGCTTTTATGATCGCTCCGAATGTGGGAGAAGCGCTTAAACCGTTATCCGCGATTGTATCCGGTGGCGAGCTTTCGCGTGTGGTGCTGGCCCTGAAAGTGATCCTGGCGGCCACCGAAGCGGTAAACACAGTCATTTTCGATGAAGTCGATGCCGGAATTGGCGGAGGCGTTGCGGAAGTGTTAGGGCTGAAACTGGCCGCACTGGCTAAACATCATCAGGTGGTATGTATCACCCATTTACCCCAAATCGCCAAGTTCGGCGACAGCCATTTCAGGATTGCCAAACATGTTTCCAAAGGACGCACACTGACAACGATCAAGCCGATTCATACGGAGGAACGTATCCATGAAATCGCCCGTATGTTAGGCGGCGTGACCATCACGCCCACCACCCTTGAACATGCGCGTGAAATGCTTAAAGGGGGTTAAAAAAATTTCAAGTTTTAAATTGTACGGATATTTGTCAGCACTGTCTGCCGTTGACAAAAAAACGGTGGGCAAAGGCCGTTCTTTTAACTGAATACGTTGCTTTGCCTGCTGAATCATTGACAAATCAGGTGAGCGCTGAAACCTTGCCCATCCTACATGTTATATCACGCGCACAGGTTGCATAAGTCCAAATACTATTATGTCGAAATCATGTTAAATAACTTGAAACTTAAAACTTCACCCTTTCAATCAAAAGGAGGTCTATCGCAATGTTTACATTCTTACAAGAAACGATTACGCCCCCCAATTTACCCTTCACTATTTTGCTCATCCTGACAATGCTGTATTGGCTTTTCGCTATCATGGGTTTGATTGACTTGGAGTTTTTAGATATAGATTTATCAACCGATGGCGACATTGATGCCGGTGACGGTTTTTTCACATCTTTTTTGCATTTGCTGAAACTGGGAGATGCGCCGATTATGGCGGCTTTCAGCATTATGGTACTGATCGCCTGGACGATTTCAATGGTTTACAATCATTATCTGAATTTTAGTTATAAAGGGTGGATCGCGGCAGGCGTGATTGCGACAAATTTTATTGTCAGTTTTTTTATAACCGTGCTGATTGGGCGTCTTTTGAATAAAATTTTCGGCCCATTCGACAGTGAGAAAGATACAATGCAAAGCTGTATGTATAAAATGGGGACAGTTATCACCAGTGAGGTCAACTCTGATTTCGGTCAGGTGGAAATTCAGACTCAGGGCGCGCCCGTAACGATCAATGCGCGCACGCCGGATGGTCTCGTTCTTTTAAAAGGCGAAAAAGCGCTGGTATATGATGAGGACAAGGAAAAAGGCGTCTATTTTGTGGATCGGTATGATGAAAACGTTTAAGGGATTTCCCAAAAAATAATATACCTGAGATGAAGCCAGCACTCCTCTAATTTGGAAAAACCAAAATTGGATTAGTAAAATTTATGGAATATTTGCATCGTCGGGATATTTATGTAAGACCGATAGTCATTGCTTTGACTGTGGCGCTGGCACCTCATGTTTTCAGCCTTCCGGCGTGGGTCACCGTCTGGTGCGCGCTGATGTGGAGCTATATAGTATGGAGTGCGGCCAAAGGTAAGCCTTTGCCTGATGCCAAGATCAGGCATCTGCTGACTTTTGTGAGTCTGATCGCTGTGGCTATAAGCAGTCCGACGATGAGAGGTGATTTTTATTTAGGATTGCTTGCGGTCATGGCCGGACTCAAACCAATGGAGATGCGCTCACACCGTGACAGGATGATTACCGCCTTTCTGGCCTATTTTATTGTAATCGCCGGTCTGTTCAAATCTCAAACTTTATTTATCACTCTTTATATGTTCGTTTCTGTACTGGTCACCACCGCAGTGATGATTCACCTGAATCATCCGCAACCGATGCGCCAAAATATCCGTCTGGCCGGCAGGATCATGCTGCAAGCCGCGCCATTGATGGCGGCGCTCTTCCTCCTGTTTCCGCGGATTCAAGGCAGCATGTGGGGAATCAAAACACAGAGTCGCGGATTAACCGGTTTTTCCGGGCAGTTGGAATTTGGTGATGTCTCACGACTGGTTCTCAATGACAAGATCGCTTTTCGGGCTGAATTCCTGCAAGAAATTCCCGATCCGTCTCAATTGTACTGGCGCGGAATCGTATTTGATACTTTCAATGGACGCGGTTGGAACCCGTTTAAGAAAGTGCTGCATCGTTTAGAACCGGTAAAGGGTAAAGACTTGCTTCAATACACCATAACACTGGAACCTCATGGCCGGCGCTGGGTGTTTGCACTGGATATGCCGGTATCCGGTGAAAGCATCGGCCAGCGAGTCGGTCGGGTACGGGATGATCTGACGTTGCGGACTTATCGTCGGGTTAAACGTAAGGCACGTTTTGTGTTAAAATCATACATGGTTTATAACACCGGCCCGTGGCGCGAATGGGAACAAAATTTTAAAATATTACCAAGTGCCGGTAATCCAAAGGCGCGCGCTTTAGCACGCCAATGGAAGGATCGGGGGCTGTCACCCGAACATAAAATAGATGTGGCATTGGATTATTTTCGTGATAAATCTTTTGTTTACACATTGAATCCACCGCCGCTGCAAATAAATGTGATTGACGATTTTTTATTTGACAGCCGTAAAGGTTTTTGCGAACATTACGCTTCGGCTTTTGTGTTCCTGATGCGTGCTGCCGGTGTGCCGGCGCGCGTTGTGGCTGGCTATTTGGGTGGTCGAAAAAACACTTACGGCAATTTTTTGGTGGTACGGCAAGCGGATGCACACGCCTGGGCGGAAGTCTGGTTAGCCGGCAAAGGCTGGTTCAGAGTGGATCCCACCGCGGTTGTGGCTCCGGAACGCATCACCCAAGGTATCGCCAATGCGTTGGCATTCGATGAAATTCCATCTTTCCTGGCAGATTCCAGATTCGGACGGCTATCCGATTATTGGCAGGAAATTAGTTTTGGCTGGGAAGCTGTCAATCTCCAATGGGATATCTGGTTCTCAGGCTATTCCTATTTTGAGCAAAAGGCGCTGTTAGCCGGAATCGGTATGAAAATCCTGAATCGCATCGGCCAGATGAAACTGCTGATGGCTGCCACCGCTCTGATTGTTGCGGCGGCTTTGATTTTGTTTATGCGGCAATTAGTACAAACCGAAGCTCCGCGTAACCCGGTTCAAGTGATTTACCAGCGGTTTTGTACTAAAATGGAGCGAACGGGCATTCCTCGCCGTCCCGAAGAGGGACCCTGCGATTATGCTGACCGTATTATTGCGTCCTATGGGGAATTGGAAACCGATTCGGAGCGAGACCGAAAAAAACTGATTACCGAAATTACCGATTTTTATATTAAGCTGAGGTATGCAGGTGATGAAAATAACAAGGATACGATGCGTGCGTTAAAGACCCGTGTGAAACGTATCTGATTTTCTAACCAGCACTATTTTACTTTGACTACCAACACTTGAAACTTATAACTTAAAAAAAGGGTACCCCATGAATAATCCGATTGTTCTTAAAGATGCCTATAAACAATTCACTATCGATCAGGATAAAATAATTTCTCCACAAGAAACGCTAAAACGATTTAAAGACCGATTGAATCAGGTCAAACTGGATATTTTAGAAAAGACCGAGCGAATCGACAATGGCCGCCTTGATATTCCGGTTTATTTCAGCCGTTGCGGCCGCGATGCCCGTGTATTGACCGGTACTTCCAAACAGATGGGCAAGGGCGGTTCGCCGGATCAGGCTGAAGCAAGTGCTGTCATGGAACTGGCGGAACGTTTCAGTTTGTTCAGCTTTATCAACACACCCTCAAATTTTATCAATGCAAAAATGAAAGATTTGGATGAAGAGGCGATCTCTTTTGAAATGATTGCCAAATCAGTACATGATGAATCCGCAGACGTAGAACCGATGCAGACAATATTTGCTGATTTGCCGCTTCAGTGGACGCCGGTTTACAATCTGACTCGTCAGCAGAAGATTTTGGCTCCCTTTAATTGGTTTTTTACCATTAATGAGTTTAACGGTTCTTCGGCGGGCAATTGTGTCGAAGAAGGTTTATTGCAGGGTATTTGTGAACTTGTTGAACGTGATGTATCCGCCCGTGTCAGCCAAAAAGAGCTGTCCGTACCGGCAATCGGCACGGCGGAAGTCAGCGATCCTATGGTGCTGGAATTGCTTGCTAAATACCAAAAAGCAGGTATTAAATTGTTCCTCAATGATTTTACTCTGGATACGGGAATTCCCACAGTAAGTGTCATGGCTTACGACTCATCGACATTCCCGAACGCCAGTGAAATCGTATGGACAGCCGGTACGACGCCGGACCCGGAAAAGGCACTCAGCCGCGCTTTGACCGAAACCGCCCAATTGGGAGGCGATTTTAACACTGCGGCCAACTATGTGGCCAGCGGCTTACCGAAATTGCAATCCCCGGACCAGGCCGCCTTTATCACGCAGCCTGACCGTGAAATCGCGATTACCGATCTGCCGAATCTGTCAGATAACAACATCAAAACAGAAATCGAAAATGTTTTGGCCGCGCTGGAACGGAAACATAAGGAAGTGTTTGTAGTGGACACGATGCACTCACAGCTCAAAATTCCGGCCTTTTACACGTTTATCCCGGGCGCCTATTTCCGTGAACGCGCGCAAAGCGGCGGAGTAGGCATGTTTGTATCCAAAATCATAACCCAGACGCTCGCCCCTCAGAAGGCGATATCGGAATTGAAAGTCATTCAGAAAAAATTATCGCAGAGATATTATCTTGATTTTTATATGGGAACCTGTTTTTTGGAATTAGACGATCCGTCTGTCGCGCTTACCCATTTCACCAGCGCATTAAACCTGAACCCTGCCAATACGGACATCGCCAGCATCTATTCCTACATGGGAGTTTGTTTAAAAGAAACCGGCAATTATGACAAAGCTGTTGAGATGCTGAATGAAGGTGTCAAGTTTGACAACGAACGCACAGATATTTATAATCTTTTAGGTTTTTGCCATTTCAAACTCAAAAAGCATGAAGAGGCGATTGATTATTTTCATAAGGTGTTACGCTTGAATCCCAGTTCTGGTATTGATTACGCCAATATTGCGGTAAATTATGATGCTATCGGTGAAAAAACCAAAGCGGTTGAGTACTATGCTAAAGCCTTGTTAATTGATCCGAAGATTGATTTTGCCAGAGAAAATCTTGCCAAATTGCAAGCCTGAACTAAAAATATAGGAAAATTATTCAAATGAAAAAAGAGACTTTTAATATCCCCAACATATCGTGTGGACATTGTGTGATGGCCGTAAAAAATGAATTGAGTGAAATGGCCGGTGTCGTTACTGTGGCGGGTGACCCGCAAACTAAAAATGTTACTGTTGAATTTGATGCGCCTGCAAATTCGGACAGTATTAAAGCCAAATTACAGGAAATCAACTATCCGGTTCAATAGCTTAATGAACCACGAATGAACACAAATGATTTATTTTTTATTCGTGTTGATTCGTGGTTCAAAATTCACAGCAGGATTTCCCATGATTGAACAACGCATCACTTTCGCTGTTACCGGTATGACCTGTACTAACTGCGCGATGAACATTGAACGGAGCGTCAAGAAATTAGACGGCCTTTATGATGCCACGGTAAATTTTGCCTCCGAGCAAGTCAATGTGGCTTTTGATCCCCAGAAAACGAATATAAGCGAAATAACCGATAAAATAAGAAGCTTAGGTTTTAAGGTAAGCACGACCAAAATTGATTTACCAATTATGGGGATGTCTTGCGCTAATTGCGCTTTGAACATTGAACGTGCATTGAAGCACAAAGTTCACGGTGTAACCGATGCTTGGGTAAACTTGGCCACAGAAAACGCCTCGGTTGAATATATCCCGATGGTTACGAATCCGGATGAAATCGTTGCAGCAATTAAAAAAACGGGGTTTAATGCGGTTGTGCCGGAAAACGAAGCAGATGGTGAAGACGTTGAACAAATTGCCCGTAATCAGGAAATCAAAGATCAGACACGCAAATTTATTGTAGGGGTCATTTTCGCGCTGCCTCTGTTTTTGATAAGCATGGCGCGTGATTTTCAAATTATCGGCGAATGGAGTCATGCTGTTTGGATCAATTGGTTCTTCCTGTTTTTAGCTACTCCGGTTCAATTTTACACTGGTTGGGATTATTATACAGGCGGATATAAAAGCCTGAAAAACGGTTCTGCCAACATGGATGTTCTGGTTGCAATGGGATCATCAGTGGCCTATTTTTATTCTTTATTCCTGCTTTTTATTCCGGTTATGGACCAGCATGTCTATTTTGAAACGTCGGCTGTTATTATAACGCTCATTAAGCTGGGCAAGATGTTGGAAGCCCGCACGAAAAGTAAAACCGGAGGTGCGATTCGCAAACTGATCGGCCTGCGTCCTAAAACCGCTGCGATTATTAAAAATGGGCAGGAACAGAGTATCCCCCTGAATCAGGTTCAGGTTGGTGACACGCTGCTTGTGCGACCCGGTGAACGCATACCGGCAGACGGTGTTATTATCGAAGGCATTTCGGCAGTGGATGAATCCATGCTGACTGGTGAACCGCTGCCGGAAGATAAAAAACCGGGCGATACCGTAACCGGCGGTTCGATTAATGGGCCGGGACTGCTTCAATTTGAGGCTCTGCGGGTAGGCAATGAAACGGTATTGGCTCAAATTATTCGTCTGGTTCAGGAAGCTCAGGGTAGTAAAGCACCGATTCAGGCCATCGCAGATCGCATTGCCGCAATTTTTGTACCGGCAGTTATCCTGGTTTCTCTGATAACCTTTATTATATGGTGGGCCATTGGCGGTGAATTTGTACCAGCCATGATTCGTCTGGTAGCTGTGCTGGTGATTGCATGCCCTTGCGCTTTAGGATTGGCAACCCCAACCGCAATCATGGCCGGTACCGGCAAGGGTGCTGAAATGGGTATTTTATTCAAAAACAGTGAAGCCCTTGAAACCGCAACCAAGCTGGATACGATTGTACTGGATAAAACCGGGACGATCACCCAGGGCAAACCCAAAGTTACCGCGCTGGTTCCTTTGGGTGATAGCGGCTTGAACGAAGACCGGTTGATTGCCTTGGCCGCCGCTGTTGAACAAGGCTCCGAACATCCTTTGGGAAAAGCTATTGTGGCTGAAGCGCGTGATCGTCAACTTACGCTGGCCCGACCGGAGCAATTTGCAGCTCACATCGGCCTCGGAGCGGAAGCGCGCGTTAACGGACAAATCGTCAGAGTGGGCAAGCCGTTTTGGTTTGAATCCTCATCCGAGGATGCTTTGATAAATCAAAAAGAAACCAAAGAGAACATCCGGCAACTCAGGTCTGAGGGACATACGGTCATGGTCGTTTCCAAAGATGATGCGCTATGCGGTTTGATTGCGGTTGCGGACACGCTCAAACCGGAATCCGCCGCCGCCATTCAACGCCTGCATGATGAGCGCCTCAAAGTGATGATGATAACCGGCGATAATCAGCAGACCGCCGTGGCTATCGCATCGCAGGTCAATATTGATCAGGTTCTGGCAGAAGTTTTACCTGATCGTAAGGCAGCAACGATCAAGGCGTTGCAAGCCGAACGCGCCAAAGTCGGCATGGTGGGCGATGGTATCAACGATGCGCCGGCCTTAGCTCAAGCACAGATCGGTTTTGCCATTGGCAGCGGCACGGATGTCGCCATTGAAACTGCTGATGTTATTCTGGCCGGCGGCAGTTTGGCTGGCGTATCCCGGGCCATTGAATTAAGCCGGATAACCATGCGGACAATCAGACAAAACCTGTTTTTCGCTTTTTGCTATAATATTGTGCTGATCCCCATTGCCGCCGGTGTGTTACAACCTTTCGAATTTATGCCTATGTTTTTAAGACAACTCCATCCGATTCTGGCTGCGTTGGCCATGGCCTTAAGCAGCATCTCCGTCGTTACCAACAGCTTGAGACTATACAAGTCTGAGGATTGCAAGCTTTAGCTTGCGTCATGGGCAAAGCTGACTGAAGTCAGCACTCCAAGTAGGTAAGTTATTTCGTCCTCATTCCTAAAATGTATGCTGTCATTTTTTACACACACCGCATTGATGGCAGTCCTGCATCGGACAGGATACGGTTATTTTTGCTTGCAGGGCGCGTTTATATTCATTGCGGAGAAATGCTTTACTGATACCATGGTCGATGAAATCCCAAGGCAAACGTTCATTTTGCGGGCGTTCCCGCAGACTGAAAAAGTCAGGATGAATAGGGGTTTCTTTGAATGTCTTGGGCCAGTTCCATCTGTTTTTACAGGCTGATAATAAAATTTCAGAGACGCGCCGATCTCCGCGGCTTAACAGGGCTTGCAGATAGGCATGGCGCAATGAATTGACTTGAAGACGTATATTATCTATGCGTTGTAAGCGTTTGCGAATTCGCCTGATTTTGCTTTTCAATAAACGCGTGGTATCCATTGATACCCATTGAAAAGGCGTAAACGGCTTGGGGGTAAAAGCGTTCAGGCTGACGGTAATTTCGCCGATACGTTTGTTTGCCCGACTGGACTCAAGAAACACCGTTTTTATCTTGAGACATAAATCAGAAATTGCTTCCACATCATCTGTAGTTTCAGTTGGCAGCCCCACCATAAAATAGAGCTTTAAATTTAAAATTCCATTTTTTACGAACTTTTCAGTCGCACTAAGAATATCAGTTTCTGTTATTCCTTTATTAATAACCTGACGCATTCGTTCAGACCCGGCATCCGGAGCGATTGTCGCGGTTTTAACGCCGGAATGGCGCATTGCCAGTGTGAGCGCCGGCGTAATGGCATCCGCTCTTAGTGAACTGAAAGAGAGAGATGTGTTATTGCGGATTGCATAAGCACACAATTGACTGATTTCCGGTAAATCGGAGACCGCTGCGCCTAAAAGGCCGATTTTATCAGTCATCGTCATTCCTGAAGCGATATTGTGGCTTAAATGCGCTGATGCTCTGAAACGAGGAGGGCGATAGATAAATCCGGCGCTGCAAAAGCGACAGCCATGCGGGCATCCCCGGCCGATTTCAATTAAATAGGTGTTACTGAAAGCGGCCTCGCGGGATACGATGGTGCTGCAAGTGGAAAAGCAGTTCAGATCGCGGGCATATTGGCGGATGATCGAAGCCGGTGCGCCATTTGATGAATCCTGAATGTGGAAAGATTTTATTGTCTGGTCGGCTTTATAATCGGTTTCATATAATAGTGGCGCATAAAAACCCGGAACGTTATCAGCTAACTCCGCAAGAAACCGTGATTTGGTTTTTTTGCCATATTGTGATGATTTTACTGGGGGTGTATTGAAATAATCCGTTTGTTCACAGGCCGCTATAAAAGCCGGAATGAGTTCTTCAGCCTCTCCGAGCAGAAAACAGTCAATAAAAGCGGCCAGAGGTTCGGGATTCAGAAAGCAGGCCACGCCGCCGGCAATAATCAGCGGATAAGAAGAATCACGGTCATTGGCTTGCAATGGAATTCTGGCTGTATCAAGGATTGTAAGCAGATTGGGATAATCGTTTTCAAAAGAAAGCGAAAAGGCGATGATATCAAAAGCGGTGAGCGGTTTACCGGATTCAGACGATTGCAAACGTACTCTCGAATAAGGTTTCGCTTGCGGCGCAAGAAAGAAACGTTCACACACCACGGAATCAATTTCGTTAAATAGCGCATAAACCGTTTGAAATCCGAGACTGGCCATGCCTACGCGATAGAGATTGGGATAAACCAGCGCAATCCGAAGGCGTCCTCTCCACCCCTTACGAATGACGCCTACCTCTTTATTTTTAGGAATGTGGAATTCCGAATTCCACATTCATTAATTCGCCTTTTTTCTAAGAAACGTGGGAACATCCAAATCATTATTATCAAAGGCGATACCATCATATTTATCGGTTCGGCGGCTGTCATGTAAGGGACGAACATTTTCTTCAATCGCTTCGCGCCGGCGCATATATGTAGGGTCGTCATAATCAATTGTGTTAGTTTTATTGACCTCATGGTTAGCGGATGGCCGCAATTTTTCCCTTATTCCATCTTCGGCAAAAGTGTCATCAATCAATTTTATCGGACTGATTGCTTTATTTGAGGTTTTGGCTTCTTTAGTTCCGCCGATACCGGTGGCGATTACCGTAACTCGCATTTCATCGCCGAGACTTTCGTCAAAGGTCTGTCCCCATATAATTTCAGCATCTTCACCGACTTCATTATAAATGCAATCAGAGGCTTCGGTCATTTCCTCCATGGTCAAATCACTGGTACAGGTAATATTCATTAATACACCTTTAGCGCCGCTGATAGACACATCTTCGAGAAGAGGATGTGAAATCGCATTTTGAGCAGCCTGGATAGCACGGTTATCACCTTTAGCCGCTCCGATACCCATTATAGCCAAGCCGGCTCGGGACATAGTTGTACTAACATCGGCAAAGTCAAGATTGACAAGCCCCGGCATCATAATGAGATCGGTGATTCCCTTAACTGAATGGAGTAAAATTTCGTCCGCTTTTTTAAACATATCCAGCATCCGGGCATTTTTTCCTGCTAACCCGCGCAGACGGTCGTTGGGAATTGTAATGACCGTGTCGGCAACTTGGCGTAACTCCTCAACACCCTCATAAGCGATTTTTTCTCGTTTTTTTCCTTCAAAAGAAAAAGGTTTGGTGACTACGGCAACAGTCAGCGCATCCAGGTCTTTACAAATTCGGGCTATCACCGTGGCCGCGCCAGTACCGGTGCCGCCACCGAGCCCGGCAGTTATAAACACCATGTGGCTGTCTTTAAGTGATTCGCGTATTGCATCCTCGCTTTCCTGAGCAGCTTCCTGGCCGACTTGAGGATTGGCTCCGGCACCGAGGCCTTCGGTCAGTTTTTGTCCAATTTGAAGTTTGACTGGCGCATTGGAAATAGCCAACGCCTGGGCATCTGTATTGGCTACGATGAACTTAACACCTTGTAGTTCCGCTTCAATCATATTGTTGACAGCGTTCCCTCCGGCACCACCGATACCAATTACCTTTATTTTTGCTGCTTGATCCTTGAACATATCATTTGCAGATGTCATTACGTCCACCTCCTCTTTGATTTTTAGTGTAAAGCTGTTCCTCACAATCCATATATAGAACAGCGATTTTGTCTTGTTTCAGCGTTCTGCCGTTGGAAAGATAAAAAATCCATTTCATTAAAATCCATTACCTATACACAATCCATGTAGGAAACATGGTTTTTTATCCTTAGATTATTTCTCTAAGCCATTGCTTCATCCGGCTATAGAGTCGGTTAAACAGATTTTTTTCACGACCGTTGAATAAGGTTAGGGAAGATCGTTGTCTTGCGCCATATAAAACCAGTCCGACACCGGTAGCATACATTGGATTATTGACGATATCAACCAGCCCGCTTATTCCGAGGGGTTTACCCAAACGCGCGGGTACATCAAAAACAGATTCGGCCACATCGGTAATACCGTCCAAAAGAGCCGTTCCGCCAGTGATGACGATACCGGATGTGATGATATTTTCCATTTCAGCTTTGTATATTTCTCTTTTAACCAAGGCAAATATTTCTTCCATACGGGGTTCTAAAATTTCACCAAGTATCTGGCGGGGTAATTCACGAGACTTCCGGCCTCCCATGCCGGGCACTTTAATTGTGTCAACGGGGTTGATATTATAGGCAAGACAGGTGCCGTATTGTTCCTTAATTTTTTCCGCTTCGAAATGCGGCGCCCTGAGGCCGATAGCGATATCATTAGTAAGATTGTGTCCTCCTAAGGCAAGAACAAAAGTGTGTTTAATATTTTTACCTTGAAAGATAGCCAGATCGGTCGTGCCACCTCCGATATCCAGAAGGCCGGAACCAAGTTCCTTTTCATCAGGAGTCAGCACCGCTTCGCCGGAAGCCAGGGATTCAAGCACAATATCATATACTTCCAAACCGGCTTGGTTGGTTGCTTTGACGATATTTTGAGCTGAAGTTACGGCGCCGGTGACGATGTGAATCTTTACCTCCAAACGCACTCCGGCCATTCCCACCGGATTTTTAATGCCAGCTTGATCGTCCACAATAAATTCTTGTGGGAGCGCATGGATAACTTCACGGTCCATGGGGATTGCTACTGCCCGAGCGGCTTCGATCACTCTTTCAACATCCCGCTGGGTAACTTCCTGTCCTTTAATTGCGATGATGCCGCGGCTGTTAAAACCGGTAATATGGCCGCCGGCAATACCGGCATACACAGATGAAATTTCACATCCGGCCATCAGTTCAGCTTCCTCAACGGCCTTTTTAATCGAATCGACGGTGGATTCAATATCAACTACGACACCTTTACGCAGCCCCACTGAAGGATGAGACCCGATCCCGATGATACTGATATCTTTGCCGGCAGCGACACCGACCACGGCACATATTTTGGTCGTTCCGATGTCAAGGCCAACTACGATTTCTTCTTGCTGTCCTTGCATATTCATTTTCTGGAGTACCGCATGTTCTAATTGTTACCCAGTGCCCCTATCTTATAAAAACGGGTATTTGATAAAACGGGCGCATTTCCAGCCTTTCTTTTATTCTCTAACCTGTTCCGACCAAATTTGAGCGCTACCCGATCTGATGCGGTGCGGAACAGGTGTGGTCAGGTTTCACTATGATCGCTGACGCGTGCTTTGATATAAATCGGTCTGGCTATGATGCGGGACAAATTAACAATATCAAAAGTTATATCTTTATTCATAGCAAATTCCACCATATCATATTTACTCCTGAGATGGTCGATTATTTGCCTTAGCCTTGCCAGTTTGGCGGCGTAGTCTCCGTATCCGATCCTGATAGCATTTATTTTTACATCTTTTACATCTACAGCATTATCTGACTTTCTCTTAAAAAGTGAGCGAGCGTTGGTATATAAAGTCAGCCCGATTTCCTTGTCTATCAATATTTTTTTTATATCCTTGTTGGGAATAAAAGCATCAGCCTTTTGCCCCAGGTGCAACATTTCCATAACGGCATTAAATTGACGTCCCGAAGGTTGTCCCGATCTGTCAAGGTCGGAATAATCCAAACCCGTAATAATCGGCATAATCGGCAATTGGGCTATAATAGCTTTATTCAATGACTGCGATTTGGGAACAGGCCATTTTTGAAATATTTTACCACGTTCATTTATAATGTATCCAGCATTATGATCCGTACCGACAAGTTCAAGAATGGCAAGCGGTTTATGCTCGACTACATGGATTGTCAACTCTGATGGAATTCGTCGAGTGACAGTGGCTTCGGCTATCCATGAATTTGACAAGAGCAATTTACGAGTGCGTTTAAGATTAACCGCCAGCACATTGACACTTGCTTCAATCTGGGCAATAGTGAGCAGGTGCGATGGTGAAAGAAGCCGCGTTCCTGATATATCCACATTATCAGTTTTGAAATAGTGACATTGTGTCAGATAGTTATATCCGAAAATAAAAATGATTCCCATTGCGCTGATAATAAAAATACAAACACCGATCTTAAAAATGAAGGCAAAGATAAAATAATTTCGATCCTGCCATTTAAGTGTATGAATAGTGAAGGCATTCTTTGGTTTGTTGCGAATTTTTGATGTCATCCGATAATTTCAACCTCCGGTTCAAGAGTGACACCAAAACGTTTGAACACTGATTCTTGAATTAAATTTTTTAATGCCAATATATCACTAGCAGACGCTGTGTGTGTGTTAATAATAAAATTAGCATGTCTATGGGAAACCAGAGCATCTCCAATACGTTTTCCCTTTAGCCCGGCCAAGTCAATTAACTTACCAGCTGTGCCAACCGCATTTTTATGGGCACCTGTCGGATTTTTAAAAAAACAACCGGCGCTTAACGATTTTATAGGTTGATTGAGTCGCCGTATTTTTAAAATTTCCATCGCCTCTTTTTTTAGTCTTGATGGTTTTTCATAATGAAGTCGTAAAGAGCTTTCTATAATAACAGGTCGAGTTGAACATTGAACATTGAACACTGAAAAATGACGGTAATCTGTTTTCAGTTGGCTTTTTGGAATTTTCATTTTTTGTATTTGAACAGGTGCTTTACCAATACGCCCTTCCCTTGGAAAATGAACAGTAATGGATTCAAGAACACCTCCCATAGATTTGCCATTAGCACCAGCATTCATCATAATACCGCCCCCTACAGTTCCCGGAATGCCTAATGCAAAATTCAGACCTCGCAAACCATGTTTAATCGCAAATTGACATAATGTTTGAAGGCGGACGCCGGACGCTACGTTTAAAATAGCATATTTTTTTCTTTTTAACAGTTCAATACTACACTGATAGCATCTTTTCAATGAAATTACAACACCCTGAACACCATTATCTTTAACCAACAAATTAGAGCCTGTACCGATAACCCAATATGGCAAATTGTTCTGAATCAGCCAGCTCAAAATAGTTTTCAAATTGTCCAGAGTGGGAGGTTCGATATAAACTTCAGCAGGACCTCCTACGCGAAAAGTGGTATGTAAAGCCATCGGTTCGTCGAATAAGGCATACCTTCCACAGTGTTGCGTTATCCATTTTTTTGCAGTTGTATTTAATTTAGCGCTATTTTTCATAATGTCGAATACTGGATGCTGAATTCCGAATTCCCTATTCATCATTCCCCATACCCAATAGTAATTCGCCTATTTTAAGTACATCTCCGGCACCCAAAGTCAACAAAATATCGCCTTTCCGCAGGGTTTGCTTTAAAAAGGCCAGCGTCGATTGAAAATCTTCCTGATAAACCACATTTTTATGGCCGTGTTGTTTAATGCCGTGAAATAACTGTTCAGCATCAACACCCGGTATCTTTTTTTCACTGGCCGCGTAGATAGGAAGTACCACCAACAAGTCCGATTGATAGAATGCTCTGGCGAAATCGTCAAACAAAGCCTGGGTACGGGAATAGCGATGGGGTTGAAACACGACCACGAGACGTTTGTCTGGCCAACTGTTTTTAGCTGTTGCCAAGGTTACTTTTATTTCGGCCGGGTGATGGCCATAATCATCAACAACGGTGACGCCATGCCAATCACCTTTGATTTCGATACGCCGGCGCACTCCGGAATGTGTTTCCAGAGCCTCTTTGATTATTTCAAAAGGGATACCAAGTTCGATTCCCACAACAATGCCGGCCATTGCATTGGAAACATTATGAACCCCGGGAAGATTAAGCCTGATATCTCCCAGTGTTTTATGATCACCTTGGGGACTCTGATAATCAACGCTAAACTGGCTGGTCAATCCGTCAAAAACGATATTTCTCACAATAAAGTCAGCCTGAGGGTTCATCCCATAAGTGGTAAAGCGCTTTTTTACATCTGGAATAATATCCTGAACAGCTTCATTGTCAAGACAGAGAACCGCTATACCGTAAAAAGGAATGCGATCAATGAAACTGAGAAACGTTTGTTTGATTTGATCCAAATCTTTATAATAATCCAGATGTTCTCTGTCTATATTGGTGACTACGGCAATTGTGGGGGACATTTTAAGAAAAGAACCGTCACTTTCATCGGCTTCGGCAACGAAAAAGGCACCTTGACCGAAGAGAGCGTTAGAACCGATACTTTTCAAATTGCCACCGATAACCACTGTTGGATCAAGTTGTCCTTTTTCCAGAATTGAAGCGATAATGGAGGTGGTAGATGTTTTGCCGTGTGCGCCTGCGATAGCAATGCTGTATTTCAGACGCATCAGTTCAGCCAGCATTTCGGCGCGTGGGATAATCGGTACAGCGCGATTTCGATTATTCCGCGCCGCTTGTATTTCAGGGTTATCGTATGGAATGGCTGACGAAGTGACAATAACGTCCGCTCCGGAAATTTGGGATGCGGCATGACCGATATATATTTCACCGCCTAAACGTTCCAGCCGTTTGGTGATTTCAGATTCGCTCAGGTCAGAGCCTGACACTTTATATCCGAGATTAAGAAGCAGTTCGGCAATACCGCTCATTCCGATACCGCCAACGCCTACAAAATGAATATGATATTTATTATGATACATTGTTTTAAGTTTTAAGTTTGTAAGAAATCGGGTTTTTCCAAAAAACCCGATTTCTGATGTTTCATAATTAACCGATAACAATCATCTACAATTCTACGAGCAGCATCCGGGCGACCTAACACTCTGGAACGCTCTGCTTTTTTACGCAGGTGATTGGGATGGGTGGCATAATAGTCAATACGTTGCGCCAATCGCTGTGCGGTCAATTCAGATTCGGGAATCATTTCAGCAGCACCGGCCGCCACTAATCCGGCTGCATTTAATTCCTGGTGGTTATCTGCCGCGTGTGGAAACGGAATAAAAATTGCCGGTTTGCCTATGGCTGTAATTTCAGCAATTGTTGTCGCTCCGGCACGGCATACAATAATGTCGGCCTTTCGGTATTGCCAGGCCATATCATGGAAAAACGGCTTCACTGATGCTTTGATATTTTTGTGCCTGTAAGCATCCCGAACCATTGTCTCATCGTCTGTTCCGGTTTGATGGATAATATGATAAACGCCTTTAAGATAGTCCGGTATCTCAATCATTGTCATATTGATACGATGAGCGCCCTGACTACCACCGCAAATCAACACTGTAAAGTTTAAATCGTCATCTTCGTTTGTTTTTATGTCAGAGCGCATGAATTCCTGTCGAATCGGATTGCCGGAGACCAGTATTTTTTTTTGGATCGCCGGATGTTCTGATTTACCTGATAGCTTAAATTGAGTATTTGGAAAAGATGAATAGATACGATTAGCAAGCTTTGCCAAAAGACAGTTGGTAATTCCGGGGCGAATATTTTGTTCATGAATAGCACTTTTAAGTTTCATAAGTCGGGCTGCAAGCACGATCGGTGCGGAAGCGTAACTGCCAACGCCGAGGATAATATCGGGCTTTTGAGGATAAAAGCTTTGATTCAACAAACGCAACGATTCAACAACACTTTGCGGAATTTGAAGCAGCGCTTTAACCTGGTTTTGCAATCCCCGTCCTTTGATTCCGGAGACGGTAATTTTGCGAAAATTTCTATTTAAAAAGCCGTATTTTGCCAAAACAGCTTTTTCAAACGCATTGCCAATGCTGATAAACATAATGCGGTTATACTGATGACGACTTAAAAATTCCTGAGCAATGGCAATCCCGGGAAAAAGGTGGCCTCCGGTTGCGCCTCCGGCAATAACCATATTATTCGGTATTCGGAATTCGGACTGGCGGGCGTCCATCAGGTTGCGGCCTCTTCAATATTCAACAAAATGCCAACCGACGCCATGCTGATCAATAGCGAAGTACCGCCATAGCTTAAAAAAGGAAGTGTTAACCCTTTGGTTGGCAATAATCCGAGTGCGACTCCCAAATTTACAAACAATTGCAGTGCCAGCGCAGTTGTCAACCCCATTGCCAGTAACGAGCCGAAAGGTTCATCAGAACGCAGGGCGATGCGGATTCCGCCATGAAGAATGACGACAAAAAGTGTTATAATGAAGATAACTCCGATAAATCCCATTTCTTCACCAATAACAGCAATAATAAAATCAGTGTGCGGCTCCGGTAAGTAGAAAAGTTTTTGATAGCTTTGGCCGAATCCGGCACCAAATAAACCGCCGCTGCCAAACGCCATAAAGGAATGCACCAGTTGGTAGCCTTCATCAGAAGCGTATTTCCAGGGATCTAAAAACCCCATAAAACGGTCTATAATGTACGGTTTTTGGTTCATCAGGACAAATAGCAGGCCAGACAAAAAGGGAAGCGGGGATAGGAGATGCATAATGGGAACACCGCCGACAAACAACATGATCCAAGTCAAAGCGCCGAAAATTATTATTGAACCAAAATCAGGCTGATGCAGAAATAGCAATGCAAATAGCACTAAAAGTATAAAATGGGGTAAAAATCCGATTGAAAAGGATTTTATCGAATTTTCCTTTTTGCTCATAGAATAGGCGAGATAAATGACGAGTACGAAACGTGCAAACTCGGCTGGTTGAAAGGTCAGGATACCCAAATTCAGCCATCGGGAGGCTCCGTTCACTTCAACACCAAGCCCCGGAATTTCAATAGCGGTAATAAAAACGAGGGACAAAATGATAAGCGGGTATGTCAGGTAAGTAAAATAGGTGTATGGAAAATTTTTGAATCCGATCAAAACAATGATGCCTATAAATGCAAAAAAAGCCTGTTTTTTTAAAAAATAGTACTCTCCGTTAAAATGTTCATGTGCCAGTGTCGAACTCGCACTATAAACCATGACGATACCGATACCGATAAGCAGAAGCATCGGTATTAACAATTGTACATTATAATGCCCGCTATGTTTTCGTTTTAAAACGATATCGGAATGTATATGATGGGATATTGGCATAATTACGTTGCTTTTTAGCGAATTTTTAACGTACTCAGAGAAATTAGTGCCAAAGCAATTGCAACAATCCAGAAACGAACAATGACTTTAGGCTCCGGCCAGCCTTTGAGTTCAAAATGGTGGTGAAGAGGAGCCATTCTGAAAATCCGGCGCCCTTTGGTCATCTTGAAATAGCCAACCTGAACAATTACGGATAAAGCTTCAACCACAAATAATCCGCCCACAATAATCAACAGAATTTCCTGTTTGGTGATTACGGCCACAGCACCAAGAGCGGCACCCATAGATAATGAGCCGACGTCCCCCATAAACATTTGCGCCGGATATGTGTTAAACCAGAGAAAACCAAGACTTGCACCTGCTAAAATACTGCTGAAAATAGCGATTTCACCACATCCGGGAACCGGTGTGATTTGTAGATAAGCAGAAATAGTAGCATGCCCGGCCGCATAAGCAAACACCATATAAGTTACACCGGCGATTGTTATCGACCCACTGGCCAAACCATCCAAACCATCTGTCAGATTCACGGCATTGGACGTTCCCACAATAACCAAGGCTGCAAAAAAAATATAACCAAAACCCAAATCAGGGGAAAAATTTTTAAAAAAGGGGATTGTTATGTATGTTGGAAAGTCAGGATGTAAATAAAGGCTGATGCCAGCGCACAATGCCAGTACACATTGTAAAGCAAATTTACAACGTACAGTCAAGCCTTTATTCCGTTTTTTTTTTAACATTAGAAAATCATCAATGAAACCGATGATTCCGAAACCCACGGTCAGCAATACGACAACCCATACATAATAATTAGTTAGGTTAGTCCATAATAAAGTACCTGAAACTATTGAAAAAATTATCAGAGTCCCGCCCATGGTTGGCGTTCCCGCTTTTTTATGGTGTTCATCAGGCCCGTCCTCACGGATATATTGGCTTATCTGAAAATGGCTCAGTTTACGAATCACGTATGGGCCTAAGTAAAAACAAAGCAGAAATGCGGTGAGCGCCGCGTAGATTGTACGGAATGTGATATATCTGAAAACATTAAAGAACGAAAAATATTCATTTAGCGGGTACAGTAAGTGATATAACATAAATTTATTAGCAATCCGGAGTCGTCAGTTGATAATTAAGATCAGTCCTCAATACCCATAACAATTTTTTCCATTCCCATTCCTCTGGAACCTTTCACCAACACCCAATCGTCTAATTTTAGCCAGGTTCTTAAATCTTCAATAATTCGGGAGCGTGATCCGATAATGACAGAAGATGCTTGAAAACCTTGCTTCAATGCGCTTCGGGCGACAACAGAGGCGAATTCACCGGTTATATAAAGTCTGGCTAACTTTTGACGCCCTGCCAATGCACCGATTTCAGAATGCAGCGCGGAAGCATGTTGGCCAAGCTCTAACATATCCCCAATCACCAGAACAGCGCGTTGATTCCCTTGTAATGATGCCAGTGTATTGATTGCCACCTTCATAGAATCCGGATTGGCATTGTAAGTGTCGTCTATAATATGGATTCCTCTATCAGTGGTAGCAATCCGCATTCTTCCCTTTACAGGTTGAAATGATTCCAAGCCATTTTTTATTTCTATTGGCGGGACTCCCATCTGATAGCCTGCTGATGCCGCTGCCAAAGCGTTGAAAACCATGAAATTACCGGGAGTATTCAATTTTACGTTGATTTCGTCTGACGGAAACATCAACGTGAATATGGTTTGGCGTTCCTGCGTTTTAATATTCTTAGCCCTGATTTGAGCCGAAGATGAGGCTGTTCCGAAAAGCAATGTTTTGGTGGGAACGTTTTGCGCCAGGCTCATCAGTCGATTGTCATCGGCATTTAGCACGGCGGTTCCTGAAGACTTGATCTCAGATAACAGTTCACCTTTGGCTTTGGTTATGTTTTCTAAAGTTCCAAGGCCTTCGAGATGTGCCGGTCCGATATTGGTAATTACGCCAATATCCGGCAGACACAAGCAGGCCAGCCGACGAATTTCACCAGGGTGATTCATACCCAATTCAAGGACAATACATTCGTGCTGATGATTTAAGCGCAACAAGGTCAAAGGTACGCCAATTTCATTATTAAAACTCGCCTCTGCCGCCAAAGTGTTAAAACGTCGCGACAGCACTGCGGCGGTCATTGTCCGGGTTGTCGTTTTTCCGTTGGATCCGGTAATGGCGATTACGGGTAAATTTGCGCGTTTGCGATTAAAAGCGGCTATATCACCAAGTGCTGTTGTCGTGTCTTCAACTGCTATGACTGTTATATCGGCACTCGGTAAGCCTGAAGAGGAAACGGATAATTGTTCGATTTGATCAGAAGCAATCACAAAACCGAGTCCTCCCTTGCGGATCACCTCTTTTATATGATTATGGCCATCGTGATTCAGTCCTTTGATAGCGACAAACAGTTCATCCGGTCTGATTTGGCGTGAATCGATGCTTATACCAGTAAAATTTCGTTGAACGCTGCTATTTAACAACTGCCCACCAGTTGCTTCAATTATTTGAGATGTTGTCCAATTTAACGGTTTCATAGCGTACAGTTGTTTGTAATTAAGATTGACGTAAAGTTAAAAGTGCCGCCCTGGCGCGTTCACGATCATCAAAAGGTAAGGTTTGGTCACCGATAATCTGATACGTTTCGTGACCTTTGCCGGCAATCAGAATTGTATCACCGGGCGCGGAGGCTTTGACAGCTATGTGTATCGCGGTGTTACGATCTTCTTCGATTATAAAACCTTTTTTATTGAAATTCAACACATCTTCATGCGTTTTATATTCATAAGCAGATTTTTTTTTGATGCCGTAACGGATTTGTTCGATTATCACACGCGGATTTTCGGAGCGCGGATTATCCGAAGTGATAATAGCCAAATCACTTAATTCAAAGGCAATAGAACCCATTTGGGGGCGCTTTTCTTTGTCGCGGTTTCCGCCGCAACCGAATACGCATATCAGACGGCCTTGAACAAGCGCGTTTAATGCCGTTAATACGTTTTTTAGTGCATCCGGCGTGTGCGCGTAGTCAACAAAAACGAATCGTTTTTTATGGTTAATAATCGGTTCAAGGCGGCCGGGAATACAGGTGATTTTTTCGATACCTGTTTGAATCTTTTTAATGGGAATTTGCAGTGCGATGCCGACGACTATGGCTGCCAATATATTTTCAAGGTTATATCGTCCCACCAGAACAGACTGTATCTTTATATCGCCTGAAGGTGTGCTAATGCATCCGCGGATTCCGGCTAAGTCAAAGTGGATAGTGCTTGCCAGAACATCATTTAATGGTCTGTCAGAAAAATGGCCGGAACCGAATGATATCACCCTGTAAGGTAAAGTGGCGGCAAGTTCCCGACCATAGCGGTTATCGCAGTTGAGTACCGCTGTCACATTTTGTCGTTTGCTCCCCTGCACCATCAATTTAGTGAACATTTCTCGCTTGCAAGCCCAGTAAGCCTCCATATCGCCGTGAAAATCTAAATGATCCTGAGTAAGATTGGTAAATACACCGATATCAAAGTTACATCCATCTGCCCGGTGCATCGCAATAGCGTGTGAAGACACTTCCATGATTACATGCGTAACACCGTTACCCTTCATTTGCGATAAAATTTTCTGTAATTCCGCAGATTCCGGTGTTGTGGTCGGGTTTGCAAAAGTTTTAGCGCCAAAGCGATAGTTGATTGTGCCAATAACACCGACACGTCGTCCGGCCTGCGCCAAAATACTCTCAATTAAATAAGTCGTCGTCGTTTTTCCATTAGTCCCGGTTACGCCGATGACAACTGTTGTTTCTGACGGATTGCCATAAAATCGAGCCGCAAGTCGCGCCAGAGCATGGCGTGTGTCAGCAACTCTGATAATGGTGGCATCATCTTTGACAATCGGTTTTTGAACGACAACCGCTAAGGCTCCCTTTTGAATCGCAATATTGATATAATCATGGCCATCGGCTTTAAGACCGCTGATAGCTACAAAAAGACCTCCGGGTTTGACATCTTGCGCGCGATAATGCAGTGACAAGATTTCCGGGTCATGTGCCGGGGTGCCATCATCATGCCCTCGTAAACCGTTTGTGGGATTATCTGGCGTTACCGCTTGCACTAAAGTTGAAAGTTTCACCCTTGTGGCCCTCGGTTCAAAGATGCGGTCAGGCCGCTGTCAATTGCGCCGCTTGTATCAGGTTCAACATTCAAATAATCAAGTGTTTCGCTGGTGATTTTACGAAAAGCGGGTGCGGCCACAGTTCCGCCGTAGTATCCTTCTTTTGTGGGTTCATCAATAGAAATCAACAACGCTATGCGTGGATTATAGGCCGGTGCAAAGCCTAAAAAGGATGCGATAAATCTGTCTTTAGCGTATTTCCCGTCTGGGTTGATTTTCTGTGCCGTACCTGTTTTGCCGCAAACAAAATAGCCATCTGTTGAAGCATTAACGCCAGTTCCCCCTTTGCGTACCACGGAAACCATCATTTCAGTGACAGATCGAGCTGTCGTTTCAGAAATGACGCGTCGAACAATAGTAGGGGAAAAAGACTGAATGAGTTGCCCGCTTTCCCCTGTTATTGCCTTTACAACATAGGGTTTCATCATAATTCCATGATTAGCAATAGCGGCCGTTGCGGTGACAAGTTGAATGGCGGACACCGCAATTCCCTGTCCGAAGGCAATCGCGGCGGTGTCAATTGTTTTCCATTTGGATGCGGGTGCCAGGGTGCCAGATGTTTCAGAGGGACAGTCAATACCTGTCTTTTGTCCGAACCCAAATTGGATCAATGTATTATAAAGGACGTCTTTGCCAATTTTTTCAACGACTTTGACTACGCCGATGTTGCTTGAATATTTAATTATTTGATGCAAAGTCAACCATTCGAATGAATGTGAACCCGCATCATGAATAGTATTTCTTCCAATTCTATAGCTGCCCTTTTCGCAATAGAAAGATGTATTTGGAGAACACTGTCCCGATTCAATAGCCGCTGCCGCACTGAATATTTTCATTGTAGAGCCGGGTTCAAAGGGGTCAGTAACAATCCGGTTGCGCCATTGTGTTTTGTCATACCGATTAAAAGCATGTGGATTGAATGCCGGATAATGCGTTAACGCCAACACTTCGCCGGTTTGTGGCGTCATAACAATAGCCATCCCCGATTTAGCTTGATGTTTTTTGACCGTTTCCGCCAGCACTTTTTCGGTAATGTATTGGATGTTGCGATCTATTGTTAATATCAGATCATTACCGTTTTTTAATTCCCTTTTATAGCCGTTTTTTATTTGTTTGTCATGATTTGGGGATTCAAACCTTTGTCCGCGACCATCTTTTAGAAATGTTAATTTACCGTTGCCGCCTTGAAGAACATTATTATACGCGAACTCAACGCCCTCCAAGCCTGTTCCGTCAACACCGGCAAAGCCGATTAATTGAGCGGCAAGGGTTTTGTTAGGGTAGAAACGACTGTGTTCGGTTTTAAAAACAATACCGTTAAGTTTGAGCGTTCTGGCATTATGGGAAACAGCCGGCGAAACTTTACGTTCAATCCAAACAAAAGGCTTGGGTGAGGAAAGCTTACGATAGATGACGCTTTGACTTTCAGACAGAACGCCGGCCAAACGTTGGGCGGCAGTTTTTTTGTTCTTGATTTGCCTTGGATGGGCTCCAATTGAGGTGATTGAAAGTGTATCGGCCAGTTTTTTAAGATTGCGATCATAGATAACACCGCGTTTACCATAAAAAGAAAGTGATTTTTCGTACTGTTTTTCAGCTTTTTCTGAAAGAGACGATGCGCACCATATTTGTAAATAGCCGGCTCTGAAGACGATCGTAATTAACAACAAAAGGAAAAAACAACTGACAAAGTTAATGCGCCTCCTGATATGATATTTGGTATTATCTGTGGATATAGATTTCATAAGTAAAAGCGTTTTTTATAATTTTAGGTATTTGTATAAGTCCTTATAAGTCACTGCCTTCACTCAATCAGGCATTAATAATAAGGTGTTACGGAATAAATTGAAACTTGTAACTGACGAGGTATTTCAATGGATTAAAATAATTTGTTCCTGAGCCGGCGGGGCCAAATCATAATATTGTTTGGCGATTTCTCCGATACGTTCCGGAGATTTAAGGGTTTCCAATTCAATATTCAGTCTGTTTTTCAAAGCTGTAAGTTCTTGATAATTATCTGAAACTGTGGCAATTTCATACCCTATGGCGGTGCATTGAACACGACACCATGTATAGACAAACAGCTCGGCAAACAAAACCGATACAATAATTGTCCAGATTAAAGTCGTTTTAAAATTTGTTGATTTGACTTTCTTATTTTTCACAGACAGAGTTATCCAAAATTCATAATTTTTCAATCACTCTCATTTTCGCACTACGCGCCATCGCATTGGCCTGTATTTCGCTTGCCGAAGGTCTGATAACTTTTTTTGTCAAAATTCGTACGGAAGCTTTCTGGTCGCATACACAAATTGGAAAATCTTTAGGGCAGATACATTCTTGAGCCAACCTATTAAAATATTGTTTAACAATACGGTCCTCTAAAGAATGAAATGAGATGACGCACAATCGGCCTTTCGGTTTAAGAAATTTATAGAATGCTGACATAAAAATTTCCAGTTTCTCAAGTTCCTGATTAACAGCAATGCGCAGTGCCATAAATACTTTGGTGGCCGGATGAATTGTTTTCCGCCATGTTTTTTTACGATTATACGCTCTTGAAGACCGCACGTTGCAGATAATTTGCGTCAGTTGACGATTTGTATGAATCGGGCCTGATTCTTCCCGTTCTCGAATAATTTTACGTGCGATGAGCGAGGCCCGTCGCTCTTCGCCGTAATCATAGAAAATTTTTCGTAATTTTTGAAAATCAGACTTGTTGACAATATCTTTAGCGGTAATTTCGGTGCGAACGTCCATCCGCATATCAAGCGGCTCATCGCCTGCGAAGCTGAAACCCCGTCCGCTGTATTTCAGATGGTGAAATGAAAGTCCGAGATCAATGACGATACCGTCAACTACCGCAATATCTAAGTTGGCAAGTATATTAGGCAAATTGGCAAAATTGTCATGAACCAAATGAATGTCACAAGCATAAGGCCGCAATTTTATTTTGGCGTTACCAATCGCATCTTTATCCTGATCAATACCTATCAGAAGGCCGTCGGGTTGTATCTGAGAACATATTGCCGCCGAATGCCCGCCACCACCGAATGTTCCGTCAACAACAATCATACCAGGCCGGCAATTGAGATAGCGGAGTATTTCAGACCGCATGACAGATGTATGGTGGTAAGTCATTGAATTAATTTATATCATTTTGAGAATGCAACAAAACTAAAAATAAATTGGCATCTCTCATAAATCAGTTTACATATTTGCTATTTGAAAATGAGGCTGCATTCTTTTACCATTTCCACCCACTAAGTATAACATTAAGTATATTTCTGCTCATGAGTCAA
>JAUCGF010000109.1 GCA_030378005.1 Desulfococcaceae bacterium HSG9 | reverse complement strand
AAAAATTAATATACCTGAATTGTAGGGTGGGTGCAGAGCAACGAAACCCACCAAATGCCGATTAATGGTGGGTTTCGTTGCTCTGCACCCACCCTACATTACTACATTAAGGAGAAACCCTTCATGAAAAAAACAACCGTTCTAATCACAACCCTGGCATGTCTGATTTGGTTAATAGGCACCATCAACGCAACCGCCGCGGACCCGCCTGAAGAACCCATCCTGCGCATCGAAACCGGCATGCACACAGCCGCGATAAATAGAATCGGCATGGACGCGGCCGAGCGTATCCTGATGACCACATCCAAAGACAAGACCGTTCGGGTCTGGGACATGGCTTCGGGCCGGCTGAAAAAAATTCTCCGGGCTCCCATGGATACGGGAAAAGATGGCATGTTGTACACTGCGGCCCTTGCACCGAACGGAAAGACTATAGCCGCAGGGGGGTGGACAGGATATGCTTTAAAAGGAGGTCATTCAATCTATATTTTTGACCTGTCCTCCGGGGTCATCCGCCACCGGATCATTGGGTTACCCCGCGCTATCTTACATCTTGCCTTTTCAAAAGACGGTCGATTTATGGTGGTATGTCTGGCTGCAAAAAACGGTGTCCGGATTTACGATACAAGAAAATGGAAGCTTGTGATGAAGGATTCGAATTACGGAGATAATAGCTGGTGGGCCGATTTCGACCGGTCCGGCCGCCTGGTTACCGTATCTTTGGATGGCTATATCCGTCTGTATGACAACAACTTTCGGCGCGTGGCAAAGTTAAAGGCTCCGGGTGGGAAAAAACCGTTTAGCGCGGTCTTCTCCCCGGACGGATCGAAAATCGCCGTGGGTTTTTACTATACTACCCGTGTGAACGTGCTGTCTGGAAGCGACCTGTCGTTTCTCTTTGCCCCGAATAGCTCCGGTGTAGATAATGGAAATCTCCACGGTGTTGCCTGGTCCGCTGACGGACACCAACTCTATGCCGGTGGCAGGTATAGCAAAGGGCCCAATATGAGGTCGATCCGCCGATGGTCAAAGGCCGGCCGGGGCCCATATACAGATCTCCCCGCTTCACCTAATACCATCGTACACATCCTGCCCCTTGAAAATGGCGACATTGTATTTGGATCCGCTGAACCGGCTTGGGGGATATTCAACCGTCAGGGAGATAAAACGTTTTTCAAGGGCGCTTCGGTCCCGGACTACAGATGGGTTTTTAAAGGCGGCTTTTTGGTGTCCGAATCCGGAGGAACGGTGCGGTTCGGGTTTGATGTAAGGGGAAAACGCCCGGCGGTTTTTTCCGTATCCTCGCGCACGCTTTCCCCGTCCCCGTCTGACGCATACCAAAAGAGCCTGAAATCGCCTGTCACCCAGCGCGACGGCCTTTCCGTAACTGGCTGGAAAGACACCCGAACCCCGAAACTGAACGGCAAGGCTCTGAAACTTGAGAAATATGAAAGATCCCGCAGCCTTGCCATCGCCCCGAACCGCAAGCGATTTCTCCTCGGAGCGGAATGGTTTATTAGATTGTTCAACCATGCCGGTGTATTGCAATGGGAAGTCCCGGTTCAAGGAGCAGCCTGGGGTGTCAACATTTCCGGGAACGGCAAGGTCGCGGTGGCGGCTCTGGGGGACGGCACCATCCGCTGGTATCGCATGAGCGACGGAAAAAAACTTATGACCCTGTTTCCCCACAAGGACGGCCGGCGCTGGGTGTTATGGACGCCTTCGGGCTATTATGCGGCGTCCGCAGGCGCGGACGATCTGATCGGATGGCACATCAACCGGGGCAGGGACAATACCCCGGACTTTTTTCCGGCATCCAAATTCCGTTCCGCCTTTTACCGGCCCGATGTTACGGAAAAAATTCTTGCCACCTTAGACGAGGGCGAGGCGCTTGCTCAGGCTGACGAGGAAGCGGGACGCCGTCAGCAGGAAATCGATCTGACGCAGATGCTTCCGCCAGTCGTAACTATCCTCTCCCCTGAGGATGACGCAGCGGTTTCAGAATCCGAAATCAGGGTGAGATACAAGGTGCGAAGCCCGTCCGGCGAAAAGGTGACCAAAGTGTATGCTTTGATTGACGGCCGCCTTGTCACCAAAAGAGGTATCAAGCGCAACAAAAACGAAATCCGGGTGAATATCCCTGAACGGGACTGCGAGGTGTCGGTCATAGCGGAAAACCGGTATGCGGCCAGCGAACCGGCTTCGATTCGGTTGAACTGGCGCGGCAAACAGCCTGCGGAGTTTGTGATCAAGCCCAAATTGTACCTTCTCGCTGTGGGCGTGTCAAAATACGACAAACCGGGCCTGCGCCTGGATTATCCGGCCAAAGATGCCCGTGACATGGCCGCAGTGATGAAAAAGCAGAGCAAGGGCATTTATCGGGACGTATCCGCCAAAGTGATCACTGACGCTGACGCTGCCAAAGGCGGCGTCATGGACGGTCTGGATTGGATCGAGCGCGAAACCACTGGCAAGGATGTGGCCATGCTCTTTTTGGCCGGCCACGGCGTGAACGACCGTAACGGGAACTATTATTATCTTCCGGCAAATGCAGACCCTGAACGCCTGCGGCGAACCGGAGTGCCATATTCCGTGATTCGGGACATCGTATCCAATCTTCCTGGAAAAGTCCTGTTTTTCTTGGACACCTGCCATTCCGGAAATATCATGGGAAGCAAGCGCCGGGGCGCTCAGGCCGATATCGACAAGATCGCCAGCGACCTGGCAGCGGCCGAAAACGGCGTGGTGGTGTTTGCATCATCCACCGGACGCCAATATTCCGTGGAAAGCCATAACTGGCAAAACGGCGCTTTCACAAAAGCGTTGGTGGAAGGGATTTCCGGCAAAGCGGATTACACCAAAGACCGTAAAATCACCATAAACGAGCTTGACCTGTATCTTTCCGAGCGGGTCAAGGAACTGACAAACGGCAGCCAGACGCCGGTTACGACAAAACCGAAAACCATACCGGATTATCCGATTGCGGTCAGGTAAGCGCTTGAAATTAAATAACTTACACACATTAACACAGAGGAGTGCAAGCTTCAGCTTGCGTCACGGGCAAAGCAAACTGAAGTTTGCACTCCAAATGGGGCATCCTTCATTTGTCAGTTTACACTTTGTCCCGTTAGGGACAGAATATCTATAGAAAGAAAGTCTGCTGTTACGGCAAGTCCCGTAGGGACGAAATAGAAAAAGCGTAAACTGCTTTTGGACGGATATGAAGGATGCCCCAAATGGGTAAGTTATTTAATTCGCATCCCTAAGCGCTTGGAGATATATTAAATCCTTCAAAAAATCTGGATTTTTAATATTCTTTTATTGATCTATCATTCGGTAACCGATATTATCATCTGTAATTATAGACCGAATAACAAATGACAAAGGAGGGCTTATGATGAAGTATTTTATTTTTTGTGGCATAGCGATTGGCTTCTTTATATTTGTTGGGATAAGTGGCGGCCTTCCTGATGACGTTAAAAAGGAGGCCGGCCGCAAGACCGAACAAATTACAGCCGCACGTAACAATGTGGATAGACAGAAGGCTGAGTACGGTAAATTGAAAACGGCAGATGAATTCGCTTTCTTTGCTGTTTACGCTAAACGGGAACGTTGGGACACGCACTTTGATAAAGCTGAAAAGATGTTGAATGAAGCTGAAAAGAATGTCACTCAAGGGAAGGTGGCAGCCTTTTTAAAAGAAAATAAAAAAGAAAAGGCCGGTGCGCTTTGGATTGAAATCAAAAAAGTAGATCGGACGATTCGCAAAGCGTTGCAGGCTTCAAAAGCGCCGACGCAAAGAATGGCCAAATTGAAACGTGTCCAAAAAGAGTGCCCTCAATTGGTCAATAAGGCGAGCATTGAGCTGGGTGAAATTGACAGTCTGATTAACAAACTGGAAATAGAGTTTATCCCCAAGGCTCAAAAAGAGTTTCCGAGACGCAGTGATGACATCAGCAAGCGATTTATACCGCTTAAAAAAATGCAACAAAATTCCGCCAACGCCCTGGTTGGTGCGCAGAGAGAACTTAAACGCCATACGTCCGAGGGGAATGCGGATTATGCTTTACTTTCTTCTTCAACAGAGTTCATCAAAAAATATCTTGATGGGTTAACCAAAAAAGATAAGGCATATCGGGCTGAAATTAACGAATTGTTCCAAAGCTACACTAAAATTTTAACGGATATGCGCATGGATTACTATGTAACGGCAGGGCGAGTGTCCTGGGACAACGGTTATGATTACCCAACGGAGCATAATTATATTTATCCGCCAAGTAAAATCGACGATAAATCTTATGCGTTTTTTGCTAAATTAAAACCAGATGTAACGTCTGCGAGTATTCCGAAGAAATACTGGGATAAGCTCAAAATCAAGCCGAGACAAAACTGGTATAGCGGGGATACTCATGCGGAGTATTGGATTGAAGATATATTTCCTAAAACCTATCATAAATATTTAATCACCCAAAATGGTGTGCAAAAAAACACATCGTGGGTGGAAGTCGATGAGGAAGATTATTACGATGCTTACGATTATCTCGGCATGGAAATTGTCAGCAAACCTTACGGCTTTTTTGAAAAGGAGCGGGCCAAAGAAGCCGCGCCTCCGGGAATGGCGTTTGTAGGGGACAAGCGTTATGGCAAATGGCGGACAGACAGCCAAAGCGGTGAAAAATTCTGGTATTATTACGGCGTCTATTCGTTTTTAAATCGCGGGCCGAGTTACTATTATTACCGCAACGATTGGAACCGATGGCAGGGAACATACCGTGATCGCAAGCCCTATTACGGCGGAGACAAGAAGACTCCGCTTTACGGCACTTTCGGAACTGACACCCGCACTAATAGCCGCTACATGAAAACTAATTTTGCAAAAAGGGGCGGCTTTAAAACCCAAAGGGCTTCTGTACGAGGTGCGGGGCCTGGGAGACGGGGAGGCGGGCCTGGGGGAAAAGGTAAATGATGAATGCTGAATGACGAATGACGAAGAAAGACAAGGATATCAGGTTGCTATCATTCAACAAAATAAAAAAATAACTATCAGGGAGGATGAAACATGCAATTAAATCAATTATTCACAAGTTTTGGACTGGGTGCGGTTTATGCTGTTATCACTTTAATTTTCATTATCATTGCCAAGAAAATCGCGGATAAGCGGACAGTTGACATTGATGATGATTATGAAATTCGGGAAAAGAGCAACGCCGCCGTTGGTTTTCGCAGAACCGGCTTGTACCTGGCTTATGCAATTGCTTTTGCCGGAACGCTTGCCGGTGACAGTGCCGGTTTTATGTCCGACCTTATTGCACTATTGCTTGATGGTGTGGTCATCACATTCTGTCTGTTTTGCTGCCGTACGCTGAATGACCGTGTGATGCTGGCTTATATTGATAATGATAAAGCCGCCGGACAAGGCAATACAGCCGTGGGATTGGCCGAATGCGGTATGTACATTGCCACCGGTTTTGTTCTTAACGGATCATTTACGGGCGCATCGGACAATATCATTATCGGGCTGATCAGCGCTATCGTTTTCTTTGTTTTGGGTCAGGCGGCACTTCTGCTTTGCGGTTATTGCTATGAAATCATCAGCCCCTTTAATGTACAGGCGGAAATCAAAAAAGGCAACGTGGCCGCGGGCGTCGCACTGGCCGGCGTTCTGATTGCTTTGGGCATCATTTTACGGGCCAGCATTGCCGGGCCGTCTGTGGGATGGGGGGCGGATATACTCTCTTTTTTCCTCTACACCTTATACGGAATTGCGCTTTTATTACTATTCAGAAAAGCAATCGAATGGTTTCTTCTGCCCGGAGCCTGCTTTGCCACGGAAGTTGCAAGAGATAAGAATGTAGCCGCGGTGGTGCTGACACAAGCCGCCATGATCGCCATTGCTGTGATTATCAGTGCGGTTATGTAAGTTCCTGAACAAAGTTTTTTGGCTTTTCAGAAATCAGGTTTTTTGAAAAAACCTGATTTCTTCTGTGCCTGTGCAATTAAAATGAAATATTCCTCATAAGCTCCGTAGGAGCGGCATGTTTGTAGCGCAATTGGATCTTATTCCGATAGAGTCCCATCGGGACGGCATGTTCGTAGCAACATAACAAAATTGTGCCATCACACTACAAATATCCCGTCCCGATGGGACTCTGACGAAATATAAAAGCAATGATTCTACAAATATGTCGTCCTGATGGGACTCTGAATGAATTGCATAGGTCGAAAAAAGTCAAATCCGCATCCTGTCGATTCTTTAATCCTGAAAATTCTGATCTGGCTTTGATGAAGACGCATGTTTCGTTTTAATCCGGCGACATTTCTACTCGGCTCCAGTATGTTCGCAACCGGTGCCACCGGATTGGTTTTGCAGTATATCCAGGGCGCGATGGGGGCGTATCTTCTGGGTAACAGCATTGAGCAATACAGCATTGTGATCGGGCTGATGCTTTTTATGATGGGTGTGGCCGCCAAGGTTCAGAAATATTTTAAAGACCAACGGCTCATCGAAAAATTTATTTTAATAGAAATCTTCCTGGCCCTCATCGGCGGATATGCGCCTATCGCCACTTACTGGGCTTACGGTGTGATGTCTCATTTCATACTGGCCCAGTACTTTTTCGTTATGTCCATCGGATTTCTAATCGGCCTTGAAATTCCTGTGGTCATGCGTATAAACGCGCAATACGCAGAAAAACTCAGTCTCAATATCGAAAGCGTCTTTGCCGCTGATTATATCGGAAGCCTCGCCGGCGCGCTGTTATGGGTGTTTGTCCTTCTGCGAAAATTTCCGCTCACTGAATCCGGCTTTATTATGTCAGGTGTAAATTTCACCATTGCGGTGACCACTTACGCTTATTTCCGGCATCGCGGATTTATTATCAACTGGCATTTAATCAGCACGTTGATTATTATCACGGCTGTCGCTCTTTTGGCAGGGTTCCGTTACAATCGTGACTGGGTCGTGCTTCTTGAGCAGAAACTTTATGACGACCCCATCGTATTATCCAAAACCACCACTTACCAGCATCTCGTTATGACACACGCCCGCTCGCCGGAAGAATATCGCTTTTATATTAACGGCAACCTTCAGTTCAGCAGTATGGATGAACATCGCTACCACGAACTTCTGGTTCATCCGGCCATGAACCTGACGCCGAACCGCCAACGGGTGTTGATTCTTGGCGGAGGTGATGGGCTGGCATTGCGTGAAGTCCTCAAATATGACAATGTGGATGAAATTCTGTTGGTCGATCTGGACCCGGAAATGACCAAACTGGGAGCTGGCCATCCTGTTTTCCGCAAACTGAACATGAACGCTTTTGATGATGCCCGTGTGGTCAGGATGATTGCCGCAGGGCTGAATAGGGGAGACCTTCAGCCTGTATTTCAGGAAACTGGTAAAACAGACAGCGAAACCGGACGGCCCCAAACCGAAAAAATCGCATCTGTCAGGATCGTTAATATTGATGCCGACCGCTTTCTTTCAAAGGTTAAAGGCAAATGGAATATTATTTTCATTGATCTGCCGGACCCGTCTTCCATCGAATTGGTCAAACTTTATTCCACGGCATTTTATATGAAACTAAAACGTGTTCTGGCCGATAAGGGTCTTATCGCTTTGCAGGCGACTTCGCCTTATCATGCCCGCGAAAGTTTTCTCTGCATTAAAAGAACCCTTGAAGCCGCCCGGCTGCACACTATTCCGTTTCATGAAAATGTGCCGAGTTTCGGTGAATGGGGATGGTTCCTGGCATGGCAAGACACGATACCTCCGAAAATAATGAACACCAGAATTAAAAGGATGCAAATCAAGGTTCCCACCCGCTACATCACTGATGAAGTTTTCCGAAGCGCCCTTGTTTTTGGGAAAAACGAACTGTATTCATCCAACACAGATGTCAATACACTGATGTTTCCCGTTTTGTTGAATTACTATCTGAAAGATAGCTGGCTTTCGGATTGATATAGACATGAGGGACATCCTTCATTTGTCAGTTTACAATTTTCCGGAGTGCCGAACTTGTAGTTTGGCATTCGGTGCCCGCTACTGCCAAACTACAAGTTCGGCACTCCGGATATAAAGTGTAAACTACTTTTGGGCTATTATGAAGGATGCCACATGAGGGCTTAATGTTGAAACATATTTTACATGTAGTCATTTTCATTATTTGTGTCTGCATTACCACTTTGGGTTTTTATTTTCTTAAAGGCAAAGAAAAGAATAAACCGGTTTGATTATTTAGTTAGAAAGTCTCTAATTATCTGAAAATCTATATTACCGACTTATTTCAATCGCTGTTAAACCGGTTATTTCCAGCATGAAGAAAGGCGCTCGATTCTCGTCTGTCTTCTTTGATTTCGATAGATACCTTCTTGGTGGTGTTAAGGGAGCGCGCTGACAGATAGGTTTCTTGTTGAAAAACGTTCTGAATAAAAAAAAGCGCGATAAAGCTTATCAGAGCGGCGATAACCGGCGCGGCCACCCATCCGCAGGAGATGCCGACCACCGTACGCCAGCGAATGCTTTTGCCTCCGCGGAGTAGTCCGATACCGATAACGGCGCCCACAATTGCCTGAGAACTGGACACGGGAACGAGCGGTATCGTCGGCAGGCCGTGGCTGCTTAAAAAGCTTTCAAGTGCTTGTGAAGAAAAAAGAAAGAGAACCAGGGAGTGCGCCCAGACGACAACCAGCGCCGCCACCGGGGAAAGCTCGGTAATGCCTTCGCCCACGGTCATCATCACTCGTTTGGAATAGGTGAAAACCCCTACGGCAATCGAAACACCGCCGATTAGAAAAAGCTGCTGGGCGGCGCTGAAAGATATCATGTCAAAAATTCGGATGTCGGTAAACGGTGAGACCGGAAGAAAAACGCCCATAACATTGGCAATATTGTTTGCGCCCAGGCAGTAGGAGCCGAATGTTCCCGCCAGAAGCAGGCCGTAACGTGTCAACGCATCCAGCCTGAACATGTGAACCCGGCCGAATTTGATCAGTGCGGCGGCCATTTTATAAAGGATGATTGCAATAATACCGGAAATCACCGGGCATACACCCCATGTGATGACAATTTTAAACAGCACGCGCATGTCAGTCGGAGACCCGGAGAATAAGTTCCAACCGATGATAGCACCTACAATGGCTTGGGATGTTGATACGGGCATCCGCGCGAGGGTCATCAGATAGACACTGAGCGCGGCGGCCAGAGCCACCGTAAACGCCCCGGCAATCGCGTTGACAGTGCCGAGTTTGCCCAATGTCTGAGACGTTCCGGCACCGCTTATAACCGCGCCAAGTATTACAAAGACGCCACAGCATAAGGCCGCCGTTCGGAACAGAATCATTCGCGAACCTACGGCTGTGCCGAAAACATTGGAGGCGTCGTTGGCTCCCAGCGACCACCCCAGAAACATTCCGCTTAACAGAAAAAAAGCAAACAAAATCAGCTCCTAAAGGGACCGCTTGATCACATAGATGGCCAGACGATCGGCTACATCTTCGGCTACATCGGCGATTTTATCCATGTGCCGGACGAAATCGCGTATATGCATTTTCTGGCTCAAAGTCAGGTCTTCCGTACGGAAAATCACTTTCTGGAGCCGAGTGGTGACTTTATCACACTCCGTTTCCCAGAAAGACACTTTGTGCAAATGATCAGCAACTTCATTGATATTCTTAAAAAATGCTCTTGAAGAGCGGATGATGGCCTCAACAGCCTCTAAAACATACGACACCAGTTCCATGAAGTCGGTGTGAAAAGCGGATGGAATCACAGGGCATTCGATATCCAAACGCCAGAGGGCGCCCTTAAAACGGTCCAGCAATTGGTCAATGTTTTCAAGAAGCTCCAACACATCCCCTCTGGATTCCGGTATCAGGGTCTGCGAATAAAGTTGTTCTTCCACCGTTCGACGCAACGAATCCGCTTTATGCTCCAACTCTACAATAGCGGCATGTTTGCTTTTAAATATTTCGATCTTGCCTTGCAAATATGCATCCACACCGTGCTTATAAAGCAGGCCGGATTCGCTGGTTTTATCAAGAAAATCGTCAATTTGTTTTTCGATTGTGATTTCGCGTTTAATAATTTTGAATGGCATTTTGGTTCCAGGTATCAGGCTTCAGAACATCATTTCTGATGTTATCACCTGAAATCATATCTGTTCTGATATTGAGTTTTTCTAATTTTTTCGTGATAGTTACATTATTCATAAAATCATACTTCTTGCTTTTTACCTTTGAAAATAGTATGTTAACCATTGTTTTTAATTTGTCATATTTTATGGGGCGACTAACCCATGCCGTAATTATACCCTTACCGAAGATATATTCTCGGACAGGTTATTTCCATGCAAAAGAAAACATATTTCTCGAAATTCAAAGTGTCAATATCCGATGCCGTCTTTATGATCAATTTCAATACGGTTCAAAATCCTTGTCATCATCCATTTCAATTAAGGCAGCACCCTTATCTTGTAGATTTTGCACATATTCAATCTCATAAGCTTTGTCCTTCGGTTTATCATCGCTTTTTTCACTGCCATATTCTTTTTCCAGCCGCGCTCGCTCCTTTATCTCTGATTGGCGAACATTGTTGGAAACCTTAAAAAAAGACGCCGACTCAAGAAGCCGATCAGCCTGGTTTTTGAATACCAGGCTTGCCGTTGCCAACTTTTCGGTGGAGGCCGCGTTCTGTTGAATCACCATATCCGTCTGCTGGATAGCCGTGTTCACCTCTTCGATTCCGTCGGCCTGTTCTGAACTCGAAGCGCTGATCTCCTGTATCAGTTCCGAGGTTTTCTGTGTCCCGTTCACCATCTCCGTCAGCAGACCGCCGGCCTGCTCGGCAATCTTTAAATTGGAAACGGAAAGGGCGTTGATATTCCGGGCTGCTTTCCGGCTGCGCTCGGCAAGTTTGCGGACTTCCGATGCGACAACCGCGAATCCTTTGCCGTACTCACCGGCCCGTGCGGCTTCGATGGCGGCGTTCAACGCCAGCATATCGGTCTGCCGGGAAATCTCTTCAACGAAACCGATTTTTTCTGAGATGGTTTGCATAGCGATGACAGTTTCATTCACCGCTTCAGCACTTTCCTGTGCGTCTCCGGACGCTTTTGCCGCAATTGAAGCGGTCATCCGGGCATTTTCAGCGTTCTGGTTCACCATTCCGCTCATCTCTTCCATGGAAGTCGATACCTGTTCGATGCTGGCCGCCTGCTCACTCGCACCCTCAGACACCTGTTCGGCGTTTTCGTTGAGCAACTCGCTTCCGCCGGCCACCTTCTTGGCGGTCTGCTGAACATCTTCAGCAAAACGGACGAGATTTGCAATCATGGTGTTGATGTTGTTTCTGATTTTGTTAAAGTCACCTTGATACTCGGTGATAATCTTTTCAGGAATGTCGCCTTTGGAAATCCGATTGATATATTCGGCGGTCTTGTTCAAAGGGGTTGCCACGGCATCCAACGTGCTGTTGACCCCTGTTATGATACCGGCATATTCTCCGCTGAATTTGTCCGCATCTCCCCGAATACTCAGCTTTCCTGACCGGGCGGCGTCCGTCAGGGCGTTGATTTCGCTCACTATCTTCTTGACAGTGTTCACCATTTCGGTCAGGGATTTTCCCAGAATGTCTTTTTCGGAAAGAATGCTGACTTCGACCGTCAAATCGCCTTCAGCTATCTTTTTCGCCACCTGGACCGCTCCGAACCCGTTTTCAATCAATTTGTTGAGGTTGTTTTTTATTTCGTTGAAATCACCGTGGTATGTATCCGTTATTTTTTGCGGATAATCACCTTCGGAGATTCGGTCGATATAGGTCGCCGTCATGTCAATGGGTTTGACAAAAGCGTCGATCAGCGAATTGACTCCGCAGACGAGTTCCTGCCAGCCCCCTTGGAAAGCTTCCGCATCGCCACGCATATCCAGCCTTCCCTCTCGAATCGCGGCAATCAGCCCGTTCATCTCCAGCATCACATCTTTGAGCCTTTCAATCAATTTGTTGAGGTTGTTTTTTATTTCGTTGAAATCACCGTGGTATGTATCCGTTATTTTTTCCGGATAATCGCCTTCGGAGATTCGGTCAATATAGGTCGCCGTCACGCCGATAGGTATAACAAAAGCGTCGATCAACGAATTGACTCCGCAGACGAGTTCCTGCCAGCCCCCTTGGAAAACTTCCGCATCGCCACGCATATCCAGCTTTCCCTCTCGAACCGCGGCAATCAGCCCGTTCAACTCCAGCATCACATCTTTGAGCCTTTCAATCATCGCATTCATAGCTTTCATCAGCCGGTCATTTTGTGAACGCATTTTTGCATCTATGCTCAGATTGCCGTCAGAGATTTCTTCGGCGATTACAGCGGTTGAATTCATAGCTTCGATGAGCATATTCAAATTATTTTTTATGATGTTGAAATCGCCTTTATATTCTTTAACAATTTTTTCCGGGATATCGCCTATGGCAATCCGTTCAACATATTCTGCTGTCATGTCAATCGGATCAGCAAAAGCCTCAATCACGTTGTTGAGACCGACAACGAGTTCTCCCCAGCCTCCCTCGAAGCTTTCCGCATTCCCTCGAACAGCCAGATCACCATCTCGCACGGCATGAATCAAACGCTCTATCTCTTGCGAAACGTTGCCTATGGTATTTTGCATTTCCCGAAAAGCCGTTGCCAGTATTCCGATTTCGTCTTGCTGGCGGATATCGATAGCCCGGCTGAAATCGCCAGCGGCAATCGCATTGGCGGTTTCGACGATCCCGGCGATAGGATGAGTAATGGTTCGCGTCACGAACCATAGGAGAATCAGCGCGGCAAAAGCGCAGAGCAAGCTGATCCCGATAGTTTTCATCACGTCCTGTCTCGCTTGAAGAAGTTGCGCGTCTGCCGAAGCGGTTATCTTTTCATAAGGCAGGCGAATGCAGACAGACCAAGGCGTCGTGGTACGCCCTATATGAATAGGTGCAAAAATTTCTAATTGCCCATCATCTTCTTCAGTCTTTATTTCTCCTTTTTGGATATATTTTAAATCCTCTTCCCAGTCTTGATGTATCTTTTGAAGATGCTTGCCGGATAATTCCGATTTGCCGGTGACCGCGGCCATCTTCCCATTGTGACTGATTATATCAATTTTGCCGGAGCCGCCGTACAAATTATCCACATCGTCCGCCAGTTTTTGCAAAAAGTCGAGCCTTATGGTAATTCCGACAATACCGTAGAACGTCTCGCCTGCCGTGATGGGTGCTACCAGAGATGTGACCAGCGTCGGTTTTCCCTGCACATCTTCGATAAAAGGTTCGATAATATGCACGTTTTTAGTTTTTCTCGGCAGCTGATAATAATCACCTGTTCCCTTTTCTTCATATCCAACCAGTGGTTTGACCTTGATTTCGCGATCCGAGTTACGATACCAGTATGGTATGAATCGACCCGTTTCGTCATGCCCTTCGTCACCCAGGAATCCGCGATCCATGCTATCAAAAGCATTTTTCTCCCAGGCGGTGAAAACACCTGCGAATTGAGGATTCTTGGCAAGTATGATTTTCAGAAGGCCGTTAACAGCGTCGCGGTCGAGTTCAAGAGCGAGCGCTTCGTCTTTGATACCCGACAACGTTTGAGCAAGAGTGCGTGCGGTGTCGAGCGCGCCTTCAAACTCAGCCCTGATATGACTGGCATGTTGTTTGGAAATGGAAACAACGTAATCTTTGGCATTTCTGATAGCGTCCTCTCGGGCGATATTCGCTCCGTGGATATTGGTTGTTGCCGTATAAGCAATAATCGCTCCAGCCGTCAACAACAAGCAGAGTCCGGCCCAGAAAGAAATTTTAAGTTGTAAACTTTTTATTTTCATAGCATTTCACTTTGTTGTAAATTAGTAAATCACGATGTATTGGGTAGGGGTGTAGGGGCGTGATGCACGGTGTGGTTGAAGGGTTTCAGGTGTCAGGAGTGAGACGAACAGAACCTGAAACCCTTTCTATCAGATAAAATACTAAAATTTCTACTGTTCCCACACCGTAAATTTTTACTTCCGGGTTTTCATCGCTTTATCCCAAAGTCGTTTGAGCCCTTTCCGATCGGCCTTGCTCAGCGTTGGCCAGAGGATGCAGTTGTTTGTAAAATAAGCCGGATCTTCGATATGGCACCTAACAATTTCATCCGGGGTCAGCTTGTCCATGATCGACGTGACAACCGGTATGGTTCCTATTTTTCGCGTCACGACGTTGAGCTGGTATTCATCACTTAACACGATATTGAGCCATTCCTCGGCTATTTGCTTTAATTTCGGTTTGTTTTCAAGCGTGTGGCCGATCATAACGTTGTCAACCCAGACAGTCGTGCCTTCTTTTGGTTCAGCCATTTTCCATATCTCGCCCATTTTTTTCAGGCCGATCAGAGAATCGCCCCATGACATCGCAAACGAAAGCCCTTGCAAATCTTCCGGGTTATCCTGAATTTTCCACATTCCATGAGCGTTCGCAACGAGTTGTGCGAGTTTTTTCTGAAATTTCGGCGTATTGAGCTTCTTGTAATTCGACATGTCCTTCGGTGAAAATCCCATTGCCAGGGCTGCGTTGAAGATATTTTCTTCGTATTGGTATTTCCCGAGAGTGTATTTATCCTTGAACCGTGGATCCCAGAAGATATTCCAACTCTTCGGCGCTTCTTTGAGTATCATCGTGTTGTAGGCTAGTCCATAAGGCCCGCGTGCGACCGGGACAGCATACACTTTATCACCTTGGCTGCAATAGTCAGCCTTCTGTAATCCAGGTTGAACATTCTTGTAATTAGGGATATTCTCTAAGTTCAGCGGCAGGACCAGTTTGTGTTTGATCAACTGGTAGCGTTCGTCCTTGGGGACGTTGTGGGAGGGCGTGATGATGTCGGCCTTGCCATTGCGCAACACGGGAAAAATTTCATCGGGTTCGTTGACATACTTGATATCCAACTTCAGATCAATGTCAAACTTCTCCTTAACGAGTTTAATGAACTTTTGCTGAAACTCCTCCGGCGCATACACTTTCCAGGAAAAAATCCTCAATGTTTCCGCAGAAACCGAAGCAGCGTAAAACATCGAAAAAATCACAATAAACACAAATAGGGACGCCAATTGAATTGTTCTGAGTCTTTTCTTCATAATAATCTTCCTCCTTTACAGAAACGTCAGTGAGTTATTGTTCAAAACCGTAACCGTCATCCAATCTGATTTTTATTATCAGAAAATGGAATATGACACAAGAAAAAAAGACTTTAAGTCAGAAATATCACCTGTTCACACACCGCACATTTTTACTTCCGGGTTTTCATCGCTTTATCCCAGAGCCGTTTCAGCCCTTTCCGATCTGCTTTTCCCAGCGTTGGCCAAAGGATGCGGTTGTTTTTAAAATGATCCGGGTCGTCGAGATGGAAGCGTTTGATTTCATCTGGAGTCAGCCTGTCCATGATCGTAGTGATAACCGGTAATCCCCCTACTCGCACCATGTATATCTGGTATTCATCACTTAAAATGATGTTGAGCCATTCTTCTGCGATCCGTTTCAATTTCGGTTTATCTTCAAGCGTATGGCTAATCATAAAGTTGTCCACCCAGGCGGTAGTGCCTTCTTTCGGTTCAGCCATTTTCCAGATTTCGCCCATTTTTTTCATGCTGTTCGGGGTATCGCCCCACGATGTCGCCAATGTAAGGCCCTTCAAGTCTTCTAGCTTGTCCACACCTTCCCACATTCCGTGCGCGTTGGCAACAAGCTGCGCCAGTTTTTCCTGAAATTCCGGTGTATTGAGTTTTTTATAGTTGGAAATGTCGTTTCGCGAAAATCCCATTGCCAGGGCCGCGCTGAAGATATTTTCTTCGTATTGATCTTTTCCAATAGCGTATTTATTCTTGAACCGTGGATCCCAGAGTATATTCCAACTCTCCGGTGCTTCTTTCAGTATCGCCGTGTTGTATGCCAGCCCGTAGGGGCCTCATGCGGCCGGCACACCGAAAACCGAATCACCTTCGGAGCAATAGCTAGCCTTTTGCAAAGCAGGTTCGATATTCTTGTAGTTGGAGATATTCTTAAGATTTAAGGGCAGAACCAATTTATGTTTGATTAACTGGTAACGGCTGTCCCGTGGTACGTTATGAGAGGGCGTTATTATGTCAGCCTTTTTGTCGCGCAGCGCGGGAAAGAAATCATCATTCGCGTTAACAAACTTGATATCCAGTTTCAAATCGACGCCATGTTTCTCCTTGGCCAGCAGAATCAACTTTTTCTGAAACTCTGCCGGCGTATATCCATCCCAAGTCAAAATCCTCAAGGTTTCGGCCAAAACCGAAGCAACGGAAAACATCGAAAAAATCATAACAAGCACGAACAGGAATGCCAATTGAGTTGTTCTCAGTCTTTTTTTCATGATAATCTTCCTCCTTTGTGGAAACGTCAGTGAGTTGTTGCTTAAAACTGTAACGGTCATCCAATCTGATTTTTATTATCAGAAAATGGGATATGATACAAGAAAAAAAGACTTTGAGTCAGAAATATCACCTGTTCGCACACCGCACATTTTTACTTCCGGGTTTTCATCGCTTTATCCCAGAGTCGTTTAAGCCCTCTTCGATCAGCCTTTTCCAGCGTTGGCCAGAGGATGCGGTTGTTTTTAAAATAAGTCGGATCGTCGAGATGGAATCGTTCAATTTCATCCGGAGACAACTTATCCATGATTGTCGTGATAATCGGAACAACCCCTTTTCCCCGCACTATGCAGTATATCTGGTATTCATCACTTAAAACGATGTTAAGCCATTCTTCGGCGATATGCTTTAATTTCGGTTTTTCTTCAAGCGTATGGCTGATCATAAAATTGTCCACCCAAGCGGTGGTACCTTCTTTGGGGTCAGCCATTTTCCATATTTCGCCCATTTTTTTAAGACCGTTCAGGGAATCGCCCCACGCGGTCGCCAACGCAAGGCCCTTCAAATCTTCCGGTTTGTCCGCACCCTCCCACATTCCGTGCGCGTTGGCAACGAATTGCGCCAATTTTTCCTGAAACTCCGGCGTATTGAGCTTCTTATAATTAGAAATGTCATCCCGTGCAACTCCCATTGCCAAGGCTATGCTGAAGATATTTTCTTCGTATTGATATTTTCCAATAGAATATTTACCCTTGAACCGCGGGTCCCAGAGGATATTCCAACTTTTCGGTGCTTCTTTCAGTATCGCCGTGTTGTAAACCAGTCCGTAAGGACCTCGCGCGACCGGGACAGCAAACACCGCGTCGCCTTCAGTACAATAGGCGGCCTTTTGCAGAGCAGGTTCTATATTCTTGTAGTTGGGAATATTCTTAAGGTTCAATGGCAGCACCAATTTATGCTTGATCAACCGGTAGCGACTGTCTCGTGGCATGTTGTGAGAGGGTGTTATGATATCAGCCTTTTTGTCGCGCAGCGCGGGGAAAAATTCATCGTTTCCGTTGATATGCTTGATTTCAAGTTTCAAATCGACGCCATGTTTCTCCTTAGCCAGCAGGATCAACTTCTTTTGAAACTCCGCCGGCATATACCCCTCCCATGTCAAAATTCTCAATGTTTCCGCGAAAACCGAAGCAGCGGAAAACATTGAAAAAACCATAACAAGCACTAATAGAAACGATAATTGAATTGTTTTCACTCTTTTTTTCATGATAATCTTTCTCCTTTGTTGAAATGTTGGTGAGTTGTTGCTTAAAACTGTAATGGTTATCCGACTAATTTTTACGTCCGTATAATTTTCCTCCTTTGTTGAAATGTTGGTGAGTCTTTGCTTAAAACTGTAATGGTTATCCGACTAATTTTTACGTCCACGTTTTCATCGCTTTGTTCCAGAGCCGTTTGATCCCTTTTAGATCGGTTTTTGTGAGCGTTGGCCAAAGGATACGGTTGTTTTTAAAATAAGCCGGGGCGTCGGGATGGAAGCGTTTGATTTCATCCGGGGCCAACTTTTCCATAAAATTGTCTTCGTACCAAATTAGACCGTCCAAATTAGACCGTTTTAGGTATAATATGGTACAATTTGTTAGCCAGAACGGAACAATATGGCCATATAAAGAATATTTGCAAAAATCATGCCAGATTTGTGGTTTTTGAAACATGAAACGTGAATTCACGTTTCATACATCACGTATGATTGGGGAATTTATTTCATCCTTACCCGGTTCCATCCGGATACTTGCGGATTTATGACCCGGCAAAAAACCGCTGCGCTTAATTTTGCGCTCCTTGCCGTATTTTCAGGCATTTTCCATCTACTGATAATATTTCTCCCAAAAGATGTCATTACCGGAGATGGATTTTGACGAAAATTCGTTTGACATGATTTGGTCGAAAGATGTATTGTTTTTTATCAGATTTTAAAACGGTTTTGTCGGATTTATCCTACACAAGCATTTTTTAACGAGCAACTTTTTTTGTGCTGAATAAGAAGGAGGAAGAAAAATGGCAAGTAAAATAAAACCTGTGTTTTGGTTCGTAGTCTTTGTCGTGGCGGCAAGTCTGATCGGCCTGGCTTTATATCGAGCCAAAGGTCTGGTGGGTGTCGTAAAAAAGGAACAGGCCGCCCAAATCGTTAGCCAGTCGTCAGGTACATCCACATCAGGAGACAAGTTTATTGACATTAAAATGTATTCATCCAGCGCTAAAAAGAACTGGATCAATGCAATGGTCAAAACGTTCAATGCTTCGCGCGTTCGGGTGAATGATCAGACGGCCAGGGTAAAGGTGTGGCATGTTACTTCAGGAGGCAGTTTTGATATGCTGAAAGCCGGAAAAATCAAACCTGATATTTGGTCTCCGGGCGATGAATCGTGGTTGCAGATGGCCAAAGCCCACTGGCTGAACGTCAAACAAAAACAGTTGTTTGAAGATTTTTCGCCTCTGGTGAACATTCCCTTAGTTGTCGCTGTATGGGAGCCGATGGCCAAAGCGCTCGGACACCCTCAACCAATCGGATGGCGGGATTTGGCCAAAATTGCCGCCAATCCCCAAGGCTGGTCGGCTTTAGGCCATCCCGAATGGGGGAAATTCAGATGGGGCCATGCGCACCCTGATGCCAATTCAGGTTTTTTAACGGTTATTTCCGAAATATACGCCGTGCTGGAGAAAGCCGAAGGGATAACTCTTGAGGATATTAAAAAACCCGAAGTGATTTCCTTTTTACGGAAGTTTGAGGGGGCTGTCGAGCATTACGGCTTGTCCAACAGTTGGATCGATAAATTGATGCACACCAAAGGGCCGGCCTATCTTTCCGCAGCAGTGCAATATGAAAACACCATCATTCAAACCAACGCCAAACATAAAAACAAGCCATTTAAATTGACAGCCATCTATCCCCGGGAGGGCAATTTCCGAACCCAACATCCGGCGGCTATTCTCAAAGAAGTGTGGATGACGGATGACAAAGAGAGCGCCTGCAAAAAATTTATCAATTTCCTACTCAACCCGGAAGCCCAGCGCCAGGCCATGGAAATGGGGCTGCGTCCCATTTTGAAAGATATTGAAATGTCCAGCCCTTTTGATACTGAACATGGTGTGAAACCCAATCTCGCCAGCGGTAAAACTTTCAAGGTTCCTCCTGAAAATGTACTCAAACGAATACGCAATCTTTGGGAAGAAGTGAAGACGCCGGCAACCATCATTCTGGTTATAGACAGGTCAGGAAGTATGAAAGGCAGCCCCATGGACAATGCCAAGGCTGGCGCAATTGAATTTATCAGAAGCATGAAACCCCGCGATCAATTGATGCTAACGGTTTTTAACCGGAACGTGAATGTGCTGGCCGAGTTGTGTGCTATCCGCCAATGTGGAGAAAATGTGACGGAGCGCTTGAATAACGTTTTTGCCAATGGAGAAACCGCGTTGTATGATGCGCTTGCCCAAACTTACAAACAATTGAAACATTTTAAACAGCAGGAACCTGGCCGAAGGTACAGCATCCTGCTTCTTTCGGATGGCAAAGATACAGGCAGCAAGCTGAAACGTCACGATTTTATCGATCTGCTCCCCGGAGGTGAAGATTTTGACGCCCCTAAGATTTATACGATTGCTTACGGTTCCAAAGCTGATCGGGATTTGCTGGCCGAAATCTCCAATCGCACCAACGCACGTCTGTTTATAAGCTCGCCTGAAGAGATTCGCAAGACCTATAAGGAGTTGAGCGCCAACTTTTAAGCCGCAATATTGCACTGTAATCTTTTTAGATTGCGCATCAAAGCCGCAATGTTGTACCGTAATCGTTCCAGATTGCGTATCAAAACCGCAATGTTGTACCGTAATCGTTCCAGATTGCGTATCAGAGCCGCAATGTTGTACGGTAATCTTTCCAGATTTTACATCAGAGCCGCAATATTGTACCGTAATTTTCCAGGTTGCGCATCAGATCCGCAATCTGGAAAGATTACGGTACCAGGTCATGGGCAAAGCTGACTGAAGTCAGCACTCATAATGGATAAACTATTTATTTTGTATTAGGGAGAGGAATTATGAAATCGGAACATATCAAAATCAGGTATTTCATTAAGGCGTTTCTTTTTCACTGGAATTTGCTATTTGTCGGAGGCGGGGCTGCCGCAGGCCTCATTTCCGGCTATCCGGATATTATTATCCCGCTGATAGCCGGTATAGAAGTGCTTTACCTGGCCGTTGTCGCCACTCGCCCCCGTTTTCAAGCGACGATTGACCTGGCCGAACGCAAAAAGATAGTGGCGGCGGCGGCTTTGTCCCCCCAGGTTGAACATATCCTAAGCACCTTAAATGCCGGTGACCGCAGCCGCTATCACCAATTGAGAAAACAGATTCATAAGCTCCGTCATATCTCCTGGGGGGTGCAAGATGGCGATTCATCTGCGGATTTCAGCGGTGTTACCGATGTGGCAATTGAGGGAATCAATCGTTTACTCGGCATTTATCTAAAGTTATTATATTCAAAAAATCGTTTGGAGAGCTTTTTTGAAAACACCGATGCTGAGGCTATCCGAGCGGACATTAAACGAGCCAGAGCACGGCTTAAAGATTTGGGCGCTGACAAGAGTAAAGACCTGAGCAAAGCGAAACATCGGGAAGCGCTGGAGGATACGCTTAAAACCTCTCATCAACGAATAAAAAATTTTCAGAGCGCCAAGGAAAACTACGATTTTATCGGGTTGGAGGTCCAACGGCTGCATTCAAAAATTGCCGGTTTGGTGGAGATGGGCATAAACCGTCATCAACCTGAATTGATCAGCAGTGAAATCAATAGTGTGGCTGACTCGATCCGGAAAACCGAAGGAGCGCTTTCGGAACTTGAATTAATTGATGAACTTTCAACATTACAAGAGATTGGGAACGCCTTTTAATTCAGCCATTTGGAATGACCAAGAAACCCGATTTTTATGCTGCCCCGCCTTATGTTGATAACCCATAATATAATCTGAATCTATAAATGTGAATAGGAGATGTTAAATGAAAGATATTGTTTTAATAGCTGAAGACGACCCCGAATTTTTAACACTTTTAGAAAGCGTTTTTGAACAGCACGCACACAAGTTGCAAGCCGTCTGCGTTGAAAACGGCGAGGAGGCGATTAATGTTCTGAAACGCGACGCTGTTTCCTTACTGGTGACAGATATACAAATGCCAAAAATAGACGGACTGGCGCTTCTTTCTTATGTAAATACAAACTATCCCGGACTGCCTTGCATTGTGATGACATCTTTTACACCTGATAAAAAAATGTTTTCACTGTATGTCCGTGCTTTACAATCGGATGTCAGAAAAATGCTCACGTCTGAAACCTTCCGATTTTTCAATAAACCTTTTAAAATGAATGAACTTGTTGAAGCGGTTTTTGAAATTCTGGAGCGTGACGACCTAGGCGGAACAATTAAGGGCATCTCGGTTGCCAGTTTTATTCAAATGATCGAAATGGAGCAAAAAACATGCCAGTTGGAAATCCATAGTTCGAAGAGTTTGACCGGTCTGTTGGTTTTCAAAGATGGTGTTTTGTACAATGCTGTTCACGGAAAACTAAAGGGCGAAGAAGCGGCAATTCAAATCATAGCCACGGATAACCAAACCATCCATATTAATGAAGTTGAAGCAAAGCTGATAATCGACCGTGAAATCAAATCGGAAACTATCGGTTTAATTATGGAAGCGATGCGGCGTAAAGATGAATCGAAAAATAGTTGAGCTTAAAAACTATAAAAAACAAAATGAGCAAAAAATAAATCAAGCGGTGGATTATATTACCAAACCGTTCCGTTTTTCAAAAATTGAGTTTTGCAAAAGGTCTAATAAAAACGGCAATTTTCATGAAATCACCGTGTCCGACACCGGTGTTGGCATCAGCGACGAAAACATTGCCAAACTATTCAGAATAGACGGACATTTTTCAACATACGGCACTGAAAAGGAATCAGGCACCGGATTAGGGTTGATTTTATGCAAGGAGTTCGTAGAAAAAAACGACGGTCGCTTATGGGTTACAAGTGAGGATGGCCAAGGGAGCAATTTCAGCTTCACGGTTCCCTGCTTCGAGCAATCTGAAACTTAACCTCCGAGTCTGCCAACTTAAGCTGCGGCACTAAGGATCAAGGTCAAAATAACTTCCTCTTTTGTGATTTCTGAAACATGAAACGTGAATTCACGTTTCACGCATCACCTTTCCCGTATAGTTGGGGAATTTATTTCATCTTCATTCCTACTATAGTAGTCCCAGCATGACTTGATACAAAAATTATCGCTTCTGACCTTGAAAAATATAAGATTCGGTGTTTTAAACAGTATCAGGTCATATGAGGACTACTATAAGTACATGGCCATACGTTTTCCGGCATTAGGCATACGAGGTTTCCAAAACCTCGGAGGTCTGCTGTGTAAAAACTTTTGTACATGTACTTATAACGCCATACAACATTAAAGGATCCCGAAACATGATGAAAACGAATACATCACTGAAAAAAACAGGTAAAACAAAGAAACAATTGATCTTATTGGTGGATGATAATCCTAAGAATCTGCAAGTGCTCGGAGGGTTGATCGGAGGCAAACATCAAACGGCAATCGCTGCAAACGGTGCCCAAGCTTTGCAATATGCTGACAAAAGGCCGCCCGATTTAATTTTGCTGGATATAATGATGCCTGAAATGAACGGATTCGAAGTATGCCAAAAATTAAAAGCATCCCCGCAAACAAGAGATATCCCGGTAATTTTTCTGAGTGCCAAATCTGAAACTGAAGATATTGTACGAGGTTTTCAATTAGGTGCGGCCGATTATGTGACCAAACCCTTCCACAAAGAAGAACTTATGGCAAGGATCCGAACGCAGCTTAAGCTTCGACGTTCAGAAAGAGATTTGCATCAGGCCCTGCATGATAATCTGATTGCCCGAGAAAAGGCCGAAGCCGCCACCAAAGCCAAATCCGAATTTTTAGCTTCAATGAGTCATGAGATTCGCACACCGATGAACGCTATCATCGGCTTGAGCTATCTTGCTCTCCAGACGGAATTGACCGTTCGGCAGCGTGACTATGTACGCAAAATTCGGTCGTCAGCCCACATTCTTTTAAATATTATCAATGATATACTTGATTTTTCCAAAATCGAAGCCGGCAAACTGGAAATGGAGTCCAAGGATTTTTGTTTGGATGATGTTTTGAACAATCTTTCCGATCTGATGGGGGGCAAAGCGGCTGAAAAAGGAATTGAACTGCTATTTGCAACCGAGCCGAATGTTCCCCGTGCGCTGATTGGTGATGCCTTACGGCTTGGCCAGATACTTATCAACCTGACCAACAATGCCGTTAAATTTACAGAGACCGGTGAGATCGTCATTTCAACAAAACTGCTTTCCGAAGATACAGATAAAGTGCGGTTCAGCTTTGCAGTGAAAGACACAGGCATCGGTATCGATCCGGAGAGCCTTCCCAAACTCTTTCAATCTTTTTCTCAGGCTGATAGCTCAATGACCCGTAAATATGGCGGCAGCGGTCTGGGGCTGGTTATATGCAAACAACTGACGGAGTTGATGGGCGGCGATATCAGCGTGGAAAGTGAACCGGGGCAAGGAAGCCTTTTCATATTTACGGCGGAGTTCGGATGCCGCAAAGAAAAGCGGGTGTCCTCTTTCCTTCATCAGTCGGTTTTGCAAGGGACGAAGGCTTTGGTTGCCGATGACAATATGGCCTCAAGAGCGCTGTTAAAAGATTTTTTCTTGAAACTTTCTTTTGAAGTTGACACAGCCGCTTCCGGCAGGGAAACACTGATGAAATTGGATAAAGCGGTCTCGGACAGACCCTACAAGCTGATTATATTAAACAGCAACATAGCGGACATGGATGGTTGGGAAACCGCAAAACGTATAAAAGCTAATCCGCAATTGTCCTACATACCGAAAATCATTATGGTTTCCACTTATGAGGAGGAGACCGAGGGACAGACACAACATGAGATCGCTGACGCTGAACTGATCAAACCGGTCACTTCCTCTGTTCTTTTTGATACAGTCATGGAGCTTTTCGGACACAGCATCTACAGAAATCATGAAATTTCGAAGGGAAAAGTTGAAAATTCCAATGCGTTGCAGCGCATCAGAGGCGCAAGAATCCTTGTGGTTGAAGACAGTCCGATCAATCAACAGGTTGCCAAGGAAATATTAGAGAGTATAGGTTTAAGCGTTGTTATAGCGAATAGTGGAAAGCAAGCTATTGAGATCGTCAAAAAAACGAAATTCGATCTGGTGTTCATGGATATCCGGATGCCGGGAATAGACGGCTATGAAACAACAAGACAGATAAAAAATTTGCAATCTACAATTTTCCCTATCATTGCCATGACCGCCCAAGCTACATCCGGGGAACGTGACCGATGTCGGAAAGCCGGCATGGACGATTATGTAAGCAAGCCCATTGACCCGGAAATATTGTTTGCGGTTTTGATCAAATGGATAAAACCTCATAGCGAAATGTACGTGGACAGCGACCGTATCCTGAGTAGCTTGGATAGCAATGAGCGGGTGCGCAAAGATAAGGATGAAATGAGTATTGATCGCGATTTACCGCTGATGGAAATCGATTTGCCGGGTATTGATTCAGAATCCGGAGTAAGACGACTTGCCGGCAATCGGAAGCTATACCTGAAAATGCTTTATGACTTTTGCGAGGATTATACCGATACCGCCGATGCTGTCAAAAAAGCACTGCGCAAAGGAAAAACCGAATATCTCGCTCAACTTCTGCATCGCCTTAAAGGAGAGGCCGGAAATATGGGGGCTATGGAATTGCATGATGCAGTGCAAAAGCTGGAGTCAGGGCTCACACAGAATGAGACTGTGCCTGATACTTTGTTTAATGATTTTGAAAAGGCATTAAACCGGGTGTTGCAATCAGTTTACAGTTTGAAAAAAACTCAAACCCCGCAAATTTTATCACAGGCCAAACAGGACGAAACCGCAGATATTTCCAAGGCGGAGCCTCTTTTATCCAAACTGGCCGTCCTGCTCCAGGAATATGATGTCACAGCTACAGAGTATCCCGATGCGCTGAAGAAATACTTAGATGTTCCTCAGTTTCGAGATATGATTGATTTGTTAGAACAACACATTTACGAATTTGATTACCAGGAAGCGATTGAGGTGCTGGTTAAAATTACAGCATCTGTAAATAAATATAAAAGTTCATGAAAAATCGGAATGGCGGATCGTATCACACATTTTTGAGATGTCTGTTTAGACAAAAAAGAATCAAAAGAGAGTTCAGCTAATATTTGCTCCGAATTATCAACGACTTGCTTGATTTGCCCCAAAAGGAAAAAATAATGGGCATTCTTCAAAATAGCCTGCAAAAATGAAATCAACTCATCTGTCGATTTTACTATTTTCAACCAAGCCGCCATGCTGACATGCCGCAATCTTTCCAGATAGCGGCATCCAAGAATTTCTCGGAATACATTTGGGAGACTGAAAATGAATCTTGAAATCATTAAAAACTCGAAAATATTAATTGTCGATGATAATCCGTCGAACCTTAGGGCGCTGCATAGCTGCATACGCGATCTGGGATGCACGATTATGCTGGCTCAGAACGGGAAAAGCGCTCTTGAGATCGCAAACCGTAAGCGGCCGGACCTTATTCTGCTGGATATCCTAATGCCCGAAATGGATGGCTTTGAGGTATGCCGACGCTTGAAAGAGAGTGATGCCTACAGCCCTATTATCATTTTTGTCACCGCGTCAACCGATGTTTCCGACAAGACCAAAGGGTTTAATCTCGGAGCCGCGGATTTCATCACCAAACCGTTTCAGAAGGATGATGTGATAGCGCGCAGCACAATTCACCTTGGAAACCGAAAGCTGCAAAAAGAACTTCAGGAAAGCAATGAGCGCCTGCAACAGGAAATTGTTATTCGCAGACGGATAGAGGAGATGCTGCATAAAAAAACACACGCACTCGGCGAACGGGTGCAAGAATTGAATTGTCTGTATGGATTATCCCAATTAGTGGAAACTGAGGATATTTCTCTAAACGATATCCTTCAAGGCGTCATTGAACTGATTCCGCCAGCCTTGCAATATTCGGACATCACCTGCGCCAGAGTTGTGCATGATGGGTGCGAGTACCGCACAGAGAATTTCAAAGCTGCGCCCTGGCGGCAGACAGCCGCTATCAATGTTTACGGTCTGCCGGCTGGCTGCATTGAGGCAGGATTTACAGAAGAAAGAACTGTACATGATGAGGGGCCCTTTCAAGCATTGCTTAACGCAATAGCCAAACTCCTGGGGCGAATAATTGAGCGTAAACAGGCCGAAGAAGAGTTACGCCTGAACCGGCAAACATTGGATTATATGGCCGAAGGCGTGACTCTTTTCAACGCGGATAGAACCATTATTTATACCAATCCTGTGTTTGACAGGATGTTTGGGTATGAAGCGGGTGAATTACACGGAAAGCATGCCAGTATCCTAAACGCCCCGACTGAAAAAACACCTGAAAAAATAGTAGAAAAGATCAAGTCAACGTTGGATGTGTCAGATTATTGGGAAGGTGAGATTACCAATATCAAAAAAGATGGGACCCATTTTACCACTTATACCAGAGTGACATCTTTCCAGCACTCTGCACACGGCCTGATATTTCTTAGTGTCCAGGAAGACATTTCCAAACGCAAGCGAGCAGAGAAAGCCCTAAAAGAAAGTGAAAAACGCTTACGGAAAATGATTGCAAAGTCGCCTTTGCCGATGGTCATTACGGATGCCAACCAGGACATCGAATATTTCAATGACAAGTTCACGGAGTTTTTTGGTTATACATTGGAAGATGTATCCACTGCCGAAAAGTGGTGGCAAATTGCCTATCCGGATGAAGATTATAGAAAATTGGTGCAACAATCATGGATGGACGCGATAGAGTATTCTATGGCTCACAATAGCGATTTTGAAATGCAAGAATGGGATTTAACGATAAAAGATCGAACGAAACGACACTGTGAATTCTATATGGTCTCACTTGGCGAATATTCATTGATTATTGTAAACGATATTTCCGAAAAGCTTAAAAACCAAGCAAAGGTTAAGGAAGCGAAAGAAGCCGCCGAAATCGCCAACCGCTTCAAAAGCAAATTTTTAGCCAATATGAGCCATGAAATCAGAACGCCCATGAACGCGATCCTCGGATTTTCAGAAATTCTCGAAGGAAAAATCAGCAATGCCGAACACCGAAAATATCTATCGCTGATCCAGGCTGGCGGCAAATCGCTTCTGACGTTGATCAACGACATTCTGGACATTTCCAAAATCGAAGCAGGCAAAATCAAACTCGAATATAAACCCACAGATCCCGTATTGGTCTTCAAGGAAATCGCTGCCGTGTTTTCACAAAAAGTTGAAGAAAAAGGTCTGACATTTACCCATCAAATCGAACAGAACATGCCCGAATATTTACTGTTAGATGAAGTCCGTCTCCGGCAGATCCTTTTCAATCTGGTGGGAAATGCACTCAAGTTCACCGAATCCGGGAGTATCAGACTTACTGCCAAAACCCGAATACATGACATGGCTTCCGACACGGTTGATTTCATCTTTACGGTCGAAGACACCGGAATCGGAATTCCGAAGGAACAGCAAAAAACTGTTTTTGACGCCTTTGAACAGCAAAGCGGACAGGATCAAGTTGCTTATGGCGGCACCGGGTTGGGACTTGCCATTACGAAACAACTGACAGAATTGATGGGAGGCAAAATAAGGGTGTCAGGGGAAAAGAATCAGGGAAGCGTCTTTACCGTCACACTTCAAAATGTGCGAAAAATGAAAAATTCTAATACTCCCAAAAAAGAAAAAAATATATCTTCAAACACCGTTATTTTCGATAAAGCCGCTATTCTGATAGTTGATGATTTACCCTTTAACCGCGCTCTTTTAATAGCCCTTTTGAGTGAATACGACTTTGAATTCATTGAAGTGGAAAATGGTCGGCAGGCAGTGGAACTGGCAAGGGAGCGTCATCCTGACTTGATATTGATGGATATGAAAATGCCTGTCATGGACGGACGCGAGGCTACGCAAAAGATTAAGGAATGCAAAGAGACAAGCGATATTCCGATTATTGCGGCAACGGCGGCTGCGATGAAAGATGAAGAAAAAGAAATCCGATCTCTGTGCGACGGATACTTAAAAAAACCGATAAATGAAGACGAGTTGGTCGCCGAACTGGCTCGATTCCTGAAATACTCCATAAAAAAAGCGGTTTCAGAGGATTTTGAGCAAATGCTGCCCAAAGCAAAAAGCGAACCCGCTCCATACACACCCGATGCCGAAACCATGAAAAAAATTCCGGAGCTGCTTCAAATTCTGGAAACCGAATTCATGCCGCGACATGAGGAAATTTGCGATATGCTGATCATGGATGAAGCCCAAGAATTTGCAGATGACCTTGCTCAGATAGGCCGAAAATACGGCTTTGCGCCTCTCACGGACTACGGCGACCGATTTTCCGATTGCGTGCAAGCTTATGACACCGTATGCGTGAAAACGGATTTGGCGGGCTTTCCGAAAATTGTTGATAAATTAAGGCGATTAAAAGATAAGAACTGAATTATAAATTAATTTAAGAATAAGTACTTGGACAAAAGTTTTACGGTATTTTACTCACCGCTCAAGGCAGGTTTGCAACCTGCCGGCTAATGCCGTCGGGTTGCAAACCCGTCGAGAGCGATGCCAGGAAACTTATGGGCAAGTACTTATATGAAAGATAAATAACGGGTGTTCAGCAGTTTTGAAAACCTCGGCAGAATAAGCAAAAGGAACAGAGAAATTTATGAAAAAACAATTCAGAATAAGTGAACTGGAGGCAATGCGGCGGACAATCAGATTTTTTGAAACCTTGATGCGATCCTCTGCTGACGGGATACTGATCACAGACGCGAATCAGAATATCATTCTGGTTAACGAGTCATTTTCTAAGATTCTGGGGAGGCCAAGACAAGATATTATCGAAACCGACCTGTCCATCTGGCTTGGAGAATTTGAGGGAAATGCCCTGCTACATTGGTCAAGCATGGAACAGCGTATCCACGTCGATGGAAAATGTGATGATGTTGATTTCCGAATACGAACAAAAGATGGGATAAAATATCTCAGCGTTAATGCTTCTTCCCTGGAGCGGGTTGCCCAAGAGGAGAAGGGAGTTATCATCAGCCTCTGGCGGGATGTTACCGAACGCAAGCGGGCGGAGGAAGCGCTGCAAATCGAACGCGACAATTTCAGCAATATTTTGGACACAATGAATGACGGCATTTATATTGTGGATCACCATTATGACATCCAATATGTGAATCCGGTGCTTCAAAAGGATTTCGGTTCTTATGAGGGGCAAAAATGTTATGCCTATTTCCATGAAAGGACTGACGTGTGTCCCTGGTGCAAAAATCAGGAAGTATTGGCCGGAAAAACCGTTCATTGGGAATTTCATGTTGCGAAGAACGGGCGAACGTATGACCTTATTGACACGCCGCTGAAAAATAACGACGGCAGCATTTTAAAACTTGAAATACTCCGTGACATCACCGAACGCAAGCAGGTTGAACAAGCTCTGCAGCAAAGCGAAAGTAACTTCCGTACTTTTTTTGACACCGTTGATGACTTTCTCGTTATTCTGGATGAGCAGGGCAATATTGAACTCTCCAATCAAACGGTCATCAAACGACTGGGCTATTCCACCGAAGAACTAACCGGTCAATCGGTGTTGTTTGTACACCCCGAAGACCGCCATCAGGAAGCCGCGCACATCGTAGCTCAAATGATGCAAGGTGAAGAAACCTACTGCCCTGTTCCCTTGCAAACCAAAAGCGGCGAATTGATCCCCGTTGAAACACGGGTAACAAGCGGAATGTGGAACGGCAAACAGGCTATCTTTGGCGTTAGCAAAGATGTGTCCGCCCTGGCCCTTTCTGAAGAAAAATTTGCCAAAGCATTTCATACGAACCCGGCTATTGTCGGTTTGAGCGAGTTAAAAAGCGGTAAATACATTGAAGTCAACCAGACTTTTTATGACAAACTTGGTTTTACTCCACAAGAAACCATTGGCGAGCGGGCCTCAGAGTTGGTACATATAGATACTGACTTCAGAGATGAGTCGATAGCTAAGGTGAAAGAAACGGGAATATTAAACAATGCAGAAGCGATTATTTATTCCAAAGATGGCACACCCATCGATGTGCTGTTGTCGGCTGAGATTATTGAACTACAGGGCAAACAATATAATTTCACTACCGCCATTGATATTACTGAACGCAAGCAGGCGGAGGAGGAGATTAAACGACAAAGCGGTTTAATCACCTCCTTGTTGGATTCGATACCTGATATTATTTTCTATAAAGATACAGATGGAGTCTATCTTGGCTGTAATTCCCCATTTGCCGAGTTGGTCGGCAAGCCCAAAAAGGAAATTGTAAACAAAACAGATTATGACCTGTTCAATAGAGAAACAGCTGACTTCTTCCGTAAAAATGACACACTCATGCTGGAAAGGCGTGAAACACGTCACAATGATGAGTGGATCACATACCCTGATGGCAAAAAAATATTAATAGATACTTTGAAAACACCTTTTTTGGGGCCAAATGGCGAGATGCTCGGCATCCTCGGTATCAGCCGTGATATCACCGAGCGCAAGAAGGCGGAAGAGGTGTTGCGGCAATCGCACGAACGCTTTAGCGCCGTGATGAACAGTCTGGAAGCCTCTGTGTATGTTGCGGATATGGAGACGTATGAGGTGTTGTTTGTCAACAAGTTGATGCAAGACCTCTTTGAAACAGATATGGTTGGGAAAAAGTGTTGGGAAACAATCCAGGACGGGCAACACGGCCCATGTGACTTCTGCACCAACAATCGCTTGTTCGATGCGAACGGCGACGTGGCAGGTGTCTATGTTTGGCAGCACCAAAATACCGTCACCGGCCGCTGGAACGAACTTCGCGATCAGGCTATCCGCTGGACAGACGGTCGTCTGGTGCGCATGGAGATCGCCATCGACATCACCGAACGCAAGCAGGCGGAAGCGGCGCTGCTGGAAAGTGAAGCCAGGTTGCTGGAGGCGCAACGTATTGCCCATATCGGAAATTGGTGGCATGATTTAGTGAGAGGTAAGGTGTATTGGTCTGATGAAATGTTCAGAATCGCAGCACGCGAACGGCAGAAGGTCACGTACAGATGGCTCGACATGATCATCCATCCCGACGATATACCGTGTTTTCAGAAGGCTCTGGATGCATCCAGCACGGGCCAACAGCTTACGGACATAGATTTCAGGATTCTGCGACCGGATGGAGAGATTCGTTACATCCAGGATCGCTGGGAGAGCTTCTTCGACGACTCGGGCAAAGAAATCCGACAGGTTGGCACTGTTCAAGACATCACCGAGCGCAAGCAGGCGGAGGAGGCGTTGCGGACAAGCGAGGAAGAAAAGAACCTGATTCTCAATACCGTAAACCAGGACATCCTCTATCAGGACATGGATCACAATCTGAAATGGGCAAATAAACATTATCTGAATTCGCTTGGCAAGTCGCTTGATGAGGTGGTTGGGAAAAAATGTTACCACAACTGGGGAGCGGACCACTCATGTATGGAATGCCCGGTTGCAAAAGCGATAGAGACCGGCATACCACAGAACAGTGATTTAACGCCCGATAATCAGCATCATTGGCCTGCTGATCAAGGTTCATACGCGGTAAATGCGGCCCCGGTAAAAGATGCCGCCGGAAATATTGTGGGCGCAATCGAGATGGCACACGATATCACTGACCGCAAGCGAGCGGAGAAGGAACTCAAAAAGACGAAACAGGCCGCCTTGGAAGCAAAACGTGCGGCTGAATCCGCCAACCAGGCCAAAAGCGCCTTTCTGGCCAACATGAGCCACGAAATCCGAACGCCTATGAATGCGATTCTGGGGTTTGCGGATATTCTTGAAGGGAAAATAAAGGATGCCCGACATAAAAACTATTTGTCCTTAATCAGAACAAGCGGCAGATCTCTTCTGACTTTGATAAATGATATTCTGGACCTTTCCAAAATCGAAGCGGGAAAAATGAAACTCGAATATGAAGCGGTCTGCCCTATCTTCATTTTTAAGGAAATCGCCGGCATGTTTTCACAAAAAATTGAAGAAAAAGGCCTGAAATTTGTCTTGGAAACAGATCGGAATCTGTCTGAGTACCTGCTGCTGGATGAAGCTCGCCTCAGGCAAATTCTTTTTAATCTGGTGGGAAACGCAATCAAATTCACCGAAACCGGGACAGTCAGGCTTGTCGCTGAAACTCAAACCCATGACGAAACTTCCGACACGGTCGATTTCATCTTTTCCGTAGAGGACACCGGAATCGGAATTCCGGAAAAAGAGCGGCAAACCATATTTAACGCCTTTGAACAGCAAAACGGGCAGGATATCGCAAAATTCGGCGGCACGGGATTGGGACTTTCCATAACCAAGCGCCTTACAGAGATGATGGGAGGCGGCATCAGCGTTTCAGGGGAAAAGGGACAAGGGAGCGTCTTTACAGTCACGCTGAAAAACGTACGGAGAGTGATAAGTTTCGATGCCCCGGAAAAGAAAAGCGAGATATCCGCGGACTCCGTAATATTTGATAAAGCCGCCATCCTGATAGCGGATGATATTGAGTATAACCGTATGCTTTTGTCAGGCTTTCTGGAAGATTATGATTTTGAGCTCATCGAGGCTGAAAACGGACTGAAGGCTTTTAATCTTGCAAAGCGGCATCATCCCGATTTGATTCTGATGGACATGAAAATGCCGGTCATGGACGGACGTGAGGCTACGCGGAACATCAAAGCATGGGACGAAACTAAGGACATTCCGATCATTGCGGTGACGGCGTCGGCAATGAAGAATTCGGAAAGAGAAATCAGCGCCCTTTGCGACGGTTATCTGAGAAAACCCGTGCATAAAAACGATCTGATTGACGAACTTGCACGGTTCCTGAAACATACTTTCAAGCAACCCTCTTCCGAATATTCCAAGGTTCCGCCTGAGGATGAAAACAGCTCCTCTCAGGAGATATTCGCACAAGAATTTTCCGAAATAGCGTCGGAGATGATCCATATTCTGGAAACGTCGTTTATACCGAGGTGGGAAGAAATTAACGATATGATCATCATGGATGAAGTGGAACAGTTTTCAACAGACCTGAAATCATCAGCCGAAGAATACAACTTGCAGCCTTTGATAATATATGGCGATAATCTATATCAAAGCGTGCAGAGTTACGATGTCTTAGAGGTTAAAAAACTTTTAAAGGAATTTCCAAAATTAGTGGAGAAATGTAAAAAACAGAACATTCAAGTTAAATTTAAGGATATCTGAATTATGAGCATAAACACGTTCGGCACACACAAGGGCAACATCCAGATTGTCGATGACAAACTTGCCAATCTTGAGGTTATCTCATCCATGCTCAAAAACCATGGTTACGATACACGCATGGCAATCAACGGAGAACTCGCATTGAAATCAATCCGGTCACATCCGCCCGATCTGATTTTGTTAGATATTAGAATGCCGGGCATGTCCGGATATACGGTTTGCAAACGGTTAAAAGCGAATGCGCTCACTCGCGATATACCGATTATTTTCATCAGTGCGCTGTATAAAACAGCAGACAAACTCAAAGCTTTTTCTATTGGCGGAGCAGATTATATTACGAAACCGTTTCAAGAGAAAGAGGTGCTGGCCCGCATTGAAACCCATCTGCGCTTGCGGAATATGCAAAAGCATCTTGAGGCGCAAAATGCCCAGTTGCAACAAGAAATTACCGAGCGTAAGCGGGTGGAAGAGTCACTATGTGAGAGGGAGGAGCATTATAAAAATTTCTTTGACAATGCCCTGGTAGGACTTTTCCGATCACGATTATCCGATGGCATGTTCATTGAAGTAAACTCCAAAGCCGCGGAACTGCAAGGTCTCCCGGTTGAAGAAATTGTCGGGAAAATACGTTCAACCGACCTGTATCAAAACCCTGACCAGCGAAAAGAACTTATCTCAAAACTCAAACAAGATGGTGAAATTCACGGTTACGAAGCAGACCTGAAACTTTATGATGGCAGAGAGGGCACTGTCTCTATTTCAGTGAAAGTTTATCCGGATCAAGATTATATGGAAGGAGCCGTAATTGACATCACCGATCGCAAAAGGGCGGAAGAAAAATTAAAAAAGGCCAAGGAGGAAGCCGAAGCCGCCAACCGGGCCAAGAGCGAATTTTTAGCCAATATGAGCCACGAAATCCGAACACCCATGAACGCGATTCTGGGATTTACGGAAATTCTGAAAGAAAAAGTTCGGAGGGAACAAAACAAACATTATTTGTCATTGATCCTGTCAAGCGGAAGAACGCTTATGAGGCTAATCAACGATATTCTGGACCTTTCCAAAATCGAAGCGGGAAAATTGAAAATTGAAGATAAATCCATAGACCCCGTTTCCGTTTTCAAGGAAATCGCCGCGGTATTTTTACCCAAAATTGAAAAAAAAGGTCTGAAGTTCATCCTGGAAACTGATTTGAAACGGTCTGAATTTCTGCTGTTAGATGAAGTTCGCCTCCGGCAAATTCTTTTGAATCTGATCGGCAATGCGGTCAAATTCACCGAATCCGGGTCAGTCAAACTGACCGCTGAAACCCGAATGCATGGCAAAACGGCAGGCATGCTCGATTTCATCTTTGCAGTCCAAGACACTGGAATCGGGATTCCGGAAGAACATCATAAAACCATATTTAATGCTTTTGAACAGCAGCCCGGACAGGACCACCCGACTTATGGCGGTACGGGATTGGGTCTCGCCATTACCAAACGACTGGCAGAAACCATGGGAGGCTCCATTTCCGTTTCCGGGGCAAAAGGTAAAGGGAGTATCTTTACCGTTACACTCAAAAATGTGCGCAAAGCAGAAACCGCCGATGTTTCGGATGCTCCTCAATCAGAATCCGATCTTGAAACCGGAATTGAACAGGAATCAGAAACATACGCCCTGGCTCCCGAAGTACTTGCAAAACTTCCAGAACTGATCCAAATCCTGAAAACCGAATTTATGCCCCGGTGGGAAGAGAGCAATGATATACTGATCGTGGATGATATAAAAGAATTTACCACGGATGTAGAGCATACCGCCCGTGAATATGACCTTCGGTTAATAACGAACTTTTGCAGCAATTTGCATAAATATCTCGAAAACTACGATGTTGTCGGGATAAAAAAACAGATGGCCGCATTTCCGCGGATTATTGAAAGGCTCAGGAATTTCAGTCAGAAATAAGGGAATTGATGATAAATAGCCGTCATCAATATTTCAAAATACAAATAACAAATTATAAAATGCAAGGTTCACATGAAAAAAAGGGCATCCTTCATTTGTCGGTTTACACTTTGTCCCGTCAGGGACAGAATATCTATAGAAAGAAAGCCTGCTGCCAGGGCAAGTCCCGTAGGGACGAAATAGAAAAAGTGTAAACTACTTTTGAACGGATATGAAGGATACCAAAAAAAAGGAGGAAAAATAAAATGGCCGAAATAATGCTCAAGGCCGATAAACTGAAATAAATCAGGTTTTTACAAAAAAACCTGATTTCTAAAACTGATTTTTTAAACAGCCGAAAATTTTTAACCAAGTACTTAAAACAAATTTATAAGGAGATAACATGTCTGAAAAAAAACGATCATTGATATTATTGGTGGATGATAATGTGAGAAATCTTCAATTGTTAGGAAGCCTGCTAAATGAATCTTACAAAACGGCAATTGCTTTGGATGGTGTGGATGCCTTGTCGTTTGTTCGGAAAAGAAGGCCCGATTTGATCCTGCTTGATGTGATGATGCCGAAAATGAACGGCTTCCAGGTTTGTGAGATATTAAAAGCGGAGAAAGAGACGAAAGAAATACCCATTATTTTTCTGACAGGTAAAACGGATTCGGAAAGTGTGGTAAAAGGTTTCGAAATCGGAGCCAATGACTATATCCAAAAGCCTTTTAAGCAAAAAGAATTATTGGCCCGAGTGAAGACACACATAAGTCTGCAAGAAGCGCATGATATTCAAAAACGGCTGATTTCTGAAAAAGAAAAATTAATTTCCGAGCTGCAAGAAGCGCTTAAAGAAATTAAAACGTTAAGGGGATTCATTCCTATTTGCAGTTTTTGCAAAAAAATCCGAAATGATGATCAATACTGGGAAGAGGTCGATGTATATATTCACAAACATGCCGAAGTGTCATTTTCCCACGGTATTTGTCCTGATTGTGTGGTAAAACATTATCCGGAATTTAGTGACAAGGTTATTGAAAGACTCAAGAAAAAAAAGGCCGCTAAAGGCCACAGCCATTCGGAAAATCTATCGTCGAAATGAAAGACTAAGTATCTGTACAAGGGTTTTGTAACATTTTTATGACGTGTTATTCTGAATTTTCGGGTTGTCGCCGTCTCGGAAATGTTACAAAATTATTGATTAAGAATGAGGATGAAGTAACTTTCCGAACTATGCGTGAAACGTGAATTCACGCATCACTTTTCAAAAATAACAATTAGGGAAGTTATTTTGTCCCTGATCATTAGGTACTTATTTACGTAAACTTCTGCCTCATAACGGATAACCGGAGAATCCGCCTCCCGCTGTTGCAGCAGCAGTCCGAGCGTGCATCCGCGCTTTGCAAAACAGGAACCCACAATGTTGGCAGCCTGAAAAGGTACCCAAATGAGAATGCCCTTTAAACTGTTAAATAGAAAATCATTGTTCGCCGCTTTTTTTGTGACGTTTATGCTGATCGCGGTTATACCTTATATTAGTGTGAACTATTTTGTTCTTAAAAAGGTGGAGGATGAATTAAAAAGTTCATTGAATGAAGAGTATTATTTCATTACCGAGCAGATCACCCATACGATCGAAGATGTTTATGTTCAAAATTGGCTCGTGGACATTGCGCGGCTACGACAAATGCTTAATTTTGACGTTACGTATGAAAATTCACAGAGATATGCCCTGGCAAAAGTTTTTTTATCCCAAAACCCTGCTATTATTACTCTTTCTATACAAACACCGGTGGAACCAGAGCCGTTGCACATTATAAAAAATAGTAGTTTGGAGCCTTTCATCAAAACGGATCCCCATGCCGTCAGTTCATTTTTCGATTTTTCGAATTCAATTTCAGATAAATCCGCAGCCAAGCTGTATGAACCCATTGTTTTGCCCGATCCAAATTCCGGCATAATGAACGCAATTTTTCTGCCTATCGAAGCTTCTTTTGCCTATCGTGACACTCTGACGGCCTATGTACGCGCAGTTTATTATTTTACACCGACATTGGAAAAGATTAATCGTCAACTGGAACTCGGTCATCAAGAGATATATCTTGTCGATAAAAACGGTGCGATCCTTTTTAGCAACCGGTTCGGGACGGATCAATACGGCTCCACGCCTAAAAAGCATCTGGAATATCCATTTATGGAAAAAATTCGCTCTACGTTGGAAGGCGCGCCGTCCGTGTTTCAATTGGAAACGTTTCAATATAAAGGCACCGCTTATGTGGGCTGCTTTGCCACCATCCGCTCATCTGATTGGGCTGTGGTAATGGTTGAACCTTACCGGTCCGCTTATGCGCCAGTGCAGGAAACCAAACGTCAAATCATAATATGGGTGGTGATTTCGATCCTGTTATGCTTAATTTTTGCAGGTATTTTCGCTTGGTTCTTTTCCCTGTTTATCATACAGGCTAAAAATGCGTTGGTTGACGCTAAAAACGCCGCCGAAAAGGCCAACCGCATGAAAAGCGAATTTCTGGCCAACATGAGCCACGAAATCCGAACGCCTATGAATGCTATTTTAGGATTTTCCGATATTTTGAAAAGCAAAATCCGCGATAAACTGGACAGGCAATATTTATCATTGATCTGGTCTAGCGGAAGATCGCTTATGACTTTGATTGATGATATTTTGGATCTTTCCAAAATAGAAGCGGGAAAAATGGAACTCGAGTATAAACCGGTTAATCCCGCTTTCATCTTCAAGGAAATCATCGGTGTGTTTTCACAAAAACTTGAAGAAAAAGCTCTGCAATTTATTCTGGATATCGACAATAATATGTCGGAATATCTGCTGCTTGATGAAGTTCGTATCCGGCAAATCCTTTTTAATTTGGTGGGAAACGCGGTCAAATTCACCGAATCAGGGACAGTCAAACTTTCCCTTAAAACCCAAAGCTGTGACATGGCTTCCGACACGGTTGATTTCATTTTTGCGGTCCAAGACACCGGGATTGGAATTCCGGAAGAACAGCAGAAAACTATATTTGGCGCCTTTGAACAGCAAAGCGGACAAGATCACGCAACCTACGGAGGCACTGGATTGGGCCTTGCCATTACCAAACGGCTTGCGGAGATGATGGGGGGCGCGATTTCCGTATCGAGTGAAAAGGGCCGCGGGAGTATCTTTACCGTTACACTTCAAAATATCCGTAAAGTAAAAGGTATTGATGCCGTGGAAAAGAAAAACGACCTATCCCTCGACTCCGTTAGATTCGATCAAGCCGCGATCCTGATAGCTGATGATATCAAGGAAAACCGGATGCTTTTACGTGCCTGCTTAGACAGTTACGGATTCGGATTCATTGAGGCCGAAAACGGCCAAAGGGCTGTCCAACTTGCCAAGAAGCATCATCCCGACTTGATATTGATGGATATGAAAATGCCGGTAAAAGATGGCCGCCAGGCTACGAAAAGCATCAAGGCGTACGAAGAAACAAAGGATATTCCGATTGTTGCGGTAACCGCGGCTGCGATGAAAGATGAAGAAAAGGAAATCAGCTCTTTATGCGACGGATATTTAAGAAAACCGGTAAGAGAAGAGGAGTTGATCGCCGAACTGGCTCGATTCCTGAAATACTCCATAAAAAAAGAATTTTCAAAGGATTTCGAGCGAACGCCGCCGGCGGCAAAAAGTGAACCTGCTCCATACAAACCCGATGCCGAAGCCATAAAAAGAATTCCGGAGTTACTCAAAATTCTGGAAACCGAATTCGTGCCGCGACATGAGGAAATCAGCGATATGCTGATCATGGATGAAGCCCAAGAATTTGCAGATGACCTTGCTCAGACAGGCCGAGAATACAACCTTCAACCTCTCACGGACTACGGCGACCGATTTGCCGATTGCGTGCAAACTTATGACACGGTGGGTGTAAAAACGCATTTGGCTGAATTTCCTAAGATTCTTAAGCTGGTCAAAGATATGATTGAAAGGTAACCGTTCACTCCCCTCCTGAGCGGAACAGCTTTCCGCTCTACATGAATCCGCCGTGCGCAAGGCAGTAGCGCGGGAAGCCGTCCCGCGTCGTTACCCCAAACATAGGGGGAGTGAACGGTTACATCGAAAGTGTTTAAACAAAGGTTGGGGATTATCAACAATTAATTATTACAAAATGAAGAAAAATAAAACGAGGTAGCTGTTTATTCTCCCGCCCTTTAAATCAGACCTTACAAAGAAAGGAAGAAAAATCAAAATGACCAATAAACAAAGACAGATTCGTTTGATTTCAATAATGTCGCTCGTCGTATTGGTGACCGGAGGATTAGCGACTTATCTCTTATATTCAACCGCTTTTGAGCAACAGCGGGAGCGTCTTATTGAAACTGCCCAGAGCCAGGCCCGCCTGATTGAAGCGGTAGCCCGGTTTGATGCTCTTTACAGCGAAAAAGATCATCAGGGAGGTGCCAGTGCCGCAACGATCAGTCAAATTAAGGATGCTCACCGCCATGTGAAGCCCTTTGATGAATTCATTGATATTAGTCTGGTTCAACGTGAAGGAAACATGATCATTTTTTTGCTTGATCATCAGAATCATGGGCATTTGAAACCGAAACCATTGCCTTTCGACTCAGGCCAATTTGAGCCGGCACGACTGGCCCTTTCAAATAAATCCGGAACCCTTGTTTGTTCTGACTACCGCAAAATTATGGTTTTAGCTGCTTATGAGCCTGTTGCCGAACTGAATCTGGGCATTGTGGTTAAAATCGATCTGGTTGGGATTCGCGCACCCTTTGTTAAAACCGGATTAATCGTCAGCGGTGTTTCCATCGTTTTAATCTTTATCGGATCATTTTTGTTTCTTCGGCTGATTAATCCTTTAATTGACCGGTTGTTACAAAACGAAGTGAAAATTCGTCAAAGCAAAGATGAGCTTGACAGGATTTTCAATTTGTCACCGGATATCGTCGGCTACGGCACTCTGGAAGGTTCATTCACAAAAATAAATAGTGCCTTGCAAGCGATACTCGGCTATTCGGAAGATGAGTTTTTACAGAAATCCTTCTTGGACTTTATCCATCCGGATGATGCGCTGGATACTGTCGCGGAGTTACAAAAAACGCGGGAAGGAGTATCCGTGCATACAATAGACAATCGCTATCAATGCAAGGATGGCACGTACAAATGGATTGGTTGGTCGGCTGTGAGTGATATTAGTAAAAATGAATTTTTGGCCGTCGGGCGTGACATCACCGTGCGCAAGCAGGCCGATGAACAGCTCAAAGCTTCGCTGCTGGAAAAAGAAGTACTGTTGAAGGAAATTCATCATCGGGTCAAAAATAATTTGCAAGTGGTTGCCAGTTTGCTGTATCTTCAATCAAAACGTCTTCCCGACGATGAAACTCGCGCGTTATTCAATGACAGTCGCAACCGGGTCAAATCAATGGCGCTGGTTCATGAAACCCTGTATCAATCCGATGATCTCTCACAACTGGACTTTGCCGCATATATTCGAAACCTGATCGCCCATATCTTTCGTTCATACAGAGGCAGTACAGGCAGGATCACATCAAAGGTCATTGTGGACAATGTGTCGTTGAGCATCGAAGCCGCAGGCCCCTGTGGTCTGATTATCAATGAACTGGTGTCAAATGCCTTGAAATACGCTTTCCCTGCAAAAAAAGGTGAAATTCGGATTGAGATGAGGATAGATGAACAGGAGCGGTTTGTTCTGGTTGTCAGCGATAACGGAGTCGGCTTCCCAAAGGATATGGATATTTGGGAGACCGGGGCGCTGGGGTTGAAATTGGTTCGTTCGCTCGTCGAACAATTGGACGGTGTGATTGAACTTCATCGCAATGGCGACACAACGTTTCATATTATTTTTACAGAACCGAAATACATCAGGAGAGTATAGGAATTAAAGGTTGAAGGAAAAACACAATGTCATATATTAAAATCATGATTGTTGAAGATGAAATTGTTACTGCCATGGAACTTGAGGAGCGATTGGAAGAGTGGGGCTATATCGTTTCCGCAGTCGTTTCGACCGGAGCGCGGGCCATTAAAAAAGCCGCAGAGACCACGCCGGATTTAGTGTTGATGGATATTATTCTGAAAGGCGAAATGGACGGCGTTGAAGCGACTAAACGAATTCGTGCGCGCTTGGATATTCCGGTGGTCTATCTGACAGCGTATGCCGATAAAGACACCTTGCAGCGCGCCAAAGTCACCGAGCCTTATGGCTATATTTTAAAACCTTTTGAAGAGCGCGAATTGCAGATTGTCATCGAAATGGCGTTGTACAAACACAAGGCAGAGCAGGAGTTGAAGCAATACCGTGACCATCTTGAAGAATTAGTGAAAGCGCGCACGGACGAACTGCGACAGGCCAAAGAAGCCGCCGAAGCCGCGAATTACGCCAAAAGCGTCTTCCTTACGAATATGAGCCACGAATTCCGCACGCCCCTAAACAGCGTGTTAGGATTTGCCCAAATTCTTAACGAAGACAGCACATTGACTGAATCCCAAAAATCTCAAGTTGATGCGATAGAACAAAGCGGAATTCGCATGTTAAAGTTGGTTAATAATATTTTAGAGATATCCAGTCTGAAAGCCCAGAAAATTGAACTTCATGCATCCGATTTTCGGTTTCCCGAATTTCTGGCCGGTATCGTCAACACGGCTCAGGAGCAGGCACTGCAAAAGGGACTTGCTTTTCAATATGAGGCGTCGCCTGATCTGCCCGCGGGCGTTCATGGCGATGAACATCGTCTTGGTCAAGTCTTGCTCAGTTTGCTGGATAACGCTATTAAGTTTACGGAACAAGGCAGCGTGATATTCACAGTAAAAAGCGACAAACTTCAATTTTCAATTCAAGACATCGGCATCGGCATTCCTGAAGACCAATTGGAAGCGATTTTTGACCCGTTTAAGCAAATGGCTGAAGATACGAACAAGATAGATGGCGGCGCAGGTCTGGGATTGTCCATCAGTCGCCGCCTGATTCGATTGATGGGCGGCGAACTGTTTGTCGAAAGCACTCTAGGCAAAGGCAGTGTGTTCCGATTTGAACCAGAGTTGCCCGAAGTCGCTGTGCCTGTTGAAACGGTCGTTAAGGCTCCCGTCGAAAGAGACATCTCCCCGGGTGAACAATCGGAAAAAATCGATCTTTGTGCGGCACTATCGGTTGAAACACTGAACGCACTGCCTGAAATCATTGATCGCCTGGAACACGAAATCATGCAATTGTATGAGTCTGCCCTGCGGTATCACGCTTTTGATGATTTTGAAGATTTCGCACGTAAAATTAAGGAACTTGGTGAAAAACACTCATTAATAATACTTGAAAAATTTGGCGGTGATTTGTTAACGCATATCGACAATTTTGATATTGATCAGATCGAAGCGAGTCTATATACATATCCACAAATCATTGAACACTTGAAACGCTCAAGGCTTTCTCATTAATGTCGCCCTGATGGGCATGCGCGTCAAGCTATGCTTACCAAGGCGATTTTTTATCAATCCGGTCAATGGTGTGCTTCACAAAAATCAATTAAAATTAAAAAACACAGGCGCAAAGCCGTCAGTCTTTTTCGCCCAGGTTTAGATCACATCGGAAGGATATAGCACAACATTTCCGATTTATATTATGAATTTTACAGAAACATTAAAATTATTTTGAGCCCTCTGATTTCAATAAATTCTCACAGCTTTTCTTAAATTTTAATCGAATGTCTATTTTTTGTCCTGTACAGTGTTTTTTCTGTAATCTATCGTCGGGTTACGCTATCGCTAACCCGACCTACATGGCTCTTACTCTTAATCATAATCTTAATCTTAATCGTTTGGGATTAAGATTAAGATTAAGAGTAAGATTACGATTATGATTGTAGATTGTAGATTGTAGGGTGGGTGTAGAGTGACGAAACCCACCTTTTATCCTTATTTGGTGGGTTTCGCTGCGCTTCACCCACCCTACATGGCTGAATAACGAACTCCGGAGCGCAAAAATTAAGCGAAGCTGTTTCTGTCGGGTTACGCTAACCCGACCTACGTGGCTCTTACTCTTACTCTTAATCATAATCATAATCATAATCGTTTGGGATTAAGATTAAGAGTAAGATTACGATTATGATTGTAGATTGTAGATTGTAGGGTGGGTGTAGAGTGACGAAACCCACCTTTTATCTTTATTTGGTGGGTTTCGCTGCGCTTCACCCACCCTACATGGCTGCATAACGAACTCCGGAGCGCAAAAGTTAAGCGAAGCTGTTTCTGTCGGGTTACGCTATCGCTAACCCGACCTACGTGGCTCTTACTCTTAATCATAATCATAATCTTAATCGTTTGGGATTAAGATTAAGAGTAAGATTACGATTATGATTGTAGATTGTAGGGTGGGTGTAGAGTGACAAAACCCACCTTTTATCCTTATTTGGTGGGTTTCGCTGCGCTTCACCCACCCTACATGGTTGAATAACGAACTCCGGAGCGCAAAAGTTAAGCGAAGCGGTCTTTTGCAAAATCAACAGCCAAAGAACGTTTCGCATTATATCTTTACTGTTTTTGTCGGGTTACGCTATCGCTAACCCGACCTACATGGCTCTTACTCTTACTCTTAATCATAATCTTAATCTTAATCGTTTGGGATTAAGATTATGATTATCCTTATTTGGTGGGTTTCGCTGCGCTTCACCCACCCTACATGGCTGAACCTTGATTCACCAGTATCTATCGTCGGGTTACGCTATCGCTAACCCGACCTACATTATGACGTTTTGGCATGCCCTTATAGGAATGGGTTCAATGGCCGCTCAGGGGTGATACCGATAAAAACGTTGAATTTCGGGCTTTCCTCATTTCCGTCATTCACGCTTACCGGCACTGTCAGAAAGCCGAAGAAATCCGCATCCGGTGTGATCGTCGTGCCATTGTGCGTGTAATGCTCGCCGTCATACACGGTCAGGGTCAAACCGCCGGGATTTTGACTGCCCTTAAAGTGCAGATCGGCCGGGCCAATGGTCAAGGTCGTGTTTTGATTTGTTCCCAGGGCTTGCTGGCCCAGGATGACAACATTTGCGGTTCCGATAACTATCGCGTAGTCCTCGACCTCACCGTCCGATGCTTCGCCCGTGTAGCTTACGGGGCCGTCCGTGGTGCAGCGGAAACGCGCGAAAGTGCCGCCGGCAATCGCATTGTGCGGGACAGCGAAGTTCAGATCATTGACGCCCGGGACGAGCACCCGGCCGCCCGGGAACAGCTCATCATACGTATCGTCCCAATCGCCGTCCGCGTCAAAGTCGATCCATGCGCTCAAGGTGCAGGCCGCGTCAGCCGTCACAGCCACGTCGGCCATTGTTCCGGGAATCAGAAGAGAGGTGAATTCCACACCGTCCTCATCGTTGACATCGTTGTCGTCACCGTCAGCCGTCGCGTCGGGCTGGCCGTCCGCTTCGCCGTCTATGTCAGCGCCGAGGTGAACATCCCCGGAGATGATATGCCTGGCTCCGTCGTTGGCCAGAAGCGTCGGATAGGGGCCGTCCGGCGCGTCACCGAAGTCCTGAGTTCCCGTGCTTTGAAGATTCAGCACGTACGGATTTTCATCACTGTCATTATTGACAATGCTGATCGTCGCGCTTTTCGTACCTGTCGTGGCAGGGCTGAAACGCACTGTGAAGGTGACGCCACCCCCCGCCGTCACAGGTGAAGTCGGCTGTGCCTGAATGCTGAACTCACCGGCATCGGCGCCGGTAATGGTGAGCGGTGTTGTCAGCGTCAGGTCAGCGGATCCGATGTTTTCAATCGTGAAAACCGTATCCGTATCGGTTCCTGTCACCTTGCCACCGAAATCATAACCACCGCCATCAGCAATATCCGTCGAGTCCTGTTTCAGGCTGATTTCCGGTACGGGTACAGGCGTGCCCGTGCCTTGAAGATTCAGCACGTACGGATTTTCATCACTGTCATTATTGGTGATGCTGATCGTCGCGCTTTTCGTACCTGTCGTGGCAGGACTGAAACGCACCGTGAAGGTGACGCTGCCACCCGCCGTCACAGGCGATGTCGGTTGTGCCTGAATGCTGAACTCACCGGCATCGGCGCCGGCAATGGTGAGCGGCGTTGTCAGCGTCAGGTCAGCGGAGCCGATGTTTTCAATCGTGAAAACCGTATCCGTATCGGTTCCTGTCACCCAGCTGCCGAAATCATGACCACCGCCGTTCGCAATATCCGTCGTGCCCTGTTTCAGGTTGATTTCAGCCAAACCGAACACATACGCCGAGCCGGAAGTAGAGCCGCCGTCGTCGTCGTAATTCGCCCCGACGACCGCGGTGTCGCCGCTGACAGCCACGGAAAAGCCGAAAATGTCATCAGCGGCCGCGTCGGAGGCGGTCAGTTTGGCGGTCTGGTTACCGCTGCCGTTCGTCCATCCGGCTCCCTTTTCAAATATGTATGCCGAGCCGGAATTAGTGCCGCCGTCGTCGTCATAATACGCCCCGACGACCGCGGTGTCGCCGCTGACAGCCACGGAAATGCCGAACCAGTCACCCAGGGCCGCGTCGGAGGCGGTCAGTTTGGCGGTCTGGTTAACGCTGCCGTTCGTCCATCCGGCTCCCTTTTCGAACACATAAGCCGAGCCGGACTCAGTGCCGGCGTCGTCGTTCGCATACGCCCCGACGACCGCGGTGTCGCCGCTGACAGCCACGGAATAACCGAAATTGTCACCTGCGGCCGCGTCGGCGGCGGTCAGTTTGGCGGTCTGCCCCCAATTATCGGTGCCGCCGTTGTCGCGCTCGAACACATAAGCCGAGCCGGAATTAGAGCCGGCGTCACTGTCGCCAATCGCCCCGACGACCGCGGTGTCGCCGCTGACAGCCACGGAATGGCCGAACCAGTCAGCTGCGGCCGCGTCGGAGGCGGTCAGTTTGGCGGTCTGGTTACCGCTGCCGTTCGTCCATCCGGCTCCCTTTTCGAATATGTATGCCGAACCGGAAGCAGAGCCGCCGTCTTCGTCGTAATTCGCCCCGACGACCGCGGTGTCGCCGCTGACAGCCACGGAATAACCGAAATTGTCACCTGCGGCCGCGTCGGCGGCGGTCAGTTTGGCGACTTGCCCCCAATTATCGGCGCCGCCGTTGTCGCGCTCGAACACATAAGCCGAGCCGGAACCAGAGCCGGCGTCGTCGTCGTACTGCGCCCCAACGACAGCGGTGTCGCCGCTGACAGCCACGGAAAAGCCGAAAATGTCATCAGCGGCCGCGTCGGAGGCGGTCAGTTTGGCGCTCTGCCCCCAATTATCGGCACCGCCGTTGTCGCGCTCGAACACATAAGCCGAGCCGGAATCAATGCCGCCGTCGTCGTCTTGATACGCCCCGACGACCGCGGTGTCGCCGCTGACAGCCACTGAATAGCCGAAATAGTCACCGGTAGCCGCATCGGAGGCGGTCAGTTTGACGGTTTGAATCCAGGGATCCACAGTGACAGGGTAGCGTGCATGGGAATCATCAAAGAGAATGATGAGTTTGTCATTTCGCATTTCCAGTCGCGCCGGCTGGGTTTTTTTATCGGCGTCATAGACATAAAGGCCCGCATAACGGGTGACGGTCTGTCCCGCGCTGTTTTTGAATGCAAGGGTGCGGTCGTCCAGCAGAACCGCGTCAAGAGAGCCTTGCAAGGTCAATTCTAACCGTGCATGGGAATCGCCTGCGGGATTGCCGGGCGGGCTGTCAAGGGTGAAGCCCTGTTCCAGTCCCAAAGGCGTGTTGAGATACCATTCGGTAAGGCCTGGTCCGCGGCGGAATTCGATGCGGTTTCCCAGCGCCTTGATTTCGGCCGGTCGCGGTGTTTCAAGCGTGTCATAACCGATGCCGGTGAGAGTGAAAGCATACGAATCGTCCGTATTCGTCTTGCAGAAACGAATCTCCTCATGCGAAAACGACACTTTCAGGTTGCAGGTGCGATTTTCCACAGCATACCCGTCTCCGACTTTTTCAATGTCGTAAGAGGCGGACAGGTCTTTGCTGATTGCCTTGGCGATAGCCGCCATGGCATCAGACGGCAAAACATCATTTTGTTCAGCCATGCACGGGGCGGTTATCAGCGCGGTCATAAGAATGGTGATTGTCAGAAATAAAACCGATGGGCCGTTTTTTTTAATTTTTTCTGTAAACATTTTTTGTCTCCTTGTTGTGTTGATGTGTACGTTGTCTGAATCACAGTAGGTCGGGTTAGCGATAGCGTAACCCGACATAAATAGAAACAGAAACAGTATCTATCGTCGGGTTACGCTATCGCTAACCCGACCTACATGGCTGAATAACGAACTCCGGAGCGCAAAAGTTAAGCGCAGCGGTCTTTTGCAAAATCAACAGCCAAAGAACGTTCCGCATTATATCTTTACTGTTTCTGTCGGGTTACGCTATCGCTAACCCGACCTACATGGCTATGCCTGACTGTAAGTCAGGCACTCCTTTTCGATCTACATAATGTACATATCCCCAAACAACCCCGACGGATCGACGCCCGACGGATCGTTTATGTTTGCAAATGTGGTTTGGGTGAATCCGGCGCCGTTGCCGTCGGCATCGTAATAAAGATTACCGGTGATGCTGTTGTATAAAATATGTTGAGTCGCATTTGTAGCGGCCGGATCGGCTCCGTGATTATAATGTTCAGCCAGCGGGGTTCCTTGAGGCAGGGCGTTGAACTGGCTGCCTTGGAGATGAATCTGATCGGCCTGGGTGCTGTTATTGAAATCAATCACATCGGCATCAGCCGACCCGAAGGTGTCAAAGCTGAACGTATCGTTTCCGGCCTGGCCTGACAGGGTGTCATTGCCGGTACCGCCGAATAATTTATCGTCGCCATCCTGACCGCTGATGTTGTCGTCACCGGCACCGCCCTCAATCGTGTCCTCGCCGGCGCCGCCCCATAAAATGTCGTCGCCGTCATCGCCATAAAATAAATCGTTGTCGTCGCCGCCATCCAATACATCATCACCGGCGCCGCCGTACATCACGTCATCGCCCGCGGATCCCCAGATAAGGTCCTTGCCGTCATCACCGGAAATACTGTCATTGCCGTCACCGCCGGTAAGGGCGTCATCACCGACGCCGCCGTACATACTGTCATCGCCGGCGTCGCCCCAGATAGCGTCATCACCGTCATCACCGGAAATGCTGTCAGCGCCGTCACCGCCGGTAAGGGCGTCATTGTCGGCACCGCCTTGGATGTTGTCATCGCCCGTTTCGCCAAAAATCGTATCAGCACCGTCTTCGCCTTTCAGAACGTCCGCGCCTTCGCCGCCTGACATAATATCCTTGCCTGCGCCGCCCGCGATTGTATCCTGACCGGCATCGCCCTGAAGACTGTCATCACCGTCATGGCCGTTGATGTTGTCATGCCCGTCGCCGCCCTGTAAATGATTGCTTTGTTCATTTCCGGCGATTGCGTCATCATGAGCCGAGCCGATGACATTGTTGATATTGGAGATCTCTTCCTCATTGCCGTAGCCATCATCAGCAATGACGGAATCAAGGTTGATATCAACCGGGCCGGGGGCGTTTTCAAAAGAGACGGTGTTCACGCCGTTGCCGCCGTCAAACGTGTCCTTGCCTTCTCCGCCTTGCAAGGTGTCATCACCGTCACCGCCGTTGAGTATATCGTCACCGGACCGGCTCCGCCGTTGAGCATATCGTCACCGGCATGGCCTTCAAGCGTGTCATTGTAATCGGTTCCGCTGAATTCATCATTATTTTCGTTGCCGGCGATATGCTCGCCGGGTTGTTCGGGTGTTGGAATCTCTGGCGGAACGTCTGTTGGAATGTCTGATGTTCCGGCAATCGGAGCGTCTGTCTGTTGGGGAGTCGTCTCAGCAATCGGAAGCGGTTCCAGATTTTGAAGGCTGTCTGTTTCAGGTGTCTCGCTGTCTGTTTCAGGTGTCTCGCTGTCTGGCAAGGCATCATCTCCGCCGATATCATCATCTCCGCCGGTATCATCATCTCCGCCGGTATCATTATCTTCGCCGGTATATATATTTCCGGAACTGTCGCCAGATGCGGGAGAGAGATCAGGGGTTCCTAAATCATAGGGATTATCAGAATCTGAACTTATCAGTTCCGACACATTTCCATCAAATCCTCGGGAAGCCCCCCCGGAGGTGAAAACGCCGTCAGACCCTCCGGAGGCGGAGGTGAAAACGCCATTATCAGATGATTCGACAGCTTCAGATGGTCCGACAACCAGATTATTTATGACCATATTGTCTGATGATTGGTCATTTCCCGATTCTATATCCGGTTCCTCAGCAAACGGCGCATCCTTCATGTAGTGTTGAATAATCTCAAGGTCAGGTTTAAATGGATCACCCACTTCCTCGGTGTTAAATTCGATCATCACAGGGTAAGTGTCGATAAAGCGTGTTTCGCCGGTGAAGTTGTGTTTTATCACCGTCATTTTGGATGACTCAAGGTGTAAGACGCCGTGTCTTTCGGTGCCTGGTTTGACATCGCTTATAGTGATCGTTCCGCGGATGCCCATTTCGACCAATGGAGATTTTATTTTGAAGTTATCCGGATTCTGCTCGGCGATTTTGCCGGTCATCACACGGAAAACACCTTTTGACATGTTCATTTGAATTGCCGAAGCCGAAGCTTTGGCCGGATCAAAGGTGTAGGTTTCCACTGAAATTTTGCTTTCAGCGCCTTGAGCCAAACGGGTGCCGTCTTCAAAAAGCACTTCCAAATTGCTGCCCTTTTCGGTAAGCAGCACATCTTTCTGAAAGACAGGATCATCTGTTTGTAGCACGCGCATGGCTGATTCGGATTGAGCGAACGCTTCGCCTTTCATGGTTACGACTTTGCCTGCGGGTTTAGCATCCATTGTCACCTCCTTGTTGTTAAATGTCAGAATTTTGGATAATTTATCGCATTTTGTTACCCAAATTATCCCCTCACAATTCCTTTAGACATTTCATATTAATTAAAGAATTGTAATCAGGCAAGAGGAAATAAATAAAATATCAAAAATTTGGCATCCCTCATTTGTCAGTTTACA
>JAUCGF010000004.1 GCA_030378005.1 Desulfococcaceae bacterium HSG9 | reverse complement strand
AAAGGATTCTGAGGGGTGATTTATGCGTTGGAGTTTGTGGCATAGATGCGCGGATACTGCTTTATCCTTTCTAAACTGAATCCGTGTAAATACAAGCTGATGAATTTACACGGATTTTATTTAGAAAGGATTTCTTCCACCATCAGAAGAACTTTACCTGACTTCCAAAGTTTGGTAAAGTTGACTGATTCATTTGATCAATAACAATCGAATAGCGAATACCGAGTTACGAGTTTATTGATTCTAAGGGAAAAGGATTCTGAGGGGTGATTTATGCGTTGGAGTTTGTGGCATAGATGCGCGGATACTGCTTTATCCTTTCTAAACTGAATCCGTGTAAATACAAGCTGATGAATTTACACGGATTTTATTTAGAAAAGATTTCTTCCACATCAGAAGAACTTTACCTGACTTCCAAAGTTTGGTAAAGTTGACTGATTCATTTGATCAGTAACAATCGAATAGCGGATACCGAGTTACGAGTTACGAATTTATTGATTCTAACGGATTTTGAAGATTCTATTCTGCCGGCAGAATTTGGCACGGAACTACAGAAAAACCGGATAAGAAAAGGAAAATGCTCATTCCTGTTCTTATCCGATGTCCTTGTAGTGTTGTGTCAAGTTTAAGGTGACAGGTGAAAATCAGGAGTGCTGACTTCAATTTGCCGCTTTTGGAGCGTTTTGGCAAACTGAAATCAGCACTCCTACCCGTCAGCTAAATGTTAACACAACACTAACTGCATTTTAACATTATGGTAAGGCAAAATGCAAACGGTTCATTCGGTTCGGCCTTATGACAAAGATATAACAACGGGTTGCAAGGATTTAACGGATATAAATCCGGTTCATTCTAATATCCGGTGTTATATTTGGCTGAAACGAAGACCATAGCCGTCCGGCTCATTTCGAATATGGCTTTATCTTAAAAGAGCTATATATCTGAAAATTGCAACTTGAAACTTACTGTAAAATAATCTATGATCTGAAAATATTGAATATAACTTGTTATATTAAAATTCAGGGATTCGAGGCATCATGTTCAAATTGAAACTGCGCAGTAAATTAATCATCTATTCAATCGCGCTCGCAATCATTCCTTTAGGAATTGCGGGTAAAACGATGATTTCAATTACTCAGGATGAGCTTAAAAGCTCGGTCAACGACCAGATAAGCAACACCATTGCACAGATATCCGATGATATCGACAAGTTATATGCTGATACATGGCTGGCGCCGTTGATGTTGATCGCTAGTGGAATTGAAAACGAAAAACTGGGCGTGGACGCAAAAATTTCCTTAATTAAGGCCGGCATTGAAAATATTGCGGATGTTGCGGCTTGTCAAATCAGTGTTATCGGCATGGCCGAGCCGATTATTATCACCAAGGATGACTTCACTGAACATCTTACCAAGTCAGGTCTGGAACCTGCTGAGATTTTGCGCTTTGATCCGGAGACTCTCTTAAAATCAGCTGCCGATGATAATCCTCCCGATGAATTACAATATATTCCCGCCTCAGATGATTGGCTTTTATCAATTATTATTCCTATCCGTAATTTGGCGGCCGGGCAGAAAGCGTTCTTTATTTCAACGATCAATCTCAAACGCCTGCGCAGTTTAATCTCTTCACATCCGTTTAATCGAACCGGAAAAATAACGATAGCAGATGCTGATGGGCGACAGTTGTTTGATCCTCAGCGTAAGGAACTGAACGATTTAGAAATTGTCCAAAAAGCGCTTAAATTGATGAACTCCCCATACCATTCAATTGGCGTTACGCCTTACACCCGGCCGGATGGTGAATTGAATTTAGCAGGTTTTTCATTTCCCAAACACTTCAAAATGGCCGTGATTGTAGAGCAAAGTGAACGTACCGCATACGCCGCGATTGATAAAATGATACACACGCTGACAAAATTGATTATTGCCGTTTTAACCGCTACCATTATAGGCGCGATTTTGTTTGCAATGCGTATCAGCCGGCCGATGGAAGAGATCGCAGATGTGGCGCAAAAGGTCGGTTCCGGTAATTTGGATGTGCAGGTAAGCGCAATAAAATCTAAGGATGAAATCGGAATTTTGGCGACGCGCATGAATGCCATGATTGTCGGCTTGCGCGACCGGGACCGTATCCGTAACACGTTTGGCCGTTATATGTCTGATGACGTGGTGAAAGCCATTTTGGAATCGCCCGAAGGTTCCCAAATCGGCGGTGCCAAACGAGAGGTTACAATTATAATGACTGATCTGCGTGGGTTTACTTCAATGGGTGAACGCCTGTCGCCCGAAGATGTTGTGACTATTCTGAACATCTATCTTGAAACCATGACAGACATTATCTTGAAATATAAAGGAACGATCATTGCGTTTATCGGTGATGCCATCTTGATTATTTTCGGAGCGCCCATAGCACGGGAAGATGATGTTCAACGTGCGATTGCCTGCGCTGTTGAAATGCAGCAGGCTATGCAAACGGTGAACACACGCTGCATAGATTTGGGATATCCAGAAATTCATCAGGGAATCGGCATCAATACCGGAAAAGTTGTTGTCGGCAATATCGGCTCTGAAAAACGCATGAAATATGATTGTATCGGCCGCAACGTAAACCTGGCATCCCGTATCGAATCATATACGGTGGGCGGGCAAATATTGATTTCAGAAAGCACCAAGGCCGCCTGCCCTGAAACACTTCGTATTGACGGCCAGACTGAAGTTTTTCCCAAAGGTTTTCGAGAGCCGATTATGATTTATGATGTCAGCGGCATCGGCGGCCCAAATCAAAACGGGCTCAATGTCTATTTAAAACCCAAGAAGGCCGTAAAACTGATCAAAATTGAGCATCCTGTTAAAACAGAATTTACCGCTTTGAAAGGCAAAGAAGCTGGTGCTGATATCTATTCCGGAACCATTGTAAGGTTGAGCGAACAAGAAGCTCAAATGCGCTCCATCATTCAAGTGAATATTTTGGAAAATTTGAAAATCACGCTTTTTGATAAAAATAACAATATAATCACAACCGAACTGTTTGCCAAAGTAACTGACATTCCTGATAAAAAAGCCCCAAGTCATCAAAACGGGACAGACAAGGATTCCGAATCTAAGATGAGCGTTCTGCTGGTGGATGACCAACCTTTGATCGGGATGACCATGCGCCGTATGTTCGATAAGGAGGAAGACATCAGTTTTCACTACTGCGACGATCCGACGCAGGCGATTCAGATGGCTAATGAAATTCATCCCACCGTGATTCTTCAGGACATGGTCATGCCCCAAATGGACGGTTGGGAACTCCTTAAAAAATTTCGTACAAATCCCGTCACGCGAAATACACCTTTAATTGTATTGTCAGCAACTGATAAACCTCTTATCAAAGCGAAAGCGTTTTCCCACGGCGCGGCCGATTACATGGTAAAACTTCCCCATCAATTGGAAGTTGTTGCCCGTATCCGGTATCATGCCAAATCATATATTGATATGCCAGAGCAAAATGAAACTGAATTTATTATCCATTTTACATCCGTCCCGCCAGAGGCCGATAAATTTTTGAGAAATACATTATGAAAACAAAAAATCAGCTTATATTTCAATGGGGTAGTGTATATTTATGTCTTATCTTAGCAGGGTTGCTTATTAGCCCTATAAGCACTTTTGCCAAACAGCCTGATGTAACAATCACTCTGGAACATAAAGACTCGCTCCGTACGCTTGCCAAACAACATTTCGGAGTGCCGGATGATTGGAAAATTATTCTTTACTATAACGGTTTTCAAAATCATAAAGACCTGCCGCCCAAGGCTTCCCTTGTCATTCCTGTTCAATTATATAAAAACACGACTGAATCGCTCCGCAAAGCGCGTGAATTATCCGGCCGCGCAAGTATGGAAGGGGCGCGCATTTTGGCTAAAGACGCCATTGAAAAGGCGATTCAACTTCAACAAGATAGCTTGAATTTGAAAAATCAGGGCAAACTGGAAGAAGCACTGAAAATTGCTTTACAGGCGGTTCGGTCGGCTAAAAGCGCTTTGTCCGAAGCCCAAAAAAAGAAACTGCGAGCCGTTTCCGCCATTCTCGAATCCCGCACGGGAAAGGTGCAAAGCCGTAAACCGGCGCACACTGTTTGGAACAATACTGCCAATAAGCAGGAATTAATCGAAAAAGAGCGTATTCGTACGCTGTCTGACTCGCGCGCCCAGATTTTGTTTATTGACGGAAGCACATTGAATCTTGATGCTAATGCGCTTGCCGTGATAGGAAAAATGCGTGAAAATCGTATTAAAAAATCTGTCAAAACTGATGTAACTGTTTTAAAAGGCGATGTTCTCTTACTGATGGCATCATTGGGTGTGAAAAATAATTTTAAAGTTAGCACCCCAGATGTGGAAACCGATATTCGTTCACGTAAATTCAGAGCTTCCCGTGACAAGAATAATATAACCCGAATTTCCAATTATGATGGCGAAATTGATGTCAAAGCTAAAGGGCGTCAGGTAACAGTTAAAAAAAATGAGGGCGTCAAAATTCAAATGGGTAAGCAACCCGGAAAACCCAGGAAACTTTTGCCTCCCCCCCTGATAACTGCACCTGCGACCAATCAGGTGTTGTTATCAACGGATGTTCGCTTTGTGTGGCAGGCGATTGAAGGTGCCCGGTCATACAAATTGGAAATTGCCGACAAACGCAACTTTGCCGCTATTATCAAAGAGAAAACGTCAGCGCGTACCGATTATCGTTGGAAAGCACCTCAACGAGGCATCTATTACTTTAGAATTAGCACAATTGATAAAGAGGGGCTGGTCGGTCCCTATTCTGAGCCACTTCCGTTTTCGGTAAACACGGATGTCGCTCCGCCTTATTTGGCAGTGCATACACCTGTGGAAAATGCTGTGATTTTGGATGATTGGGTTAATATCCGGGGCATTACCGAAGACAGTGCCAGTCTGACTATCAACGATCACAAGGTAGCAATTGCCGATGATCATACTTTCAATCATCGCTTAAAACTGGCCCAAGGCCCCCATACAATTGTAATTAAGGCAACCGATCCGGCCGGTTTTGAAACAATCATCAAACGCCATATTATCTTGCACCCGGAAAAACAACTCCTCTTTTTGGATGTCCCGCCTTTGTTAGTGGTGAACAAATCCTCAGTCGCGCTTAAGGGACGCATCCGGCCGCGCACACAGGTTAAAATCAATGGCCAACCTGTAATTCTGACCGAAACCTTTTCGCATGTTGTCAAGCTTGCCGAAGGCGAACATACGCTTACATTCAAAGCGTCAGCCCCGCCTGACCAGAAGTCGGATACAACAAACACGCAGATTGAAACAGTTAAGGTTAAAGTTGATCTCACTCCGCCCGCGTTGATATTGGAAAAATTACCTTCATATAGCAACAAAACTAATGTTACACTTGCCGGGCATGTTTCGGAAGATTCCGGAGTAACTGTCAACGCGCAACCGGTTTCGTTAACAGACCGTCATTTTAAAACTTCCATTGCGTTAGAAGAAGGTGAAAATCTTTTTGAAATCATAGCGCAGGATACAGCCGGCAATCAGACTATTAAACGACTGACACTTCTAAGGGATACGCTTCCACCCAAAATGACCCGCAAAGCGCTTTCAAAAGCGGTGGCAAATGGAGGCGATAATGTTACGCTTATTGTCGAAGCCCAGGATAAAGGTGTGGGTTTATCTCGCACCGGTTACTTTGCGCTCGTTGTTAATAAGCAAAGTTTCAAAGGAGTCCTTACATTAAATGCAACTGGCGATCAATATGACGGCAGCATTTTTATTCCTCCGGGGATTACGGGGGCAGTGCAAGTTCATCATATCCGTATTCGGGATCGTTTGAGAAATGAATTTAAATGGGAGAGCGGGAATTAACCGAAATCCGTACATGGCAATGAAGAAGTGTAATATGACTGAAACTGAAACTGAGACTGAACGTGGGGATTTTGACAGCCCTTGGAAAGAGGCTGTGGAGTATTATTTCAAATATTTCATGGCTTTCTTTTTTCCTACAATCCATGATGGCATTGACTGGTCACGCAGCTATGAATTCATGGATAAAGAACTTGAAAAAATTGTTCGAGATGCCCAAAGCGGCAGACGTTACGCCGATAAGCTCGTCAGAGTGTTTTTACATGATGGCTGCGAAACCAGGTTGATGATCCATATCGAAATTCAGGGATACCGTGACAGCACCTTTCCAAAACGCATGTATATCTATAATTATCGCATCTTTGACCGGTATAATATTGAAACGGTAAGCGTCGCTGTGCTGACCGATGACAATCCAAGATTCCGCCCTGATGAATATACAACGAGTCGATGGGGCTGTGAACTGAAATTTCGTTTTCCTATCGCCAAGGTTTGGGATTATAGGCGCGATTGGTCTTCACTTGCTGATGACCCGAATCCATTTGCCATTGTGGTGATGGCGCATTTAAAAGCACTTGAAGTGCAAGACGCTTTCATTCGTAAACGATGGAAGCTGCGACTGATACGCTTGCTTTATGACCGCGGTTATGCGTATAAGGATGTACTTGAACTGTTTCGTTTTATTGATTGGCTGTTAATATTGCCTCAAGACTTGGACAAACAATTTATAGAAGAATTACGCATAATAGAGGAGGAAAAACGTATGCCATTCGTAACAAGCGTCGAAAGAATCGGTATTGAGAAAGGTATCCAAGAAGGAATCCGGTTAGGTTCTTTAAAAGAAGCGCAGGAAATGGTTATTGAAGCACTCAAAGCGCGTTTCGGAACCGTTCCGCAAGATGTGGAAATAACTGTGCAGGAAATCGAAGTAAAAGAGAATCTTAAAAGGTTGCTCCGTCAGGCGATTCTCAGTGATTCTTTGGAAACCTTTCAGCGACAATTGCAATATTGTCGTGTCAACCATCAAACATCGCATTGATATTTCCAAATCAATTGTTAATTCAAGCGATTATCAAGTTATATTTCAGACAGCCAATGTACAGTGGAAAGCTGTTCTGCTTTACATCCTATCTCTCGTTTCAACGCTCCGGCATTGGAATAAGATAAACTTGCCAAAGGATAAAAATGATAAAAACCACTTTTAAAATATTCATCTTATTTTTTTTATTATGCGCCGAAACCTACGGCTTGCCAATTAATCAGAATTTTCTGATTACTTCGGGCAAAGATGCGTTTATCGCTTCCGGAGACAGTCTGCACCGTTCAATTTTTTATTTTGAAGTTCCTCAAACCTACGCTGGTAAAATTTATGTCCGTATTTTTGACGCCGATATCGGCAATGACTTCGATAGCTGGGAACAAGATTCCGAAGTACTCTACCGTCTGTTTGGTAAAGGCGGCGTCAACCGGGATGTTCGTTCAATCACCGACGCCTTATCGGATGAAAAGGCGCTTAGTCAACTGAAACTGGCTCGCAGCCGTTATTATAACAATCAGTGGCGCACCATAACGGTTTCGGAGGTCAATCAGGGAGAACCGCAGGGAACGATGGCCCATTTTCAACTGGTCGTTGATGGAATTAAAGGCCAGGCCTCCAATAAGTATCAAGTGTTTATTTCTTCTGAAGATAAAAAAAATACGCCAATTGAAGGCGCGCGCCTTTATACACCGGTTATCAATCTCAATATTCCACCTGACCCGGGTAAAATGACCCAAGCACGCTTTATGATTCCCAAAGATGCTCATTTCATAGATATTTCCAATTTCGATCTTGATACCATCAAGTATGACGCCAAGCTCTATTTCAGCACTAAATTTCGTGCTCCGATAGCTTTAAAAGCGTCCCAAAACAGTGAAACCAGCACAACCAAAGTTGAAATCAGTGAAGAGGAACGCGGCCTGCCCGGTGCGATTTTGTTCACTTCCAAAGAACCCAACAATATTCAATTATGGATTGATGATGATCAGGGTAATTCAGTTCCTATTGAATTGCCGCCTTTCATGGCGTCTATAAACCATCTGCCTGAACCGCGTATCAGTGTTACGCCTCTATCCGAATGCAATGCCATTATACTGGATGCCACCCAATCCGAAGATTCGGATAACGATGAATTGACGTTTCAATGGCTCTTTGAAGACGGCTCCTCTAAGGCGGGCAGCCGTATTGTACAGCAATTTGAAAAAGCGGGGGAATATCAGGTTACGCTGGTTGTTACCGATGATTCCGGTTTTGTGGCTGCCAGCAGCCGCATGACCCAAACGATTCGTATTAACAATCGACCCCAGGCGCACATAAACGCGCCATTAAAAGGCATGCCCATGCAGATGCTTGAATTTGACGCTGCCGAATCCGCCGATGCTGACGGAGAAATCATAAAATATCTTTGGAATTTTGGTGATGGACACAAAAAAGCGGGGGCCAAAGTGAAACATCGCTTTGAACGCTCCGGAAGGTACAAGGTATCTCTGACGGTCGAAGATAACAGCCAAAGTCTTTGCAGCAGGGCGAAAGCAATCCATAAGATATGGATAAACGCTTCTCCGGTCACTCAATTGAACATGCAAGCTATCGCGGCAATTGATGAACAGGTTCCCATAGATGCCCAAGGCTCCATTGATAGTGACGGCCAGATATCCAATTATCAATGGTATTTCGGCGATGGCGAGATGGCTATGGGTAAAAACGTCACGCATCACTGGCGCAAACCGGGCAAATACACAGTTCAATTATGTGTTACAGACAACGCCGGATTGGATAACAGCGTTATCAATGAAGAAGCCGAAATTATTATCAATGCACCGCCGGAACCGCTTATCAAGGCCCGTGCAGTTATTGCCGCTGATGAAAACGTCGAATTTGATGCCTCCGGTTCTGTGGATTCTGATGGACAAATTACCCAGTATCATTGGGAGATGGGTGACGGCACTTCCAAACAAGGCGTCAAAATAAACCATGCATACGCATTGCCGGGAGTTTATCTGCCCCGACTGACCGTTATTGACGATTCAGGTGTTTCCAACGATACTGTTGCCACGGAAATGTCTGTTCGTGTGAATCACCCGCCTGTGCCGCAACCCGGAGACGACCGCATTGTCAATACAAGCGTCGTTCAGTTTGATGCTTCGACTTCTGCTGACAAAGATGATGACATTATCGCATATTCCTGGAATTTCGGCGATAACCAGAAGGCTGAAGGCGTCAAAACTTCGCATGTTTACGCAATGCCGGGAAAATACACCGTAACTCTGGCCGTTACCGATGCTTCGAAGACGATCAGCGCGAAACAATCAGACACCACCGCGATCACGGTCAATCATCCACCGGTTGCCGATGCCGGCCCGGATATTACCATTCCTTCCGGTGCCAAAGCCGATTTTGATGCCGGTTTTTCCGAAGACCCGGATGGTGAAATCGTCTCATACAATTGGTTGATTGATGGCGTCAGCAAAGATGGCCGACAAACGGAACATCAGTTTGATAACTATGGTCAATATCAGGTGCGTTTGACTGTTAAAGACAATGATGGCGCGGAAAATATCGATTATGCTACCATTACGGTTAATGCACCCCCGGTCGCAGAATTTTATCCTATCAAACGGATAGCGCCTGAACAAACCGTTGTTTTCGATGCCGGCGGCTCTTATGATCCCGATGGCCGTATCACTCATACGCAATGGGATTTCGGTGACGGAACCGCCGCCAAGGAAGGAATTACGGCGAAACATGCTTATTTGAAACCGGGACGTTATAATGTAACTTTGACGGTTCGTGATGACTCCGAGGCATCTGATAATGTTACCGCCAAAACCGGAACTGTTGAAGTGAACTATCCGCCCCAGGCCGATGCCGGGCCCAATATACGCACCTGTCGCCAAATGGTTGTATTTGACGGCTCGTCCAGCAGTGATGCAGACGGAGATCATCTCAACTTGCATTGGGATTTCGGAGATGAAACTTCCGGCAAGGGCGTGAAAGTAGAACACCTTTATGCCAAACCGGGAATCTATCCGGTAGCGCTGATCGTGAATGACGGCACCGGATTAAATAATTCCGTGGCTTACGCTAAAATCAGTGTGCATATAAATGCACCTCCATCAGCCGTCATTAAAGTCAATTCCCCAATCGTGTGCGCCGCTGACTTGGTTTTATTTGATGCCAGCAAATCCGCGGACCCGGAAAAAGGCGTGTTGCGTTATGAATGGAACTTAGGCGATGGTGTAACTGCACAAGGCGTCAATCCGGTGCGCGCTTTCAAAAAAGGCGGCGACTATAAAATTGAACTCACCGTTTATGATGACACCGATTTACCGTGCAATTTCACCAAATCCTCAATGATGCTTCATGTGGTGGACGCACCCATCGCTGAAGCCGGTGAAGACCGAAATGTTTGCGCCAATACCCTGGTGAATTTTGATGGAACCCGCTCTTATGGCGGAGGCCGGCGTATTAAAAGTTATGAATGGGATTTCGGTGACGGCGCTGCCGGTGTGGGCGCTGAAATTAAACATGCCTACGCGCATCCGGGAACCTACCCGGCACGCTTGATTATCACAACAGACGGCGTGGGTGATTGCAAAAATAAATCCGAAGATGAAGTCATCGTAACGGTCTCCCAAGCGCCTGCCGCACTGTTTACCGTTGCAGAACAAGGCTGCCTCGATACGCCGTCAGTCTTTAATGCCGAAGATTCGGTTGCGGGAGATGCCGCGATTGTGTCTTATAAATGGGATTTTGGCGACAAGGCTGACGCTACAGGGCAAAAAGTCAGTCATCAATATAAGACGCCCGGTGTGTATGAAGTCAAGCTGCATATTAAAACAGATTCCAAACAGGAATGCAACACCGCAGAATTGATCAAAACGGTGCGTATCAACGCTATACCCCAAGCGGTGATTCAGACGGCTGTCGGTGAAGAAAATTTCACCGCAAACGACAAATATAAGTTGAATGTGAATACACTAATTCGATTTAGTGGAGAAGCGAGTCAGGATACAGATGGTTACATTAAAGAGTATTTATGGGATTTTGGCGACGGTCATACCCAAAATGGTTTTTCTGCAAGCCACCAGTACAAGAAAGCAGGTGATTATCAGGTTACTTTGCAGGTGACGGACAACAGCAAAACCTCATGCAACACCCATACCGCCAAACTCTTAGCGCAAGTGATCGATCTCCCTCAAATTGCCATTCAGGGGGCTGACACGGGTTGTGTCGGCATACCGTTAGAATTGGCTATTCCCGAAGCGGATGAATCTGTCCAATGGTTTGGCGGTCATAAACCGACGCTGCCAAACGCGCAAACCGGAGCAGACGCATCTCAATCGGGCCTGAATATAGATACGCTAACGGGCAAACAAATCAGCAAAACCGCCCTATTGATATCCTGGGGCAAACCGGGAAAATATCAGATTCAAGCCCGTTGGGGCGATACCCTGAGTCTGACTAAAGAAGTGCTGATTATGGACCTGCCGGCTATGCAATTGCCTCAAACGGTAGAAACGTATCCGGGAGATCGGGTGATCATCACCCCTGTTTATAATCGCCAGCTTAATAATTATTTGGGGGCCGCCCCATTAATATTTCAATGGCTTATGGGAGATGAAACGATTCTTGATACGGAAAAGACGAGCCATATATATGAAAATGCCGGAACTTATGCGGTTGAATTCACCGTTTCCAGAAAAGACGGCCCTGATTGTTTGAAGGATGTCTATCAATTGTCTGTGATTGTGCATGATCCGCCTCAAGCAGCCATAACCGTATTGAATCACAATGGCAAAGAAACGATTTACACAGGCGGAGCCAGGGATCGTGCCCGGTTCAGCGTTGCAATCAAAAATGGCAAAGGCAAATGGAATTACACTTGGGATTTTGGCGATGGCCAAAAAGCGATGGGGCTGGAAGTGGCACACAAATACGTTAAACCCGGTGCCTATGATGTCGTTTTAAAACTGACCGATGCTTTAAAACGGACGCCACAAACATTTCGGTTTGTTGAAAAAATCAGTGTTGTGCGGCGTAAATAGAGTGAATGAGTGCGTGTTCAAGTCTCATGGGGAATTTTGCGATGGTATCAACACTCGTTCTTTGTCCATGCTATCAAACCGATGACGTGGTAAACGGCTTGCGATTTAAATCACCTTTCGCAGAAATTGACCGGTATAAGAAGCTTGAATGGCCGCGATTTTTTCTGGAGTTCCGCATCCTACAATTTCGCCGCCGTCATCACCGCCCTCGGGACCGAGATCAATAATATGATCCGCGCATTTAATCACGTCCAAATTGTGTTCAATCACTATGATGGTATTGCCCGTATCTGTCAGGCGGTTAAGCACTTCAAGGAGTTTTTTGATGTCATGAATATGCAGACCGGTTGTGGGTTCGTCCAGGATATAGAGGGTTCGTCCCGTAGCTCTTTTACTTAACTCCCGCGCCAATTTCACCCGTTGGGCCTCGCCTCCGGAAAGTGTGGTGGCGGCCTGGCCGACGCGAATATAGCCTAAACCCACATCCGCCAGCGTTTTCAGTTTGGGTTTGATAGCCGTTATATTTTTAAAAAAGACGGATGCCTGATTAACGGTCATGGCCAGAACATCGGCAATGTTACGGCCTTTGTATTTAATCTCCAGCGTCTCGCGGTTGTAACGTTTTCCTTTGCACACATCACAGGTAACATACACATCCGGTAAAAAGTGCATTTCAATCTTAATAATGCCATCACCGGCGCAGGATTCACACCGGCCGCCCTTGACGTTAAAACTGAATCGACCCGGTTTATACCCTCTCATACGAGCTTCAGGCGTTTTGGCAAAAAGCTCTCGAATCACTGTAAAAACGTTTGTGTAAGTGCCCGGATTGGAGCGAGGGGTGCGTCCGATGGGTGACTGGTCAATGTTCACCACTTTATCAACGTAATCAAGACCGATAATTGCTTTATAGGGTGCCGGTCCGGGGCGCGATTGATAGATACGGCGGGATAAGGCCGGATGCAGCGTTTCTGACACAAGTGATGACTTTCCCGAACCGGACACACCTGTAACGCAAATCAGACAACCGAGCGGAAATTCCACGTCAATTGATTTGAGATTATTGGCATAAGCGCCCTGTATCACCAATTTGCAGCCATTGCCTTTGCGGCGCTGCAAAGGTGTTTCAATACGCAGACGCCCGGACAGATATTGGCCGGTTAACGAATCGGTGGCATTCAGAATCGCATCAGGTGTTCCTGAAAAAACGACATGTCCTCCATTGATACCCGCGCCAGGCCCCATATCCACGATATGGTTACAGGCGCGAATAGTGTCTTCATCGTGTTCAACAACCAGAACAGTATTACCCATATCGCGCATTTTTATAAGCGTTGCCAAAAGACGTTGATTGTCACGCTGGTGCAATCCGATACTGGGTTCATCTAAGACATAAAGGACGCCGGTAAGTTTAGAACCGATCTGGGTGGCGAGTCGGATTCGTTGGCTTTCACCGCCGGAAAGTGTTTGGGCCGACCGGTCTAAAGTCAGATAGGACAATCCCACATTTTCAAGAAAACCAAGCCGATCACAGGTTTCTTTTAAAATCGACTCGGCAATGACCTGTTTTTCAGGATATAGCCTCAGGTTTTTAATAAATGTATGGGCTTCGGCAACAGAAAGTGCGGTTAATTCGGAAATCGACCGTTCACCGATTTTTACGGATCGGCTGGCGCGGTTCAATTTTTCGCCCCGGCATTCGGAACATGGACGCGAATTCATATATTGCCTGATCTCTTCCCGGGTTGCATGAGAATCAGTTTCCAAATAACGTCGTTTCAGATTGGGAATCAGACCTTCAAACGTGTTGGAGAAAGTGCGCCGGCGTTGATTGCGTTCAAAATAAAAAGTGATCTGCTGCTTTCCAGAGCCATACAGCAGCACTTCTTTGAAATTATCTGGGAGTTCTTGATAGGGTGTATAAATATCGACCCCATAATGGGCGGTGAGAGCATCTAAAAATTCCGAAAAATGCACGCTGCTGCGATTAGCCCACACTGACACGGCTCCTTCTCTAAGAGATAAATGGGGTTGATCAATAATCAGGTACGGATCAAATTCGGTGGCAGTTCCCAAACCATCACATTCAGGACAATATCCTTGAGGTGAATTAAATGAAAAACTGGCTGGTGTAAATTCAGCATAACTGACACCGCATGATATGCAAGCCGCCTTTTCGCTAAGGACAATATCCGATTGCGAATTATGAATATTGACACTAACCAAGCCGTCAGATAATGACAGTGCCAGTTCCAGCGAATCGGCAATTCGATTGCGCATTTTAGCTTTAACTATCAAACGATCAACAACAACATCAAGCGTATGTTTTTTTTTAGGATCAAGTGTGCCGATAGCTTCAAACTCTAAAATTTTGCCATTGACGCGGGCTCTTGCAAAACCGTCCTTACGTAACCGTTTCAAGAGATTGGTATGCGCGCCTTTTTTATTTCGTACCAAAGGCGCCAAAATAATAATTTTGGTTCCGTGGTCTAATGCCATCACCTGTTCCGTAATCTGATCAATGGACTGTCCTGTGATGGGATTCCCGCATTGATAGCAATATGGTATTCCCACACGGGCATATAAAAGGCGCAGATAGTCATATATTTCGGTAACGGTACCAACTGTGGAGCGAGGATTGTGACTGGCGCTTTTTTGTTCAATGGCAATGGCTGGTGAAAGCCCTTCAATGGCATCAACATCCGGTTTTTCCAGGCGCTCAAGAAACTGGCGCGCATAAGTGGACAAAGATTCCACATAACGGCGCTGTCCCTCGGCATAAAGCGTATCGAATGCCAGAGTCGATTTACCTGAGCCGGACAGCCCGGTTATCACAATCATTTTGTTGCGCGGCAAGCGAACATCAATATTTTTCAGATTATGCTGGCGCGCGCCGCGGATAATTATTTTTTTCATTGTTTGTCTAAACTTTTCCAAAGGTCCGATAATGAAACCGTATTAAAGCATTCTTCATATCAGGTTAAAAGCAGTTTATACTTCTAAAGGAGTGCAGCCCTTTAAAACCACGAATGAACAGACACGAATAATTTATTTTTATTTGTGTTCATTCGTAGTTTGCACTTCTTTTATTAAGTCAAAAATTAAAGCTAATGCAAGAAATATTAAGATTTTGTTGCAAAACAGGAAATGCCAAATTTTGTGATAATTTCATATATATAATTAAATTTATTAATAATACTATCAAATTCTAAAAGTGTTGTATTTAAAGGCAGTTGAAAATTCGATGGCAATAATCAGGTTTAAAATTGGCATGTTAAAAATTGTTAATAAACTGACGATTAAATAATCAAAAAGTCGGTTTTTCAGGTTTGACACTTTTTTAGTGGTGTACTATTTAAATTCCCAATTCGTTGAATGGCCTTCAAAAAACGGTGATACGTCATCCAGGCCCTCATTACTTTAAAATGAAAGATACCTGAATTTGAAAACCGATTTAAAAAACACGGAAATGACCTGGACAAAAGTAAAAACTGTAATTAAACAACGTATCGCTTTGCAAAGCTACCAAATGTGGATTGAACCATTAGAGTTTGTCAGTAAGGATTCATCCGGGTTCGTGTTGTCAACACCCAATTTGTATTCAAAAAAAAGAATTTTAAGCAATTACAAACATGTAATCGAAACGGAAATAAAAAACATCATTGGGCAAACGTGCAAATTAAAAATTGATGTGGCTGAAGGCAAACCTGTTTCAAAAGCTAAGTTCAAAGTTGAAACCCAGCGGCATCTGCCATTTGATGATAAGAAATCGAATTTATATGGCGGACGTCAATTACAGCGTAATTTTACATTTGATCAGTTTGTTGTCGGGGATAACAATAATTTTGCATATTCGGCCGCACTTGCCTTGGCATCACGCAAATCCACTTATCAAAACGCTCTGTTTTTATTTTCAGATATTGGGTTGGGAAAAAGCCATCTTTCCCAGTCTATCGGCCATCATATTATGGCAAAATACCCTGATGAACGGGTATTTTATATAACGGCTGAAGATTTTACAAATGAAATGGTGTTCGCTTTCAAAAACGGTGCCATTGATCGATTTAAACAAAAATATCGCAACAATTGCGATGTTCTGCTTCTTGAGGATGTACACCATTTAAGCGGTAAAGAACGTACGCAAATCGAATTGGCCTTAACGTTAGACACCTTGTTTGAAGCGCAAAAGAAGATTATTTTTTCCAGTTGCCACCTTCCTGCGGATATTCCCAAACTTAGCGATAAACTTAAATCACGGCTTACAAGCGGCCTGATTTCAACGATTGAACCGCCCAATTTCAGAACCAGAGTCCGTATTCTGAATAAAAAATCACAGTTAAACGGTTATAAAATACCTCCTGACATCACGCGTTATTTAGCTTCGGAACTGATTACTGATATCCGCCAGCTTGAAAGCGGGCTTACCGGAGTCGCCGCCAAATCATTGCTGATGGGCAAACCCATTGATTTTTCTCTGGCTGAAAGCGTTGTCTGCACTATTGCCGACAAACGCAAGAGTATCACGGTTGATGCCATAAAAAAAATGGTTTGCAGAAAGTATAATATTTCAAAGGCTGAGATTGAATCCAAATCCCGCAAAATGTCCGTTGTCCGGCCGCGTCAAATCGCTATGTATCTGGCGCGCAACTATACCGATGCTACGCTTCAGGTTATCGGGCGCAGCTTTAAACGCTATCACGCCACGGTACTCCATTCGATTGGCACTGTTGAAAAGGGATTGAAAACAAATCGCATTTTACGCGAACAGATAAAATATCTCCGGCAAAAACTGGATACGGAAGAATTTTGATATGGAAGAAAAGCGCACCGAAAAAGGCGCATTGATTAAAAATTAATGCCGTCAGGTGTTTTCTGAAGCTGCTCCGAATTTTACAGATAGCTGACGGCGAGGCAGTTTCATTTCTATTGCAACACTACATTAGTCATATTGTCATACGCTGCAAATTCTTCAAACAATTCCATACGGGCATTCATATTGCGTTCGATCACACAACTCAGCCTTAAAGCACATAGCTTGTTGCAAATCGGGTCGTCACTGTTAAACTCGCTGAAACATCCCAAGTGGGTGTCAGTCATATATTTTTTTTCAGTTATTTCTTTCATTTGCTTTTATTATCCTTGATTTTAATCTTCATCAGTTCAAGCATCTCTTGGTGAATCTGGCCATTGGTTGCCAAAATTTCTTTTTTATCCAGTGTAAAAGGGGTGTTGCTAAAATCAGTTACGCTGGCACCTGCTTCTTTGGCAATTAAATATCCGGCGGCTGTATCCCAAGGATTCAGCTTTTGTTCCCAAAAGGCATCAAAACGACCGCAGGCGACATAACATAAATCAAGCGCAGCCGAACCAAGCCTTCGAACTCCCTGTGCCGCGTTCAGGCAGTTCTCGAAGCGGGCCATTATGGAATCGAAAATATCTTTAAAGTGATAGGGAAAGCCGGTAACAAGAAGGCTCTCTGACACCGTTTGCGTTTCAGAAACAGAGATGGGCCGCTCATTCAAAAATGCGCCATTTCCGTCTGTCGCTGTAAACAATTCATCAGTCATCGGATTGAAAATAATGCCGACCACGATACGGTCTTCAATGGCAAAGGCGATGGAAATGCAACAAAGTGCCAGGTGATGGGCAAAATTGGTGGTGCCGTCCAAGGGATCGACAATCCATTGGTACCGAGGAATGCCTTGATTCAAACCGCTTTCTTCGGCTATAATCGTATGATCGGGAAAATGCTTGCGGATAGTTTGAATAATAGCTTTTTCCGATTCAATATCGGCCCGAGTGACCAGATCGGTCGCTCCTTTTTTATCGTATTCGGATATCTTGCCGAAATAAGAAAGCAAAATTTCAGCAGCTTCATAGGCAGCACTGATTCCGATCTTTTGTATTTCTATCAAATCCATAAGAAGACGCTTTTATATTGTTTTGAAGATGTGTGTCAACCCATTTAAGTACTTAGCCATAAATTTTCGGTATAAAAACTTTTGTTCGGGTAGTTATCTGCAAACTTTGTATTGTAAAAGAAGCATGCGTAAAAAAATTTCTTTTATTTTCTATGCAAATAATTTCTTGATATTTATTTGTTATCCTTATAAGCTTAATTAACAATATCAATATTCTGAATTCTGATTTTGATTTGTCCTCTCATTTCTGTTGCAAGCGAAAGCTTGCACATCTCTATTTCTGAAAAACTAAAATCGGAGCAATAGTATAAAAAATTCACTTTTGACTATATGAATAAGGTGTGGTATATGAATTAAAAGGGAAGAGCTATCATGTATCTTAAAAAACTGATAAAATTACTAAAATTAATAGATCGGAAGAATGTTTCAGGAATTTTATATCCTTGTATTGAGGATTTAGCGCAAAACGGTTTGTCAACAGAGCGATTTTCCGCTCAGGAGGTAACGCCTACACGTCAGGATATTACCCAATACCTTTTAGCTTGGTTTAAATCTAACGGAGTTGATGCAGATAGATGCAGGGAATGGATACTTGAATATAGCCTTGATGTTCTTGCTCCCTTATCATCAGGTTCGCTATCAAAAATCAGACACAGCACAAAATCCAATTTAAAATATATTTTCAGTTCCGAGGTTCAATTTGAGTGTGATTGTAAAAATAATCCGTTTCGTGCCGCTTGCAATAAAAATTGTCCTGTTTATCATAAAATGTACGCCATGTATCAAAAGAGAAAAGCTGACGAAGCCAATCAGACTTATGAAGTTGAACCATTGCCGCAAATTGATCCGAATGAATTTGAGTATCGTCCGTCTGTGAAGGAAAAATATAAAGAGCAGTATGCAAAAACAGTCAAAATGATGAAACAACTGTCTGAAAAAGGTATGCCGCTCAAAGATATGGTCACTTACTTAAATCAAAAGAAGCTTTATAGCCGAACGGGTGTCAGATGGACTTACGCCAACCTTAGATTGGATGCCCGTGAAAATGGCCTTATAGGAAAATCAAATAAAGGTGTCGGCATAACTAAAGTAATGTATCGCCAACAATATGAAGAAGCGTTGAAAATTATTCGGCGTGAACGGAAAAAAAATACTACAGCAAAACAAATAGTCGATTTGTTAAACTCCAGTGGTTATAAAAGTAAAACTGGAAAAAAATGGACCACCGGAATCCTTTGGAATGAACTAAAAAAATGAGCTATAAAAAACAAAAACAATCGGAAAATATAACTTCCAATCAATCAAGACCTCACGAAGCGTGCGGTATCTTCGCTGTTTACCAACATCCTGAAGCCGCCACATTGACATATTTCGGCTTGTATGCCCTTCAACACCGCGGGCAGGAAAGCGCCGGCATCGCTGTATCACGCAACCAAAGAATCCGATCCCACAAGGACATGGGCTTGGTAAGTGATGTTTTTGATACGTCTCTTTTAGACGCATTAAACGGAGGCAGTGCCATCGGCCATGTTCGCTACTCCACCACCGGCGGATCAATTCTATCCAATGCCCAGCCCTTTGTCGTGCGCCATAGCAAAAAATCTTATGCGGTGGCGCATAATGGCAATATCGTGAATGCAATCCAGTTGAAAGATGAACTGGAAGAGGCCGGCTCTATTTTTCAAACAACCCATGATAGTGAAATTTTCCTTCATTTGTTTGTTAAAAATCTTAAACTGGGTTTCGAGGGTGCCATAATTGAAACTGTCCGCCGATTGAAAGGCGCGTATTCATTTGCGATGCTCACCAGTCGGGGCGAAGTGATCGGGATTAAAGACCCCAACGGATTCAGGCCATTATGCCTGGGAAAACTGAACGGTCACTATATGCTTGCCTCGGAAACGTGTGCGCTTGATTTAGTGGAAGCTGAATTTGTCCGCGAACTTGATCCCGGTGAAATCGTAATTATCAATGAAGATGGTGTCAAAAGCATAGCTCTATCGGATTATCAAACATCTGACACGCCCAAACGTTCCTTTTGTATTTTTGAATTTATCTATTTTGCGCGTCCGGATAGTACGTTTCACGGGTTAAATGTTTACCAGGTGAGGAAATCACACGGCAGGCGGTTGGCGCAAGAAGCGCCGGTGGAAGCTGATTTGGTGATGCCCTTTCCAGATTCGGGAACTTATGCGGCAATCGGCTATTCAGAAGAATCCGGAATTCCATTTGAGATGGGCATGATTCGGAATCACTATGTGGGACGCACATTTATCCAACCGACTCAGAGCATGCGTGATTTCGGGGTACGGGTAAAGCTCAACCCGGTTAAACAACTTCTTAAAGGTAAAGATATTATCATTATTGAGGATTCGATTATACGCGGCACCACAGTAAGAACACGCGTAAAAGCATTGCGCGAATTAGGCGTCAGGCATGTACATTTGCGCGTAAGCGGACCTCCGCATCGCTTTCCATGTCATTATGGCATTGATTTTTCCACCAAAGGTGAATTGATCGCGGCCAGTTATTCGGTTGAAGAACTTCGTCGGATGCTGGGTTTAGATTCGCTTTACTACCTTAGTCTTGAAGGCTTGCTGGAATCCACCGGCGTGGATGAAACCTCGAATCCTTTTTGTAAAGCCTGTTTTGACGGTTGCTACCCGGTAGAATTTGAAAAAGAAATTTCAAAAGATTGTCTTGAAAATTGGAAATAATTACTATAAATTTGAAAATTGAAACCGGCCTGAAAGCTCAGAATGAATTCTGTTCCAAGCTTGGATTATACGGTTTAACGTCCGGGGGAAAGGCATGATAGAATCAAAATACCTTCAGGATAATATTCAAAATATCCAAAAGTTGTATGAACTTCCCACCTTAAAGCACTTCGAAACCCATAGTCTGGGAAGATTGCTGCGGCTCAGTAAAATACGACAATATGAACAGGGTGAACTGATTATCAAAGAAGGTGATACAGACCCGTGGCTATATTTTCTTCTCTCCGGTTCTGTCAGAGTCGTCAAAGAGGGTATCGGTATTTGTGAAATCGATAAAAAAGGGGAGATATTTGGTGAGATGCGCATCCTTGACAATCTGGGACGTTCCGCCTCCGTATATGCTGAAGGCACAACTATTTGTCTCGCAGTTGATACATTGGCTAAAGATCGACTCAAACATGATGGTGATATGGATGAACGCCTGGATTTGATGCTTTTATTGTACCGTATCTTTGCCGAATATATGTCTATCCGGCTGCGTGTTTCTAATGAAGAAGTCCTGATAGCGCGTAAAGAAAATAAGGCGTTAAAGAGAAAACTCAAACTTCTCATAAAAAAACAATCCAAATGAACCGGCCTGCCTCGAAAATCACAATTGACAATAGCAGGACAGTAGCCTTTGCATCCCAAGCTTCCAACGTCTTTTTTCACATTCTGACCCAATGCAATCTTAACTGCCGCCATTGCTACATTAACCCTGAACAACATGGTCAAAACATGCTTTCCGCGGATGTTATTGACGCATGGCTGTCTGTTTTTGCTAAGAAATGCCATGAACCCAATGTGATTTTTCTTGGAGGTGAACCCACGCTTCATCCGCATTTATATAAGGCCGTTCGTAAAGCCCGACAATTGGGTTACAGGTCTGTGACAGTGGATACAAACGGTTATTTGTTCCATGATTTTCTTACGAAAGTCAGTCCGGATGACCTTAATTACATTAGCTTCAGTCTGGATGGCGCAACCGCTTCAACTAATGACGCTATACGCGGAACGGGTTCTTATGAGCAATGTGTCAAAGGCATTCTGGCCGCCGTTGCCAGAGGCTTTAATACGAGTTTGATATATACGGTCAGTCGGATGAATCTTCATGAAATTGAATTGATGCCCGCTTTACTTAAAAAGCTGGGGATTAGCCGTTTTTTTATCCAGGTTATCGGGTTGCGTGGCAATTCGGCTTCTGATTCACATCACTGTCAGAAATCTTCCGCTCCTCATGAGCGTCTTTCAATTGATAAAAATGAATGGATTGAACGGATTCCCGTTGTTGCAAAACAGGCTGCCGAACTCGGTATTGCAACTGTTTACCCGAAAGTTTATTTAGACTGCGAAGAGCCATTTTACTGTGCGGGAAAGGTTGCCCGGAACTACTTTGTTTTTCCCAACGGCAGAGTTTATCAGTGTCCGTTATGTGAAGATTTCCCTTTGCATAGTTATACTCTGAAAACCAGCGCTGACCATCATCCGGTTTTAACTAAAACGGACCGGATTAATGAAAGCGATCTTTTCAATTTGGATATTCCGGAAGGATGTGTAATGAACAAACTTATCCAGCCTGAAAATATAAGTTATATGGAAGACGGCTTTCCAGAGTATAAGATTGGCTGTTGCTTGTTGAAAGAAGAATTGTAAGTTTCAAGTTAAAAATACAGGGAAGGTATATCAATATGATAAAAGTTATCAATTCGATAACACGGCATCAAGGACGCACATTTACACTGGTGTCTGAAAAAATATCATTGGACAACGGTGTGACAACGGAATTGGATATTATCCGTCATCCCGGTGCATCGGCAATCGTGCCTATGATTAAAAAAGATGAAATTATTTTGTTAAAACAATATCGCCATGCCGCAGGTGGCTATCTGTGGGAAATTCCGGCGGGTACGTTCGATGGCCCTGAAGACCCCCTTTTGTGCGCCCGGCGTGAGTTAAGAGAGGAAACAGGTTTTATAGCGGACAGATGGCATAAACTTGGTGAGATTGTTCCTGTACCGGGTTATTCAGACGAGTGTATTCATATCTTTCAGGCTTCTGATATGACGCCTGCCAAGCAACAATTGGATGTGGATGAAATCATCGAAGTTCACACAGTCAAATTCGAAGACGCCCTCAATATGATTTATAAGGGTGATATTCGTGACAGTAAAACAATTGCCGGAATATGTTTGGCACAAAATCAGTTTAAATCGAATTTATAGATTTCGTAACTTCAATAAAGAGGTAAAAATGACGCATCATCACCACGAACATGAAATTAAAAGTGATTTATCATTACAGGAAAAAATGGCCAAATTGCTGGATCATTGGATCAAACACAACTCTGAACACGCCGACAATTATCGTAATTGGGCTATCAGAGCCAAAGATGAAAATATGGATGAGGTTGCATCTCTTTTAGAAGATGCAGCTTCGCTTACCCTTGATATCAGCGCAAAATTTAAAAAAGCAATTTCTGAAATTAAGTTGAAAACTGAGGAGTGAAACGTATGCAAGTGCCATTGCTTGATTTGAAGAGTCAATACCAAAGCATTAAGCAAGATGTTATGAAAGTCACTAATGAAATATTTGAAAGCCAGTATTTTATTATGGGGCCGCATGTGATTCGATTAGAGCAAGAAATTGCCGCCTATTGTGGCGTAAAACATGCGGTGGGCGTTTCATCAGGAACGGACGCGCTCCTGATCTCACTCATGGCAGCGGAAATCGGCAAGGGAGACTTGGTGATAACAACGCCTTACACCTTTTTTGCGACCGTTGGCTCAATTATGCGTGTTGGCGCCCGACCTGTTTTTGTTGATATCGATCCTGATACATTTAATATCGATCCGGAAAAACTGGAAAAATTATTAAATGATATGGATGCAGAAAAAAGAACCCATATCAAAGCATTCATTCCGGTGCATCTGTACGGACAATGCGCTGATATGAACCCGATTATGGCGATTGCCCAAAAATACGGCATTGTTGTTATTGAAGATGCCGCTCAAGCGATTGGTGCGGAATATCAAGGCAAACGCGCCGGATCAATCGGTGATTTGGGTTGTTTTTCTTTCTTCCCTTCTAAAAATCTGGGCGCTTTTGGAGATGGTGGGATTGTTACTACAAACTCGGATGATTTGCATAACAAATTATCCATCTTACGTTCTCACGGTGCCAAGCCCAAATACTATCATAAAATAATTGGCGGTAATTTCAGATTAGATGCGCTTCAAGCGGCAATTGTTTCGATAAAACTAAAATATCTGGATGCGTGGACACAAGCACGACAGGAAAATGCGGCCCGCTATAATTCACTTTTCCAGGAAGCCGGTTTAGATGAATGGGTAGTTCTTCCGACAGTTACCCAAGACCGTCATATTTACAATCAATATATCATCCGGCTAAAAAAAAATAGAGACCAATTGCGCCAATTTTTACAAGAAGAGGGAATCGGATCGGAAATATATTACCCTATGCCACTTCACCTACAGGAATGTTTTGCCGATTTAGACTATCAAAAAGGTGATTTTCCTGTTGCCGAACAGGCCGCATTACAAACTTTGGCGTTGCCGATATATCCGGAACTTACATCTGATCAACAAGATTACGTTGCCGCTAAGATTAAAGCGTTTTTTAAACGGGGAGAGATGTAAGGGGATGTTCAATAAGGATCAAGGACAAAATAACCATCCCAATTGTGATTTCTGAAACGTGATGCGTGAATTCACGTTTCACGAATCACGTTTCACAATATTAATCATAAAATTTTTCGAACCGCTGATATTTGAAAAACATAAAGGAAATAAATATGAATCAAAAAACAATTATCATTATCGCCAATTTGGATACCCGTGGCACTGAATTTAAAATGGTCAAAGAGATGATCGAAGCGCGAGGTCATCGGGCGTTGTTACTGGATTTCAGCATGGAGCAGGAGCCGTTTTTTGCAGGTGATATCACTTGCGAAACCGTGGCAGAGCAAGGTGGGCTTGAAATCAGTGAGGTACGGCGACTTTATCGTACGGAGCGCATCAAAGCCACCGAAAATCAAGTCCGAGGAGCTAAAAAAATTATGCGGCGTCTGTTGGATGAAGACGGCGTGCATGGCGTTCTGGGTGTGGGCGGCGGCACCGCTTCTTTGGTGGCAACCAGTATCATGCAGGGGCTTCCGTTCGGAATGCCCAAACTGATGGCCTCCAGTATGGCCGCGCATCCCAAATATGTAGGCAAATATGTGGGCACCAAAGATATTACGATGCTCAATACCGTAGTGGATGTGGTGGAACTCAATCCCATTCTTAAAACCCAGTTAATCAATGCGGTTGGCGCTATCTGTGGCATGGTGGAGCTTTCGCCCGGATGGAAAGTCGAATTTGATAAACCGGTAGTGGCGATCACATCCTTTGGTTTTGCCGAACGCGCTGTTGAACCGGCGATTCATTTTTTAAGGGATAAAGGCTATATTCCAGTACCTTGTCACGCGCAAGGACGTGGCGACCGGGCTATGGATGAATTGATTCGCGATGGTCAATTTCAAGGCGTGATCGATATTGTCAGCCGAGGTGTTGGCGAAACCCTTTTAGATGGAAATTGCGCAGCCGGTGATGATCGCTTGCTGGCCGCCAGTGAAGCCGGCATCCCTCAAGTAGTGGCACCGTCGGGATTGGAGATGTTGAGCGTCGGCGGCCGGCCCGAATTGTTAGAGCGTTATAAAGATCGTCCCCAGGCTGTAATTGACAAACTCAGAATTGAAGTACGCACCAGTGCTGCTGAAGTTGCGCAGATGGCGGAAATTATCGCTGAACGTCTCAATCTTTCCAAAGCGCCCTGCGCCGTGTTGATTCCGCTGAAAGGATGGAGTTCCTTGGACAAGGAGGGGCGCGCGCTGTATGATCCCGAAGCTGACCGGGCGTTAACCCAGGTGTTGAAAGAGCGTTTAAAACCAGAGATACCTGTCAAGGAGGTCAATCTGCATTTAAACACGCCCGAATTCGGCCAGGAAGCCGTCAATCTTTTCCATCAACTCTATACCCAAAAACAGGAGCAGTCATCATGATTATCAAAAACTGGATGCAAGCCGATCCGCTTACCATCGAAAGTGACATGCTTGCCAGTGAAGCCATAACACTTTTTGATAAACATCGTCTTCCCTTTATTACGGTAGTGGATAACGGTCGTTTACGAGGGCTTTTGGCACGTCGCGATATCAGGGAAGCCGCTTCCTGCGTTACCGCTGCGCAAAGCATCCATGAACTTCGTTTTTTCAACACCCAACTCAAGGTGAAAGACCTGATGGTGCGCAAACCGGAGACCCTTTCTGTCAATGATACGGTTGAAACCGCCCTTATCAAGGGGAAAAAATTCGGTCGCAGCTTTTTTCCTGTCATGGATGGCGAGAGCGTGTGCGGAACCGTTTCCGATATTGATATTTACAACTCCCTTTATCAAATTCTGGGCGCTGATGAAAAAACAGGCGGTATCTCGCTCGAATATGATCATGAAAACGAGATTTCAGTTAAGGAACTTGTAGCGGATATTGACGCCGCCGGCGGAACTGTTCACAGTATTTTCAGAATGAGCAAACCTAAATCCGGCCAGAAAAGAATCTTGCTACGCTTTAAAGCGGAAAATCGGGCTAAAGTGGCAGAGGATGTTAAAGCCAAAGGCTACCGTATCGTTGAAATGGTGACGCCTGAATGAAAAATGCTGAATTTAAAATTCAAACCGGCCTGGATGCTTATAATCTGAAAGCGGCTGTCAGAAAAATAGGCGATGATTTTTTAGTGGCAATCTGGGGTGGCGAAAAACCTCATATCGGAGCCGTTGCAGTAGCGCAGCCTCGTCCCAGCCTGAAAGACAGCCGCAAAACCAGCGCTTCGGCTTCCGTATTCTGCTTTGTGGGGCACAAGGAAGACGATTTAGCCAAAGCGGTATCAGAAAAGTTGGCATCGGCACTCAATACGCCGGTTGTTGTTACCGCCGGTATCCATTGGGACAATCTCGACGCCCAAGGTATTCAACAGGTTCTTAAAAACAGTCAGATTCTAACAGATTTGATTCGTGATAAATTACTGAACAACTGAACATTCAACATCGAATACTAAATCAACACGGAGTAACACCAATCTATGTCCAAACGCATTATTATCGCCATCGCCGGTGCCAGCGGCGTGATTTATGGCGTCCGCATTCTTAAACTGCTACAAGAAACCGAATATGAAACCCACCTCATTATTTCCGAGGCGGGGTACACCAACATTTCCATTGAAACCGATTACGCACCCGATGACGTGGCTGCAATGGCGGATTTCGTTTATGACAATAAAAATGTTGCGGCTGCACTGGCAAGCGGCTCATTTTTAACCCAAGGGATGATTGTTGCACCCTGTACGATCAAATCACTTTCCGGCATCGCCAATTCCTATACTACCAATCTGCTTGTCAGAGCGGCGGATGTCACTTTAAAGGAAAAACGCAAACTCGTCCTCATGGTGCGGGAAACGCCGTTTCATAAAGGCCATTTGAAATTAATGACCGATGCGGCAGATATGGGCGCCCATATTTTGCCGCCCATACCGTCATTTTATCACCAGCCGCGCACAATTGACGACATCATCAACCAAACGGTCGGCAAGATATTTGACTATTTCGGGATTGATCATAAGCTGTTCTGTCGCTGGGGAGAAGGTGATTCGTACCCGATCAGCAAGAATTAGGTAAGGAGGGAGAAGGTGATTCGCACCCGATCACCAAGAATTAGGTAAGGAGTGTAAATTAACTTAATTGAATTTCTAATCCTATTTACCCATTTGGAGTGCAAACTTCAGTTTGCCTTGCCCGTGACGCAAGCTGAATCCGGCACTCCTTTTTGTTGATATGTTGTGTGTGTTATTGTAGTCAATTCTGCTCATCATCATATACACCTCAATTTTTCCAGTATGGCAAGAAGAAAAAATAACTTACCAATCCAGCTTGTCTTTCTGCCCGTTTTCAGCGTTGCGGCAATGGGTGAATATCCTGTGATATGCACCCATTGCCGTGCCTTGAATACGAATCTGAATCCTGCGTGATATCGGTATATTATCTGATAATTCATAATATTCAAGAAAATCCTTGATATTCTAAGGCGGATAAGCTCTACTTCATGAAAATGCAAACACACTGATTTTCAAGGAGGAGAAGAATGTGAAATGTCATGCAACAGGTCTGGAATCACGATGGTTTTTTATCATATCAGGCGAGTTGTTTCGTCAGGGATGACAGATCGCTTTTGAGACTCTCATGCTGCCGGCGACAGCTCATTTTTTCAAGTGTCACAATCCGAAAGAGCCGGCGGACTTTATCAGGATTGCTCATCAACAGTCGTATGTCGAGCGGCGAGGCCGGAGTCTCTATTATGTGCGGGAAATCCTGATACGGTTTTTGGTGTGACTGGCTGTGGAAGAGCTCTGACCGTTGTTAGAAAAAAGTGCGTCCACGCAATCGCGAGCGGGGTGGAGCCTTTCGGTGGATAACAGTGTGACAGACCGGCCGGGTCGTCTGCCACGCTGTACCTGGAGTCAGTATGGCGGACGGTGGAAAAAGGCGGTCAACAGGCTGGACCTCCCGGGAATTGTAATGACGCTGAACGGGAAGGTTTTCCCGTTATATCTGTGGTTTTGTGCCTGACCGGGGAGCGCGAACACCGATAAGCCGAGTCTGCGGATCACGATGCCGACCCGTCTCAAGGAGGAGTTTTCCAACGAAGGGACGGAACTGACCGCGATTCCGCTGACACCGGATTCCCGGTTTCTGTCGGAGGATCTGACGCGGGCCCTCTATGAACCCGGCTTCACGAAACTTATTATCGCGGGCTGAGGTTATTATGTCCGGACTGTCAACGATATCCGGCACTCCGCCGCTGTCCGGAAAAAGACCCTTGAACCGGATGATGACGTATGGGGAATCGATGTGCCCGCGCTCCGGGTCCGGGCGGTGAGTCCGACCTTCGGCAAGGTGGCGCGCTGTTCTATCGGAAGAGCGCCACCCGCAACTGTTATCTCTTTGATTTCAGCACATTGCCGTTACGCGGAGCTGAAATCCGGCATATTGCGTATTTTTTGAATACCTTATGTGAATGTATTCTTCGGTTGTCGCTGACTTTGACAGAAGTTGAATCAATAAAAGAAATGCCGGTGACGGTTCCCTTTCTCAATTCCGGATAACTGCAAAGAGGGATCAGCGCTGAGGCTTTCAATTCGACAAAACGGTTATAACTGACCGGATCAGGAAATGCCTTACCATGATATTCTTTGATGAACTCGTTATAAAAATGTTTAAAAGTTCGATAGTCAGAACCATGTGATAAAATGATAATTGTCATTACCACGCTTAATGACATTTGAGATTTTCAGATTCGCTTTATCTTTCCTGAATTGATTTTGTCAAGTCCCATCTTATGATTGTATGATAGCAGGTCTGATTCTCAATAAATTCAAAGACTATTATATCGAACTCACGTTATTTAAAAAATCAGCAAAGCGAGGTAAAAATTCAACAGGATGGTTTTACGGTTTCCGGCTCCATCTTATTATTAATTATCAGGGAGAACTCTCAGCTTTCTGATTAACCCCCGGCAATGTCGATGATCGCTGACCGGTTCCCGATATGACCACCGACATATCAGGCAGATTTTTCGGAGACCGGGGATATATTTCCTGAAAACTTTTCGATGTGCTGTTCTGTAACGATGTCCGGTTAATAACGAAAATCAGGAAAAACATGAAAAACTGACAGATGCCTGTCACAGACTGAATTTTACTTAGAAAAAGGGCTCAGATCGAAACAGTTGATGATCAGCTTAAAAATATCTCCCAGATTGAACATACCAGGCATCGGAGCGTTATCAATTTCATGGTGAATATTGTCGCTGGCCTGACAGCTTATACCAGGCAACCGAAAAAGCCGTCTCTTAATCTCAGTCCGATTTCTAACAAATTGCAGCTGATTGCAGTTTGATTTATGTCGAACTCATGTTATTTAAGGATACAAACTTCATGTGCCAAGTCGCAAAGCTGACTGAAATTTTTAATTCGAGACTTAAATGGAATAAAGCCAAGGCGGATTTGTTGTCCCTTTTCATAGTGGTGCAGCTTAAAATTCGAACCGTATGCCTAAACTGAATTGCTTTGGCAATGCCGGGTAAAGCCCGGACCGATTCGAAATACAAACGGTTACAACGTTTTTTCGCAGGTTTTGATATGTGTATGGAAAGCATTGCCTGACTTATTGTTCGATTTCTCCCTATCTGTGATGAAAAATGGGATTTATCAATAGATCGAACCGACTGGAAATCAGGAAAAAAGAATATAAACCCCTTGGTTCCGGGCATCGTTCATTCAGGGGTCACTTTTCCGATTTTATGGATAACGTTTACTGAACGTGGCAATTCTGATATGGATGAACGCATTGAATTAATAGAACGTTTTATTAACAATGGTTCAGTAATTTTTTGAAAAGTATTTACAAATATTATAATTACCGCGATATATAGCAATTATGGAAACTATAATAGCCGCTATACTAAATAAAATGAATCGATTATCGCCTGTCAGAAAAAAATTCTGATTCATATTTTCGTTTTGTTCCTTTCTATCAGAGGACGATTGAATTTTATGAATATGTCCCGCATGGGAAAATATTCTGAAAAGAGCTATCGTCTTCATTTTGAGCGCCCCTTTGATTTCTCAGCCTTTAACCGGTCATCAGCTGAACAGTGCTGTTCCGGTCACAGAATAATAGCCGGAGATTGCGGTTATATTTCCAAAAGCGGGAAAAAGACTCCGCATCCGGCCTGGTTTTGGAACGGATGCGCCTCAAAAGCTCTGAATGGTCTCGAAATAAGCTCTCTCGCTGTCGTCGACGTAGATAACAATACCGCACCATTGATTAAGATTTTCAGTGTGCATAAAATCAGATGTATTTTCGGTGATCGCGAGTTTATCGGCGATAAACAGTTCTACTTTGTTAGATTAGAAAAATATGTCAGCTTTTCGTTAAAATATGCTTGATTTTACCGAAAAAGTTAATCCTTTAGGGGCATTGAGTTGGTTTTATGATGCAAATATGGCATCTTTATTCGCTTAAAATCTAATCTAACAAAGTAGTAACAGTCAGCCTTTTTATCAGATAAGGGCATACATTTCCTCATGCGAATCAAAGAAAACTTCCAGATTACGAATGCTGGAGGCATCTTTGTTTCCGCTAAAACGCTTTTCAGAGATTTAAAAGTCGGTGAATACAAAATTTTGAAAGGTAAATGTATCGTCAACGGTCAACTGGTTTATGTTGTCGGAGCGTTGCCGCCTGATGGTGAATATCTCATCCTCGCTACCGATAAAAACCCTGTGACAGCTCTTGAAGAATATAAAAAGCGTCAGGGTATTGAAACTCTTTTTCAGTGTTTGAAGGGCCGTGGTTTTAATTTTGAAGATACCCACATGACATTGCCGGATCGTATTGATAAACTGATCGCTTTGCCAGCCATCGCTTTTAGTCAGTGCCATGCCACTGGTGAATGGTGTGCTTCTCAAAAGCCGATCAAGATTAAAAAACATGGGCGTAAAGCCGTCAGTATTTTTCGACCAGGCTTAGATCACCTCGGAAGAATTTTACACAGCTTTTCTGATTTATATCACGAATTTTACACAAACCTTAAAATTATTTTGCTACCTTTGATCTCTGTAAAGTCTCAAAATCCCTCTTAAATTCAAATGAGATACATTATTTTTGTCCTGTACAGTGAAAAAACATTCAGAACCCCTTAGCTTGTAATCTTCAACCTCGTATCAACTGTATATCAGACTACGAGGTAATCTGCTTAAAGATAAATTCAGCAGATACTATATAAATCATCATCTGTCTGATAACAGTTAAGGCTCTCCTCCACCCACAACCACCATGAGTCAGTTAATGAAGCTATGCCGCGTCAATCTGTTTACTGAATTTTTTTAAGCGTCACTTTTTATCATCAATCTCGCATTCCTGAAGTATCAGTTCTGTCAATCTTACAATCACCGCCGACAGAATCTGAATCTGAGCGGACGTCCGCCTCGCGGAGGTCGTTATATTAAAAGCATGCGCACTTATTGACAACTGATGCGACAGCTCTTTGTATCTGTTTATATTTTTTCAATAATCGCCTGTTCACAAATCAGATTTTCCATTACCGGCTTCTGAGTTCTGATTTCATCTGTACCTTTCGATAATGTGATCGATATTGATAATACGGTGCCGGCCTTTTCAATTTCAGTCTGTATTGAATTCAGTTTTCTATCGAGGCTCAAGCCTGATAGTTTAACAATTTCGTTACCGGCATGAAACATGTCCGGAACACTTAAACATTTTATACCTTATGTTGGTAGCCCAATCGTCCGATAAAAAAAATAAAATCTAATAATTTCAATAAGTTCTAAAAACAAAGCCGTAAAATTTTTTGTGATAATTTCAGATGGTTATGATTTTTAACACTTCAATCAGAAAAAATTACCGAACCATTGGTTTGGATAAATTTGATTTTAACTCCTATCATAGTCAGCAGATCGAAAAATTTTTTAACACTTTAACCCTACAACGACACTTGGAAATCAACTGTCTTAAATTGTAAACGATTGAATTCATCGCGTTTTATATGCAAATGTCGTTGTAGGGCTAAAATTCTAAAAAAATATTACTTGCGCAATCTTAAAAATAAAGGTATCATTATAAATGGTTTGTTTAATTGTTAAACTTAACCATTTTATGAACACTGACAATTCGTGAATTTATGCATTACGTTTCAAAAATGATGGTCTCATAAAAAGTCGAAACTCCCAAAATTTGTACTCATAACCTATTGAAATCATTAGGTACGAATTTCGGAAATGACCAATTTATGACTTTTTATGAGATCATCAAGAATCACAAATAAAGTTATTTTAATCAGGCAAGTTATTTGGTCGCAATTACTAGCCGCTGGCACCATTTACGCCGTCTAAGGAGGTTTGCCATGAAAAAAATATGTAAATTCAGTGCATTGATAGCTATCGGTATATGTTCTTTATTAATTGTAATGCATCTGTCTTTTCCGGGTAATTTATCCGGTGTTGTGGAACAGCCGACAACCACAACCTCAACGACAGAGCCGACAACCACAACCTCAACGACAGAGCCGACAACGACAACCTCGACGACAAAGGCGACAACAACAACCTCGACGACAAGGGCGACAACGACAACCTCGACGACAAGGGCGACAACGACAACCTCGACGACAAGGGCTACAACGACAACCTCGACGACAAGGGCGACAACCACAACCACGCCGCCAACTTCGACGACGATACCGCCAACTTCACCATCAACGACAACTTCGACAACCCCGACTTTGGCGACAACGACCTCGACAACAACAACAACAACGATGCCCGTACTTGATTTCACCTTAAACGCCCTGCCGGTCGAATTATTCGCCGAACCGGGCGAAACAGTGGAGAGCGATATTTCGGCTCTGTTTGAAGAGGCATGTGAAGGTCCGATTAAATTAAATGTTTCCGGTGTTCCCCGCAAAGCCGAAGCCACTTTCAAAACTGAAATTCTGACGCTCAATCGCAAGCTGACCGTTCTTGAAATCGAAGTCGGCAATCAGACACCCCAGCGGCGTTACACGCTTACTGTCACAGGAACCGGATGCGATAAAGTAAAAACAGTTGATATCATTCTGACAGTCGGCCCCTCGCAAATGAGCTTTATCAAACGCCAGAGTAAATCATCCATTCAACCGGGTGCCGAGCAAACCTATACGCTTACGATCACCAACAAAGCCAAAATAAAGGCAAAAGGTGAAGTGCGAGCCACGGGCATCATCGTTACAGATACGCTGGATGCCAACCTTACATATATCAATGATACGAGTGGCGTCGCCCATAAAGTCAATGGTCGCACCCACACCTGGTATTTTAAACGCCATTTGGATCCGAATGAATTTATCACTTTCAATATCAACACCCGCATGGCCGATAACCTCATGGCCGGCGTGACTATCGCCAACACCGCTTTTTTGGATACTGATCAACTGATCGAACCGCTTCAGTCAAACCGCGTGGTCGCCGATTCCGATTTTACAGCGGTCGGCCCCGAGGGCCTGCGCATCAGCAAACGCGTCAGCAGACGACGCGCCCGTATCGGCAAAATTCTGGTTTACCGCGTGGATATCGAAAATATCAGCAATGGAACGATTTTCAATCTTCAATTAGAAGACCTGCTCCCTAACGGGTTTAAATTGATCAAAAATAAAGTGCTGCGCGACGGCAAACGCTTTGATAATCCTCAAGGCCGTCGCCGCTTACGCTGGAATTTGGGAACATTGCAAGGGAAAAGCACAACCCGTCTGCGTTATCAGGTTGTGGTCGGAACCAACGCGCGCCGCGGTCGCAATACTAACACAGCCATCGCCAAAGGCACAGATGGCGGAGGCAATAAAGTACGGGCCGAAGCCAAAGCGATGGTGCAATTAGGTATCGCCGGCGTATTGGAATTGGGGCAAATAAAAGCCACGGTGTTTCTGGATAACAACGACGACCGATTGTTTAATGCTGGAGACAAAAAATTGCCGGAAATCGGCGTTCTGATGGCTACGGGTGAAAAGCGCGGTACCGATGAAAACGGTGAAGCCTTATTTGAAGAGATCACTCCGGGGCGTCATGTGGTTGCTTTAGATGAACGCACTTTGCCTGATGGTTATGCGCTGATTGGCGAATCTTCACGTTTGGTGAATGTTTTGGAAGCCGAACACGCTGAAGTTGAATTTCCGGTTAAACCGCCCTTATCAGGTTCCGCCGCCGGACGCGTGTATTTGGATGTAAACAGCAACGGACGTTATGATCAAGGCATTGATTTTCCCATCCCGGGAGTTACAGTTAAAATCCGTAGCGATATTAAAACAACCGTTACCGATGCAAACGGTTATTACCGTTTTGATAATATGGAACCCGGAGGACATGTGGTCTGGATCGATCCGCAGACCCTGCCGGCCCCCTACCGCCCGCTTGATAATCAGCCCGTCATTAAAATTGTCGTGTATCCCGGCGGCGTGGCTTCCAGCGCTGTGGCTGACTTTGTCGTACTCAAGGCCGTCATATATGAGGAAGGCGTGGTGGAAGGTGTGGTATGTTTAGACCTTAACGGCAACGGCGATTGCGAACAGGATGAGCCGGGCATTGTGGGTGTGACTGTTTATGACCCTCCACAACTAGAGGTTGTAGTTAACCAAATTGATCCCGACGGAAACAATATAGACAATACGCCTTTAAATTTATGTGAAGATATTACTTTTCGTGTGACAATCACAAATAATGGTGATGAGACGGCAGCAGACGTAGATATCACCAACAGTATGCCTGACGGATTCACAGAAACCCCGCAAAACAGTAATGATTACACAATTCCTGCTGAGGGAACCGTCACAGCCGAATTTTTTTATTCATCTGATTGCAGCGTTGTATCCGGTGACAATGAAACCGTTGTGTCATTCACCGGATATCCGGATATTCGCTATACCCGCTCTTTTATCGTTAATCCAGGTGCTATAACCCTTACCAAAGTGGCCACCCATGTGAACGGTCTGGCGATTACCGAAACTTCGGAGCCGGCCGCGCAAATCGGCGATATAATCACCTGGCGTATTCGTGTGGAAAGCAGCGGTTTGGGTGATGTGCGTAATGTTGAAGTCACTGAAAGCCTTGGCGATGGCTTGATATACACTGACACACCTCCTCCTATTCCTTTGTATGATAAAACTTCCCATCCCGCGCTTGCCAATATTGCACCGAACGATTTTGTTGACATTACAGTAAACACAACCGTTGACGGGTGTATAGAACTGACTAACGATGTATCGGCCACTTGGGGTTGCGATGATGATAATGATTGTCTAGAAGATGATGTGACTGCCCAGACCAGCGTGAATCTATATAACAAACACCCTTATTTAGAATATAGCCTGCCTGACATCAATATTGATGTTCCATATTGTTCACCCACTGCTGTTTCCCAATCACGGCAATGGACTATCGAAAACACTGGTGATGGTTTTGCTCAAAATGTCAGCATTGCAGTTGATTTTACTCCGTTCGATATCAGTGTGACTTCATCTGTTAATCCGGATAATGTAACGTATGTGATTCCGCCTGCTCCTGCTCCTCCCTATTTTAACATTCCTGGCATTATCGATCCAGGCGATACAGTAACAATCAACTATGATGTCACATACAACGTTCCAGCAGTCTGGTGTACAGCAGGAGAATCCTCATCGGGAACACACTCATGGGGACCAACCTACCAAGATGAATGTGGCATCTTTTTCTATCCGCCTATCAAAACAAGTACATATTCTATAGATATGTCGGGGCAACCGCAACCGAGTATATCGGTAACAAAAACCTGTACGATTGACGGACAAAATATCTCGCCCATTCTTCCTATCTCCGATGCCCCTCAGACTGTCATTTGTAATGTTGCAATTACATATTCCGGTCCGACGACCTGCGGGGATGGCGGTACGACATCAGACCTCGCAGTTAACGATAACTATCCCGATGAATGGACATTAAACTCTGTCACCCCAACAGGAGGAACGCCGGACCCGAGCATAAGCTCTCCTTTCGATGATCCGGTTGATTGGACTATTCCTGGCAGCGGCCTTTCTGACGGCACCACTTTTACTTATGAACAAAGTTTTACTATTCCCGCTATTGGTGACACTGATGTTTGCGCTAGCTGTGGGACTCCGCGTGAAAATTCCCTGAGTGTTAGCGTCACCGATTGTTGCGACTGTCCTCTGAATGACTCAGCTTCGGTGTTAACACATATTGAATGTCCGAATCCCGCAGAAATTGGGCTCAGCTCTTCAAGAACTATTGAACCCACGGGTGCTGAAGTATGTCAGGATGTTTTCCGATTCAATCACCCCGATAATGATCCATCTGGTAATCCAAGTGTATATGCCTTTGAAGGGGCTGGCTGGAATAATATACCCTGGGCGGATAACGTCCGATTTACGGAAGAACCGGAAAATGACTTGGAGTTAGTGGGAACATCGTTGATCACAGTGACTTTAGCTAATGGCACAACGTGTACCCCAAGCGTTTTAAATCCGCCTCCCGGGCTGATTATTGATTTTAATGGAAGCGGAACATGCCCTGCTAATATCGGTGATGGCACTACTCTTAGAATACAATACGATTTAAGGCCGACTACAGATTCAGAACCCCAATGCGAAGCAAGTCATTCATTCGTTGATTTTGCCGCTCTTGAAATTATTGATGCAAGTGCAGGAAATTTTTCCGGAGATTTTTGTTCTGGCGGAGGGAATAATAGTTTTGTTATCCGCAACGCCAACGAACTGACCACTCTCGGTTCATCCATGACCGTCGATATTTCCGGCATGGATGCGGTGATCGGACCATGTGGGGAATATACTCCGACAATCACGATTACCAAAACTTCAGACGAGCCTGCGTATGATGCGATTCTTATCCTGGATACAACCAATTACGCAGTTGTTGAAGTTACGGATTCGTCAGGCTTAATACCGCCTGATGGTCAAGACGGCACTCCGGTTACAGGAGGAGGAGGCCACGAATGGAATTATGGCGATCTGTTTGATGGCGCTAGCGGGCAAACGGCCACACTAAAACTACTAGTTCAAAAAAAATGCGCGGATGAAACTGAACTCAGTGCCATTCTACGATATAAGGACGGATGCGATGATGGCGACCCCTGTGAAGCGACTGCTTCCGTAAACGGTATGATGCGGAAACCCCTTTTGAGCGTCACCAAATTCCCGGAAGTTGTCTATGCCGATAGCATTCAAGGACAACCCGGATACCAACCGGCCGAATGGACTGTTGAGGTGGTGAATTCCGGAGCGGGCGAAGCCTACAATGTTGAGGTGATTGAAACTCTGGGCGGTGATATGCGATACAATAGCCACTCCTGGAATAGCACCACAGGCATAACGCCATATATTGGGACAACACCGGATGGCTCTGCTCTGAACGGCGCTTCTTTTGTGATTGATGAACTGGTGCCCGGAGAAAAGCGTATTCTCACTTTTCGCGCTGATCTTATCGGCTGTGAGACATCTGTCAACACTGTTGAAGCCCGCGTTCACTGCCTTGGCGAAACTTGCCAGTCTGTTACAGACACTGCGAAAGTCAGCTTTCCCCCCACTGATTTAGTGGTTTCCAGCCAATTTTCCAATCCGCTTAACCTGTGCGCTATCGAATCAGTGGTCATAACAGCTCGTAATGCCGGCCTCACACCTATCAATGAAATCGTGCTGTCAGAGCAATTGCCTACGGGTTTAAATTACCGCGCTGGTACCTCAGAGTACCGAATTAATCCCCCCGATTCGAATAATCTTGATACTCCAGCATGGCAAAAACAAGAAGGATTACTCTATCCGGAGCCAACCGGAGTCAATCCATATAACTGGAGTTACGAAACCACCTATCCAGCCGCATTAGATAATGCTCTGACATCATTGGCCCCCGGCGAAATTATCCAGATTCGTTTCAGTGTGTCTGTATTCTGCACTTTTGAGGGCGGACAACTGATTTCAAGCGGTTCTTTTAACGAATGCACAGAGGATGGAGGAACAGAGACATCGAAAAGCATCTTTAACGTCATTCCCAACGAACCGGTGGTAACGATCACAAAAAGTCCTGAACAGCAGGAGATCACCTGTAATTCCACTGTGGAATGGACCATCAGAATAGCCAACGCCGCCACCGGAACAGCGGGGCAGGCCGTACCTGCGCAATATCTGTGGATTGAGGATACCTTTGGCGGAGGTTTTGATCCGACTTCGGTGACTTTGGTGGGCATCAATGGTACGCCCACCCCAATAACGGAGATGCAAGATCTATATCCGGTTCCGACTACTGATGGGATTAATGATACAATCGTCTGGGAGCTTTTCGATCTGAATGCCGCTGAAACCTTGGAATACGAATTGACAGCCAATTTCGCTAATTGCGGTTCGAAGTTAGATAACAATCTGATAGCGCGAGTGCGATGTATTGCTCCGGATACAGCGCCTGACCCGGATGATCCTCCGACAGAAGATGATGAGGGTTGTGTCATTCCGCCGGGTCCGAGTGCCAATGCCGGAGCCACTCATTATCCAGCCGTTATTGGCGTATTTACCGCAATAGATTTGGATGCATGCGCTGAAAATGTTGATGTTACTATAGAGTTGCAAAATCCCAGCACACTTGGCGAAACACTGCATAATCTTGATGTTGCAATAGAGTTGCCTGCCGGTGTAACTCTCAACGGAACTACTGCAACAATTTTTGACGCTGACAGCATTGCTTCAGAAGTCACTCCCGAAATTACTGCTGGCCCACCGGTTGCTCTCCAATTTTTGGATAACGAGCCCAATAGTAACAATCTTCCTGAGATACCTGCCGGAGAAAGCATATTGATCCGGTTTAATGTTGATGTCGATTGTAATCCCAGCGGCCAGTTCCGTGTTAAGCCGAGTTTCCGTGATTGTTGCAATGCAGATATCACACTTGAGATGATTGATATTCCGACAAATTTGCTAATTCCGAATATTGAAGTAGAAAAAACTAATGTTGGCGGACCATACGATTGCGGGGATACTGTCACATGGGAAATTGTAGTTACAAACGTAGATACGGGCAATAATGATGTTGCTGATGCAGAGATGATCAGAGTAACTGATACCTATGGCATTGGTCTCACGTTTAATGACTTTTACGAATATCCATCAAATGATCATCCAACAATTAATCCGACAACACCGGGAGGGCCGGGCGGATCGTTTACATGGGAAATCCCCAGTTTAGCCGCAGGCGCAAGCATGACGTACAGACTGGAAACAGCATTAGGTAGTGCCGCGGCATGCACTGGGAACAATCGCCAAAACCAAGTGGATTCCACTTGGCATTGTGTGACGGGTACAGCGGCAAATGGAGATCCGAACAATGATGAATCCACTTGCGATAGTGCCGTCGTCAGTGATGACACTTTGGCCAACGTTACACCTGTTGTTAATGTGAATGCGTCGGTTTCGCCCAATGAGATCGAATACTGTACGCTTGGTAGAACCGTTAGAGTGGATATTGCTATACCACCACCACCTACTTCAAACATTGTTTATAACCTTGATGCTACTATCAGCCTACCCACTGGACTGGAGTACCACAGCGGTGGAAATTTCAATATTGAAACAATATCTGGTTCCGTTACAGGTCTTGCAGTTACTGCTTCGAATGAACCTACAGAAGGAGCAGATTCCTTTTCTTTTGATAATGGGAGTGGACATCTTGCCACTTCGGTATCTCCGGGTAGCACTATACGCATTGAGTTTGACGTTAAATCCTCTTGCTTTGATGGTGGCGATATCGGTGTACAGCTTGCCCTGGAAGACTGCTGTGAAAACCAGCCTCCACTTGATCAAATCAATACGCATGTTGACCCAGCTTATCCTAACCTGAACGTTAATATAACCAAATCGCCTGATCCGGCAAATTGCGGAGACAACAATGTAAAATATACGATCACCGTTACGAATAGTTCAGATACAGATACCGTAGTAACCGCCACCTACGCCCGTATAGCGGCGCAGCTTGGAGAGTGGTTATCCTATCAGTCATCAACGACACCAACCATGTCTGGTGGGAATTCATCCGACCCGATGTGTGATACCGATGGTGCCGTTGGCACCGTTCCAGTAGATTGCGTCAACTGCACCGACGGTTTTTCAGATGGATTTGTGGTTTGGGATATTGAAAATTTGCCACCCGAAGGAACCTGGCAAACGGTTATGACAGTTGCTTTTAACAAGCCCGCGGATTTTGATTGTGATGACGTTGATAGGGAACTCACCGTAACAACCCAATACGGATGTCCTCCCGATTTAAATGGTTGGACAATGGATACTGATGCCTGTTCAGATGATAACGCCGCCTGCCTTGAAGACAGCGGTAGCGCAACCAATCTAAACGGACTCCCCGATCTGGCTGTCGCTGCCATAACTCCCAATTTGAGTTGCACGGCCTCCGGCGAGTTTGGCGGCAATATCACCGTTACAATTGAAAACCGGGGCGACGGTCCGGCTCAAAGCTCTTTTACTGTGGAAGCGACCAAATCTGAGCCTACGCCAATCTGGACAGGCAGTGCCACTTACACTGGAATACCGTCGATAGCACCCGGCGCAAGCGTAGATATTGATATTCCCGCTACCGGCCTGGCCGGTGATTGCTTGTCCTGCACCAGTTACCGATTTGATGCTGAAGTAGACCGTGTAGGAGCTGTTTGTGAATGTGATGAGGATAATAACTCTGCGGGTCCCGCCACCATAACGCCCTGCGCTTCCATTGGCGATTATGTTTGGATCGATGTCAACCATGACGGTATTCAGAATGAAGGCGCCGGAGCCGGTTTAGAGGGCGTTACCGTGAATTTACTCTCTTCCGACGGCACTGTGCTGGCTACCACCACGACTGACGCTAGCGGACATTACGTGTTCACGAATTTATTGCCTGGCGACTATGCCATCGAATTTATCAAACCTGCCGGATACGTTTCCAGCCCCAAAGATCAAGGAGGCGATGATGCTGGCGACAGCGATGCCGATCAGTTTTCGGGCCGCACGCCTGTTACTCATCTTGATCCGGGTGAAAACGATATGACCTGGGATGCCGGTTTTTATCAGGAAAATATTAATCCACTGGCCTCCATCGGAGATTTGGCGTGGCACGATCTCAATGCGGACGGCATTCAAGACGCCGGTGAACCCGGCATTGAAGGTGTGACGGTGCGCTTATATGAAAGCGATGGCACTCCTGTGGGAACGACCACAACCGACGCAAATGGCAATTACCTGTTTGATAACCTGCCTGTCGGGGATTACTATCTGGAATTCGAGCATCCGGGCGGATATACCGTTTCCCCTCAAGACCAGGGTGGCAATGACGCCCGTGACAGTGATGTCGATCCGGTGACCAAAAAAACCACTGTCACCCATCTTGATCCGGGTGAAAACGATCTGACCTGGGACGCCGGTTATTACAATGAATCCGGTGCCAGTGTAGGGGATTACGTCTGGTTTGATCTGAATGAGGATGGTGTTCAGGATCCGGATGAATTGCCTATACCCGAGGTTAAGCTGAACCTCTACGACGAGAACAACAATTTGATAGGGACAACCACCACCGATGCCAATGGCAAATATCTGTTTGACAACCTTGGGCCAGGCAACTATTCAATTGAAGTCGATACGGCCACTTTGCCCGAAGGATTGCACACCACGTATGATTTGGACGGCGGCTTGGATAATCGCACCAGTTTCTTCCTGTCTAGTGACGAACATAAGCGTGACGTGGATTTCGGCTATGCCGGCCAGGGCGCGATTGGCGACACGGTATGGGTAGATCAGGACGGTGACGGTGTTCAGGGACCGGAAGAAGGTATTCCCAATACTACGGTTACATTGACAGGGGATGTCAACGGAGACGGAATCATCGACACATTGACAACGACAACGGATGCTGATGGTAAATACCTGTTTGATAATCTGCCTCCGGGAGACTATTCGGTTACGATTGATGCGACGACACTTCCCAATGGGATGGTGCAAACCTACGATGCGGATGGCGTCCTGGATAACACATCATCACTCACATTAGGCGATGGTGAAAAAAATCTGGATCAGGATTTCGGCTACAAACATACGGGTGCTATCGGCGATACGCTCTGGATGGACCTTGACGGCGATGGCGTACAGGACGCAAATGAGCCGCCTATTGCGGGAGTCACCGTCAATCTATACGATGCTGCCGGCAATGTGATCGGCACGGCTGTTACCGATGCTAACGGCAAATATCTGTTTGATGAGCTGCCGCCCGGTGATTACACTGTTAAAGTGGATACTTCCACCTTACCGCCGGGACTGGCGCAAACCTACGATGCGGATGGCGGTCTGGACTCGCAGTCCTCACTCACGCTCGGACCTGGCGAACAAAATCTTGATCAGGACTTCGGCTATAATTATGACGGTGCTATCGGTGATACGGTCTGGCTTGACTTAGACGGCGACGGCGTTCAAGACGCCGGTGAAACCGGGATTTCCGGGGTTACGATTAATCTTTACGATGGTGATGGTAATCTGGTTGGCACGGTGGCAACTGATTCCGACGGCAAATATCTGTTTGATGAGCTGCCTCCCGGTGATTACACGGTTAAAGTGGATACTTCCACCTTACCGCCGGGATTGGCGCAAACTTACGATGCGGATGGCGGTCTGGATGCCCAATCATCATTGACACTGGCACCGGGCGAACAAAACCTGGATCAGGATTTCGGCTACAACTATGACGGCGCTATCGGCGATACGCTCTGGATGGACCTTGACGGCGATGGCGTACAGGACGCAAATGAGCCGCCTATTGCGGGAGTCACCGTAAATCTGTACGATGCTGCCGGTAATGTGATCGGCACGGCCGTTACAGATTCAGACGGGAAATATCTGTTTGATCATCTGCCGCCAGGCGATTACACTGTTAAAGTGGATACTTTCACTTTACCGCCGGGATTGGCGCAAACCTACGATGCGGATGGCGGTCTGGATGCCCAATCATCATTGACACTGGCACCGGGCGAACAAAACCTGGATCAGGATTTCGGTTACAATTATGACGGCGCTATCGGCGATACGGTCTGGCTTGACTTAGACGGTGATGGAGTTCAAGACGCCGGTGAAGCCGGGATTTCCGGGGTTACGATTAATCTTTACGACGGCGACGGTAATCTGGTTGGCACGGCGGCAACTGATTCCGACGGCAAATATCTGTTTGATGAGCTGCCTCCCGGTGATTACACGGTTAAAGTGGATACTTCCACCTTACCGCCGGGATTGGCGCAAACCTACGATGCGGATGGCGGTCTGGATGCCCAATCATCATTGACACTGGCTTCAGGCGAACAAAACCTGGATCAGGATTTCGGCTACAATTATGACGGCGCTATCGGCGATACGGTCTGGCTTGACTTAGACGGTGATGGCGTTCAAGACGCCGGTGAAGCCGGAATTCCCGGGGTTACGATTAATCTTTACGACGGTGATGGTAATCTGGTTGGCACGGTGGCAACTGATTCCGACGGCAAATATCTGTTTGATGAGCTGCCTCCCGGTGATTACACGGTTAAAGTGGATACTTCCACCTTACCGCCGGGATTGGCGCAAACCTACGATGCGGATGGCGGTCTGGACTCCCAGTCCTCACTCACGCTCGGACCTGGCGAACAAAATCTTGATCAGGACTTCGGTTACCAACCTCCGTCCGGCAGCATCGGCGATACAATTTGGTCAGATACGAATGGCAACGGTGTTCAGGATGCAGGTGAACCGGGGATTCCCGGAGTCACTGTTTATCTTTATGATGGCAGCGGAAATCTCGTTGATACACAGGTTACGGATGCAAACGGCCATTATCTTTTTACGGATCTGCCGGCCGGTGATTACACGATCAAAGTTGACATTGCCACCTTACCGCCCGGATTGGTGCAGACCTATGACGACGCCGGCGACCTGGATTCGCAATCTTCGCTGACATTGTGTGCCGGATGCGTGAACCTGGATCAGGATTTCGGTTATCAGTCTCCACTCGGTAGCATCGGCGACACTGTATGGCTGGATACTGATGCCAACGGTGCGCAGGATGCCGGTGAACCGGGTATTTCCGGTGTTACTGTTTATCTGTATGACGGTGCCGGAAACCTGATAGCCACAACGGTTACGGATGCCAATGGGCATTATCTTTTTACGGATCTGCCGGCCGGTGATTACACGGTCAAAGTTGACATTTCCACCTTACCGCCCGGATTGGCGCAGACTTACGACGCCGACGGCGGCCTGGATTCGCAGTCTTCGCTGACATTGTGCGCCGGTTGCACGAATCTGGATCAGGATTTCGGCTATACGCCTCTGGAAATCGAAACACCCGTTGTGGATATAGACGACTTTGATATTCGTAAAATTGCAACGCCTACAATTGCCAGTCCCGGTGACACGTTACTCTTTACGCTTCAACTGGTGAATAACAGCGATGTGGATATAGAAGGTGTCAAGGTGACAGATGAACTTCCCGATGGTTTCAGTTACGTTTCGGGAAGTTCGGTGTTTAACGGGGGTGCTGTATCCGATCCTTTGGGCGGCCAAACACTGGACTGGACGCTTGATCTTAAAGCGAACCAGACCGCCACGCTTACCTATAAAGTGCTGCTGGCTTCTGATTTACAAGCCGGCAATTATAGAAACGTGGCTTTGATGACCGTGCCTACGCTTACCACGCTTCCTCCGGGCGAAGAAATCACCGTAGGGCCGGTTTCGGCACTGGTTTCCGTACTCACAGGCCGCACCGATTGCTGTCTGACAATTGAGAAAGAACATGTACGCCGGCCCAAACCGCCGGCAATTATTCCAGTGGATCAGGATATTTATTTCATCACCGATATGGCCATGTTCGCCTCCTTTGAGTTCGACGAATTAAACCGCAAACTTGACAGCCTGCTGCAATCCGATCAGATGTTCCTTACCACTGAAGAGCGCCTTAAAGCGGAATATCTCCGTATCACCCGCAAGGCCGGCCGTCATGCCCATTTCAATTTGGGAAGCCTTACCATGCAATCCGGTTTGGGGCTGGGTATGCACTGGGCCGCGGATATACTGGCTGAAGCGGCGCAGCACAACATTGCGCCCCAAGACGTTGTTCAGGTGCGTCTGAACCTTCTGGCCAAACGCGCCGGTTTGCAAACGACGCCGCAAATAAAACCGCTGTTGCTGGAATACTACGGCGGCGCGCCGTATTATGCCCACGATACGGCCAAAGGCGATTTGCGCTGGAATAAAGATGACATTCTTACAGAACTGACGCCTTCGGCCTTGGGCATGACGCTTTTACGCCAAAGCACAGCGTTGCCGGAACTCCTGTCCAGCCGCAATCCTTATGAACGTTTTATCGGCGAAGTAACACTGTGGCAAATGAACCAGAAAGTGAAATTGATTCATGATCAATTGGTAAGCAGAGGCATCTCATCAGATGAAATCCCGTATCTGCCGCACGAATTGAAAATGGAAAAACCGGCGAACACGGAAAAATTCACTACGCCCGTATTTGTTGTGCAGGATACCTCCTCGCATCTGTTCGACCAAACTGCCATGCTGTGGGGGTTGTCAAGTATGCGCCGCGCCCTTAAGCAAGCCGGCGTTAAAAGCGCTCCTGAACTTGACGCCTTGATTGCTATTGTGTGGCAAACACTGGAAACCTTTCATTTTGATCAAGATTTGAAAACGTATTATCCGGTGCGCCAACCCTTTCAACAAGCGTCTAAAAACATAAAAACGCATACCCTATCTGCTGTGGCGGATAGCCCCTTTGGTTTAAACGCCTCGCTGGCAACTGGATTGGGGTTGAAGATTTCTTACAGCACCTTTGCCCAAGCCGCTTTAAGGCTGCCGAGTTTGGATGTTTTGACCGCTGTTGCCAAACAAGCCCTGCAACCCTATTATGTTGCGTATCAATCCGCCTTTCTGACCGTTGCTCAGGCAGAGACTAACAATCCTGATAGGCAACCGGCTGAAACAGGGCAACCAGATAAAAAAAGCTTTGATCTAACGGGACAGCCAGATAAAAAAGCCTTTGATTTGATGATGACGACTCTGGCGCTTGATTCATTTGCTGATGAAACACCGGCTGAGATATTAAGTGCGGATGTCCGGAAACGCCTTGACAGTCAGATCAATTTTTTAAAAGATAATCTGATCGACGATGCTGACGGCGGTGTTTTTGCAGGTTATAATCTGGCAAAGAAAGCCCCGATCACCGCTGCTAAGGATTTGTTATCACAAGCCGCAGCCATACGTATGCTGCTTGCCGCAAAAGAAATTTCGGGTTTGAGCGCGTTGTTTGGCGAGAAAAATTTCGATACGGCGCTGAAAATTTACCAGTTCATGGAGGTTAATCTATGGGATGACAAATACGGAATATATCGCGATAACATGCATTGGCGCTTGCAATCTGAATATACGCCGTTGAATGTAGGCGCGACTGTAGGCGCACTGCGTGAATTGAGTCTGCGCCTGCCCGAAGAAAAACGGCATAAAGTGTGGAACCGGATATGCGTATTTTTAAAGCGTGTTGTAGGTAAAGCGGAACTGCAATTGGAAGAAGACCGCGATTTGGCTGCTGATGAAACTGCGGCTATGTATGTAGATGAAAGTGTAAACAGCGGCGGTCGGCGTCCGATGCCGGTCACACGAAGGCGTGCGGCGGATGACAGCACGATGGTGAAATCTAAAGGCAACCTGGCGCCGGTGCTGATTCGTAAAGTGATATTTAATCTGATTCCTCAGGATGTTGCGGTACTGAAACAATTGCTTGCCTCCATTGAAACCCGTGCGGACAAAGAGGCGCTGGAAAGCGCTGATTTTCACACACCAGCCTTTTTGCCAGCGGTTATCAAGCAAAGACAGTTTGATACCGGTTCGGGGATGTTGGCATCTAACGAGCTTGAAAAAGCTTCCCGTCGTCTTTTAAAAGATGCAATTATTACGGATAACGCCTATTTGTTCGATCCTACCCATGTCAAACATTTTGCCACGGTGCTGGATGAAATTGCATACTCCAACCGGCTGCGTCTGAGTTTTCATTTTAAACAAGGCGTTCCGTTAAAATTTTCCGCACCGGTGACGGCAATGGCGCAAGCCAAGGGGGGTGACCGCGACGAGGCTTTGGCCAAATGGATGACTCAGGCGGCCTCCCAAGCCAAATTAGAGCGTGTTCCGTCCATTGCGGACCCAATTTTTGCAGAATATAAAAATGGCGAACCGGCCCAGCGTAAAAATATTGAAAGCGGTTGGAATGCGCGCGCCGTAGATCATGTTGTGAGCGCGGCCGGGTTGGCGCAGACCATGAACAGTCAGCTTAATTTAATCAAAAATAGCCGTTTAGAAATAAAAGAACAGCATAAAGCCGCGTTAAACCGCTATTTGGCGCGTATCATGGGACTTCAAACGGCCGCACGGGTTGATTTCATTGAAAAGGCATTTCAATCCGCACACAAACAGGGCATCGCTTTTCTACCCGCTGATTTTGAGATAGTCGTGGATAGTGATGGAATGCCGCTGGATATTAAATTCGACAATCCGCAAAGCACGCTGTTTAGCCAGATTTCACTGTTGCAGGCTTTGGGAGGGTTGACCGCTTTGGACAAAGAGGCCGCCAGCCAGATTCCTGATTATGACAAAATCAAAAACCGGGCAGAGCTTCTTACAAGCAAAGTGTGGAAGCATATTCAAAAAACGTATCTTGATTCTGAAACGCATGCGTTAAGCGCCCAGGGTGTAACCGCTCTTGATGCCGGTCTGACGCTGGTGATGCTGGGCGAACTGTACCGGGAATTACCAGACAGCGCAGCACTCAAAAAACCGTTAAAAGAGCTGCTGCAACACCAAGCTAAATTTGTCGCCGATCAAATGGTTCAGTCAACCGGTGATGCGCTTGCTGCTTATGGGACGCCCGACGTTGAAAAAAAGGATAAAGATAGTTTGGCTTCACACAGCGCTATCCTTTTAGGGCTGATTAGAGTGTTAAACATCACAGACCGGCCTATTGCGATGAAAAAAATCATGGAACTCTATCATCATCTTGAAAACAATTTGTGGGATGAACGTCTCGGCGTTTACCTGAGCCATCAGGAACATAGTTATTTAAGCCGCTTTCAATACACGGATCTGGATTTGGCTCTCACTATCAGCGCATTGTCCGAAATGCTTCCCCTGTTAGCGGAACAATCCGAACGCCATCGCACCGCTAACCGTCTGGCGGAGTTTGGCAACCGGCTGCTTGTACGCCAAAATTCTGAATCGGATAAACCCTCCGAACCCGTAGGAAAAGTTGTCACCCTGAAAGGTAAAGTCACCGCCGAATCCACAAACGGAACACGGGTGTTAAAATCCGGCAGTCCTGTGTATCAACAGGATGTTCTGGTCACATATCCCGACAGCCGTTCAGAGGTGCGATTTGAAGACGGCACACGCCTGGCACAGGGACCGGACAGTCGTATCAGTGTGGATGAATATGTTTTTGACAAGCATAATGATTCAACATCCGGTCTTGTTTTAAACATGTTCAAAGGCGTTTTTAGAGTTATCAGCGGTAAGATCGCCGAACAAAATCCGGATCGTTTCACTGTGAAATCGCCTTTGGCCACAATCGGCATAAGGGGAACCGCCACGGTGAGCAATGTTCAGCCGGGTTTAGAGAAACACGGCGTTCAAGATATGACCCAGGGTAAACAGGTTGTAATACAAGATAAGTCAGGCAATAAGGGCTACATCGACAAAGCTCTTATGATCATCGAATTTTATCCCAACCAGGCAATGAGCAAGGCCATCGCGCTAAGTAAAGATGAAATGTCCTTTTATCTTACTAATGCGCCGTTTACCGATGAATCTCAAACCAAGATAAAGCCTGAACCGGATTATAATATGTTTAAAAAACCGGTCGTGGGTATGCAAAAAGCGACCTGGGATGTCAAATCGTATGATCCGGAAATTGTTCAAGGGGTGGAAATTTTGTTATCAGATCAGAACAAATCGTCCGGTGGCGATCTTTACACCTATGTTATTACGGTGAAAAATATCTGCCCCGATCAGGTGACATTGCGCGGGCCGCTTTATGATTTGCTTGTGCGCGACCAGTTGCCTGAAGGCATGACGTATATCTCCGGCAGTTCTAAGTTAAACGGCCAGAACAACTTTGAACCGTCGCAAATCGGCCAAAATCTGACTTGGAAAATCACTCAGTTAGAAAATAGTGAGCAGGCTGTGATCACTTTCAAGGCCCTTGTTGACCAATCCCGCCGTAAAGGCGAATATATAAACAAAGTCAATGTAAGCGGCTGGTCCGGCGGTGAAGCTGAGAATCGACGCGGCCGGTGTGCTTATGGGGATGAGGATGACCTTAAAATCGAAGCGGGCCTTGGTAAGATCCAAGGGCGTGTCTTTATGGATCGGGATGAAAACGGCCAGTTTAATGCTGCCGAAAAACCGATAGCCGGCATCCGCTTCAAATTGGATGGCACTCAATATGCCACTACTGATAAAGGCGGTATCTTTGTTTTTGACAACTTGGAACCGGGTTTTTACAGAATCAATGCAGACTGGAGTTCGGTGAAATCGGAACTTCTGGCAACGACCGATTTTATCACTTCCGTACAGGTTAAAAAACGGACGACCACGCGTCTGAAATTCGGATTCAACCAATATAAACAAGTCCACACCCAGGTTTACGACGATCTCAATAACAATGGCAAACGTGACACCGGTGAACCGGGCGTGCATGCAGTGCGTGTCAATATTCGGGACACCGATTACCAGGCATACTCAGCCGAAGACGGCCATATCCGTATTGACCGGGTTCCGGTAGGTGTGCGTGAAGACCTTGTTATTTCGGCTCAACAGCCCTATCTGATCAAAGCGCAGGGGCAGAATTTACAATTAGGTCCCTGGAAACAAAAATAATCAATAAATGGAAAGTTCAGGTTAACCGGACAAAGGTATCGAGCTTTGTACTGACCGGAGTATTGCTTATATAACAGGTGTATTCGGGGTTTCCGCCGGCAGTTCTTTTTATGATCATCCAGACATTTTTATTCGGATACTGTCCGTCTGTACCGGAAACGGTTGTGAAGTTTTTTTTGTAAACTGTTCGAAAGTCAGAGGCTGTTTCTCATTTTCGGCAAGCACAGTTTCAGATCGGACTTCCCCGTTATATATGTATTCATGAGTTTTTGTGACAGGAGGCCGTAACAGGAATGAGATATCATACGGCACGGAAACCATATAAGTCTTACCGACAACGGATTCAACAAAATATTAAACTTAGATTTCGCTAGTGTTGTGTCAACATTTAGCTGACGGGTAGGAGTGCTGACTTCAGTTTGCCAAAACGCTCCAAAAGCGGCAAACTGAAGTCAGCACTCCTGATTTTCACCTGTCACCTTAAACTTGACACAACACTAGTGCTCTGTTAAGGTTTAACTGATGGGTTATCATGCGCCAAATATGCCGCCGTTATTAAGCGGTTTTGCTGATAATTTACCCATCCAAACGTTGACAGAACACTAGTGCTTTGTCAAAACGTAACTACTCAGCCATAGAAAAACAGTCTGGGTAATTACTCAACCCTTCCTAAGAAGCTGTTTTAAAAACGCCTTTTTTGCCCGAACTCTGCGTCAGGCTGCAAATTTGAATCTTTAAAATATTTC
>JAUCGF010000108.1 GCA_030378005.1 Desulfococcaceae bacterium HSG9 | reverse complement strand
TGTCTTTCGGCCCGTCTTCGGCGTTGCGACAATGGGTGAATATCCTGATATGCACCCATTGTCGCGCCTTGAATACGAACCTGAATCCTGCGCAATACCGGTATATTATTTATTTCCTCTTACCTAATTGATAGAATAAAATAAATTTAAAAACGGAAAGTGACAATCATGCCCGCGAAAACATTGGATGATGTGTATCCCTTTTTTCAAAACAAGCCTGTCAATCTTGACAATTTTGAAGAACTGTACGTGCCGGCCGACAAGGGGCGGGGCCGAACGCCCGTTTTGAAGCGACTGAAACGGCGGTTAATGCGTGAACCGGACGGCAGTTTGAAAATGCTGTTCGCCGGCCACAAAGGGTGCGGTAAAACCACCGAATTGGTGCGGCTTCAGCGCGACATTCAACAGGGCTTCGTGATCCTCAATTTTTCCGCAGTGCGGGAACTCGATATCCTGAACATCAACTATATCGAACTTTTCATCGTGGCCATGTCCAAACTGTTTGAATTTGCCGCCAGCGAGCCTCGTATCACCGTGGAACCGAAATACATTAAAAACGTCAGCAACTGGCTGGCAACCAAGGAGATCGAGGATATCAACCAACAGTACATGGGTATGGAAATAACCGCCGGAGCCAAGGCCGGTGCGGACCTGCCGTTTCTGGCGAGCTTTTTCACCAAGTTCACGGCGTCGGCCAAAACCAGTTCGTCCCTCAAGGAGGTCCTCAAACAGAAGGTTGAACCCAAGTTGTCTGACCTGATTTTCCATTGCAACAATCTCATCCATCAGATCAAGAGACAGCTTTCTAAAATCGGCAAAAAAGGGTTGCTGATCATTTTCGAGGACCTGGACAAGGTCGATTTGCAAAAAGGCGAGGATATCTTTTACGTACACTCGGCCCAGCTTGCCCAACTCAATTGCCACTGCATTTTCACCTTCCCCATTGCTCTGCTGTACAATATCCGTTTCGGCAACATCAAAACCAGCTATTCCGAAGACTTTGTGCTGCCCATGATCAAAGTCCGGGACCGGGACGGAGAGGAATACCCCGACGGTATTGAAGTAATGACCCAAATCACCGCTAAACGCATGGACCTGTCCCTGTTTGAGGAACCGGACATTCTTAAACAGATGATTCTTTTTAGCGGCGGATGCCTGTGGGACTTGTTCCAATTGGTGAAAGACGCGGCCGACTATGCCCTGGACTTTGACCGGAAAAAAATCAACCGGGATGATTTTGACGCCGCTCGTAAGATTCTGAAACGGGATTACGAATTCACCATCGCCGAGGACAGCGACAGGAAAATCACCGTGGATATGTATTTCAAAGCCTTAAAAAATTGCGCGAAAGACCCCAAAAAGAAACCGGAGTCCACCGAGGTGCTCTTGGACCTGCGCAATAACCGCACAGTGCTATCCTACAATGATGAATACTGGAGCGATGTACATCCGGCGGTGCGCGAAATCCTGAAAGAAAAAGGCCTGATCTGAGATGAACAGGCCAGCCGCGCAATCCGACTATTTCGCCGGAATCAACAAGATCGTCCGGTTTTTCAAACTCACCAAAGGATGCGGCCTGTTGTTCTGCGCCTGTACCGACCAGCGGATGGTTCGGGAAATCAACCGAACGCTTCTCAAGCGCGCCCAGAACAATCAGATAAACATACGGGAAGTTTATGTCCCTTCTGAAAAATCCGGCGAAATCATAGCCGTGCTGCGAGAAGCCACGCACGGCTCGGACGGCCTGATCGTCAATAACCTGGATGAGTTAGTGCTAACCGGGGGAAAAGAATTCGTGCATCAGATCAATTTTGCCAGGGAACTCATCATCGACCTGAACCTGCCCCTTCTGTTCTGGCTTACACCCGAAAACATCTCTGTATTCGCCAATTCGGCTCCAGACCTGTTTTCCCGACGAGATCGGGGCGTGATTGAATTCGCCGGCACCTTTACCGGGGACACCGCGCTGCGGCGCTTTGACGAAACCCTGGCGCTGGTGTACGCGCAAACCGATGATTTCAAGTCCCTGCGACTTAAAATCGAACTCCTGGAAAAACAGTATCAAGAGGCCAAGGCTAAGGGGTATCCCGCAAAGCGCATCGCCCTGGAAATCGCGGCGGACCTGATCGACGCTTATTTGAAGGTTCATCTTAGGCAGGAAGCCTCGGAATTATTTGAACAGTATCGCACGCATTACGAGGAAAGCTCTGAACCCAGACTGGTTTGGCTGACGGCGCGGGTTTTTGATGAAACCGGTTCATGGAATAAAGCGCTTGAATATTACCATAAAGCGGAACAGATTAAAATCGAAGTCGGCGACCGGGCCGGGTTGGGAAGGGCGTATAACAACATCGGAATAATCTATAGCAAGAAAGGCGAATGGGACAAGGCCCTCGAGGTTTACCAAAAAGCGGAACAGATTTACATTGAAATCGGCCACCGGGCCTGGTTGGGAAGGGCGTATAACAACATCGGAATAATATATAGCAAGAAAGGCGAATGGGACAAGGCCCTTCAGTTTTACCAAAAAGCGGAACAGATTAAAATCGAAGTCGGTGACCGGACCAGGTTGGGGGGGACGTATAACAACATCGGAACACTCTATTACAACAAAGGCGAATGGAACAAGGCCCTCGAGTTTTACCAAAAAGCGGAACAGATTGGAATCGAAGTCGGCGACCGGGCCGGGTTTGGAGTGACGTATAACGCCATCGGATTGATTTATAAGTACAAAGGCGAATGGGACAAGGCCCTCGAGTTTTACCAAAAATCGGAACAGATTCGAATCGAAGTCGGCGACCGGGCCGGATTGGCCTATACATGGTTCAATAGCGGGACAATCATGCAAAAGCAAAACAATACCGGCGGAGACGCCTATATTTGCGCCGCCGCCTATCTGGCCGAATCCCTGGGCATGACTTATGAACAATATGAAATGGCCTGGGCCATCGACCCGCTCGTTGAAAAGCTCGGCAGGAAAAAGGTTATGAAAATCGGGAAGAAATTTTATGAAGAAAGAGTTGCCAATTATCAAACCGAATCGGACTGAAAGACGACCGCCGACCTGAAATAACCGTGGTTTGACTGCTTTACACTTCAAGTTTCAAACAGGAATTCCCAGCCCTACTTATAGGTTTGGTTTTGACCGGGGAACGCTTAGGGAGACAAAATATACTGATATACCGTTTTAGGATTGATGGTAATATCATATACCGGTGGTAATTCCGATCGTTGCAGACGTTCCTCCGTTTCAGCCTTATCTTTTCCGTAGATTTTGACACCTCTCTCATAAGAAGTTTTCAACAGGTGTACAGTGGTGTTTAATCCTTTCCAAACAAAATCAGCAGCTCGGTTCAACACGGTTTCCACTGTATCAAGTGGATATCCGTTCCATGATTTTTCAAGCCCCGCCTGATAACGTTCAACAGCGTTATACCAGCTGTGATAAGGTGGATAATAAACGAGGCGGATAATCAATCCTGTCACATCGGTGAATTCCGTCATCCTCAATAGAAACCGAGTGCGGCGCCCACTACATTCGGGGCCGTTGTCCATATTGATAACGAGGGTCCTTACATTGGACAGTTCCCGCTTTCTTTCGTTCCACCAAAGGAGAAAACCGTCAACCATGAAGTCACCAGTTTTATAGCTTTCGGTAAAAAAGAGAAACGCCCTGCCGCTCACCGGCTCCAAGATACCGCCCGGTATCGGTTTCCCCTTCATCCGCATGTCATGGTCTGATGCTTTGACAGCTTCGAAGCCTCGCGAACGACCGTGCCTTGTATATTCTTCGATATTGACAGTCGCTTTTGTATCTATACTCAGCCTCAAAATTTTCGTGTCCGCATCTGCCAAAGCATTCATTTTCCAGACATTTTCGAAGACAGCGTCGGTCTCGGGCTTTTTTTTGAACCTTTGTATTCTCCACAGTAGGCAAACGATAACCATGACGGTTCAATATGTCAGAAATCGTTTGCAAGGTCGGCAATGTTTCTCCGGACCGTCCCTCTGGCGGAAGGGCTTTATATACAGCTTCAGCCGTCATATTCGTATACAAAAGTGTCGTCCTCAGTCGGGATTCCGACTGACTGTGAGGTTCTGTTATCACTACAATATCGGCTGACAGTTTCAGCTCTTTCTCTTCAGTCTCAGGTTTTCGTCGTTTGGAAAGATCGTTGATACACAATATTTTTGTTCGAAAACATAATTCCATTCAGGTAAAAAATCATCAAATTTAATTTTCATATCTTCTTAAAATCATCGGCGTATTTACGTCCGGTTTCAAAAGTTTTATCAAGGACAGAACTGAATACTTTATGGTATAAAGAAGTTTTCTAAACTCATTTGGGAGATATATTGATAATTCGGAAATTTTTTTTACCCAATCTTGATCTATTTTTAATCGCTCAGATTCGAAGTTGTCTGCAATTCCTCCTTTGTTTAGAACTGCATTTAAATAATTATGGTGCATCATTGTATGAGATTGAATTATTTACAGCTTCAAGAAGAGGAAGAACACGATTAAGTTTTATGATTTCAAATTCTGCCATTTTAATTGCGGTTTCCTTTTTGCGGCCGATTCAAGACTTTTCAAACAGGCTTTTAACCTATAAGTGCTTGGTAAGTCAATACTCGTAATTCCCGTCTGATGGGGTACGTACTCGACGGTTTCAATTGAGTTAAAAAAATGACCGTCATATCTTCAACCGGATCGATCCAGAAAGCGGTGCTGGCCATGCCGCCCCAGGCATATTCTCCGGGTGTTCCGATAACCCGAGCCTTTGCCGGATTGATCATGACGGAAAATCCGAGGCCGAACCCGATACCATCAAGAGTAGTTTCGTTAAACGTCGGTTGCCCCATTGCGGCCAAGTCTCCCGGCAAATGATTGCAGGTCATGTATTCGATAGTTTTTCTGCCGAGCAAATGCGCGCCGTCTGATTCCCCTTTCCGGCGCATCAGCTCCGTAAACCGAAAATAATCACCCAGTGTAGAAACCAGCCCGCCACCTCCGGAAAAAGTTTCCACCGTGTCGATCATCGGGCTGGTCCGCGCCGTCTCACATACGGCCATAGATTCATTCTCAGTCCGCTCGTAAAGGGCGGCGAATCGATCTCGTTTATGGGCCGGAACGGCAAATCCCGTGTCCTCCATTTGGAGCGGAGATAAAATGCGTGTTTGAAAAAAAACATCCAACGGGACTCCGGATACGACTTCCACCAACCGTCCGAGGACATCGGTTGACACGCCGTAGTGCCAACGGGTTCCGGGATGAAAGGCCAAAGGCAGCTCGGCCAGGCGGTTCACCGCATCGCCAAGTGGCCCGTCGTGCGTGTTGAAATTCGTCCGATGTTCAAAATAGAGATCGGATACAGCCCCTCCACTCCTTCCGTGGATCAATCCCGAAGTATGAGTGAGCAATTGGTGAATCGTTATGGGGCTTTTCGCAGGTTCGGTAACGATATCCGCTCCCTCGCCGTTTACGTAAACACGCATGTTTTTGAAGCCGGGAATGAATTCAGACACCGGAGCATCAAGCTGAAAACAGCCTTCTTCATAGAGCATCATCACGGCAACGGATGTAATCGGTTTGGTCATGGAATAAAAGCGCAAGATAGTATCTGCGGTTAACGGCTTTTGTTCCTCAATATCCTGAAAGCCCAATGATTCACAAAAAGCCACCTGCCCATGACGGGCAACCAGCGCCGTGGCTCCGGGGAGCTTTCCGGCATCCATATATCGTTGCATCCAGGGCTGTATGCGTGCCAGCCGTTTTGAACAAAGTCCCGCTGATTCCGGAGATGTCATAACTTCCATACGATTGTTTCCTCAATATTTCAGGTTTTTTCTGATTGCGTTTTTGCGTGAAAAATATTCTCTCGCAAAAGCGCAAAGATTACGTTACGATTTGATTCTTATTGGTTATTTAATGTCATAATACATTATTTTTATCAACCCTCAAGCCTGTTTTATTCACATATAAAATTCCGTTTACTATTGTGCGGAGATATCTCGCGGGCCTTCCCGATTTCCCGGGACCGCTTTTCGGCAGAGGTGGAATCGGGGAAATAACACACCACCGCTCATCTGTCAGGTCAGTAGGATATATTTTTTATTTCTGAGATTTCATTCTTTTCACTCCCGGTTTTCCAGGTTCGTTTTTATTGAACGCCTGTGGAGATTTATGCGCGGACAGGTTACAAAAAATCAGTTTTATCCGACACTGAAAGAACTTTGCGAAGCTGTTGCAGACCAGCTGAACAGGTTGCCGTTTTCCCAATTTTGCTCTGTCATAGAAATTGATGAATCAAATTTACAATTTATCAAAGAACCTTTTTATAATTACTTAACGAAAATATTACAACTATTGAAAACATTAATTCTTTATTACCGAATTAAAACGCATAACCCATCATTTTAATTAAATTGTTAGCAAGCTAATTTTGATGGTCTCGTAAAAAGCCAGAAAACCGTCATTTATTAAATTTTGTATCTAATGATTTCAATAGGTTATGAGTCCGTATTTTAAAAATTTCGACTTTTTACAAGACCATCAATTTTTACCAATCTGTGCTTTATATGGTTGACATCAGTAAAATTAAGCATTATCTGATACATCAGATACCAGTAAATTTGATGAAAATATTTTTTATCACTATTCCTAAGTTATGGGAACTTACGAATGGCTCGTGTAATTATTAAACATCTTAACTTTTTGGAGGCAAAAAACTGATGAGTGAAAAACACGTACCCAAAGAGAGCTTATCAACCCCTGGCTGCATTCATGCTTGCCCCGCCGGAATCGACGTGCCGCGTTATGTCCGGTGCATCAAGGAGGGACAGTTCGATGAGGCTCTGGCTGTTGTTCGGGAGCGTATCCCCTTTCCCTTTATTTGCGGATATGCCTGTTACAGCCCTTGCGAGGCGCAATGCGGAAGTCAGCAATTCGGCGAACCGATTGCAATTCGGGCATTGAAAAGAGCGGCGGCTGAAATGGGCAGCGAGCTTTGGCGTAAAAATCTGACTATCGCTTCGGATACAGGCAAACGCGTGACGGTTGTAGGATCGGGGCCGAGCGGCCTTACAGCGGCTTACTATCTCGCTGTATCAGGACATAAAGTGACTGTTGCAGAGGCCCTTGACCAAGCCGGCGGAATGATGCGTATGGGCATTCCGGCTTACCGCTTGCCCCGTAAAGCGCTTGACCAGGAGATTGATTATCTTAAAGAAATTGGTGTGGAAATCAAAACCGGCCAATGCGTCGAATCGGCGGATCAACTTCTTAAAGCGGGAAGTGATGCTGTCTATTTTGCTTGCGGAGCGCAAAAGGGTGCTGGTTTAGGCATTCCCGGAGACGATGCTTCTGGCGTGATTGACGGTATCGCTTTTCTTAGACAAATCAATCAAGACCAATCTCCTGCGATCGGCGCGCGCGTGGCCATTATCGGAGGCGGCAACACGGCCGTGGACGCTGGACGCAGCGCTATACGACTTGGTGCCAAAGAAGTTACTATCTTGTACCGGCGAACCGAGGCTGAAATGACGGCTTATAAAGAAGAAGTCGGCGCAGCCCTTCTCGAAGGCATTAAAATAGAATATCTGACCGCACCGGTTGAAATAGCCGCGCAAAACGGCGCTTTGGAAGTTGCTTTCACGCGCATGAAACTGGGCAAACCCGATGCTTCCGGCCGGCCGCGACCGGTTCCTGAGGAAGGCAGCGAATTTAAGCTGGAATTTGAGAATGTCATCACCGCGGTCGGACAGGCTCCAGTTGGAACTCAATCCCTGGGCATTGCCCTGACGGAAAAAGATTACATCAAAGCTGATGTGGCAACGCTTGCCACTGACAAAGCGGGCGTGTTCGCCGGCGGTGACATTGTGACAGGGCCGGCTTCTATTATCGACGCCATTGCGCATGGCCGCAAGGCAGCAACATCAATTGATAAATTTCTTGGCGGCTCAGGCGTGATTGATCAGAAATTGACATCTCCGGAGAAAGCGGTTGTTGTAACGCCTTACAAGGCAGACGAGCAAGGGCGTCAAAGCATGTCATGTTTACCGTTGGCTGACAGGACGTGTGGCTTCGATGCTGTTGAAATCGGACTGAGCGAACTGGAGGCGATCAAGGAAGCCAAACGCTGTATATGCTGTGACGCCAGGCAGTTTGAAGTGACGCTTTATGGCGATGGTTGCAAGGAGTGCAGTTACTGCGTTGAGGTGTGTAAAATTGGCGTTTTCGGACCGGCTGATAAGTTTAATGAAAAGGGCTACCGGCCCATGGAAGTCAAGCACCAGGAAAGATGCGTGGGCTGTTTGGCATGTTACTATGCCTGTCCAGACTTTTCAATTGATGTTCGTGAGGTGGCTTAACCGCTTTTTCACACTGATATTTTATAATTATAGATAAAAATAAGGGAGCCTTATCAATGAAACGTTATTTAGAAACCGGCAATTTTGCCATTACGGAAGGAGCGATATTGGCGGGCTGCCGGCTTTTTGCAGGTTATCCGATTACGCCGGCCACCGAAATCGCCGAGGCTATGTCTATCAATTTGCCGCGCGTAGGCGGCTATTATGTTCAGGCCGAAGATGAATGCGCCGCTATGCACATGGCTGTGGGAGCTGCCTCAGGCGGCTTGAAAACCATGACTGCGACATCAGGCCCGGGTTTTATCCTTTACGCCGATCCTTATGGTTGGGCAATTGGATGTGAAATCCCGATAGTCGTACTCAATTCCCAAAGAGTCGGCCCGGTGAGCGGGATCACCGGCGCGCCAGGACAGGGTGAATTTTATAACAGCCGCTACCCCACCCAGGGCGGCAACTATGAGACCATCGTGCTGGCACCCAACAGCGCCCAAGAAGCGATGGAGCTTACGATTGAAGCATTCTATCTTTCCGAAAGATTCCGCACGCCAGTGACGGTTCTGGCGGACCAGTTGATCACCGACGGGCTGGAAGACATCAGCGTCCCGGAAACAGATGAAGAAAAAGAAGCTATGGGCCTAAGGTTTGCAGAGCGTGAATTCCATAAAGGACCCGAATTCTATCCGCCCACAGATGAGATCGACGTGCCGCCGGTGGTTTTGGGTAAAAACACCGGCGCCATGTGTTCCGACTGGACGCCCACGGAAGAAGGTTATGATATCGAAACCGTGGAAGCGCATCATAAACATTCCTACCGCATGATTTACAAGATCAGAAATAATAAGGATATTATCACACGTTATGAAACTTTATTTGTAGATGATGATCCTGATATTATCGCTGTGTCTTATGGGACGCCTTCCAGAAGCGTTAAAACCGCGGTTAAAAAGGCGCGTGAAAAAGGGCTTAAAATCGGTATGATCAGACCGATTTCTTTGTGGCCTTTCCCGGATGAACTTTTTTCACAAAAAACCAAATATCTTGTGGTGGAACTGGATTACGACGGGCAAATGGTTCGGGAAGTCAAACGCGCAGCGCCTGGTGGAAGTGAAATTCATTTCTTCGGAAAATGCGGCGAATTGCCCACAGTGGTGGAGATGCATGAGACGTTTGACAAACTTTTGAATAATGAACCCCTGCGGCCTGAGGGATGGGAAAAGGAGGCGTGGTAATGGACAAACTGGCACGAAAATATTTAAGAGCAAGGAAAATACCCAGCACAGCCTGTTCCGGGTGCGGTCTTGGGCAATGTCACAAAGCGCTGGTCAAAGCGCTGGCCGATCTGGATTATGAAGTGGATGATATTATTTGGGGGACATCTATCGGATGCTCCGGACGGCAGACTTTTGCCACCTGGAATGGCGATAACTTCGCCGGCACCCATGGGCGCGTTTATCCTATCGCAAGAGGTTTGAGGATCGCCATGCCGGATGATATGAAAATTATTTTGACCGTTGGCGACGGCGATGCGTTTGGTATCGGCTTTAACCACGTTCTCCATTCAGCCCGTACCAACACTCAAATGACTGTTCTGGTTTGCGATAATCTGGGCTACCAATCCACAGGCGGACAATTCGGATGGACCACTCCGCCGGGTATTGTGACCGACAGCAGCCCCTACGGCATGTCAGAGCCTAACTGGGTGCAGCCGGACATGGACGTGTTGAAAATATTAAAAGAAGCGGGAGCCACATTCCTGGCCCGCCATGTCAGCATGGATGGCGCCGCTTTGGTGGAAACACTGAAAAAAGCCGTTCAAAATAATGGCTTCTCACTGGTTCATACGGTCTTTCCCTGCACAACCAACTTTGCCAAGAATGCGCTGGGTTCCAGAAATGCGGTCAATATCTTTAATTGGATTAAAGACCGCGCCGCACCTCTCGGAGAGGAAACCGAGGACACTATCTGGCGAACCGGCGTTTACCATGACGCCAGCAATTCCAGACCTGAATTTTCACAAGCGCTAAAGAAACAAGTGTCAGACATTCAAAGGAGGTTTCAAGATGAAGGATCGCATTGAGATATTGGCCAGTGGTTTCGGCGGCCAAGGCGTTGTCAGACTCGGTCAGATTGTGGGTGTGGCGGCGGTCAACCAGGGGTTTCGCGTCACAATGCTTAAAAGTCACGGAACGGAGCAGCGCGGCGGCTATGTCAGAACCCAGTTGGTTCTTTCAAAAGAAGAGATTGACAGTCCGTTGGTGGAAGCCCCGGATTACTTTTGTTCATTTTCCACCGCCGCATACAAACAATTCGGCCACATGATGAAAGACGGGGTCATGCTGTATGATCCAGCCACTGTGGAGATTGATGCAAGCAAACCTTTCCGGCAGATCGCCGTTGCCGCCAAGGATACGGCTGTGGAAAAATTGGGTCGCGCGATCTATACCAATACCATCATGCTGGGAGCTTTGACCGGAGCCACAGACGGATTGTTAGACAAAGAAAACATGCTGACCACAATGCTGCAAATTATTCCTAAATTTAAAGAGGAAAATAAAAAGGCGTTTGAATTGGGTTACAGCATGTCAACGACCTGAAAGCAGTCCTGATTAACAATGTAGGGTGGGCAAAGTTTTTCCACTTTGTCAGTTTATGGTTGATGAAAATATAGAAAAATAAACTTCGTTAAATAAAACAACCTTTGCCCACCGGTTTTGTTGCAGAATGGTGGGCAAAATGCCAATGTTCTTTTCTGAAAATACGAATATCTCATAAGGCATTTTGCCCACCCTACATTTTTATGTCTTGTTCCCAAGCTCCGGCGTGGGAGATTGAAACGTTACCGCAATAATTTATCAAAGGAGAAAAAACAATGTCTGATGATATGAAAGTCATCGGCGATTTGATAGCTAAAGCACGCATTGCCCAGCAAAAGATCGCTGACTACACTCAGGAGCAAATTGATGAAGTTTGTCTCGCTGTGGGTTGGGAAGTTTATAAGGATGAAAATATCGACGCATGCGCCCGAATCGCTGTTGAAGAAACCGGAATGGGCGTTTATGAACATAAACTCAGGAAACATAAGGTAAAAGTGCTTGGCGTCTGCCGGGATATTATGGATAAAAACGCCAAAAGTGTGGGAGTTATCGAACGTGATGAAGCCCGGGGGATCACCAAATACGCCAAGCCGGTGGGCGTTATCGGTGCGTTGTCACCGGTCACAAACCCGACCGCGACGCCGGCAAGCAACACTGTGGGCATTTTGAAAGGCCGCAACGCCGTTATCTTTGCGCCGCATCCCCGCGCCAAACGCTCCTGCAAGGTGGTGACCGATTTTATGCGCCAGGGATTGCGCAAAGTCGGCGCGCCTGAAGATTTGATTCAATACATCGAAGAACCTAGCATACCGCGCAGCCAGGAATTGATGCGCCAAGCCGATTTGGTTTTGGCGACCGGAGGGGCGGTGATGGTCAAAGCCGCGTATTCGAGCGGCACACCGGCTTATGGCGTCGGTGCCGGAAACCCGGTCATCATTGTGGCCGAAGATGCCGATATCGAAGACGCCGCTGAAAAAATAACAATCAGCAAAACATTCGATAACGCCACTTCGTGCAGCTCGGACACTTCGATTGTCATTCACGAAAGCGTTTATGACCGGCTAAAAGCCGAATTTATCAAGCGAGGCGCTTATCTTTGCAACGCGGAAGAAAAAAACAAACTTGAACAATGGATGTGGACACCTACCAAACAGCCGGGCAAAATGGCATTGAACCTCAAGATTGTGGCGGTTTCGGCCAATCGAATCGCCGCGGATGCCGGTATCGAAGTCCCTGATAACACCTCTATGCTGTTGGTTGAAGCGGAAAACGCCGGTACAGACAGATTCAGCGGTGAAAAGATTTCACCGGTTCTGGCGCTGTGGAAATACAAAACCGATTTTGATGAGGCCATCGCCACAGTCACCAAATTGCACGAATACGCCGGAATGGGGCATTCTTGCGGCCTTTATTCGTTCAATCCCGATTACATTGACAAAGCGGCGGCGGAATTGAAAGTCAGCCGGGTTATTGTTCGCCAACCGCATGCCCCTTCAGCCGGCGGCAATTTGTGGAACGGCATGCCCTCAACAGTGACATTAGGTTGCGGCACTTGGGGCGGCAACATCACCACCGAAAATATCTATTGGAAACACTTTATCAATGTCACTTGGTTGTCAGAACCGATTAAGCCGGCCAGTGTGGTGGAGGAAAATATTTTTGGTGGCGTTTGGGAAAAATATGGTAAATAGCTGATAAATTACAAATAAATCTCAATGAACAAAATACAAATAGCAAACAAATCACAATATCTAAAATACAAATTGTAATTTGGAATTTCTTTGAGATTTGATTATTGCGATTTGAGATTTATTTGAAATTTGTGATTTAAATTATGTCAATTTACACCCTGATTTTTTTAGGATGTGCGATTCTGGTAGCCGGAATCATACGCGGTTACAGCGGTTTCGGTTTTTCAATGGTCGCCGTTATGAGTCTTTCGCTGGTTTTTCCGCCAGTGGAAGTCGTGCCTCTGATTTTGGCGCTTGAGATTGTAGCCAGCATCTCGCTGCTGCCGCGCGTGTGGCGTCAGGTTGACTGGCGTTCTCTTTTATGGCTATCTATGGGCGTGATTCTCGGCACTCCGGCAGGGGTTTACCTGCTGGCCAATGTCCCTGCCCGTCCGATGCGCGCGGCCATAGCGATAACGGTGATGACTTTGGTCATTCTTTTATGGCGTGGTTTCGCTTTAAAAACAATGCCGGGCCGTAACCAAACCCTGGCCACCGGCGTGGCATCCGGCCTGTTAAACGGTGCGGCCACCATTGGCGGCCCTCCGGTGATTTTATTTTACCTTTCAACTCCCGCCGGCGTGGCTGTTTCCCGCGCGTCGATTATCGCTTTCTTCCTGGGACTCGATTTTCTGACTTTTCTTATATGTCTGTCCCAGGGGTTGGTACACGCCAAAACCGGTGTCATGGCTGGCGCCTGTCTCATGCCGTTGCTCATAGGTATCAGCCTGGGGAGTCATTTTTTCAAGCGAAGCAATGAAGAATCCTTTCGTCGCAAAGTTCTTATCCTGCTTATGATACTTAGTATAGCGGCGCTCATTCGGGCGCTTTGGGTGCCATAAAAACGTGTGTAATTCAAGACCATGGATTGGCACAAACTCAGTAGGTCGGGTTAGCGATAGCGTAACCCGACAATATTGCCGGTTGATGTCGGGTTACGCTATCGCTAACCCGACCTACTTTAGTGTATTAACCGACGGTCGCGAATTACACACCATAAAAACAGAAATCGGGTTTTTCGGAAAAACCCGATTTCTATGCAATAGGAGAAAAAAATGATCGATTTTAAAAATATTCCCAGTGAAAAAGAAGACCTCGACCGTTATGAAGTTGAAAACAATTTTCAGTCATGGTCGTATCAGCCGGCGCAGTCGCCTCCGCGGGTCGTTTCCGCCAAGGGCGTTCGATTCACCACCGAGGATGGTCGTGAGCGGCTTGATTTCAGTTCCTGTTTTGTCAGTCACAATATCGGCCATCAAGACCCGCGCGTGGTCGAGGCGATCTGCCAACAAGCTCAGACCCTGACCTCATTCGCACCGAGTATGTCTAACAAACCGCGGGCTTTGCTTGCCAAAACGTTGGCTGAAATCACGCCCGGTGACCTTTCACGTTCCTTTATTTCTTTGGGCGGCGCTGAAGCCAACGAGGCCGCTGTCAAGATTTGTCACCAATTCACCGGACGCCGCAAAATAATCACCCGTTTCAGAACCTACCACGGCGGCACGTCTACAGCCATGACGCTGTCCGCAGGCGATTCCCGCAGTTGGGCCCAGGTGTTGGGAGGCACGGATATGATCAAAGTGCCGCAACCCTATTGCTATCGCTGTATGTTCGGCCAGGCCTATCCGCAATGTGACCTTCAATGCGTAAAATATATCGATGAAGCTATCGAATTGGAAGGCGGCGGAGACCAAGTCGCCGGTATTATTTTCGAACCGGTAACCGGAGCCAACGGCATCATCGTGCCTCCGCCGGAATATTTCCCCGAACTGCGCAAGGTGTGTGACAAATGGGGTGTGCTTATGATCGCCGATGAAGTGATGACCGGACTCGGACGCACCGGCAAATGGTTTGCCATGAATCACTGGGACGTAACCCCGGATATCATGACCATGGCCAAAGGCTTGACTTGCGGCTATCTTCCTCTCGGAGCCACAATAGTTCGCGAGCACATCGGCGACCGTTTCAAAGACCAATTCTTCAGCCACGGCGCCACGTATGCAGGGCATGCCCTGGGATGTGCTACCGCCCTGTCTGTGATTCCAATCTATCAAAGCGATAACTTAATTGAGAATTCTGCTAAAATGGGTAGCTATCTTCTTGAAAAGGCTCAGGAACTTAAAGATAAACATCCCTGCGTAGGCGATGTTCGCGGACTGGGCCTGTTTGTGGGCTTGGAACTAGTGAAAAACAAAAAGACCAAAGAACCAATGACATCGACAGATGCCAAAATCCGGGCGGGAATGAATCCCAAGCTGGAAGTCGCCAAAAAACTGGGCGAACTCGGCATGATGGCCATGGCCGCCAACCCGGTCAATGTGGTTGTAATGGCCCCGCCGCTGATCGTTACCAAAGACGAAATCGACGAAGGCGTTGCCATCATGGATCAGGCACTGAAAGTCGCCGATGTTTATGCTGAAAAATAAATTCTGACCCTGAAATATTCAACTCCCTCCGGTTCCCACGCGTTGCGTGGGAACCTCTTTCCTGAGGTGATGAAAATTCTCTAAAAAAGCTCAAGAAATTGATCCCACTTTTGTTCCTTTTGAAGGAGGGTTAAAAGCCTCTTTTCTCTTTGACTGAACAGTTTGTCCAATCATTTTTTTACACCATTTTGAAACGTCTCCGGTTCGAACTGTTTCCATTGCCTTTTGAACTAAGTGATCAGATGTTTCTGAGACCAATGCCCCGATGCTTAACAATAATCCGGTGACACCGCTTTTTGCCTGATCTTTTTCAAAAAATTTAAATTTTCCGAAAACTGATTCAATAATTTCACTGCTTCCTGACAATCGTTCATCAGTATTAACTTTCAGCGATTCTGTCACTACGAATTCTGTTAACTCTTGCCTCACACTTAGAGCTTTCTCTGTCTTAACATCCATATCAGGTAGATTCTCCAAGACAATATGACAATCCCCGCCTATCCCTTGCTCTCTCACAAAACGTTCTGTTATTCCTACAACTTGCATGACCTCACACCACTCTTTAAGCGGTTCGCGGAATTCGGTGATCCGACCCGGTTTTTCATCAATATGTTCAGGATTGTATTTTTCATCGCATTTTATTTCACCGTTATCAATCAATTCAAGCATATCCGCTCCCCATTTGACAAGTTTATCGACATTCATATAACGTGCCTCACTCCTCTGATTGGGCGGTGACAAGGGGGCTAAGGGCGTCTGTTGAACTCGTACTTTGACTCGTCCGGCAAAACTTATAAACTCTGACCATTTTTCATCTTTTCCTAATATCTTTTTCAATTAAGAATCTGATTCTGTTTTTAAGACGTTTAATGATTTTTTTCGATTTCCAGTTTTTTGCTTTCCATCTGTCACGGCTAAGTTTAAAAAAGACTGACAATGCGAATCAAGGGTTGAATTCGAATGTTTAAATTCAAGGAGTTATAGTTTTTCAGATAATTAATGTCATGTTTATATTCTCAGGCAATACCTGCCTCCGCTCTCAATTTCTTCATAACACATATTATTTTCGCAGCATCGTTCTGATATTTTTCAAACGCATTGACAACAGCTTTACGGAGAACTTCAAATGCAGGTGAATATTTCATATGCGTAGTGTCCCGTTTTGTATTTTTCCACAGTTTTTCAATGGGATTTTTATCAGGAGAATATGATGGCGATTGAAAGGTGAACAGACGGTTTCCCTGTTCCATTTTATTTTTAAACTCTTTCATTAATCAGCTGCGATGATAAGGCGCGCCGTCTTCAATAATCTGATTTTCAAAGCTTTTGGAAAAATGAGACAGTTTGCCGCACGTTACGGTATTCCTTTATGGCAGGATGACAAAGAACTGAAAAAACTGTGCCGTGAGTGGAGTCTGAATAGAAAAAAAGAGAAAATTTCCAAAAATCTTCTCATATTCTCCGATATTTTTTCGCAGTCTCTGAAAATATTCAGAGAACAGGTGCTGAGTTTTCCGACGCCGAGAAATCTCGGGATACTGCGGATTCTTAACCGCCTGGAAGAGCGGAATACGCAGAAAATCAGGGGGAAAAGGCATATCGAAAACCGTATTGTCGTTCTGGATGAACCCGATGCCCGTCCCATTAAAAAAGGTAAGAAACATCCTTCCTGTGAATTCGGGACAACTCTCCAACTGTCTTTCAACCGTCAGGGATTCATGGTGACAGTGGAAAATTTTATCGGAAAACCTGATGATAGCTGACTGTGGTCAGATACTGCCGAACTCTTTATAAAAAGGATGAAAGGAGTGCCGGAATATGCCGTCGGAGATATGGGATTCCGGAGCCGGGTCAATCTGAAAACTCCGGAAAAAACCGACCATATATTCCTCGGCAGAAGTACGGACGTTCCGGAAAAGAACGGGATTACCGCCGCAAAGCCCGGTCCGCAACGGAAGGACTCATAGCTGTGGCAAAAAATCTGCGGGGGTTCGGGCGCAGTCTTTACCGGGGGGTAAGCGGGGACCGGATATGGTCATCTTTGTGCCGGACAGCCTGCAACCTGAAAAAATTTCTTCAACTGTACCGGGAAGAGAAAATTGAAGAAGGCTGTCTTGTCAAACTCGGACTGCCGGCATAAACCCGATGTTTCCCCGAAAATATGTGAGAATAAAATCAGGACGACCTCTCTGACCGGTTTTAGGAAAAGTTTTTATCGTATGATAACACTCGATCAACGCCGGAAGGTAACAGCTAAATCCGTCACTGAAAAAACATGGGATACCGAGAACAACACTCGCTGTCATCTGTATCAGAAGAAGGGCGTTTTCAAATGTTCCAGGACCTGCCGCCATTGCCGGAATCAGTCTGAATTCAGGTGCATAACTCAGCCAAACCCACTGCTTTCCATCTTCTGTTTCATAATTTTCCACCACTTCTTCATTTTTGTTTTCACTCACTTTTTTTTAACAAAACTCCACATTTCATCTGATTGAACTTCCGTCACAGCAATATCCTTAAGCAATATCTTATTAATTTTATCGGCTTTCCGGTAGGCACGATCCTGCCATTTAAGGATTGTCACCTCCTTAATACTAAGAACGAAACTGATGCCGGAAATGCTTACCCGCACAAGGATCATTTTCAGAGCTGTGATTACCTTTTCTTCAGGCGTTTTCAGATCAAAAAACACAGTGTCTCCGGTCTCGGAGAAAGAATAATTGCAGCATTTACACTTAAAAATACTGCGGCTGCCACTTTTTGTCAGGTAAGTGCTTATGCCGGAGATATTGCCTTTATTCATCTGACCATACATTTCACAGCTTTTGTCAGGGCAGGGCTGATTCCAATTTTGTGCTTTCCTCATAGTTTCACTTCCTATGAAACTAGGATAATTTGGTCGCCCTATGTCAAGAATTATTTTCAAAGTGGTAACGGAAGATCACCAATTTTTGCGCTCCATACCGTATTTTCAGGTATTTTCGATCTACTGATTATCAGTAGATCGAAAAATTTTATGAAATGCCGCCAAAGGAGTGCTGATTATTAAAATCTGAAAATCACACCGACTTGCAATGCCAAACCAGATAAATCCAAATCCGCATTATTCAAATAAGTGTCGGATTTCACGCCAAAGGACGCATTCACATAATCAATTGAAGCGACAAAGGAAAATGGCTTTGTACCCACAGTCATCCCTAAACCGCCTACAAATCCGGAATTATCGGATAAAGACACATTCACATTTCCATCCCAGTCAAGGTTATACATCATGTAACTGAAATGCGGACCCAGCGTCAGCACTTCGCTAGGCATTTTAAATCGAAAGGCAACATCCATCATATAAACCGGCCCGCTGAATGAAGAATTATATAAATAGCCTACGCCACCGACACAATCAATAAAAAGGGCGCGTGTGTCAAAACCGACACCTCCGCTTAACGTTGCAATATTGCTTATAAAACCGCTGACTTCATCAGTTCTCAACCCATCACTGACGCGGGTTCCGTCAGCAGAGGAACTGAACAGAAAAAAACCGGGGGTGACGTTTAAAACAAAATCAACACCGGCTATACTTTTTACAGGCATAAAACTTAATACGATGAACAGACAGAGCGCCATTGCTTTTCGCATAGCTGTTAAAATCTCCTTTTTTGTTCGTTTTCAGATATCGTTTTGTGTTTATAGAATTTTCAGAGCATCAAGGTTGGTTTGGTCTGATAATTATGAGAAAAGGTTATTAACCAAATAACCAGCGCCAGAGCCAAAAGCCGTATTCCTCATCAAGCACCAATGAGCGTGGCAAAACCAGAATATTTTCATTCCGGTAGCCTGATTTGTCGATAATGATTTGCTGGGAATATGGTTCTTCAACTCCCTTAAAATCTGCATAAATAATTAAAAACTTGGTGTTTCGTAACCATAATTCGTTCAATTTGATCTTCCGCGTTTCACCTCCTTTGAGACTTACGGTCTGTCTCTCCTCCCATTTTTCCCGCCATAAAGAGTTAAACCACTTATTCGGTCCGATAGAGACCACCTCACGCGGCATGTGGTACCTGGTTATGTAGATAATATCCACAGGAAGCAGTAATCCCTGATTGAGTTGCTTACCACATTCAAATCTTATGGTTTGGGTTCTTACCAGACCGAAATCCTGTTCTTCAATTTCAGTCGGAGCACAACTGATGATCAAAACAGGAAGCACAAATAAAAAGATTATGAATAATTGAAGATTTAACGTACCAAGTCGATGAATTGGTTTCATAGATGTGTATCTCCTTAATTGCATTTGTGTTAACAGATCGCAATGGCACTCACCAAGATTACCTTTTTTATCTCTTTCAGCACCCGTTGTCAAGAGATGAGGCTTATGATTTTCAACTGACCATAAAAAATCAAAGCACTATAACATGCTTTAGAAAAAAATCAAAATAATTTTTACAATACTTGAAATTCAAATGAGATAAGGATAAATTATTTAGTTTCAGTTATTAATTTTGGTGCGTTTTTCATTATTTTTTTGACAAAAGCTAATTTGATGCGTTATAAAACATAATGATAGATATCGGGTACGAAATAACTTCAGCTCGCTATGGTAGTAACTCAAGCTGAAGCTTGAACTTCTATGGGCAATCACATATTAAATTTCACAAGAATAGAGGGAAGATGCTGTATTGTAATACGCCGACGACTGATAACGCAGTGTGATTTAATATGCGACTGTCTATATTTCTGAAAAGATGATGACACGTTTTTATTCGGTGTTTAAGTCGCTTGAATAAAATAACTATTGATTTTACAATAAAGGGAGTAATGCCATGAAAAAGCAATTAACAGTATTATTGGTAACCGTAGCTTTATTACTATTGACGACAGCAACAGGCTTTTGCACTTACACCGATGACGGATTGACAAGAGCTCAGGTTGTTCGCTATCTTGCCAGCATCCTCTTTGATGTTTCATTAGCTTCTCTTGATGACCCGGTGCAAGGCGTAAACTACCCCCATAATAATAATGACTGGGGCGGAAACCCCAGCTTGCTTCCTGATTGCCAAGGATATGACGGCGGGCATGCAGGCATTGACATGCAAACTAAAGATGTGGCTGGCGAAAAAACAGGCGAGCGCCCGTTTTACGCGCTTTCAGCCGGTGAAGTTATTGCTGTCGGAGACGGTCCGTATAATATTTTGGCGGTCTATGATCAGGGTCAAGACAGAACAGCGCTTTATTTCCACGCCAGTAAAATAATTGTTAATAAAGAGGAAAGCGTAAAAGTGGGAGACGAATTGGGAATGCAAGGCGCATTTGGAGTTCCTGCGGGGTGGGATGAGCATGTCCATTTCGAGTTGCGGTCTGGAAGAACGTCCGAACCGGCATGTGGGGCCGGCGAATCGTTTGATCCTGCCGTATTATATGATGATATCGTTGAGTTATTGGAAAGAAGAATGGCGGCTGGCATCCTCCCGCCCCTGATGGCGTCTTCCAATACATATTTGTTATGCAATAATCGCATCCACATTGAATTTGAAACGAACACTTATTCTCCTAAAAATGATTTGAGCTTTTATATAGAAGTGTGCAATACCGCATTCGAAAAAGTGGCTTCTTATTACACAACTAAAGAAAATGTTTATTGGGATCGCTATGGCACTTTTGCGCTTCATTCTGGTGGTGCCCAACAAAATGTAATCAGAGTCAAATTTGATACGCCGGTTCTATCTGATGATGAGCTGGATGCTTTGAAACCAAGAATGTATTATCGCGTTTATGTAAAAAATATGAACCTGCAACAACCGGTTCCGACAATCAGAGGGTTTAATTGGGACACCTATTTTACATTATTCGTTCCTAAACTGGTCACTAATAATTTGAATCTTGTGAACACACTCTATGCAGGAGAAAATCAGAACGCGGCGCAACGCTATATTCGAGTGGATACAAGCCAATGTTATTAGGTGATTTGCGAATCATAAAAAAGGATGCCGAATTTAGACAAATTGGCATCCTTTTTAAGCACCAGGCTAACTGACATTCTCATTAATCGGTGATTCCGATTTTTGACGCCGAGTCAGATTGTGATTCCGGTGTAGGCGTTACCGGAGCGGATTCGGATTCGTATTCCGGTTCATCTTCATCCTCCTCCGTTTCATCATCCGTTTGTGTGTCAACCGTAAAGTTAGTGCTTTTCGTCGCGCCGCTTACACTTGCCGTGGCTATCCCCGTTCCCTCCACCTCTCCTGCATTCAATGTGGAAATGGCAATGCCGCCTGAATCCGTTGTCGCTGTGGCCGGGCTAACCGATCCCATCGTTGTTGAAAAAGTGACATTTGTGTTAGTTATGGGCGTTCCATCGTCATACGCGACGGTTGCGGTCATCAGGGTGTTCGCACCCAATTCGAGTTCAATGCTTTCCAATACCAGAGAAATAAGTATTGTTCGGGTTTCATAAGCCACCGAGAAATTAGCGCTTGCCGTAGCGCCGCTAACGCTTGCCCTTGCAAGCCCCCTTCCCGCCACATACCCAGCATTCAAGGTCGAAAGGGCGATGCCATCTGAAGCGGTGGCGGCGGCAGCCGGATAGACCGATCCGAGTGTGGTTGAAAAGGAAACACTGCTGTTGGGTACCGGCTCTCCATCTTCATAAGTAACTGTTGCGGTAATAGTCGTATCGGCACCTAGTTCGAGTTCGGTGCTTTCCAATGCCAAAGAGATAAGCTTCGTTTTGGGCTGATCGCCTTTGGTATAAAATCCTACGGCAGCAGAAAAATTTCCCGCTGATGTTGTTATCCTGGCGTATGCCGTGTCAGCACCCGGAACTGAGCCGGCGAAAAGTCCGACAGATGCAACGCCATTACTGCCTGTTAAAGCCGCACCTGGATAAGGAATGCCCCGCTCATTCGTATAAAAACTGACCACCAACCCTACAATCGGGTTTCCGTTTACATCTGTAACCGTGGCCTGTAAAGTACCAGGAGAAGCGGCACTGACATCACCTGTCAAATTGCCGCTGGCCGCATTAATCAATCGTAACGTAACAATGCCTTCATCTATGGCATTGGTTTCAAGACCTCCGGAACACCCGAACAGCAAAAAACTTCCTAATAAGTATAGAAGTATTTTTGACAACTTCATGTTTAAAATCCTTTCTGGATTTTATCGCCAGTATCTTGCTTTTTCAGACTCTGGCTTCATATATATGCCGTAATTCAATGTCATCATTTTCTTGTAGTCAATGATACAGCGAAACGGCGCTAACCCAGACAACTTCTTTTATTTCAGCATCCGTTGTCAGGACAATCTGCTGAGGCTCCTGCTCTTCAACTTTATAGTATGAAGCAAAAAGGACAACATACTTAGCGTCAGGAGGCATTTTTTTTAATCTGAGCAGGCGATCTTCACCATTACGAAGCATTAACGTATGCTTAAAGGGATACTTATTACGCTCTTTCGAATCGAACCAGTTATTCGGTCCGATTCCGGCCACTTCACCCAGTTGACCATCCGTTGTCAAACAAATCACTTCCACAGGCAACAACATGTCGTGATTGATGGAATTATCGCACTTAAACAGTATGGTTTTAGTTTTGACATGCGGCGGTGGCGGTTGATCAGGATAAAACAGCCCACAAGAGGATAAGAGTAGTACGATAAACAAGCTAAATGTAAAAGGTAGGTGAATTTTATTTTTATTCATAAATCATAATAGTTCGTTAAATCACTGTAATTGAATTTAAAATGAAAGATACCGAAAATTCCATAAGTTAATGAAAAAGTTGTGCAATTTCTTTAAAGAAAAATTTCATTTCATGGTGCATAGTATTCAGTTCCGAGAGCTGGTTAATTGTTACTTTATTTTCACTGATTTCTTTCTTTTTCCTTTTTTTATCTTTATCATAAGCACTAGGCATAACCGAACGCATCAGCTTTTTTAACCAGGATTTACGGTGTCGCCGCTGCTTGGATTCAATTTTTGTGATTTCATCGTAGAGAGACTCATTGCGATTTTCTTTTTCTCTGGTCATCTCATCTATATAAGGGATGGTGTTTTCTAATTTATCAGCCAGTTTGGCACGCTGATGTTCGATTTTTTCCCGAACACGGAAAAAACTTCCCACATTACGTTTGCTAACGACCTTCCTGATTATTTTAAAAGTATCTATGTCTATGTAAAATTGATTTCTGATACCATCATCGTTCACACCGACTGATTTAATGTAACCTGTTTGCGTAAGAGCCAATCCATTTAAAACAACCGCATCCTTCTCTCCGGTCTTTAATTTCACTTCCGAGCCTTTTTCAGCATAACGATAAGCCAAGGCCGTATTGAGTGTGATAAGTCCGTGAGCAAAACGGTATTTCATCAGCGTTTTGACAACCGGTAAATCGGCAGACATTTTACGAATCAATATCGGCCATGTGTATTTGTCATTATTTTTTAAAAAAGCAATGTCTTTTTCCGAATCGAAGAAGGTTCCGTTTGAAAAATTTTTGTTTGCATCGATGCTTTTATGATTTCTTTCCTGCACCACATAGTGAAAATAAGCGAGAGCGTTAATATTGTCAATAGCTCTGACAATGTTATAATTTAGAAGGCTTTTAATAATATTAGAAGTTGCATAAGGGACTAATTCCTCCGGGTCTTGGCCTATTTCCAGAGAAGAATCAATCAATTCCCGGATTAATAAAAGTTCCTTCAGCTTATCAAGATAAAGGTCAAGCACCCGTACAGCGTTGTCTCTATCAGTGTAAAAGCGACTGATGCGAACGATTTCGGAATCAATGCAGCGATTAATCAATTTGCACAACAAGCCCGCTCTTTGCTTACGATCACGATTACATATCATACTGATAATTGTATCCAGAGCCGAGGCTGTAAAGATATTCTCAGCCTTTGCTTGTGCCAGATTATACCATTGAGGGAAATCATCCGGATTATCACTTTCAGATATTCGCTCATTGTCCAACAAGGGCGTCAACCCCTGTGCATAGATATTCAGAGTTGAAATAAGGGCCGCCGAAAGCGAATATTTTATCCCGGCATATTGCAATCTTTGGCGGGCATTTTTGGCGAGTATCTTATCGTCTGTAATTTTGGCAATTTTGAGTGTTCGAGGGATAAAATCATCTTCGGGACATGTGCTGGCATCCATAGATGCATCTTCAATAATAGTGCCGAAAGCCTCCGCGGCAAATAATAAATTATTATTACGGAGGTTTTTTATGACCCTGTTTTCAAGTGCCTGACTGAATTTTTCTTTACCGGAATCTGTTTCCATTATGCCGTTCTTTATCGCTCTATGTCCACATCAGGCGGTTAGCATCATCTTTAGGCCATGAGGGTGGAAAATCAATCTGAATTTCAATACTATGATTGATATTAAAATCTTTGTTTTCAATTAATTTCAAGCTATTGATAATCAAAAGTTTTGAGTTATAGCGAACTTCAAAATAATTTTTATGAATGATCGCATCCGAACTTAAAATAACACCATCTTTGAGGTTTTCATTATGATACTCAAGGCTCAACAATTTTAAATCAAATGTTTTAACATTAATTTTCCCAATAATCAAGCGAACAGGTATATAACATGTCGAAGTTTCATCAATAGCCCAGTATGAATATACAGGGACCTGTTGATAAACATCCAAATTTTTGATAAGTTGTTTATCTGCTGTCCGATAAGTATATGAAGGCACCGGTTCTTTGCTATGCCAGCCTTTCAAATTCAAAAAAATCAATCTGCCTTGAAGTATAACTTCATTTTTAGCTTTGCGACTTACTTTCATTTCCTTGTAATAAAGCCGACCTTCAACTTTTTTGACATCATTTGCACGAAAAATAATAAATTGTTTGGGTGTTAAAGTGTCAGTGGTGGAACAGGCGGATATAAATCCCGCGATTATAAGGGTAAAGAGTGGACGTTTAAAATTCTTCATATTAATATAATTCAATGAGTTAGGTTATGGTTTAAAACTTGTGACTGACGATCTATGATTGCACATTATTCAAACCGGGCCATATCGGCAATTCCGGCAATCCCTCTTCAAATTGAAACCGCATGGTGAATTTGACGGTAAAAGATGGCGAGATACTCAACGGAATTTCCAAATCCACCAACCAAATCATTCTTTCAGCATCCATTGGCTTACCATAAAGATAGATCATCTGTAAAAGGGCATGATCGCCTTGAGTGACAAACGCGGTGGACTGAGGCATCCTGGCGGCATCCAGACCATGCAGGGTGACCGAAACATCTTCGGCGATCACATTGGTTTCTTCAAGCGGTTTGCCATAGACACTGATATCTTTGACGATCCCGTTTCCTAAATGGATACGCACCCAATGAAAATAGGAACCCACAGCGCCCGGCTTCATGGATGTGGCGGCTTTATGAGTCCGAGCCATCCCTTTTTTAAACAAAAGTCGCTCAAGGCTATTACAGTTTTGATAAAATTGCATCCACTCATGATCAACAAGCTCCTTGACAATACCTTGGGCGATTGGAGCGATAAGGGTTTTTTGCCCATCTGAAGATTGTACATACATCCCCTGTTCAAGTTCAAAATGACGTTCAAGGGTGTTCACATCGGAAAAGAAAGGTAACAGCGAAATATCATCAAGCTGTGGTCCGTCTAACCGGAACGGGAATTTCAAACCATAATTCACTTTGTTGTAGCGATCATAAAACTGTTTTCTTTCGACACGGTATAAGTTAATCAAATCTTTTTTAAATGTGTTCAGAACATGCGATTCAAGCCCAACCAATTGGCGCAGAATCACCTGATCAACCTCGCCTCTTTCCATCTCCAGCGATTGTCTGAAACCGCTGAAACTCTGTAAATTGTTCCAACTTATTTTGTTACCTGCTGTTGTGGCAGTCCAAGCCGAATCCCTTAATTCCTGCCATGCCATTCCTGTATCCGCAGGCATGAGTTGAACACATTCGGCAAAATCGATAGCGTTAGCGCGTAATTTTGGCAGGAAGGTATCTTTCAAAACGATTATTTCTTTAAGCTTGTTGGTGAATTCACGTAACTCCGGATAGGGCCTGATTGCAACGGTTTCTTTGGATAAATCCAGCAACGATGAAGGCAACTCGTCAAGCCATTTCTGCAAAAAATTATGAATCGGAATGACCAGACTCATACCGTCACCTTTACGGAAAATATCCAGCGCTTTGATTTCAGGCCACGAATTTACTTTGGGAATTCCCTGTTGAAAATCGGCCCTGTTGAAAAGCTCGTTAAAATAGAGCGTATCCGTATGCATTTTAACGCGGTCGGCAACTGCCACCCACTTTCTCATGATATCATCAAGGTTGTTAATACGCCAAAACGCGACAATATCTTTTCTTCTTTCCTCTTTCTTCCTCTCGTTTTCAGTTTGTTCTTCCGCATTACCGGCCTGAACCGGTTTGGATGACATTGCTTTAAGCTCGTCCATACGCAGCAATACGGCATGTTTTTCAATACCTGAAGCCGTGCTTTCAATCGGTGCCTGGTAACCGTCAAGGCTACTGATATGTAAAGGCAGTTGGGAACGCCATGTTGTAAAATCCGTTTGGATACGTTCAATAAGGTCATTGTATCTTTCAGCCTGATTCACCAGTCCGTAGAGTTTGCTTCCTATTCCGAAATCAGGCGTCAGGCCGATAACATCCGGCCCGAATTGTTTCACCAACACATCTGTCAGCCATGCCTGTGATGGGTACTCCATCAACATATTAATTTCGGGTGCCAGACGTTTGATCGGTGTGATCACCCTCTCCTGATAGTTACTCGTAACATCCCGTCTGTCTTTCGCAACCAGACGTTCCAGTTCCTTCATATTGCGACTGCTTGCCAGCAGTTTGTCATAAAAAGCATGTACATCAATCCAGCGGACATGATTATACTGACCAGCCTGCATCATATCGTCAATATTGTGGCATTCGGTCAATATTTGATTCAAATAGCCGCGAAATTTTAAATAAAGGGTGGTAACGTCAGATTTTAACGAGGTCTCGGTTGGTGGTCGTAATTTTAAAAGGCCGGTATAGTTTATTTCGATTTCCTTCAGATGCAACGCCAGTTTCAGCCACCACTGGGCATCTGTAAGTTCTTGAGCGGGACCGTAAAGATATTCAAGACTGGGACGCAAATAAATGCGGGCGGCTTCTAACGCTCGACGGATATTCTCCTTGGCTGATGCGCTGACGATACGACTGCTTCGGCCGCCTTCTTCTAAATATATTTGAAACTGCTCATCGTACTGATGTTTAATTTCACGGTCGAGTTGCAAAAATTCCAAAAAAGGGAGGATATTAATGGTGCGATTTAAGCCTAAGCCCATATTATCGTTAGTCCAATTGATATACTCATCAAGGGCGGCAGCAAAAAGATGAAAGGCGGGATCGCCGGTGGAGCGTTTGCCATGCCAGCGATTAAGGGCTGTTTCTGTTTTGGAAATAATATTTTTAAGGGTGGTTTCTTGAAAAACGGAGCGATGAATCACACTCAATTCTTTCTCCAATGCTTCAAAACGGCCCATCCCCAAAATGCGGTCCAGCATTCCTATTTGAGTTAAATGTTGGCGTTCTTCCGACAGGTTGCGGCAAAGAGTCAACTCATCCCCCCCTCTTTTTTTTTCCTGAAGCACAATCTTAGCGGCGTGTACATCGGCTTTCACCTTATTCACTTCCATATTCGATTTTTCGGTTTTATCTCGAATAAAAATTACGGCTATGACAATGAAGAGACCGACAATCAAGGCACCCGCTAATTTTACTTTCAGGTTTTTGCGAAAGACAGCTCTTGGGCGCGTGATCAGACCGGATTCCTTAAATATTTTGTTTTTGAAAAGATCGTTGATAAACAGCGGCGTTTTAGGTGTGTAAACCTCTACGGAACGTGAAAGCTCTTCCAGTACATTATCACCCAAGTAGTGTTTGTAGTGCTGCGTCGTCAACTGACCGGGATCACTACCGCCGGTGAAGTAAAAGCCGCGAAAAACAGGGGGGGCGTCATAGCGATTTGCAGTAAACAAAGTATTGATATAATCGCTTAACGGTTCAGCCATAGATGCAAATTCATCCGGGAACATGGCTCCGCGGTTGGCGACTTCCGGGGAAATATCTTTGCTCAACCGCACCATACGCTGCCTTTTCAATTGAGCGGTAAGTTCATCAAACGCTTTAAAAAACATGTGGATGTTAAAAACGGTTTCAGTCAGATGCGGGTTCGACCATCCCCAAATCTGCTTCTGCTCATCTTTTGATAATCCGTAAAAAAAATCGGTAAAGCCGATAACCCTTTCCATGCCCATAACAACGAAATACACAGGAGTAAGAACTTTAAGAATGGTTTGGACATAACGGATGTGTCTGCGCATCATCTGTGCTTTGGCTATCCGCGTTTCCTGAGGGTCATTCACCAGATCAAAAGCGGATATAAGCATGACCACACCATTAATAGGGCAACGCCGTCTTTTCTCAGCCATTAACTTTAAAAAAACTTCCCATTCAATCTTTTCGGCATCATCTCCGGATGCGTGGTTCTGACGGCCGGCAGTGTCGATAAAAATGGCGTCATTAGCAAACAGCCATCGATCCAAAACATTGGGAGATAAACCCAAGGCTTTGGTTTCCGCCGTTTCGGGAACAGATAACGCGGAAATGTCTAACAAAGATTGGGCGGCCATATTCGGTCCACCGATCATCAGATACCAAGGCACATCATAAGGGCCGACTGAAGCGGATTTCAAGAAGGTGTGAGCATCTTCCCAACGTGCTTCAAAACCTTCCCGCAGACGCTGCATTTCCGCCTTTCCCACCTGTTCTTCCTGCTTTTTAGCCCTTCGTGATTCAATCAGATATCTGACAAGTCTGATGATGACATAGATTAGCAGCAGGCCGGTTATGACAGCCAGTATAATCAAACAGTAGCGGTTTAAGTAGATATTATAGCCCCAGATAGGAGTATTATCCGGCATAAAAAGATAAATCAACCAAGCCGCAAAAGCCAATGGAAGCAACCAAAGCAGTGGTTTGAAGATGCTCAAAAATGATTTCACACGGAAATTGGTCGCCGCACCGGCATCTGCCGCTTTTTTTGAACCGGCAGATGCCGCTTTATTTGCAATAGCGATAGCACTGGGTATTCTAGGCATTCTAAGCATTTTAACCACTCATCTTAAAATAATCGTTATAGGGAATTTCTCTAAAAATAATATACCCATCCTGCTGCTACTGTATTCAGATATCGGGTAGTGTTGTATCAACATTAGCTGACGGGCAGGAATGCTGACTTCAGTTGGCCAAAACGCTCCAAAAGCGGCAAACTGAAGTCAGCACTCCTGATTTTCACTTGTCATCAGTTTGTTTATTGGCAATTCAGGCATCCCTCATTCTATTCCAACGAATTATCAGCCGGAATCCGGAGGAATATAATTCGTGACAAAAACCTTCATTTTTTCCCTTCTTTGAAATTTATTCGCGGCCTTTCTGGCCATCTTTATTGAACCGACCTTGAAATAATCCAGATGTATCAGATATAGAATTCTTCCATTTGATTTTTTGTCTTTCACTAAATAAGGTTCATAACCTTTGTCTTTTAACTTGTTAAATAGTTTGATGGATTTAGTTTCAGAGAAACTGGCACCGACCTGAATCGTATAGCCATCCAACGGTGGCGGCGGCGGCGGCGGTGGCGGTGGCGGTGGAGGCGTTATGGAGTCGAGAATACGCCAAAGTATATCTCTGGCGGGTAAAGTAAGTATATCTCTGAACGATAACGCATCGCTCAATTTTTGAAGGCCACTGTCGTCCTCCTCAATATTTACGTTCTCAATAAGTTGCTCATCTGATTCCGTTGTCGGTTCAGGAGGTGCCGATTCCGTTGCCTGTTCAGGAGGCACCGATTCTGTTGTCTGTTCAGGAGGCACCGGTTCCATTGTCGGTTCGGGAGCCACCGGTTCTGTTGTCGGTTCGGGAGGCACCGGTTCTGTTGTCGGTTCGGGAGGCACCGGTTCTGTTGTCGGTTCAGGAGGCAACGGTTCTGTTGTCTGTTCGGAAGGCATCGCTTCCATTACCGGTTCGTGAGGCATCAGTTCCGCTACCGATTCGTGAGGCATCGCTTCCGTCTCCGTCCGTCGGGCCAGAACATCAGAAGGAAAACTGGTTGACGGGAAACCGCCGGTCTTCAGGCTGACGGCCGCTTGATTACGCACGGTATCTATATTGGCTGTCAGATAGTGCCAAATGATGAAACGGTCCAGTGTGATATACACAACCAGTAGAATGATGATGACAAACACAATATGTTGCCCTTTTAAAATTGCCGGCAACTTGCGGCGCTTACGGACATCGGAGAGTTGGTAAGAATGAGACGCTAATTTTTCATTGTGCATCGCGGCTAATTTCGGATTTTTTTTCAGCAGCTCCCGCTTTACAAGTTGCAACTCCTCCGCTCCGGCTTCATAGCGTCCTTTGAGCCCCATGGTGAGACAGTGATAATAGATGGCCGCCACTTCGGGAGTATCCATCGTCAGGTCTTCACACAATTCAAAGAAACGATCCCCCCCCACATTGGTTTTAAAAAAGTGCTCTTCAAGCAAAGCCTGATACCAATCGTTTCCATGCTTCCAATTGGAATTCAATATCATCTCATCTGCAAACACAACCAAAGCATATTTAACTTGATTATATGCTAAGGACAGAGAAGGGTTTTGCCTGATTTTGATTTCCTGTTCATTGAAAAGTTGCAGTATATCCTTTTGCACACTTTCTATGGGTAAATTCACTCCGGCATCAACTCGCCAACGAAAGGCCGTTAAATAGATAAACAGATCATTTGAAACATCATAAAGATTCATAAACCAAATCTCTCAAACCACATATAGCGTAAAAGAATAATTCGGGTGGGCATCGCCGATCAGAGACATAATTCTTTCTTTTTCAATGTTTTCCCAATAGGTGCTTTCCATATTAACTTGAAAATAATAGGTTCCGATTTTATCTGGAAGCGCTGCCGGCACACGTCGTAAACGATTCATGCCGATACCTCCCAAACGCTTTTGTAATATAACGCTGGCATCTTGAGGCGCGCAGAGTTTCAGACGAATTACGTTTTGATCAAGGTGGGAAAGGTTTTCTTCGCCTTCAACGCCTATATAAATAAGTTTGGCACCACTGGCCCAGTCTTCCTCAATCTCCACTTCCAAGCGTTCGTTACGATGTTGAAACGGCCTTTGCATAAAGGTGCTGGCACCAATACGATCCATCATGCGGCTAATAATATCGGCAAGTTTAAAAAAACAGAACCCCAGATCATCATGCACGTAATCTGGCAATGACGCTGTTGAGCGTTTGCCTTTAAAAAGTGTTAAAGTAGAGGCAAGTCGCAACAGTTCAAGATAGATTGTATAGGGAGGCAGATAGGGTGTTTTGCATATTTGATTTAAACTGGCGACAAATCCGTTGGTGGCCAGCATTTTAATAATCGCTTCCAGCCCGCGGGGCATTTCCAAAAGCTCAGTGAACTCCCGATTTGTAAAATCGCGCACCAGCGCACCATTGGCAATGGTCAGGCCATTAGCGATATCTTCGCACACACCCAATAAAGGGGGCCATGAATCAATCGATACAACCGGCGGAATATAATCAGGATCAAGTCCCTCGACCTCACCGGAGGAAGTTAGCTTAACGCGGGCAACCTGAATGCTGTCATAGCCGCTTCGGTCTTCCTCTTCATAAAACAATTTTCCCTGCAATCGTTTAACTTGAATTGAGCGAGGATTGGCTCCACTGTTTTCGTCCATGATTTCGATATTTTCGGACTGAAAGCGCCGTCTAAGCAAACTTTCATCCTCATTCGACTCATCCGTGCTAATAGTGTTTGGTGCGTTGGGGCGCCATACAGGAATACATAAGTAAATATCCAGCAAGTCGTCGTCTCCGCTACCCGCGTATTTAAATGAGCGCGGGTGTACGACCAAATTCCCGGGCATACTTAATTGAGCGCCATTTCCAAAAATCACCTCGCAGGAGCGAATCACAAAACGGTAATTTTTAAGTGCCTCTGTATCAATCTCAAGGTGTTTGAAGCCCCAATTAAAAGGCGATAGGTGATTCGTGCCTTGCTGTAGTTTAAAGTCGAGGTTGCGACTGGCAAATTGAAAATGGTGAGGCAGCATGAACATGCCCTCAGACCACAAAACTTCCTGACGCTCTTTCATATAGCATAAACTCCTTTTAACTGTTTGTTTCCGTAATTATGATCCATTCCCCTGATTGTTTGCGCCGGCATTTTATAGTAAAGCCCAATTCAAATTTATTCCATTTAATTTCTGGCGGAAAAATCCAAAACGTTAGCAAACGCGCCAAAGTTATGCGTTTTTTTCCTTCGGCCTTCATTATACCGGGTTGCTCGCTATAAACCGTATGAACTGTATATTTGGCCGCATAAGTCAGATAGCCGTGAAATGTCCAGCGTCTTCGGGCTTCGGCCGGCTCCCCCTTATGCCATAGGGGATATATAATGTCAAGAGTTCCGAAATTAGGCGTATCATCAACCTGCCGAATCGTAAAAGATTGGGCTAAGACATCTTCGATAAGCTCAATCACCGCCAGTTTATCCGGATCGGCACTGGACTCTTCGGCTGCTGCCGTCGGGGCTGCATTAAACAGTGCAAAAATGAAAAATAAAACACATAGAAAGCAGTAAGGATAAGTACGAATATGCACGAATCTGATTGTCATTTTATTAATAGGTAAAACCTCCTTATTATCTTGAACCTGAATGAAATCCTAGCTTATCAATCTCCCTGCAAAATACCATTGACCCGCTTCAAAATAGTCAGGGTTTGCTTCAATCTGTTCTGCATATTTTGCAAGGGCCTGTTTTTGCCACACAACGAACATATCTGTCTCAAAGGGAACATCAAGGCCATAACGGATGACCAATTCCTCATAAGCTGATTGCCTTACCTGACGTGTGCTCTTTTCAGATGTCAGATTTTCCAGCAGGCAGGCAGGTGAATAAGGTTTGCCATTGCGATAGCGGATTCCGGGGCTGAGGAGGGATTCGTTTTCTTCCCCCCAATCGTACCAGTCTTCCGGTTTTTGGGAAAGGCGGCTGATAGTTGTTCCGGGTTCCTCGCCCGGCGGATAGAGACTTTCGCCTTTTTTCAATTTTTCAAGTTCTTCGTCAAATAACTCGTCTTCATCAATCTCTTCGGGAATGAAGATTTCTTCATAAAGTTCCGCGCCGGTGATAAGATTCAGCGCCAGCGCCGCAGATTCGGCAAGCTCCGTGTTGTCAAGATAATTAAGAAGTGTATCCGCTGCTGAAATATCCCCGAGCAAACCAAGCGCTGTCAAGCAGTCTGCACTTACTTTGTCACCGGATGCGATTTCTAACAAAACAGGTACGGCTGAAGCGCCCCCGCCAAGACCGAGCGGTAAAAGCGGCCAATTATCTGTTTCGGCATAACGCAGGCAGTCGTTTATAGCCAGTTTTTCGCCGCTTCTCAGGAGTGCCAGCGCCGAAGCGGAACATATTCTTGCGTCCTGGTGATGAATATATTTTGAAAGCGATTGAACATCCTGTAAATCCGGTATGCGGCCGATAGCCCATAAGATGGCGGGCAATGCGTCAGGGTCGCTTTTTGGCAAGGTCAGCAAAAGTTCTTCGCTCGCAGACATACGCTGATAACCGATCAGTTTCGCTACAATGGAAACAAGCTTGGCATCTCCTTCTGAAAGCAGGCGAATAAACTCATTATGCCAATTTTCGGGTAATTCGTGATTGAGAGCATCACTGACAGCTTGGACGCTTTGTTTATCTTGGGCATCTGATTCATTCAGAATTTCCTTTACCAAATCCAAACGGTTTTGCCGGCAGAAGACCCGGACTGCGGCGTAAAGTTCCCCAAAATCGCCTTCCCGGGCCTGAAGCTTGCACATTGCAATCGCCGGATCGCCGCCTGCCATAAGCCCGTCAATATGGGCTTCCAATCGATCCTCGAAATCCTCTATATTAAGCCACGTCATCTCCGGGTTGTCTGACAGGCTCAACCGTTGTTCATACAGAAACGAGGCCTCTTCGAGATGCTCCGCATACAACGAAACAGAAAATTTTTCTTGGGCAGAAAGAGACATATTTCTAACCTTACCGCATAATCCCATTGTATAATTCTGTAGGTTGGGTTGAACGTAGTGAAACCCAACATTCAAAAGCCGTTTGATGTTATATTGATGTTGGGTTTCGTGCCTCAACCCAACCTACCCGGCTCTCCGATACCGCATAATCCCATTGTACAATTTTGCAGGTTGGGTTGAACGTAGTGAAACCCAACATTTTAAAGCCGTTTTAATGTAATATTGATGTTGGGTTTCGTGCCTCAACCCGACCTACCCGGCTGACGCGGCAAAGCGACATTTTCATGGTCGCAGAGTATCCGTTTTCGTTTATATGTAACCAAAGTAAAAAAATATGTTGCGCCTTATATTTTTGCTCTCCGATACCGCATAATCCCATTGTATAATTTTGTAGGTTGGGTTGAACGTAGTGAAACCCAACATTTTAAAGCAGTTTTAATGTAATATTGATGTTGGGTTTCGTGCCTCAACCCAACCTACCCGGCTAAATACAAAAAAATCGGAAATATTTGTTTAGGATTCTTATTCATAATAAGTCTAAACAACAGCCAGAAGCTTCTCCCATTTTTGCCAGTTTAACGAGATTAAGTACTTGGCCAAATGTTCTAAAGCAGATAATCTTAGTTTAACAGGGGGACAATGGCGAAAAAATACCGGAAAACTTTTGCCCAAGCACTTATGTGTTTTTTTCAACAGAATCGTTAATCGTCAAATCTTTGTAACCATTCTACAGTTTCATCAGGCCCAAATCCTTCTGTTCCATGAAATCTTTTGTGTTCTTTAACTTGAATAGGTTTCAGGATACGAGCAAGTTTTTGATAATATTTTGGAATGATTTTTCGATTAACATCGCCTATCTCAGGATGCGGCCCTGCTTGAATAACAACCCCCTCAGAGTATTCATATAGTTTATAATCATCATCAAGACTTCTATTTAATGAGATGATCCCTCCTATCTCTGAAAGCCATTTTTGCCCTAAGGTAGTGAGCCAGTTTACTCCTTTTATACCAGAATCAAGATATAATACATGTAGATATGGGTAATCTACCTCAAGCCCTGGAAAGCGTTTCGCCAATGCATAAACTTCTTTTCCATAATCCTGGGCGATATACACTTCCGGGGAATCTAGTATGCTTAGTCCTCCATAGCCATGAACCGGACGTAACTTGCTTGCCCAACTTAATGCTAACTTAAGAAAGCTTTCTTCATTATTATTAAACCAATTTGGAGGGAAAGAAGCAGTGATATAACTCAATCTTTTCATTTTTTCACTTAAAGGTTTATTGGTTCCCACAGATTGTAGTCTAAAATGGCTAGCCTCTTCTTTTTTTTCCCCACCATGGTAGTGAAATTCCCATGTACTATTTTCATCTAACTTTTGAGTTTGAAACCATTCATTTGGGGAAGGAACATTCTTTTTATTTAAATCACACCATGAATAATTTTTAGGATGAGCTGCCCAATGAATATTTCCTCTACACATAGATAAATAATCTTCACAACATTCAGCAACTGCACTTTTAACTTCGAATAAATATCCTTTTTTAAAATAGTATGTTAGAGAAAGACCAACTTTAATTAAGCATAATCCTTTATTAATAATAGATAACTTATAAAGAACATCATTACTCAATTTCGAACTCACAGTAAAATTCTCCTTTCATATAACAGACGATTTCAATTATAAAAAAATACCTAAGAAGCTGTTTTAAAAATATCTAAACCCCGTTTTCAAGATGGGGGCAGGGCTTAAATTTGGCGATTGTCGTTGAAATTCGACAAAATCATGCCCCGAATTGCCGGATATCCAAGTTCCGCAATATTTTTAAAACAGCTTCTAAAAAGCAAATTTTACTCCCAATTGAGCAAGCCTGGCGGCGATAGGTATCAACAAGGGATCATCAGCCGCGCCTACTCCGGTTATATCATCTGCTATAATTGCAGCAGCAGCGGCTAATAATAATGCAATTTGTAATTGGTGATACCATTGAAGCTCAAATTCTGGCACTGTAACTGGTTCAGGTTCTGGTTCAGGAGGACAACACTTCTCTACTGTTAAAACTTCGAAATGGGCATTACCTGCGACATTTCTACAATCTGTATACTGAGAATTCCCCATACGAGGCTTGGCCTCTCTGTCTCCAGGAAATTTGATCTCATAAACAGCCTTTAGGTTATCTTGCGTTGCAGGTAACGCTGGATCAATTACGCTAACAACATCCATAATTCTGCATTGCCCTTTTACTCCAGTTCTTTTTGCTAAAGGGTTAGGAGGTGATGTCCACATATCATAAGTTTGTTCTGCCTTTAACGTACTATTACCAGCAGTCGAAGTATCAATTATGTTAAGTGTAGTTTCAACGCATTTTTCTTTTAGTTTGCGCCCTTTAGGACTTATAATAGGGTTTTCATTGCAAAAACAAATAATTTTACAAAGAATTTCTAGTTCTGCAACAATAATAATAATCTGTTGTAATCCTCCCAAACACACAGCATTCCCATGATTCATCAACATTTTATCAGTCAACCGGCATACATTTTTACCCTCAAACTTTACATTGAACGAATACGAAAGCCAAGTCGCTTCTTTCATATTAACGCCGGATTTTACACCGCCGACTGTCCCGGGTTCATCTCCAATACTACGACTAAATTCCGAACCTTTATTTGCCGCCATATTTCCGCCATCCACTTTGATGGTTTTTGTTCCTTTGGCAAGGTTCTTAGAAAAGGCGATATTGGGATAGGGAATTGGTACGGGGCCGCCCGGACTTGGGGTTTTACAAACATCCGGAACCGTAGCCGTTGCAATTCCGCCGCTGCCTTTATGGCACAAAGACAACCCGTTTATATTGATCGTAACTCCCATAATATCAATCCTTTATTCTGTTTTATCCCGACATTGAATCAAAGCGGCACTTCTTTCCCCGCTCTCGGAACTAGTCCATACTAAGGTTAGGTGTCCTTTTGCATAACCTCTCAAACCAGCTCTGACTGCCAAAGATATAAACAGGGGGCCGGATGCCGCCCCTGTATCTCCCCAGCAATCCGCAGGCGTTATTATGTCATCGGGTTTTACAAAAAATTCGCCTGTTCTTGACAGAGTGAAACCGTACTCATCTGTTCGATATCTTTCACCATTCAAATCACAAACGGTTTGATTTATTTTTTTACCGGTATCTGCAATGGGATTTAAAACATTTTTAATCGTTTTTGTTAAACCCTCACCTACACAAACGGTGTCTGTTTTTATTAAATTCTCTTCTTTAGCATTCGCTACAGACATTATTTTTGCCCGCACGTCAAGGTTATATTTTTCAGCCGTTTTTTCAGAAGCCAGAAGGCAAAAACTGGCAGCTTCTCCGGGAGTGAATCCGTATTTGTTTGCTTCCGAATGTAATTGCTCCTCAAAGTCCAGAAATTCAAGCAGCATCGGAGACATATAAGAATCTGCACCGCCTGCCAGACAAAATTCCGCCTCGCCTTTTGCAATTTTCCGGCATCCTTTTTCAACAGCTATCAAGCCTGCCGAATGTCCGCACGGGATAGTTTCGATTTCCGAAAATCCGAATTTTTCATTTCCGCCTATTTTATCCGTTATTTCAAGTTCTACGCTGTCAACCACTCCCGGACGTTTTGGAGGCAAACCGACAATTAAAGGAATTTCACCGTTTATTTTCAGTTCATTTAACGGCGACAAAGCCTCGTTTACCGCAGAGAGTCCCAGTTCAACTATTCTTTCGATATATTCAATATCTTCCGGTAAATAAGAAGCCATTGCGATAATCATCGGTTCACCTGTTTTATCTATCATATACGGATGCTCACTGATACGACTGATACCTGCACGAACCGACGCTGCTGACATCGGCGCATTAACACCTATCGCTGTACAGGCTCCGACTCCGATAATTGAAACGGCTTGGTTTTTATTTGCCACAATCCTATCCATACAGAAAACGCTATGTAATCCTTGTTTCTATAAGTTTCGTGTCCCAGTTATGACATAGCAGACTGGTATGCCATATCATTATGAATCTCGGATAATCAGGTTCAAAAACAACTGTGTGAAGATTTGCCGTATGTTCTACAGTTTTATTTCCAAAATTCGTTATAAAAAGCAGATCATTGCCCACATCCGGCAGTGTGAAGCGTAACATGCCATCTGGCGTTAAATGGTGCAACTCTACTGATTCACCGCCTTTTAAATAACCGGGCGCCTGTTGGTCAGCAGGTGCGGATTGATAATAACGCTCATCAAAATCCGATGGTAATAAAGGCAGTCTTTCCTGTTCCCATTTTTTGTCATAAGTTCCGGCAAAATCAATTCGGGGTTCCCAGGCTCCGGGAATGGGACCAAAACCCGCCGGCGCAGGTCGGTCTTTCCACGATTTAATTTCATCAGAAGGATATTCAATATTCGGGAGCATTTGACCGACTAGATATTCATTTTTCATGGCAAATCCTGTTCCTACAGGATTACGGCGTTCCCATCCATGTTCTTCGGGATTGTCCGATTTCTGATCTGCCCCGCCAAAAGCACGTTCATAAATAATGGGCATCTTTACAAAAGGCTCCGGTTCCGTTATGTTCAGGCTCATTAATCCTTTTTTCCAGCAACGGTCTCCGAACACTCTTAAAATTTTAGACAAGGATCCTACTTTTATTATTACATCAATCCAAGGCAAAGGATTTCCCTGTGGAGCATAAGCATGACCAAGTAAAATTATATCCGTGCCGGGCTTTGTGAGTACCAAGTCTGATTCATATCGCAAACCGGATTGGCCGGGTTCACCGAAATATTCAGGTACAGCGCAAACATCCACTTGGTCATCAGCAAGTTTGTTTGTACCGTTTTTATTAATTATAAAAGTTCCCTTTACAGCAACAACCCAAACTTCGGCACCATCCTTATCCCGTACAAATGTGCGCTCTGCTGCAAAAGGCGTGTTATTAGTCAGTTGCCACATAAATTTTGCTATCAGTTAATCTGAACAGCAGCACCTTTAATTTTATTTGAACCACTTGAACGACTGATAAGATTCGTGCCACGCAAGATAACTTTACCTTCCTTGTTGATCATGATCATCCCTTTACCACATTTGAGATGTATTTCATCTTCCGCTTCAATGATGATTTTTTTGTCATTCACTTTTATATCTTTTGCTTTTGATGATAACTCAATTTCAACTTGGTTTTCAAAATCAGTTAAAAGAGCGTCTTTTTCACTGCTTACCTTTTTCGGATGCACATAAACTTCGATTAAGCCAAGAATATATCCATATTCTTGATCAGAATCTGAAACAAACAGAACGGAAGCACCGATGTTGAGTTGAGGTAATGCTCCCTCGGCAGTACGAACAAAATAACATGGCAACAGAAATTCTGATTCTTCCGTTTCCACGAATATCATTCCATCTTTTGCAAATTCGACAACGATGCCTTTTCGGATGGCAAGCTCATTTGACAGTATCGTATCAGTAAGCATTGTAGATTTCTCCTGAATTAATTTTCACCGATTTTAGAACCCTTTATCTTGATGTCACCTGATGCTTTTATATTCATTTTACTGCCTTTAATAATAACATCTCCATTTTTTTTGAGGGCGATACTTGCCTTTCCGGCTTTCAGTACGATTTGTTTATCGCTGAAGAAATTGATTTGATCGGCGGCGTGGACATTTAACTTTTTCCCAACATCAAGGCCCATGTTTTTACCAATTTTGGTAGTCGCTTCTTTGGTTACATCAATTGATGCAGTTGAACCGATACTGGCAGAGAGATTTTTTCCTATTGAAATCGTTTCATCTTTACCTATGGTGATTTTAGCATCATCCTTAACTGATTCAGAGAGATTTTTTCCTATTGAAATCGTTTTATCTTTACCTATGGTGATTTTAGCGTTATCCTTAATTGACTCAGTATGATTTTTACCGACATCAATTGATTTATTTTCCCCAATCGTCTCTTTCTGGTCAACCCCTACGCTTTTTGTACGGTTATTCCCCACATCCATTGTTTCATCATGACCGATAGTCTGCTTTTTGTCATTCGTGATATCAATGGTCCAATCTTTGGTGCCATACAGAAATATATTTTCTTCACCTTTCAGGTCGTCAAAGTGAAGTTCGTTTTGTCCGCAAGACCGCATCATACTTTTCGTAAGGTTTTTATCCGTTATTGGGCTGACCGTCTCGGGGTTAGGCACGGAACCGGAAATAACAGGCCGGTCCGGGTCGCCGTCAATAAAGGTCAAAAGCACATCAATTCCTTTGTGCAGGGGAAAGTGCATCCCGTAGTCGGAGCCGGCATAAGGCTGGGCCATGCGAACCCAGCGCGATGCTTTGCCGCCCTGACTTTCACTGCGGTCAAAGGGAAGTTTCAGCTTATAACGTCCCTGTTCGTCTATCTCCGCATATTGGCCGCTGCCCGAGGCATCCACTTTGGCATTCATCGTGCCATTAAAACGAACTTGGGGCGTCTTTTTTTCAGGACGAAACTGCACATCAGCCGGGATAGCGGTAAAACTGTTTTCATAGCCATGCTTTTCTTCCGGTTCGGACGCATCTTTTTTGGACGCATTTTCTTTAATATCAAGTCCGGATAAGATATATCCGCTTTGATTGCCCTTATGCCGCACTTCCGTAATTAGGTAGCGCTGATTATATTCGGGGCGATAATGGTCTTTCAGTTCAAAGATATAGCCCGAACGAAGGGTTGGTACGGTGCTTTCGCCGTAAAAAATCAGCTGCCGGCAAAGACGTTCTTCAGCCCGGATTTTGGCTAAGGCATTGCCCTGACCGGAATCCTTAAAATGTTCCCCATAGATATAAACATCTCCGTGTCCCTCATCATCGACTTTGGCTTCTCCTTTGATTTCAAGGCTCGGCGTTCGATAGTTGTAATCTTTTAAGATAACTTTCCGTGGAAGCAGTTTTTGCCGGCAGGTCAGCGTTATAATCACTTCCTTTTCTTCGGGCAGAAGGGCTGAGGGCGGCGAATAGGAGAGAAGCATTTCATCTGGAATATCTTCATGCGCGGCATAATGATCGGTGATGATAAGTTTTTCGCTTTTATTATCCGAATTTTCCTGATGGTCGAAATAATAATACATCCCTTCGCGTTCCATCCAGCGGGACATAAAATTAAAGTTGGTTTCACCATATTGGCATATATATTCCCATTGGGGATACGACCCTGTTTTTATTTCATAGTCCAGGGTGGTCAATTCGGATTGCTTTAAGACTTCATCAATAACTTGCGGTGCGGTTTTATCAAGAAACAATTGGTTTGATTGATATATATCGGCCCACCAAAGTTTGGGCACTAAGACCGCGCGGTAGAAAGTAAACTCGTTAACTTCGTGGAGTTGCTCAAATTCGGCCACTATGCCATAAATCGGGTAGTCATCATAATCCCGCAAAATCTTAAAAACGGCCGGGTTCCGGATGACCTCTTTCAGAATGATGCTATTGTTATTTGAAACCAGGGTGATATCAAATTCATAAAGAGAGGACATCACTTCAAAACCTTCGAATCTGACCACCGAAAAGGTATCTGGGGGCAACGCCTCGGAGACAAAAAGAAAGCGTTTTCTTTCTTTAAAATCCATATCTGACCTCCTGCAACACTTGATTTGAAAACTTAATAAGTATCCGTACAAAAAGTAATCTAATATTTATTTGGAGTTCCCTTATAGAGCTTTTTCAGAGATTTTACGAGTCGCTATAAAACTCTGTTGTAAAATTCCCCTCTTCATCAATATCCAAATTAACCCCGGAGGGCAGCCCGCCCGCACTCATACGAGTCAGAATTTCATGGGACATGCGGGGCATGATAGTGCTGTTTAAGATAAAATCAATATTGCGGGCGCCGCTCTCTGTTTCCGTACAACGGGCGGCCATGCTCTCAACCAGTGCCGGTGTGTAAAGCAATTGCATTTTATTGTTATGCTGCATCCGTTCAACCAGTTTGTCCAATTTAAGGCGTACAATCCCTTGCATGGCATCACGTTTTAAAGTGTAATACGGAATTACGGTCATGCGCGCCACAAGCGCGGGTTTGAAATGTTGGGAAAGTGTGGGACGTATGGCTTCCACAACATCTTCGACCGTAGGGTGCTGTCGGTCGCCCTCGCACATTGCGGTGATAATATCGTGAGTCAGATTGCCGGTCATAAATAATATGGTGTTTTTAAAATCGATCTCACGTCCTTCGCCATCCGCCAGAACGCCTTTGTCAAAAACCTGATAAAAAAGGTTTAACACGTCGGGATGGGCTTTTTCAACTTCATCCAAAAGAACGACCGAATACGGTTTTTGGCGGACAGCTTCGGTCAGAATACCGCCTTCGCCAAACCCCACATAGCCCGGCGGCGATCCGATAAGGCGGCTGACTGTATGTTTTTCCTGAAATTCGCTCAAATTAACAGAAACCACCGCGCGTTCGCCGCCGAACAAAATATCAGCCACACTCAACGCGGTTTCGGTTTTACCCACACCGCTGGGGCCTACCAGTAAAAAAACGCCTTCAGGCTGGGCCGGGTCTTTCAGACCCGAGCGCGCTGATTTGACGACTTGGGTGATCGCTGCAACCGCATGATTCTGTCCGATGATGCTCTCTTTTAAGCGATCTTCAAATTCTAACACAGACTGTGCCTGATCCCGCACGATTTTACTCTTGGGAATGCCGGTCTGGTCCGCAACGATTTGAGCCATCATGGCCGGGGTGGCTTCAACGTGAATCAATGGCGTGTCACCTTGCAACGCTTCAAGCTCTTGACGGGCTTCCTTAAATTCTTGCCTTAACCGGTCAAAATTCTCTTTTAGCCGGTCGGAATCTTCTTTCTCTTTTAACTGGTCGGAATCCTCTTTTGGGGTTGGCGCGTCCTTTTGTTCTTCAGACAGCGGTGCGGATTCCTTAGTGTCAGCGGTCGCATCGGACTCTTTCAAGGCAAAAACCTTGTCTCGCAGTTCAATCACTTTATGCGCGGCCGTTTTTTCTTTTTGCCAGCGCTTTTTCAAAACAGAGGCTTCATTAATCAGTTTTTCTATTTCCTCTGTAGTTGCGGTCAACTCAGTCATATCAATATTCAGGCCGTTGAGGCGGTCCCGTTCCAGTGCTGTTAGTTTGCGCTCAAGGGCGCGTATGGCGCGCTCTTTATCTTCAAGTTCAGGCGGTTTGGCTGTCAGATTGATTTTAACCCGCGCTGCGCCGGTGTCCAGAAGGTCAATGGCTTTATCCGGCATAAAGCGTCCGGTGATATAGCGGTCGGCCAGCTCGGACGCGGTTTTAATGGCATCATCACGTATCATCACCTGATGCGCCTTTTCATAATTGGCTTTAAGGCCGCGCAGAATCAGAGTGGTCGTTGTAACGGAAGGTTCATCCAGCTTGATCGGTTGAAAACGGCGGGCCAGGGCCGCATCTTTTTCAAAATATTTTTTATATTCTTTCCAAGTGGTTGCCGCCACCGTTCGCAATTCCCCGCGTGTCAGCGCCGGTTTAAGCAGATTGGCGGCGTCACTTCCGCCCGGGGTGCCTCCGGCGCCTACCAGTGTATGGGCTTCGTCAATAAAAAGGATGATCGGTTTAACCGAAGCTTTGATTTCATCCATTACCGCTTTAAGACGTTTTTCAAATTCGCCCTTAATACCGGCACCGGCCTCTAACAGCCCGATATCAAGGCAAAGCAGGATGACATCACGAAGCAGATCGGGTACATCACCGCGAGTGATGCGCAACGCCAGGCCTTCCACAAGAGCGGTTTTGCCCACTCCCGGTTCCCCCACACAAATAGGATTGTTTTTACGCCGCCGCGCCAGAATGTCGATCATTTGACGAATTTCCGCATCGCGACCGAACACCGGATCGATTTTGCCTTGCCGCGCTCTTTGGGTAAAGTCCGCACAAAAGCGTTTCAGGGCATTTTCCGTTCCCGGAGTTGTTGAGGTTTCAGGTGCGTTTGATTCAGATATGCTATCCGATGCAACCGTGTGTTCCGACGAAACTTTGGCCAATGTCCAAAATTTTTGCATCAGAGTTTCACGTCCGATGGTTTTAATCAAATCTGCGTAGCGGCCCGAAGCAAATAGCGCCGGTTTCGCCAAAAAGGCCAGTAAAATAGTGCCGGAGCGAATTTTTCTGGAGGCCAGATCAATGGAAGCCAGCATCCAGGCATCTTGCAAAAGCTCCAAAAGTAATGGTGAAAAGGTCGGTCTGGCGGCGTTGCCGGTGGCAAAATCCTCTAAAGTCTCTTGCAGCAATTTTTGCAAGCGCCCCGCCTCAATATTGAATTGACGCAATATAATCGCCCAATCGGCTCCCTGGTCTTCAAGAAGTTTAATGAAAAAATGCTCTGCGGTAACTTCATAATGGGCGCGAGCGACGCACAAACCAGCGGCATCCTGCAACTTAGAAGCGCAAAAAGAGTTCAATCGCGTCAGTAAACCTTTAATATCTACGATAATCATCTGATATAATTAATTCTGTTTCCTGATTTCTTAATATTAATATGGTGCGTTACGCTCCGCTAACGCACCCTGCAATTTTATTGTTGTTCGAAACGCGCCGGGGTTTCATACTCGCAAGTTTCTTGGCTTAAAAGCCAGCCGGTCCATCCCAAACGGGAATTGCCATCGGCTTGGAGACACGCCGAACGAGCCTCACCAACACCTAAGATAACTTCCAAATCCCATTCTAACAGTTGATCCACATAAATTTTTATCAAAGATTTCAGTTGCCAATACTTGTCTGTATGCGGCAGCCAAGCCTGAAAGGAATCCCAATCCATCGGTCCCAAACGCACCCGAAACTTACCCATGCGATCAGGGATGGTATGGCCCAGAAAGCAATTTTTTCCGGCGCTGGTTCCTGAAACACCCAAACTGAAACGCTGATCTTCGGGAATCTTCGCGAGACGAGCGACACATGAAATGATTTGCAACCCCGGTTCTTTAAGGGCATCGGCAAGCAACGTTTCCAGTCCCAGAGCGGAGCGCGGCATCAGGTTGAATAAACCGCTATAACGAATCAGTTTATGGAAATCCATATTCGGATGTGCAGAAGATTCAGCTTGCGTTGCCCCTGAAGCAAATTGGCGTTTGCGTTTCTTTTCTGAAAAGGAGGAAATTTTTTCGTTATTATTCTTATTATTCCTAAACGCATGTCCGCCAAAGCCGGTGAGACAAAAAAGATGTTCCAGAATTGATGAATCCTCTTCTTCAACAACTTTAATACCCAGGCGATATTTACTTTGGGCTTGGAAAAACATCTGATATAATGGTGTGTTAATAATATCAAAAAAATCGCGGGTGATAGTTCGGCCATCACGGGCCTCTTGAAATAATTCTTCGGTGTAAAAAGTCGGCAAAGGCGAAGATTCGCCGTATAATCCTAAAATGGCGGCTGTAACCAAATAACGTGTGTTCACGAAACCGTCGTCAGCCTTCTCAGCTTTGATCGAAACAATATCAGTGGCGGGAAAAGCGAGCGACAGTTGCGGTCTGATGCGGATAGCGCGGTTCCGGACAGACTGGGGTAATCGCGCCGGCCGATCCCCGGTTAGCTTATCTTCTTTATTTCCACGCTCGGCATCAGCATATTCACGTTCAAGAAAAAACCTGAGAAGCCGCCCGGCCTGAAAAAAAGAAAACCGGCCGCTTCGGCTCAAGAGCGATTTTTTCAAAGCAGAGGTGTTTTGCCTATCTTGGGTTGCCATAGATACTCGCTACCTGTGTTTATATCTCGTGCGGTAAACTGGGTGTAACTGTTTAAGTGCGTGTAAACGCCAAAAAAACGATCTAAAACCGATCCGAACAGAAACAGGTCGCCCTGTCCTGCAAAATTGTCCGCTTGCAGATCAACACGGATATCCTGTCCGCGCATCAAATACACGTCCACCAGTCTGTCAGACGGCTTAACTTGTATGTCCACAATACCATCAATTCGTTTCCGATTGGCTATGACTTGCGCTTGTTCACGTCCGTCAGGAAAACTATACAGCGATAGAAGGTCCTTCAAATTATCCGTATTGGCCAAAGAAAGATAGTTTAAAGACAGATGGGATAGAAACTGCCAGAGCATGTTGTCACTCAGTAAAGGATGTAGCGCATTTGTGGGGGGCGTCAGATTTTTAAATTCCATTAAATGCGGTGATTCAGTTGTGTGTTGCGATATATCCCCAACCTGTAAACCTTCCGTAATTGACCCGTTGGTGCAGATCAGTTCAATGGAAATGGATTCACGCTCCGGCGACGCTGACTTAACGCTATATGGCAACGAGAGATAAATCTGAACCGATTTGCCGGAAACGGAAGCCTTGTGTTCAAGCTGGTAAATATAGCGATGCGTACCGTCTGAATCAAACGCCTCTAAAGATGAATATTTTTTCTGGGTTAACGAACCTTGTACAACACCAATAACGCTTTCCACTGAATAGACCTGAAAATGGTCTGTTTTATCTTCTGAAGAAGGACGTACATGAGTTTTAGCTCCTGAAGGAGGTATTGAAGGACGCACATGATAAGTAGAACGACGATGGTCCAGCATAATCGGATCAGCATGATGCTTAAAAAGATTAATTACCGGGCAAGCAAACAGAACAAAACTTTCCCGTTTGACCGGCGGCGGATAAGCGGATTGTGATTTCAATTCCAAATCAATGTCAAATTCATGGCCGTCACCCCGATCAGTCCATTTATCAAATCCGGTAATATCAATAAAAAGAAATTTTTCGGGCAGTAAAAAATATTCCTGCAGCAGACGATAGCCTGTGAATGTTTGACTGGGATAGGGTATCAAACTTTCGTGTTCCGCAAAACCGGCGGGCTTGATAACGTCCGAAGGAAGGGTTAATGGCTGACCGCCCTGTTTAGGCAGGATAGTCACGGAATTTATATGTCGATTTAAAAGCAAATAGAGATCAGCGGCATCCGCATAATTGCCTCCGAGGAAAAAGCGCAAGCGTTTTACGGACAATGTATTCAAGTTGCTCGTCGGAGACTTGATGCTGATTCGAATTTTAGACGCCTTCCTCGGTGGTTCGATAAATTGAGCATTCGTAAGCTGCAACGGATGGACTTCGACTGCAAAACAAGTTTGAAACAAGCATGATGTGCCATCAACCGGAACGGAAGCGAGAGATGTGCCTTTAGGTACGGTGACACTCTCTTGCAAGGAGTCTTTGGGGCTGAAAGCGATAATTGATGCGGACGGGATCGGTCGTAAATAATGTGGGAAAACCACATCCGTCAACCCATGGATGATTTCCGGAAATTCATCATCCAATTTCTGGCGCAACAACCCGTTTAAAAAGGCGACACCTTCAAGCATGCGCTCCACATCCGGATCCGCAACACGTCCGTCAAGATTGAGATAGGGAGCAAGCACCGGGTGGGTTTTGGAAAATTCCACCGCCAGTTCCCGAAGGTTATTTAATTCTTGATTGTAATAGCGATTAAACATTCAGTATTAAAGCCTATATAACGCCTTTCGCGCTGATAGCAACGTCTAAAACAAACGGAATATCACGTGATTTGGCTAGGCGGGCTGAAATTGTAAGATGCAGAACCGCATATTCACGCTTCGCAGGGTCGAATTTCACACGTATGCCACTTAATCGCGGTTCATGCTTCTCAACCATTTTTTTTATCGCTCGTTCCATATCATGCGCGGATTCAGAAGTATTCAAACCGGATACATGTGTAAAATCAGGTATGCCCATAGCGGAATCTAATAAAACGCTTCCCTGACGTATATTCAATAATCGTCTGAGATGACGCTCAATTGAAGGCATCAGGTGTACGCCATTAGGAGCGACGCTTCTCTCCGCATTTATATCTAATCCACGAATGCGTTCAAATAACCGTTCGTTAAGCATAATTTTTTTGCACCCCTATTCCGGCCCTCCGTCATCAAAGCAGGGCCGGAGTTAAAATGTCAGTTTTCATCGGTTTACACTTTGGGTACTTTCCAATCATCATCGGAGCTAACACTTTTCACTATATGGTCCCATTTTATTTTCGAGTACGTAAAAGAGACCTCTTCCATATGAAGAAACGGCTTGTTTTTTTCAAGAAAGGTTAAGGGAAAATAGGTGTGTACATCAACAATAATCGAATCTTCAAGAGCAATTTGATAATAATGCACCTCCTTTCCCTTTTCATCAATTAAATATAAATCAAAATCGAATTCTTTTAAATGCTCGCCTGAACAGCAGGCTTGATAGATCATGGGTGAAGCCGGATCTATGCGTTTGGTAATTGTAAGCGGATGATGGATTCTTTGTCCCGTCGGCAGTCCGGTATGTGTGTCTCTCGGAATTTCAACGTTATGTTCAAAAGCGTAAACAAGAATCAAATCTTCCCGACCCTGTTGAACACAATCCCCTTTCATTTCGTCCTGTTCTTCACCTACAATTTTTAAATAACCTGTCATCGGCATGGCTGGACCTCCTTTTCATATTGCTTTGTTTTAATTAAAACCTGTCTGTCAAAACAACAGACAGTATGAATGGCATTTTTCGACCTGTACAGTTCAAGATAATCAGTAGATGGAAAGTTCACACACATTCTCGTTCCCACGCAAAGCGTGGGAACGAGGTCTCCAAAAACTTTTTCCATCTACTGATAATTGCTAAAATTCAATTTACTCTTTATTATGTGAGGACGCGCGCTCAATTTTGATTTTTTGGGCAAGCCTTTTATATTATCAAGTTTTGATGAGCCTGGCTTGATTCTATATTGGCGGTTTACGAGGACGCCCGCCCTCCATCTTTATCACCTTTCATATTATCGCCCTCCATATTTATTGTTAAAGTTGATAACAAAAATCTGATTACATATACATGAGACTACTCTTTATCCAGTTTTCCGACCAGTGAAAGAGTGAAATACGCGCCCATATATTTTAAGTGCGGCCTTACTTTCATGCTCACTCGGTACCAACCCGGTTCACCTTCAACATCATTTACATCAATTTGAACGCTCCTAAGCGGTTTTCGGCTACGCACAGAAGGTAAAGGATTTTCCTGATTGGCGACATATTGGCTAATCCATAAATTGAGTTCGCGCTCCAGATCGTTCTTCTCTTTCCATGTGCCGATATTTTCTCTCTGAATAACTTTAAGATAATGCGCCAAGCGGCTGATAATCAGCAAGTATGGCATTTGGGTTCCAAGCGCGTAATTCACTTGCGCTTCTTTACCTTCCTTGGTATCTGGAAACTTTTTGGCTTTTTGGGCAGAATTGGCTGAGAAAAAAGCGGCATTGTCACTGCCTTTACGCATTGTCAAGGGAATAAAACCCTGTTCGGCCAGTTCATATTCACGTCTTTCAGAAATAAGGATGTCAGTTGGTATTTTGGTCTGAATTCCTTCAAGCGCCTGATATTGATGGAGAGGTAAATCTTCGACCGCGCCGCCTGCCATAGGACCTATAATATTGGCATACCACCGGTGTTGGGCGAAGCTGTTGGTTATCCGTGATGCCAATGCGAATGCGGCATTACCCCAAAGATAAGCATCATTGCCGGCACTATAGTCTTCGTCGTAGTCAAATTCCTTGACCGGGTTATTTTCAAGATCATAAGGCAACCGCAACATAAAACGGGGAACCGTGAGAGCAGTCCAGCGGGAGTCATCCGTTTCTCTGAAAGATTGCCATTTAATATACTGGGGGCCATAAAAAATGGATTCAAGGTCCTTTAGGCCGGGAAGCTCGGAAAAATCATCCAGTCCGAAAAAGGAAGGCGACGCCGCTGCCACAAAAGGCGCATGTGCCGTAGCGGCCACACCGGCCATATATTGTAACAGTTTAACATCTGGCGCATTGGGTTTCAGCTCATAGTTACCTAACATCAGACCATAAGGCTTGCCTCCGAACTGGCCGTATTCATCCCTGTAAACGGTGCTGTACAAACCTGACTTAAATATTTCCGGAGAGTCCTCAAAGTCATCCAGGAGTTCATCTTTTGTAACATTTAAAATCTTAATCCTGGTATTTTCACGAAAATCGGTTTTATCGATCAGGTATTTTAAAGAGCGCCAGGCGGACTCTAATCCCTGAAAGCTTTTATCGTGCAAAATAGCATCCAATTGACGGGATATTTTCTGGTCTATTTCAGCAATCATGCTATCCACGGCGGCTGAATTGACCTGCTCGATTTCGCATTCGGGTTTAATCAATTCGTCGATAAATGCCTGAACACCCTGTCGTGTTACGGTGTAACCGTCATCCGTGGGCTTAAGTTTGGTTGCATCGACAATTTCGTCTAAAAGCGGAGTTTCCTGCTGCGCTTCTTTTTCACTTTTTTCCTGAGTGCCTTGTGCTTCTTCTTCAGCCATAATTATATCTCCTCACTATTTTTTAGATTTAAGTCTCTGAATGAACGACAAAAATGTTTTCATTGTACCGTTAAGAACACCGGACAGCCAAACTGCCGGAATATGGTTAGGAATGAAGACGAAATAACTTCCTCATTCGTACTTTGTATGGAGCGCAAAAATTAAGTGAAGCGGTTTTTTGCCGAAGCCTGAATCCGCAAACATTTCCGATCCTTAGCAAGTTTATAGGCCGAGTTCTTTCAGCAAACGCTCTCTTACATCTTCATCCTGTACGATATTCTGAAGTTTCTGCCTGAAAGCGGGGGTGTTGCCCAAAGGTCCTTTTAGTGATGCCAACATAGTCCGAAGTTCGAGGAGTTTTTTTAATTCGGGAATTTTATCGACAATGGCTTTGGGTTTGAAATCCGCTAAAGTTTCAAAATCCAAATTAACGCTCATTTTCGCTTCCGGATCATCCGATAAGGTGTTGGATGGGTTCAAATTTACCGAAAGCTCGAATTTTTTCAATACTTCATTGAAATTATCTTTGTCTATGTTGACAACTTTACGATCTTCGATCGGGGTGTCGTCTTGCTTGAGTGTAAAATCACCCATAACAAGAATTTTCAAAGGAAGTTCGATCTCTTCCTGAACACCGTCGGTAGCCGGTTTATAAACGATGTTGACGCGTTCCTTAGGGGGAACAGTTCCTTGACTTGCCATAGCATCCTCCTCTGTTAAATATTTTTTATTTATGATTCAATATTATTGCATTCAAATCCGACAATCCTTAAATTTTAAATTTCAGATAGATAGATAAACACATAACTATCCTTAGTGTATAAGATACTAAAC
>JAUCGF010000070.1 GCA_030378005.1 Desulfococcaceae bacterium HSG9 | reverse complement strand
TGCCGCTAAACTCACGACCGCACTTTCCGCAAATCCATGGAAAAAGTTTCAGGGCTTGCTCCCGATATGTGTTTTCACGACTTTTTTGGATGCTGCGAACCTCTGATAAAATCTGTTTCACATTTTTGCCTTCTTTTGTACTCATGTGTCAGCTCCGGTAATATTTATTTTTTATGGCTCCGTAAAAAGCCCATTCCCCATGTTTTTCTATTGCCTACGATTGTGATATTTCCCTGAATATATATACGGATTTGATTTTTGTAAAACTCATTTTTTTGAAAAAGTAAGTAGGTCGGGTTAGCGAGAGCGTAACCCGACAAAACCACATCGCAAACGTCGGGTTACGCTACGCCTTCATAACAACCTCATCAATCTGATCGCTGATTTAGACCGGCAGCAACGGCTCATAATCAGCGGATAGCATTTCAAGAGTTTTGCTTTCAGCGGCTTTAAAAATGTCCCTGGCGCCGTCTTTTTCCCATAAATCCCAATTTCTGCGTTCCAATAGCTTGGGTTTCCATAATGCCTGGCGAAAGTGCTGGAAAGTATGGTCTTGTTCGAGAAATGCACCGCCGGGACCGACCGCCTTCATGGTTTCCAGTGGGTAGGGTGGGCAAAGTCATGATTCAATTGATGTTTATCACCTGACAAGACGACAACCCCGAATGCAGTCAGGTGCATCAGAAATCGGATTTTTTGGAAAAATCCGATTTCTTAAATTGCTTGAAAACAATTCGTTGTGGTTGAAATGGCAGGCAAAATGCCGACGAAGGTTTGTGTGTATGCGGTCATTGGGGCGGCATTTTACCCACCCTACCAAACCATTTACGAGGCGAATCGTTGTCAGAACCGCTGATTCACACAGATTTCGCGGATTACACGGATTTTTCCGCCTGTGTGACGGCAGCCGGAGATATTGCACCCTCACGCCTGAACACACCGGCAAGGCTCTTTTCAAGGGTTAAGGTTCTCCGCACCACCGATCATCACAGCCCCTTCATTAACTTTATTTAAAGGGGCCATTTGGCAAAGACTTTCCCCCAATGATGTTCTAAGTCCTGCCAAAAGACATCCCAAGGCATCCATCACCGCCCTTCGTTCTTCATGTCTTACATGTCCAGGCAGATCATTCCAATTCAGTGTATTAAAAAATTCTGTGATTTTCCTATGGATATAATCCATTCAGCCTCCGGTTTATTAATCTACGATACGGATTTATAATGTCGGTGTATCAGAAACGGGCCACAGATGTTCGATTTTAGTAAATTTCAACCAAAACAGGGGGCATCAGCGGAAGCGAATCAGTCCTCCAATTTGCGAATACAGTCACTTGCACCGCATGTCTATCACATTGATAACAACAGACAGCACTTTGATTTCGATATTCTGATTGAACAATATCTCGAAGGGCCGCCGCTGACTCTTGAAAAATTCCAGTTACCGAAGGTTGCCGCTGTGCTGGCGAAGCTTCATTCCCTGCGCCTTGATGGAATGAAGTTTATCACTTGGCAAGACCCTTTGGAAGACACCTATAATTTTGTAAAAAAAGACATCGCGCATTATGAGATAAGAAAGACGGCTGAACAAGAAATAATCACCTTGACCGAACAGATTTTGAAAAAAATAAGACCACGGGTTTTAAAAACGAACCTCCCTTTCAAGGCCGTCAGCTTGAATCATACGGACGCGGTTTGCGACAATTTTATCCTGACACCGCAAGGGTTGCGATTGATTGACTGGGAAAAACCCAGGCAGGACGACTGCACTTATGATCTCAGTTGTTTTCTGGCGGAACCAGCCCAATTGTGGTGTTCCGATCATGTTCTTGATACAGAGGAGCGGGAGGATTTTATAACGGAATATGCCCGTTTAAGCGGTAAGAACGCAGAACTTTTGAGACAAAAGGTGCGTATCCGTGAACCCATGGTCGCTCTGCATTGGATGCTTTGGGGAGCGACCAAACTATGCGATCTCAGGGAGGCTCGCACAACGCTTGAACTGCTTGAGGCGCATGAGGAAAAAACAGCCCGCTATGAAACGCTGTCACAGGTGGAAAGTTTTGAAAAGCTTTTGGAGGAACTTTAAATAGTGTTCAATTTTCGATTTGGATTTTAGAAAACACTTGCAAGCTGAAGCTTGCACTCCGCTATTCTCTAAAAACCGAAATCGAATCAGTATAAACAGATAAGAAGTTATTTTTTCTAAAAGAGTGTAACACTAAAACAATTAAGGAGAAAAAGATGGCAAGAACGAACATAATGATGGTCGGATTGGGGGATTTGGGAGGCCATGTCCTTGAAATGTTGGTCAGTGCGCCCGGCGCTCGACGCATTGTAACGGCGGATATAAACGTGGGGCTATCGCAAGACCAATATCGCGGCTTTTGGCGCTTCGGTACTGGGCTCATACTGTTGAGAGTTTTCTTTCCTTTTCTGAAATTTTATGGTTAAAAGACAGGCATGAAATCACATAATCGCTTAATCTGTCCTGATTGCGGCTCTTCAGAAACATCGCCA
>JAUCGF010000107.1 GCA_030378005.1 Desulfococcaceae bacterium HSG9 | reverse complement strand
GCGTTCCCACGCAAAGCGTGGGAACGAGGTCTCCAAAGACTTTTTCCATCTACTGATTATGTGTAAAAGATTAAGTTACTCGTATTCCTAACCTTATTTCAGTTTTTAAAACCTTAGTAGAACATGAAAAATATAATTTAAACCTTATTACCTTATTTTTATTTCGATAATGGCAGCCCGTTACGAAACATAGCATTTTACAGACTGATAAGGTAATAAGGTAAAGAAACAGAGCGGTATTTCAGCTACTAAGGTTTAAAACTATAAAATAAGGTTTTAAGTACTTGGACATATATTTTCAGGTATGGAATTTTTCAAGAAATCGGATTTTTCTAAAAAATCCGATTTCTAAAATACCGGAAAACTTTTGTCGTAGGCTGGGTTGAGGAACGAAACCCAGCCTACTTACTATCAGTAGATCGAAAAGTTTTTGGAAGGTGACGTCAGCATTATCTGCTTTCAGCTCCGTAGGAGCGGCATATTTGTAGAATCCGAATCCCCTATGTCTGCTGAGTCCCGTAGGGACGGCATATATTCCGATACGCGGACATGCCGTCCCTACGGGACTCAGAGGTGCGGGGCTGACATCTGCTACAAACATGCCGTTCCTACGGAACTTTTAAGGAACTTTTCAATCTACTGACTATGGGCATATTCCGATACGCGGACATGCCGTCCCTACGGGACTCAGAGGTGCGGGGCTGACATCTGCTACAAACATGCCGTTCCTACGGAACTTTTAAGGAACTTTTCAATCTACTGACTATGGGCATATTCCGATGCACGGACATGCCGTCCCTACGGGACTCAGAGGTGCGGGGCTGACATCTGCTACAAACATGCCGTTCCTACGGAACTTTTAAGGAACTTTTCAATCTACTGACTATGGGAAAACTTTAGGTTAAGCAATTATGATTGACAATTATATCCAAAGTATAAACAAAAGATTCAAAACAGGCATTTCAACGGAACACACCTACCGAAGCGATTTGCAAATTTTATTGGAATCGCTTTCAGATGATGTGCTCGTTACCAACGAACCGACGCGCATCGACTGCGGCGCGCCGGATTATATCATTACTGAAAATAATATTCCGGTCGGGTATATCGAAGCCAAAGATATCGGGGTTTCCCTTAAAAAGACGGATAAAACCGAGCAGTTGAAACGCTATAAGGCCGGGCTGAACAATCTGATTTTGACCGACTATCTTGATTTCAGGCTTTACCGTAGCGGTAAGTTCGTCACTTCGGTGGCTGTGGCTGACATTTCAGATGGCAAACTCACACCCCGGCCTCAAAATTATCAGGATTTTACAAACCTGATACAGGATTTTTACACGCATATCGGCCAGTCGATCAAGTCAGCTCAGAATTTGGCTGAGATGATGGCCGGCAAAGCCCGCATGATGCAGGCGGTCATTGACAAGGCTTTATCCAGTGATGTGAAAAATTATCAGAACAGCTCTCTGAAAGACCAGATGGAGGCTTTCAAACGCATTCTGATTCATGATATCACGCCTTCCGAATTTGCCGATATTTACGCTCAGACCGTGGCTTACGGCATGTTTGCGGCCCGCTTGCATGACAAAACATTGGAAAACTTTTCAAGGCAGGTGGCCGCGGAACTGATACCCAAAACCAATCCGTTTTTAAGAAATCTTTTCAGCTATATCGCAGGCCCGAATATCGACGACCGCATCAGATGGATTGTTGATGCTTTGGCCGATATTTTCAGAGCTGCGGATTTGGCCGCGATTATGAAAAATTTCGGCGGCGCGACTCAGATGAATGATCCGATTATCCATTTTTACGAAACTTTTCTGGCGGAATATAATCCCAAACTCCGCAAAAGCCGGGGCGTCTGGTACACGCCCGAACCGGTGGTGAATTTCATTGTGCGGGCCGTGGATGATATTTTGAAAACCGAGTTCGGGCTGGCTCAAGGGTTGGCCGATACATCGAAAGTGCGGATCAAAGTGAATGAGCAGGGCGTCAAAGGCAAAGTCAAAAAAGATGTGCATAAAGTGCAGATTCTCGACCCGGCGACCGGAACCGGAACCTTTCTGGCCGAAGTGATCAAACAGATTCACAAGAAATTCAAAGGGCAAGAAGGTATCTGGAGCGGTTATGTCGAAAACGAGCTGATCCCGCGCCTGAACGGTTTTGAAATTCTCATGGCTTCGTATGCCATGACCCATCTGAAATTGGATTTGCTGCTGCACGAAACCGGATACAAACCGAAAAATGAGAATCGTTTCAGAGTGTTTCTGACCAACAGCCTGGAAAAACCACACCCGAACAAGGATTCTCTTTTTGCTACCTATCTTACCTATGAAGCGACCGAGGCTAAACTGATTAAGCAGGATACGCCGGTGATGGTGGTTTTGGGGAATCCTCCGTACTCCGTCAGTAGCAGAAATAAAGGCGAATGGATTGAAAAAATAATGATGGATTACAAATCAGGTTTAAAAGAAAGAAATATAAATCCTCTTTCAGATGATTATATAAAATTTATTCGGTTCGCCCAATATTTTATAGATAGAAATAATGAAGGTATATTGGCTTATATATCTAATAACAGTTTTATTGATGGTCTTGTACATCGTAGAATGCGGAAAAAATTAATGGACAGCTTTGATTATATCTTCATCATAGACTTACATGGTAATAGCAACAAAGGAGAAACAACAAAGAAGGGAGGAAAAGACGAAAACGTTTTTGATATTCAGCAAGGGGTTTCTATAAATATCATGATACGTAACAAAACAAAGAAAAAATCAAATGCTGAAATCTTTCACTTTGATTTGTTAGGCCTAAGAGCAAGTAAATACGAATTTCTCAAAAACAATTCTTTACAAAATATTCCCTGGAAAAAATTATACCCTGTAAAGCATGATTATTTCTTTGTACCAAAAGATTTTAGACTTAAATCTAAATATGATTCTTTTTTCTCATTAACTGATTTATTTATTGAAAATAATGTCGGTCTAAATACTGAGTTTGATAAATTCGTTGTTAAAGACAGTCATGAAGAAGCGTTAAAACTTTTAAAAAACATTCAAAAACTATCAGTAGAAGACATAATTCACACTTACAAATTGGAACCGAAAAAAATTAAAAAGGTAGAAAATGCACAAAAAGATATTAAAGGAAATAATCCAGTAGTTACTAGCCTTTTGTACCGTCCATTTGATCTAAAAAATACTGTATATACAGGTTCATCAAATGGTATAATGGGAAGGCCGAGGGATAAAATAATGCGCCATATGCTTAACGGTAACAATCTTAGCCTGATAACGATGAGACAATATGCTTATAAAGTGTCAAATTATTGTTATTCATTTATATCCAAAAATATAGTTGCTAGCCGCTTATTCATAAGTAATAAGGGTTATTGTTCAATCCTTCCGCTTTATTTATACCCAGACAATAAGGTACAATTAAAAATTGGTAATGCTAAAAACAGGCTTCCCAATCTAAGTACTCAAATTTTGAAAAAAATTGCTAAAAAAATAGAGTTAATTTTTACAGCCGAAAAAGAAGAAACTAAAAACACCTTCGCCCCCATCGACATCCTTGACTACATCTACGCCGTCTTACATTCCCTGTCATACCGCGAAAAGTACAAAGAATTTCTGAAAATCGACTTCCCGCGCGTGCCTTATCCGAAAACCAAAACCGTTTTCAGGAAACTTGTCGAACTCGGCGGCGAGCTTCGCACGATTCATCTGCTGGAAAATCCGGTAGTGGAACAATATATCACAACGTATCCCGAAGATGGCGACAATATGGTAACGCGCCGTATCGTTAAAAAAGATTATGAAATCACTGATACGGTGAATCAGACAGGGCGCGTCTGGATAAACGCCAAACAATATTTTGGCGACGTTCCTCATGCCGCCTGGGAATTTTATATCGGCGGTTATCAGCCCGCTAAAAAATGGTTAAAAGACCGGCATGGGCGGGAGCTTGGTTTTGAAGATATTCAGCATTATCAAAAGATAATCGTGGCATTGACTGAAACCGATAAGATTATGAAAAGAATTGATGAAATACATTTTTTGTAAAAAGGGACAGGCAAAAACATGAAAGTCAAAACAACGGCTGACATCACTTATAAAAACAAATTTGCAAAACGACTGCGCGACCTCCCGATACGTTTTAAAATATTGTTGATTTACGCCATCTTGTTCACACTTGCGATTTCTCTGGAAAGTATTGTCATTTATTCATTCGTGCGCAGCACGGTAGAGGCCGGCATCAAAAGCGAGTTGAAGAATTCCACCGCACTGATGGTGAATATGGTCAAAACCGCCGCCAATCTATCTATACGCAACCATTTGCGCGTCAGTGCCATGAGTAGCCGTGAGACTGTGGCGCGCATGTACCAACAAAGCAGGAACGGCCTGATGACGGAAGCCGAAGCGCAGGCAATGGCCGGCGCGGTCCTGACCAGTCAGGCTATTGGCGAGTCCGGTTATACTTATTGCTTGAACTCCCAAGGCATTATCAAGGTGCATCCCAAAGCGGCGCTGCTCGGTACGGACATATCCGGCCACGCCTTTGTTCAGGAACAGATAAAAAAGAAAGAGGGGTACCTTGAGTATGATTGGCGCAATCCCGATGAACCTCATGACAGACCCAAAGCGCTGTATATGACCTATTTCGAGCCTTGGGATTGGATTATTTCAGCATCGTCATACCGCGATGAATTCAACACCCTTGTCAATGTCAATGATTTCCGCGACAGTATCCTTGCGATTCACTTTGGTGAAACAGGCTATCCCTATGTGATTAAAAGTGATGGCACCATGATTATTCACCCCCAACTCGAAGGCCGCAACATGTTGAATGTCAAAAATGATATTATGCGTTCGTATGCAAGGAAAGTATGTGAGCAAAAAAGGGGGGAAATAAGTTATGTCTGGCAAAATCCGGATGAACCGGAACTGCGCCGAAAGCTGGCGGTTTTTGACTATATCCCCGAACTTGATTGGATCATTGCGGCGTCGGGTTATCATGAGGAGTTTTACAGCGTTTTACGCACGATCCGTTATATCGTTTTTTTGACAGTTCCAGCCACTCTGTTTTTAGTGCTGTTGTTGACTTTATGGATCAGCCGGGCGATCACCCATCCGCTGGAAAATTTACGGAATCGCTTTGACGCCTTTGCTGACGGCGATCTGAATGTACGCCTGGCAGCTGAGTCAGATGATGAGGTGGTCCAACTGACCCACTACTTCAACGATTTTATGAATAAGCTGGAAAAATCTGACAAGAGTTTGCGGATCGAAATTAATGAACGTAGAAGAGTGGAAGCTGAACTGCTGGAAAATCAGGAACTTTTGGAAAATCGCGTACAACAGCGCACCGCTGAACTGACAGAATCGAAACGCAAACTGAAATATATTATTGATTTTCTTCCTGACGCGACCTTTGTTATTGACCGAGATAGCAAAGTGATTGCCTGGAATCGTGCTATTGAGGAGATGACAGGCATTAAAGCTGAAGATATGTTAGGCAAAGGCGACTATGAATATGCAAAGCCTTTCTGGGGACGGCGCCGACCGATTCTGATTGACCTGGTTCATCTTTCTCAAGAGGAGCTCGAGAAAAAAAAATATGCCTCTATCAAACTCAAGGACAAGACACTTATCGGTGAATCTTATGCACCGAACATAAAAAACGGCGGGGTTTATTTTATCGGCAATGCCGCGGTGTTGTATGATTCCAAGGGCGCTTTTGCAGGCGCCATCGAAAGCATTCACGATATCACCGAACGCAAGCGGGCGGAAGAGGCGCTTCGGGAATCCGAACGTAAAATGGCGAATATTATTAATTTTTTACCGGACCCTGCTTTTGTGATTGACCGCGCCGGTAAAGTTATCTTCTGGAATCACGCCATTGAAGAGATGACAGGCGCCAAAGCGGATGATATGATAGGGAAGGACGATTACGAATATGCGCTTCCTATTTACGGCGAGCGCCGGCCGGTTCTCATCGATTTGGTGCTGGCGCCGCAGGAGAAGTTTGAACGCCAATATATTGGTATTGAACGGCAGGGTGATAAATTATATGGTGGATTGTTTGCACCGGCGCTGCCTAACGGCGGTTTGCATCTCTTTGCTTCGGCTTCGGCGCTGTATAATGCCAAAGGCGAAGTCACCGGGGCGATTGAAATCATACGCGATATCACAGAACGCCAACAGGCCGAAGAAGCCATGCTTGAGGCCAAGGAAGCCGCCGAAGCCGCTAACCTGGCGAAAAGCGCTTTTCTGGCCAGCATGAGCCACGAATTGCGCACACCGCTTAATGCAATTTTGGGATTCAGTGAACTGATGACGCGTGATCCCAATCTTACGCCCCACCAGCATGAAAATCTGGCAACCATCGGACGCAGCGGCGAACACCTCCTGGCACTCATCAACGATGTGCTTGACATGGCCAAAATTGAGTCCGGGGGGATGGAATTGCAGCTCGAAGAATTTGATCTGCATTACATGCTTCTTGGTGTGGAAGAGATGATTCATGTGCGCGCTGAGAAAAAAAATCTGTTGTTGTCTTTCGAGCCGGCTCCGGATGTGCCTCAATATATCCGAGCCGACCAGGGCCGGCTGCGCCAGGTGCTGATTAACTTGCTCGGTAATGCAGTCAAATTCACGCACGAGGGCGAAATCACGTTACGGATTTCGATTTTGGAACCTCAAACGACAGACGCCGCTCCCGAAACGCGTTTATTCTTTGAAGTCGAGGACACTGGCGCCGGTATTGCGGCAGAAGAAATGGATCGTCTGTTTGAGGCTTTCGTACAGACTGAAACCGGCCGCCGGTCACGGGAAGGCACGGGACTGGGGCTGCCTATCAGCCGTCAATTCGTACAGCTTATGGGAGGGGAAATGACCGCAATCAGCCAACCCGGCCGCGGCGCTGTTTTTCGATTCGATCTTGCGGTCGATATCGTTGATGCCGCCGTAGTTAAAACCCAAGTGCGCGCGCGCCGGGTAATCGGCCTGGAACCGGAGCAGCTCCGTTTTCGCATTTTGATTGTGGATGATAAAGAAGACAATCGGTTATTGTTAAACAGGTTGCTTAAGCCTTTGAGCTTTGACGTGCGGGAAGCATGTGACGGGCAAGAAGCGCTTGATATATGGAAGGAATGGTCGCCCCATCTTATCTGGATGGATATGCGTATGCCGGTCATGGATGGTGAAGAAGCCACCCAACAAATCAAGTCCACCACCAAAGGACAGGCCACTGCGGTTATTGCCCTGACCGCCAGTGTGCTTGATGAGGAGCGTAGTGTCGTGCTTTCAGCCGGTTGTGATGATTTTGTGCGCAAGCCTTTTCGCGAAGCGGAAATCTTTGACGCCATGCACAAACATATCGGTGTGCGTTACATATACGAAGAGCTTCCGGAAAACCCGGAGGTTACGACAGATGATGATGTTTTGACACCGGAGGCGCTATCCGGCATGCCTGCGCACTTGTTAAAAAGATTTCATCAAGCCGTCATCAACCTCGACATGGAACTGATTGAAAGCCTGGCAGACCGCTTCCGCGAACAGAATGCCGCTCTGGCCGATGCGCTTGAGGAATCAGCTTCCAATTTTGAATACGACCGGCTGACAAAGTCAGTTGAAGAGGCGTTAGCAATGGGGACAAAATAACTTGCCCCCTTTTAACTATGATGTAGGGTGGGTGCAGAGAAACGAAACCCACCAATAAGTACTTGGACATATATTTTCAGGTTACAAATTCTGCAAGAAATCGGATTTTTCTAAAAAATCCGATTTCTAAAATACCGGAAAACTTTTGTCCAGGTACTTAATCAGCATTCGGTGGGTTTCGTTTCTCTGCACCCACCCTACAATCTTTCCGCTTTACATGCTCACCAACCGTGCGCGAGGGGTGTAGCGCGGGAAGCTGTCCCGCGTCAGATGTGAACGGTTACGAAAAAATAATTTAACACAGGAGCTTAATGAATGAATAATATACAATCGGGGATGCCCAAAGCCAATATTCTCATTGTTGACGACACGCCTGCGAACTTACGCATACTCACCGAAATTCTGAAAGAAAACGGTTACAAAGTGCGTGCCGCTCCCAATGGCAAGTTGGCGCTTAAAGCCGCCGAATCCGATCCGCCTGATTTGGTTTTGTTAGATATCAGAATGCCGGGGATGGACGGGTATGACGTTTGTTCCCATCTCAAACTTGATAAACGCACATGCGACATACCGGTCATTTTCCTCAGCGCATTGAGCGATGCTACGGATAAAGTCAAAGCGTTTTCCGTCGGGGGAGTTGATTATGTCACCAAGCCTTTTCAGACCATTGAAGTGTTGGCGCGTGTGGAAACGCATCTGGCCGTAAACCACTTACAAAAGGGGATGGAGCGGCAAATTGCGGAACTGGATGCCTTTGGACGCACTGTGGCTCACGATCTTAAAGCCCCTTTGAGTATCCTTATCGGTTACAGTGACATGCTGTCCCAAAAACTCAGAGATTCATCTGACCGGAAAGCGCATCAATATGTGGAGACTATTGTACGGACCGGCTATAAAATGGTTACGATCGTGGAAGAACTGCTATTGCTTGCGCGTGTCCGTCAAATGGACGAAGTCAACCTGATGCCCCTTGATATGGCCTCGGTAATAACTGAAGTGCGCGAACGATTTGCTGCGATGATAACCAAACGCCGGGTTGAAATTATTGTCCCTGATCAATGGCCTTGGGCTTTAAGTTACGCGCCGTGGATCGAAGAGGTTTGGAGCAACTATATCAGCAATGCGATCAAGTATGGCGGCCTGCCGCCGCGCGTGGAATTAGGCTCTGAACTGACAACCTGTGAGAACACAGACCGGCCGATGATTCGTTTTTTTGTGCGTGACAACGGCCTGGGGCTGACTCAAGAGGATCAAGACCGATTATTTACCGAATTTACGCGGCTACATCAGGTGCGCGCCAAAGGCGAAGGTTTGGGCTTGTCAATTGTGCGCCGTATCATCGAAAAGTTAGGGGGTGAAGTTGGCGTGGAAAGCACAGTCGGACAGGGAAGCCTGTTCTACTTTACGCTTCCGGCGGCATCAGGTGACACCATCGTGAATAGAAAGAAAGTTTCCGAATCTGAAATTAAAACTCAGATTATCCGCGAAGAACCCGGCGCACAGGCAAACCCGGCCAAAGACAGCTCTCAGGAAACCGTAACTGACCGGCCTGTAGATATTGAAAAGGTCAAACCGGTTATTCAAGAGATGTTCACTTCTATCGAGTCAGATTGGCACAAAGTGATGGACCTGATGAAAAGCTTAGAAACTTTGCTCGCTTCATCGGCGTTGCAAGCGGAATATGAAAATTTAAAGCGGGAAACAGACCAGTTTGAAGCTCACCTGGCACAGCAAAGAATCTATAAAATCGCCCGTATATTGGAAATTGAGGTGATAAAGGAGTAAGGGAGTTACCCATAAAATTATGAAAAGGATTGATAAAATCAAATTTATGTGAAATTGAATAAGATACTCAACATGCCTGAAACCCTATGCTTTCTTATTTTACTTGTATTCTTACTTTTGTTGCTGTAAAAAAATATGAACCTTAAAAGGCATCCTTCATATAAGGCTAAAAGTAGTTTACATTTTTCTATTTCGTCCCTACGGGACTTGCCATATCGGGCAGGCTTTTTTCTATAGATATTATGTCCCTGACGGGACAAAGTGTAAACCGATGAATGAAAGATGCCCCTTAAAAATCAATTTTAAGAAGGAATATTGTTATGACCCCCAAAGAATTACGAGACCTGTCAGCCAGGGGAGACTTTGATCATCACACCGCCGGATACTGTGAAGGGTATGTCCAGGCAAACATGGTCGCCCTGCCCCAAGAATATGCAAAAGACTTTAAGCGATTCTGTGAAAACAACCCCAAGCCCTGTCCTTTGCTTGAGGTGGTCGGGCCGGGGGCGCACAAGACGCGCCGTTTGGCAGACAATGCCGATCTTTTGAACACCATACCGAGGTATTTGATTTGGAAAGATGGATGTATTGACAAAGAGGTGCCCCAGATCGGTGAATACTATTCTGATGATCTGGTGTTCTTTCTTTTGGGGTGCAGTTTCTCTTTTGAACAAGCCCTTGTCAGTTCCGGAATCCGTCTGCGCCATATTGAAATGAATAGAAATGTTTCGATGTTTAATACCGACATCCCTTTAAAAGCAAGCGGGCCGTTTTTCGGTAAAATGGTTGTGAGCATGAGACCGATTTATTATGAGCTTGTGCCTCAAGCCTGCCTGATAACAGGCCAGTACCCTGACGTTCACGGAGAACCTGTTCATATCGGGTATCCTGAAATGATCGGAATTCAGAATATCAAACAGGCCGATTACGGCGATTCCGTTGAGATCAAACCGGATGAAATACCTGTTTTCTGGGCCTGCGGGGTGACGCCTCAAAATGTGCTGGTCGAGGCCAAGCTTCCTTTTGCCATTACCCATGCGCCCGGCTTTATGTTCGTGGGAGATATGCTTAATGAAGATTTTTCAACATGAATGATACAAACTTTTATTGGGCTTGCCCCCGTGGCCCGCCATACAAAAAAGAGTTGTGCTAATTCCAAATGATGTAAAGCAAATTTTTAATCTATTATTTTTAAGGGAGATTTTAATGAAAATGTTTAAAAAAATTATGATGTTGCTGGCATTGAGCCTTCTGCTGAATCTGGCCGCATTGAATTCGGCAATGGCGGCGGACAAAAAAATTCGTGTGGTGGGGTCTTGGAGCAGTCTGACCATGTTTAAAAATTTTGAAAAACCATTTTGGACCGAAGTGGTTCCAAAGGAGATGGGTTTTGAAACCAGTATTACAAGTTTAAGCCAGGTCAAACTAAAGGGGCCGGCCGTGTTACGCGGTATAAAAATGGGAGTTTTTGATGTGGTGCATACGGTGGCCGATTATGTCGTACCTGATTCCCCTGCCCTTGCCGGGCTTGACTTGCCAGCTCTGGCAACGGATATCGATTCGGCCCGTCAGGTTGTTGATGCGTATTGGGATGTCATGGAAGAAAGTCTTGCCAAAGACTTTGATGTCAAGCTCTTGAGCATTGTACCCTATCCGGCTCAGGTGCTGTTCAGTACCGTTAAGATCAAAGGGTTGAGCGATCTGAAAGGAAAAAAAATCAGGGCCAGCGGATGGACAACATCTGAGTTCGTTACCGCCCTGGGCGCTTCCGGTATCACGTTGTCTTTCAGTGAAGTTCCCCAAGCCCTTCAAAGAGGTATTGTGGCTTGTGCCATTACAGGCAGCCTTTCCGGATTTTCGGCGGGCTGGGGAGAGGTTTCAGATTATGTATATCCCTTACCGGTTGGCGGATGGGATTATGTCATAGGCACAATGAGCATGGCAACCTGGAATAAGCTCAGTCCGGATGAACAGAAAAAACTTCAAACCTTGATTAAAGCTGAACTGATGGAACCGGCATGGAAGGTTACAGCCGATGAAACTCGTGAAGGCTTGGAATGCTTGAGCGGCGCTGATTGCAAACATGGCAAACCCGGGAAAGTGACGCTGCTTCCCATCACAAAAGGGGACACCGATCTTGCAAAGAAAATTCTGGTAGAAAAAGTGCTGCCCGCATGGGCTGAAAAAGTGGATCCTTCAGTGGTTGATAAATGGAATAAAGGCGTGGGTAAAGTGGTTGGTTTTACCGCATCTCAATAAAAATGTTTGATTGGAAATACCGGTTCTTTACAAGTTCCAGTAGATCGAAAAGGAGTGCCGAACTTACAGTTTGGCACTTTTTCATGGAATTTTATGTCGAGCATGTGCCAAACTGTAAGTTCGGCACTCCTTTGGCTATATTTTATGAAACTTTTCGATCTACTGAGTTCCGGTATTTCCAAAAATTTTGATGTCAATCCCAATTCATTTAGAAAAATATCTGTGTCATAAAAAAATCATCAATAAATGGAAGATAACCATTCACTCCTCCTCTGCAAATTGCGAAGAACTATCGAAACATGATTGAATTACTTGTAATTTATCAATCTTACTCTTCATTGTTTGGGATTAAGATTAAGAGTAAGAGTAAGATTATGACTTAAATTCTTGGAGGGTGTGAACGGTTACAATGGAAGGTACTCATGAACAATAGGTTCATATCAAAGGCTCAACGCCTGTCACAGGTGGCTGCATGGGTGGGAGGTCTTATTCTGCTGTTAACATCCATACTCATAGCCATAGAGGTTGTTTTAAGAAAAGTATTCACGGTTTCCATGGGCGGAGCCGATGAAATTTCCAGTTATGCCATGGCAATCAGTTGCAGTTTTGGTTTTTCTTATGCGCTTTTTCAAAAGGCCCATATAAGAATCGATGTCCTTTACAACAAATGTCCGCAAGTTATTAAATATGTTCTGGATATCTTATCTTTGACTCTGTTGGGCCTCTATATGATAGTCCTATCTTATTTCGGATTTATCGTATTTTGGACTTCTTTTGTAAAGGATTCCACTGCCAACACTCCTTTGCACACCCCTTTATGGATTCCCCAATTGATTTGGGTAATCGGTCTTTCCGGATTTGCGATTTCAATTATTCTGATCTTGGCCGGCACAATATACAGTTTAGTGAAAAAGGATTTCAAAACTGCCGGAATGTTATCCGGTGTTGCCACTTTGAAAGATGAAATTGAGAAAGAGACCGCCGTTTCCGACACACTTGATATGGCAGCCCCCGGAGGTGAGAAATGATTGTCACCATAACACTTGCTATCCTTTTGTCCTTGTTGCTGCTCAGTATCCCTGTTGCCGCGGCCCTGATTGTTCTGGGATTTTCCATCGGGGAAATTTTTTCAGATTTTCCCCTTTACAGAGCTATCGGGGAGATATCCTGGAGCGCCAGCACTGACTTTATTCTTCTGGCGATTCCTTTGTTTGTATTGCTGGGCGAGATTCTGTTAAGAGCGGGCATTGCCAAAAAAACATATACGGCATTGGATCGATGGCTTTCCTGGATGCCCGGGGGCCTCATGCATGCCAATATCGCCACATCCGCCATGTTTGCCGCCACTTCCGGTTCAAGCGTCGCCACTGCCGCGACAATTACAACGGTTGCCCTGCCAGAGGCCAGACGCTATCGATATAAAGAAAGCCTGTTTGCAGGTTCCATTGCGGCCGGCGGCACTTTAGGAATTCTCATCCCTCCGTCTATTAACCTGATTGTGTATGGTTTTTTGACCAACACCTCCATTCCTCAGTTGTTCATGGCAGGCATTGTTCCCGGAATTATCCTGACCATATTGTTTATGGCCTGTATCCTTGTGATCTGTCTGATCAAACCTGAATTCGGCGGCAGAAAAAGTGATGCCACTTTGGAAGAACGCTTAAAGAGTCTAATTGATCTTATTCCTGTGATACTCATTTTTATCGTGGTGATCGGTTCCATATACACCGGTCTTGCCACGCCAACCGAATCAGCGGCTTTAGGCGTGCTTTTCTCTTTGGGCCTTGCCTTCCAGTATAAAGCTGTGAATTTGAATTTCATGAAAGAAGTTTTTGAAGGGACCATGCGGACAACCGCCATGATTATGCTGATTTTGGTGGCTGCAAATTTTCTGAACTTTATTCTGGACTCTATCGGACTTGCTGAACAGCTCACTGAGTTTGTCAATACCCTCGGACTTTCACCATTTAAAACACTTTTGGTCATCATCGGGCTTTATATCGTGCTTGGTTTTTTTGTCGAAACCCTGTCACTGATGGTTATCACCATACCCATTGTCGCGCCCGTAATGGTCGGGCTTGGATATAACCCTGTCTGGTTTGGGGTGCTGATCATTTTATTGATTGAAATGGCATTGATCACTCCTCCTGTGGGGCTGAATCTGTATGTGGTTCAAGGAGTGCGCCAGAGAGGGTCTATCAGTGAAGTGATGGTTGGCAGCATTCCCTTTGTCATTATGATTACTTTTATGATTGTCCTGTTGGTGATCTTTCCGGATATGGCGCTTATATTCAGCCGGTATGTGGTTTAGTTTTTGAAAAGTATAAACGTCGAAATGTAAGTACGTCGAAATGTAAGTACTTGGGCAAAAGTTTTTCGATATTTTACGCACTGCTGATGGAATAAACACACGGGATGGCTGGAAAGGAAAATCAACAAGGTCTTAATTTATGCCAAGGCTTTATATCGAAGAATATACTCACATTCTTGCCGGTCGGAATGTGAGCATTGCCTGCCGGGAGGGTGTCTTACGCGATCATTTTGCAGCGATTATTAATGACATCAAATTTTTAAACCGTCAGGGAATCATCACGACTCTGTTCCACAACATGGCCAACCGTTTTGCCAACCGGCAGCATTTTCGTACCTTGGCGAATCGTCTGCCCGAAACCCGAATTATCCGGATACCTTCGGATACGGATTTTTATGCAGCCATCCTGGAAAAAATCAACTTCCGCAAGCCGGTATTCAAACTTATTTTTCTGGAACGCAAATTTCTCATCGATCTGAAAGGACGACGACTCAATACGCTGACCACTCGTGGTGTTCGCGACACTTTGCAAGGGTATGGTCATCTGATTGCCAACGCCAATTTCAGAGCGGTTCTGGATAAAATTTGCAACTTTATTGAAACAGGCCATCTGGACCGCGTTCACATTCTTCCAGCCCGCAAGCATACGATTAAGCATGAACTGTTTACCGTAGAAGGAACCGGCACCTTGATTGCCAACAACTTTGAGGAGTCTTTTTTACCGATTGTGAGTAAAGCGGATGAACAATTGACAGTCGGAATTCTCAATCTTTACAAAATCCGGGGCTATTTGAAACCACGCGACAGCGCTTATATCGCTTCCCATCGTGAAAATTTTTATATGACTCAGATTGACAAAATTGCGGTCGGCTGTGTGGAGCTCAAGCCGATTGACGCTCAAACCGCCGAGTTAGGCGCTTTGGCCATATCTGTACGTTTTCGCGGCCAGCGCGTCGGTGTTTTCACTGTCAAAGCATTTATCGCCGAAGCCCGCAAGCGCGGCTATAAACGAATTATATCCTTGACGAAAAACCCGCGGTTGCAAACCCTTTATCTGTCGCTCGGCTTTGTTCGCCAAACACCCCTCAAATATGCCGAACGCCAAGCCCAATCGCCGGGTGTACCCATGTTTGTGAAGAATATCCATCACTACCATGACTGATCATGGTTTACATGTGAAGAAGGTGGCGCCACCCTTTTTAGCGCCATCATAAACCACAACAAATTGGTAATCGTCCGCATCTGCCTTGCCCTTGTTCAACAGTTCAATGCCTTCCGCTTTGGCACCTTTGCGGACAGGTACGCTGCACAATGGTTTTCTAACAACGCCGGCCACATCGTCCTCTTCACCGTTCCAGAAATATAACTGGTAGCGGGTTTTTTCATTATCCATCTTGGCATCACCTACAGGTCCGGCCAATAGTATGAAACCACCGTTTCCCGTTTCGGTCATTCCTCGGATACCGCGGCCATCCAGATTGACATAATGAATTTTGGGATCGTTCTTTTTTAACTTGAACTTATCTTTTTTAAAGTCCAGGATCATAATAATTGCGTGGTTGCCGCGCAGAACCGGACCACGAAACCCGAGGTAGAGGCGGTCCTTGTCATCGACCTTCTTAACTGCCAATCCCTCAATATCTATACCATTTTCCTTGCTGGGAATGGTCTGAAAAAGTGATAAGGTTTTGTGATTGGCAAAAAGATTACGCAGGCTTATCTTTTTGACTTTTGATCCATCGACAATCTTTCCTTCTTTATCTAATTTTAAACGAAACAACTGCTCGCGCGTTGGTTCAATCTTAACGGTTTCAAGGCGTTTCCTATTTTCAGCTGATGATTTATCCGCTTTCACACGCTTTCGCGCCCTGGAATGGGACCCGATAACATAAAGATATTTCTTGCTCCAGGCAATGCCTTCGATATCAATTTCCGTTCCCTTACGTTCCTTTCCACAGGATTTCCCGTCAAGAGGAATACAAGCTTGCGCTGCCTCATTATATTTAAGATCGTCTTCTTTTTTAAATACCAGAATATCGGCTCCCTCATCCGAGCCGACTACGAGAATATCCCCTTTTATTGATATACCACTGATATTGTCCCTGATATTGGGTTTTTTATCTTGTTTGATGAGATCACCCTCAAGGGTAATATTTTTGATTAATTTTGGTTCTGCTTTGCTTATTGATTGAGTGTAAACCAGAATCAAAGGGATCAGTAAAACTGCCAAAAAACATCTTGAAACAGTACTGCCGAATTTATGTTGATCTGAATACGTCATTGTTATTTCTCCTTTTTAGGTTGTTACGTTAACATCGTTCGCATTCACCGGTAATTTATCTAAATTCCAATTATCCCGAGTGATTTCATTCAAAAAAGTCTGCGTTCGATAGATTGTCTTGCGAAGGATCTTTTTTTCGTGATATTTCAGCCATTGATGGCGGGTTTCAATGTAAGAAGCGGTCCACCTCTTTTCATCGCCGCCTTTGATCGGCGGATTCTCCATAAAACATTGCAGTAATGGTTGGGTATATCGTGTCAAGAATAAATGAATAAAAAAAGTTTTTGCAAAATAAATCAAAACTAAATATGAAGGGTGAAAATCTCCGTTTGACCTTTGAAATATGATTTTAAAGTTGTGCGATTATATTCTTAAGAAAAGGTCAAACTGAGATTTGCCCCTCCTCATGTCTTATTAATGAAGGTTTCCGGGATGTAATCAAACATTCCCGAAAAGCCGCTTGACTTCTTCTTTAAGCACCTTGCCCATTGTATTTTTGGGAATTTCCTCTACGAATTGTATCTCTTTGGGGCATTTCCAGTTGTGCAGATTGTCCTTGCAAAAAGCCTTAACAGCGACGGCGTCTAAGTTCGTATCCGAAAAAGTAACAACCGCGGCGGCCACTTTTTCACCCCATTTTTCATCTGTGAGGCCCACAACCGAAGATTCGACAACACCGTGGATACGGTTGATTACAGTTTCCACTTCTTTGGCGGAAACATTTTCACCGCCCGTGATAATGATATGTTTGATACGATCCGTTAGATAATAGTAGCCATCTTCATCAATTTTGCCCAAATCACCGGTGCGAAACCAGCCATCTTCAAAAGTGGCGGCGGTTTCTGCGGGTTTGCGCCAATAACCGGGTGTAATTGACGGGCTTTTCAACCATATTTCGCCCACCTCACCGGGGCTGACATCTTTAAAAATATTCTGATCGACAATGCGAACCTGAACATTCGGCAGGGGAATGCCAATGGAACCGGGTTTTCTTTTCCCTCTTACGGGATTGGAAAAATTCATGCCGGTTTCGGACATGCCCTCGCGTTCCACCGGCTCATGGCCGAAGGCGTTTTTAATGAAATCGAAATCTTTAGTCAGCAGTGGAGCCGAGCCGGAAGTCATTAAGCGCATACTTTTCAACCGGAGTTCTTTATCTCCTAAATGATCTGTCAATTTCGTGTACATGGCTGGAACCGCCATAAACATCGTGCAATGGCTCTCTTGCACTCCGTTAGACAACACATCTAAGATAACATCAGGTTTAAACTGATCGGGCATGATGACCTGCGCCCCGGTAAGCAACGCTGTGTGCAGCGCAAAACAAAGACCGTGAACATGAAAAAGGGGCAGCGCGTGGCAAAGCACATCACTATCGGTGATTTCCCAAATTTTGATAATATTGCGGGCATCATGCACCAGATTGCTTTGTGTGAGAACAGCGCCTTTGGGGTTTCCGGTGGTTCCAGATGTGTAGATAATAAGCCCGGGGTCATCGGCATTGATTTCCGTGGCAGGCGATGATTTCGGCGCGTTTCTGAAAAAACTGATCTCCTGATATGGTTTTAGCGAGGCAATTTCTAAAATTTGAATATCATGATCGATTGCATGAATCAGCTCTTTTTTTTCCGGGTCCGCGATCACCAATTCAGCATCCGCATCATTAAGCAAATATTCCAGCTCATTGCGTTTAAATCCCGGATTGAGCGGAACGGCAATCGCTCCTAACTTTTGCAGAGCAAAATGGGCGGTGACCGCTATCAACGATTTTTCAATAAAAAGAATAACGCGGTCGCCCTTTTTGACGTTAAGCTCAATCAGCGTATTCGCAAACTGATTTTTATCCCGGTTTAGCTCTGAATAGGTCAGTTCGGTTTCTATCTGGCCATTGCGTAAAAAAGTAATCGCAGTTTTCGCGCCTTGCAGGGCGACAATTTTTTCAAACCATGCGCTTATAGATTCAGGTTTCATTTAATCCTCATTCAGTATTCGGATTGGGCAACCACAAGGGATTGCCCCTACATTTTATCGAACATTTCCACCATAGGGGCAACTGCAAGGGGAGCTCCTCTACATTTATTTCGGGCATTCCCATCGTAGGGGCAATCCCTTGTGGTTGCCCAATATAGAAGATTCTTTATCCGATCATTTTATTGGGAAGCCACACCGCCAATTCCGGCCAGATACATAAACAAACAATCACCAGACAGTCGATCAGGATAAATGGTACCACGCCTAACAAGACTTGCGACATGGGTATATCGGGGGCGATATTTTTAACAACATACAGATTTAAACCCACTGGAGGCGTTACCAAGCCGATCTCCAGATTAACCGTCATAATCACCGCAAACCAAATCGGATCAAATCCCAACCCCTGGATAATTGGCAGCAGCAAAGGAGCCACCATCAAAATAACAGCGGCCGGCGGTATGAAACACCCCAATATCAGAAGCAAAATATTGATAACGAAAATAATGCCCCATTTTCCCAGAGGCAGTTTTAAAATCAGTTCGCCTAACGCCTGAGTGGCGTACAGGTCGGAAGAAACCCATGAGAACAACAGCGCCGCAGCCATGATCATCAATATCATGCTGCTTTCATTGAGTGCTTTGATAAAAATTTTCTTCAGTTGGGGAGGACGAAAAATTTTATAGATCACCATCACAAAAACCAGCGACATAACCGCGCCCAAACCTCCGGCTTCGCTAGGCGTTGCCCATCCGCCGTATAATGATCCCATGATTCCGATAATAATCAGCACAAACGGCAACACTTTAATCAAAGAAGCAAATTTTTCGGGCCAGGAAAATTTTTCCTCAACCGCTTTTTCTTCGATATAATACACTGCCCCCGGTTTGGCCGGTCTGAATCTGCGGTAGAAAAACACAATCGCCACCCATAAACAGCTTAACAGCACGAGCAAAATACCCGGAACAATACCGGCGATAAAGCATTTGCCAATGGATGTTTCGGTGGCCACGCCATACAGAATCATGGTTACGCTGGGAGGAATCAGAATTCCGAAAGTGCCTGCATGAGCTATCAGGCCGGTGGCAAGAGCTGGTGAATATCCGCGCCGGCGCATTTCAGGAATACCGATGCCGCCGATAGCCGCGGCTGTTGCCGGACTTGAACCGCATAACGCCGCAAAGATGCCACATCCTACCATATTGGCAATGCCAAGCCCTCCGGGAATTTTATGGAGCCATTTATGAAGCGTCTCATAAAGGTCGCGGCTGGCATCCGACTCGGCAATCGGCGCACTCAGCAGGATAAAAAGAGGGATGGCCAGAAGTGCAAAACTGTCCATGCTGCCATGCAGAACATAAGGCAGAGTGGTCATCAAGTGAGGTGAAAAAATTAAAATAAACAGGATCGATATACCGGCTAATCCTGACCATATCGGAATTCCGGAGATCAGCAGGCCGAAAGCGCATCCGAATAAAAGCAACGCCAATACGTATTCATTCATGCGCACCTTCCTTTTCAGGCAGCTTCACATCCGCGAGTTCGGATGGAATCGCCTGCTCCACAATTCGCCCCTCGTGCAGGTCTTTAATCTTATTTCCTATATAAACAATATATTGTAAAAACAGGAGGCTCATTCCCAGAGGAAGAAAAAAATGGGGTATCCATAACGGCGGCCCCCACAACGATTCGGAATGTTCGTTATTGACGACTGTTTCCCACCACATGGGCCAGGCGTACCAGGCGATAATAGCGGTCAGCAGACATGAGATAATTGAGACGACGATGAGAGTGATCTCGCGTGTGCGCGGAGTCAGATGAATAATCACCAAGTCCACATTAAGGTGATGCTCATTTTTCTGAACAAAAGGGGCACCAACGAAAACGGTGAAAATCAGCAAAAAAACCGATGCTTCGATTTGCCAGATCGTGGAAATTCCCAACAACTTCCGCACGATCACCGCTTCGGTGACAATCAGAGCCGCCGCAACCAAGCATAAAGCGGCGATCCAGCCAGTGAGAACGGTAAGTCCATCTATGATTTTACAAAATACACCAAATGCTTTTTTCATTGCAGTGATTATCCGATTTAGTGGTTTAAAAGGCCATCGAAAGAGTACACATTCCAAACAACAAATAAACCCCAACTCCCAAATTTCAATATTTGGATTTTTGGAGTTTATTTGATATTTGAAGTTTGTTATTTGGAATTCAGATTACTTCATAGCATCCAACGCCAGATCAAGAAATTCCTGACCGCCTTCCACTTTGTCGGCATACTCTTTCCAAGCAGTTTTTTGAGCAAATGCCAGCCATTGATCAAATTCCGCTTTGGTCATGTAATGGATTTCAACGCCTGCTTTGGTATATGCTTCAATGAGCTTGTCAACCAAGCTCTTGAAATTTTGAACCACCCAATTCTTATGCATCTCCTCAGCAACTTCGTTGAAAATTTTTTGTTGCTCAGGGGAAAGTCGCTCCCATGTTTTTTGGGAAATAACCAGATTTTCGGCCATGTACCAAATTGAGTAATCACGCGGGGCATTGATATATTTGAGCACTTCATAAAGCCGGTAGGAAACAAACGAGGCCGATGATGTCATCATGGTGTCTAAAACGCCGGTGGACAGCGCATGGTAAGTTTCGGATGACGGCATGCTGGTGATCGAAGCACCGGCTTCACGCATCATAAATTCAAATTTTTTACCGGCCGCACGCAGCTTGGTGTCTTTTACATCTGTCGGGACCTTGATTTGCCTGATTTTACTGCCCATACCGCCGTCAAACCATGCCCAAACCAGATTGCGGACGCCGTTTTTTTCCATGAGCGCATTTACTTTTTTACCAATGGGCTTATCCCTCCAAGTCAATCCCTGTTTAATGCTTGTCACCGAACAGGGCATGAGTGTGATTGATAACTGGGGTACTTTGCCGGAAGCGTAATCCAGCGGAAAGACTGACATATCCAGCGCCCCTTTGCGCATGGCATCCCATTGCGCTTTGGGTTTATACAGCGATTTGGCCGGATAGTAACGAAATTTGATCTCACCGTTCGTTTTTTTCGTAACCATATCGCCAAATACACGCGCCATTTGGTCACGAACATCTCCGGCGGCAAACTGATGCGACACTTTGAGTGTTAATGTTTTGGCCTTTGTGAGGCCGGGGCTCAATACCATAATTGCCAATAGAACACAAAAAAACGACACTAACCATACTTTCCTGATTTGCATGTTACCCTCCTTTTTTATATGTTATTCAAAACTACGAATGTAATAAATGACATCCCCTTGACCTAATTCTTATCTTCGGTGATAAATGCAGGATGCCTAATAAATTATAATTTATTTATTATTATGCTTTTTAAAAGTCAACCATAAATATACCGACCAATTAATTCTTAATTTTCAATTAATTTTTTAAATACTTAGGGTAAGCATCAGATTTATAGGTCATTGACATAACCAACAAGATGACTTATAATGGGACTATAATAAACTTAGATATAAATATGCTAAAGGCCCATTTCTCAAGCTATCTCAAAAAAATCACTAACGGAGAAACTGTAATCGTATGTAAACGGAATGTGCCTATTGCTGAAATAAAACCGATTGCGGTACTCCCAAATAAAAAACGCCCGATTGGTCTGGCGGGCAAAGAATATCCCGACTTTCAAATTTGCGATGCTTTTTTGAACCTCTCCCGGGTGATATTGTTGCCGATTTTAATGGCGAAGGCTCGTGAAACTTTTCCTCAATACTTGCACTTTTCTCTGGTTGACTCAGGGGGCGTGAAAATCTTTCATCCAATGCGATTGATGCTTTTGCCGATCATAAAAATGAAGTCTGTTTAAGTACTGTTTCGGCCTTGTAAATCAATCTTAAATATCATCTTGGCAAATTGGTTTTTCCGCTTGCCCCGGATCAATTTATTCCCAAAGAGCGTAAGAGACACTTGATCATGCCTTTGGATTTGTCAGAACAAGGCACTCTGTACCTGTGTAAACTGCGACTCCCCACAAAGATCCTTTTGACCGTATGCTCTTATATGCCAAGCCATTGAGCATTCGTTAATCATTCTTACTCCGGACCCGCTTATTTTATTACATAATATTCAATTCGTTATCTCTGGTGAGCATAAAATTCACCTGTCTCATTCCCTTGCTTTTAATGCGGTAATGAATATTTTATATATTCGTATCACCTGATTGGACAACAATATAATAAAGGAGAATCAAATGGTAAAAAGACTCTTGGTAACAGCGGCGATGTTATTCCTCTTAGGCTTTAGCGGTGCGGCGGAAATATCAGCCTACGATAAAAAAGATCTGCAAAAGTTGGACAAATTTAAAAGAAATTGTCGTAATTGTGATTTAAGCGGCGCCAACCTTAAAGGGATGAGTCTGAGGTCGGCCAATCTGACGAATGCAAATTTGGAAGGTGCCGATCTTCGCGGAACCAACCTTGAATCAGCCAATCTTTCTAAAGCTAACCTCAGAGGCGCCAATCTTGAAAAGGCAAACTTGCATAACGCAAATTTGCAGGAAGCGAACCTGCAAGACGCTTATCTGCGTTTAGCCAAGCTTATCAGAGTGTATGCGATGGGTGCTGATTTTCAGGGAGCGGACCTTTTTAATTCGGTGTTGCGAGGCGCTGTTTTTAAACACGCTAACTTGCAAGGTGCCAACCTTGAGAAAGCCTATTTAATGAGCGCCCAATTAAGTTTCGCACAACTTCAAAAAGCGCGTTTGCATCGTGCGAATCTATATCGTGCGGATTTACAAGGCGCCAATTTGATGGGCACCGATTTTTCTGAAGCCAGCCTGATGGATGCTGATTTTAGTGGTGCAAATTTGCAAAACGCCGATTTTTATAAAGCTGTTTTGCAAGAAGCCTATCGGCAACATAACCGCCCCCTCGAATCTTATCATAATGAAACTTACATGAGGCGGTCGTATTTCAACCATTATACAATTGCGGTCTATTTTTATGGTGCCAATCTTGAAGGCATGACCTGGGTGGATGGAATTAAATGTCAACCGGGTTCTATCGGAAGATGTATTCGTAAATGATGACTTGCGGAATTGTTCAGAAAGTCATTCACATATAGTATTTCAATTTTGGTTTTTCTGTGGCGGCACACGCAAGCTGAATCCAGCACTCCTCTGATTTTGAAAAACCAAAATTGAATTGTTATAGATTAACCGTTTGAATATTCATAAACGCTGCGATCATGCGGCGTATCATTGCCAAGGTGGGGTCATAATATTCCAATTTGGTTTTTATGTGGCGGCACGCGCAAGCTGAAGCTTGCACTCCTTTGGTAACATTTCATAAAACTTTTTGATATTTATAACCTGAAACTTCCGCCTTGATTTTTTTTGAAAGCATATTTACAACCGTTTTTTCTTTACACTTATTTTATATGCGTTCATTAGACATCCTCCTCTGTTTAACCGAAATTCCGCATACGTATAACAATGGTTCGGTAAAAATCATGCAGCGATTTTCCCGAAATTTAAGAGTTCCTCGTATGCATCTGCTATTTTCGGGCAGCTCAAATCAAGTCCTGACTTTGCAAAAAATGTATCTGGAAATAACTTATTAGAATATAAGGATTTTACATCACAGATTGAAAAAGTATCGTCTGAACGACAGTTTTTGAAAAGATACTCGGCTTTGGCTGTCGAGACACTTGAAAGGGAGGTGTTGAAATGAAAATACAGCTTATTCACACTTCGGGCCTGACAGTTGTTTAAGCCGGTATGCTGTTTCGCATCCCTGAACAGAAACTCGATCTGAAAACGAGCTTTATAATATCGGTATATCAAATAGCCGTCAATCTCCGTATCAGTAGAAAATAAAACAGCATAAGCATCGGTTTTTTCATTTCAGACATACGCTATCCGGATATCCCGTTTCAAAGATCGGCTATTGACGACAGCCGAATATATTTTTACATCGTCGTCCTGATAACTGAGCTTAAAACGTGATTTGTCAATCTTTCAGCAATCTGTTTTTCCGTCATACTTCCAGGGACGACCTTTGCCCGGTCTTCGCGGACCGGTATAAAGACAACGCGGATCGGCATCTTTCCTCAATTTGGATATCATATAAAGCTCTGTCTGTTCGGCAATTCCGTCGACATATTTTCACTTCGCATAATATCCGTCATTCACGATACAGTCTGCCAGACATTTCAATTCATTTTTTTTCGATTGCCTGATGAAGATAAAAATCCATGCGATCACCATTCTTCGGGACACCGTGAGTCTGTCCGCATTCAAGATGCATGGCGGTATTTTTATCTACATCGACGACAGCGAGAGAGCTTATTTCGAGACCTTTCAGAGATATTGAGGCGCATCCGTTCCAAAACCAGGCTGGATGCGGAGTCTTTTTCCCGCTTTTGGAAATATAACCGCAATCTCCGGCTATTATTCTGTGACCGGAACAGCATCGCACAGCCGGTGACCGGTTAAAGGCTGAAAAGTCAAAGGGGCGTTCAAAATGAAGACGATAGCTCTTTTCAGAATATTTTCCCATGCGGGACATATTCATAAAATTCAATCGTCCTCTGATAGAAAGGAACAAAACGAAAATATGAATTGGAAATTTTTTTCTGACAGGCGATAATCAATTCATTTTATTTAGTTAGGAGTTACGACTGTCCCAAAATTCTTAACTTAATGGCAGTGACGCAAAGTGTGGGAACGAGGTCTCCAAAGACTTTTTCCATCTACTGATAATTGAAGATGCTTTAACACATTTTTAGGATTTTCTGCTAACCCATTAATTTAAAAGATTAAATGAATATCACATTCGAATATTATTTTCATCGAAAATCTATAAATCTTTAATCTGTATGGCTCAGAGCGAAATCACAACTTTTCAGGTACTGTGCGACTGTCAGTTTGCCAACATTTGAAAAATTTGAAATTATAACCATATTATCATTTTTTTCTTCAGATATTATAAGGATATTCAAAATGATAACCGATTATCATATTGTTCTGCCCGCAGTCCTTCATACATTGCATGTATTTTCAGAATACAGTACAATTATAGATACTTATCTATTAAAAATTTTCAAATATTTTGGCATCGTCAGGCCAATGAGAATGTTCTAGTCTGTAATCCTTATGCAAATCATGGGTGTCGAATATCAAAATCATTATCGTCAGTTTTATCCTGTGATTAAAAGTTATTTTGCCTCATATCACACTCTTTACGGTGTAGACTGAATCATGGAAGCTTATTATGATTCAGGACGGCTTAGTAAAGATTCGCTCTCCTCAGTCATTATCCTGTCCCGGTGCGGCAGGCGGGAGAACGGCGGACATCGATGTGACTGCGCAGCTATCATCATCTTCCGTCAAAAAGGGTGCCTTGCCGGGATATAACTGAAAAGCGAAAGGCGGACCCTGTTTTCAGCTTTTAGCTGTCTTTATCGGTGGAATTTCAGTTGATGCGAAGCTGTCACCGGGTGGTGCCAATCCGAAAGATTTTTTTAAAAAAGTGGTTAAAAGAGTGATATCCTTAGGTTTACGCATAGATATCGTCCGGGCCGACAGCGCATATATGACGCATGAGAACCTGCTTTTTCTGACAAAGCTTTCTCCAGGGTACGCTATCGGAGCTCCCGCGACTTTTAATGCGGTCTGAAACGGAAAAGACCTCTTTAAAAAACTGGCGAGACAAAAATCTGCTGCAATTATTCGCGCAGGCTGAGGCGTCGCCTTGTATGACATGAAAGAGATCGTACTTACTAACGGCATCAAAACTATAATTGTCATTGTCCGCCGAATAAATCGGACGAAAAAAAAGGCTGACAGCATGTAAGCACTTATTATTATGGGCATTTCAAGCAATTTGGAGCTTTCGGCGGTAAAGCTGTGCGGGTTTTACCATAAGAGGCAGTGCATCGAAGCCGGATTCAGAGAGCTGAAAAATCATTATCACTTGGAACGACTGCCTTTCCAAGGTTTGAAAGCGAATGAGTTTTGGGTTATCAGCAAAATTACAGCGATGACTCTTATAATTGGACTTTGGACAACTTATGGCAAAAGCTTAATTGCGTCAAGGTTTAGCTTTACGTTTTAGCGGGTGCTTAAAAGTCATCTGTTTCAAATTTCAGATAAATATTGTTGACATTCGTTACGAATTTTTCCATAATCACTTTTCTGATAAGTCGCTACAATTTCAGGAGGGAATTATGGAAACTCATGAAATAAAGTCAGTTGAATTTAGAAACGATCTTTATGACAGTATTGATAAAAGAGCGGATGCCGCCATGGTTCTGATTGACGCTCTTTCGGGAAATCAGTCTGCCGCATCCTCGGTGCTGCTCAGCCTCATCACCCTTTTTCGCAGGTGATACGCCAGTCTTCATGATGCCGCAGATAATTTTTATGTTTCGAAAACGGCGAAATATGAACGAACCGAACTGCAGCTAAAGATTATGCGTGCCACCTCGTCTTTAATTCCTGAACCCGGCACACGCAACTTTATCTGTTCGGTGCGGACGCAATTTCGCAACCGCGCAAATCGAAGCTTTGCTGAATGATTCGCAGCCGCCGTTCAGCAAAGCTTTGAATGTTGCAGTCGGAGACACGGCTTACAGCGCTGTCACCTTTTTATATCAGGCAGCGGAACATGCTGACCCGGTCGAAGTCGTCCGGGTACGCGGGAATCGGGTATTCACTGACAGCCGGTCACTGACAACTGTGCTCCCGGAAAAGGCTGTCCTATATGGTTCGGAATCAGATCGGCATCAGGTGATTCTGAAACTTACAGAACACCGGACGAGACCGTTTCGGTGACCTTCACAACCGGCAAAGGTCGGCTCTGTGATGTCAGGATAACGGCATGGCGGGACATGCAGAGCCCACAGGCAACGGTTCGACCCGGAGTGTTTTTTTTCGTTTCAGGAAAACTGAACCGCTCATGGATTCCCACCTGACATCGGTGACAGAACATGAAGAAAATTGGTGGGGAATCGTCGGGCTCGCTTATGCACTGCTTTCAGCAGCGTCAGGGATAGCTGAAAAAAGCAGCTTTCCATGGGAACGATATCCACCATACTTCAAGAGAGACACTCAGTAGATCGAAAAGTTTTTGAAAGGTGACGACGGTCTATCTGTTTTCAGCTCCGTAGGAGCGGCATATTTGTAGAATCCGAATCCCCCGTGTCCGCTGAGTCCCGTAGGGACGGTATATTCCGGTGAAGACATGCCGTCCCTACGGGACTCAAGGGGTAGGGGGCTGACATCTGCTACAAATATGCCGTTCCTACGGAACTTTTAAGGAACTTTTCGATCTACTGACACTCGAATCCTGACGCCTTCGACGGTGCAAAGAAACATGCTGCGAATTATTTCGGAGTCAGGAACACCGGCGAAAGCGCCTGAACCTCGTGGTAAATCACCTGGGAAGCTGAAAGGGGAGTGCCCTGGAAAAAGAGAACGTCACCCTGCCATAAAAAAATCAGATTTGAGACAGAACGAATGAGATTAAAAATAGTTGCATGATTTTCAATAGGTTATAAGGAAATCGTTAAAATGTGTTAACAATATCAGAAAACACATCATCATACAAATGCAGGGCTACCCAGAATCGTTATAGCCACCCTGATTGTGATTTTTGAAAGGTGAAACGTGATGCGTGAATTCACGTTTCACGAATCACATTTCACAGATGGTCAGAGAATTTATTTCATCCCCATTCTTTTTCTTTAATTTGGTGTTTGAGCCTGCGAACAGCAAGACACCGGTTTAAGCCATACCGCCAACGAAAAACTGATAATTCCGCCGATAACGCCGCCGATATGAGAGGCGGTCAAAGGAGTGCCACACATTCCGAAAAGCAAAAAATCGAATAACATTTTCCCGGTAATGATCTCATAAAGCGACTTAAAACCAACGATGAATAAACAGAACCATCCCTGTTTAGCATACGTGCGGTCGGTTATCATTTCCAAGGCTGTAACAGCCATCAATCCGTGGGCAATGCCTGAAATACCGCACAATCCCAAAATATGAATTTTAGGTTCAAACAGAAACGTCGCCCCAAAACTGCATACACCACATCCAGCCACGTAAAACAGCCGTTTCGAAATGCGTTTGGTTTCCAATCCGGTATATAAAAGTAAAAATGCGCCCGCATCTAATAGCAGATGATACCAACTTATATGTACAAACGAATAGGTTAATATCAGCCACCACTTTCCAGCCACAAAAGCATCGGAATCAAAAAGCGGCGGAGGCATCAGGCCCGGTGTAATCAGATGAAGGTTGCATAAAATCAGCAAACCGCTAAAAAAAATAATATCCGGTGAAAACCTGCGCCAAAAAGATTGCTGTTCTATATCCGTGTTACTGTTTCTGTCATAATCGAGTGTTAATGAGTTAGCTGACATGGCAGCCTCCTTCTATTTTCAATCTGTACAAATAATTTGGGTAGGGTGGGTATCGCCGGAAACTGATTTTGTATACAGCGTCAATCTTCGCCGGCGATGCCCACCATTTTTCTTAAAACCGGTGGGCAAAGGCCATTTCTTTTTATGAAGTTTACCACTTTGCGTTTTTTATTACTTATTAATGCCTTGAGTGGGAAAACTTTGCCCACCCTACACCGACTAATCAGTGGTTTAGACTGCCAACCCGTTTTTTACTTTTACGTCTGCGCAACCACACTGCAATTCCGACAAACAGAGGGCCCACCGGGCCGCCACCGCTACTTCGAAATCGTCTCTTTTTACGTTTAGAAGGCGTATTATTCTGAGAAGCGGGTGATTCCAAACTGAAGTCACGACTCTGACGGCGTTTGGGAGGGGTAACAGCATTATTCTGAGAAGCGGGAGTTCGCGGCGCGGATGCCAATTTAATCGGTTTTTTAGCACCGGTCTGTGGTGCAGCCGCCTTTTTAGGTTTCGATGCCTGTTGCGGGCCGATATTCGCCTGGGCTTTGGTGCGTATGGCATCCAGCATTTCCTGACGCCGGGTTTGAGCGGCTCGATCACGCGATAAGCGGCGGCTGTTGCGACGGTCGATTTTCCAACGTTTGTACTCACCATCATTTTCCAATACCAAGAAAGAGGTGTATTGGGTGACAATCGAAAAATCCTCACCCAAACGAACAATCTCATCAATCACATTTTCACGCGTACCGGAGCGATTGCTTTGTTTCATCAATTGATCCACGCGCTGTAACGCCCACATACGTTCAATTTCAGGATTATTCTGATCGGATTGCGGAAAAGCCAACGTTACCGCTTCACTTATTTCTTGTCCCTGCACATCCGCTTTCAAGGCAATCTCTTTTTCACCGCTCGCTTTATAGCGGCCATACACCCTAATGGGCGAACCGTGATAAAGGTTGGGCAGTTTTTCCGGTGTGATGTTATAAGCGCCAATCGAACCGAGGTCTATTGATACATCAGACGCTACTGGCCGCATCAGTTTGCGTCGAAACGCGCGGGCCTGGCGCTGAAAATTATCGCCTCGTGAAATAAAAGCCGCCAAGCCGCCGGATTCCTGCGCCATCTGCTCCAGAAGCGGACGGTTGACTTCGTTGCCTACGCCGATACAAAAAACGCGGGCATTGCGGGGGCGTTCATCAATCAGTTGTATCAACGTGCGACGCTCTTTTTGTTCGGTCATGCCATCACTCAAGATAACCACATTAAGCGTCCGGTCCGGATCGCTATACTTGTAAGCCGTATTCATCGCCGGCGCAAGCACCGTGCCGCCTCGTGCGCGCTGAGTGTCGAGATGTGCTTTGGCCGCATCTTTGTTGGCCGTGTCAGCCGGCTGCATAGCGTTAAACAACGTACCGGGGTTGACGTTAAAAGTCATCATTTCAAAACGGTCTTCCGGCCCCAGTTCGCCAATAAACGCGCTCACCGAGTTTTTGGACATTATCAACTTGCCATCGTTTGCCATACTCCCGGAAATATCCAGCAGAAACACATAATCCATACCTGTATCCTGTTTGGCAAGGTCTTTCCCCGAAGTCAGGGTGAGGCAGAAAAAGCCGTCTTCACCTGTTTGCCGTAAAGTCAGCAAGTCCATGCCGGTTTTGGGACGCATTAGATCGTAATTCAATACCACATCAGCGGCCAGGCTGCCGCCGGAAGTTTCCAAGCTGGCGACCGCGTAATTTTCGGTGTGCTGATTGAGTACAAATTCATCCGCATGGCTGGGGCTTGCAATTTTGACAAGCGGAATAGCGGATTTGATCTCCGCATTAATGGCAAATTTGCCAGTGGTGCGGGCGTTGATATCTTTGCGCGTCACTGTTGCCAGGGGATATACATAAGTCGCTTGGTCATGATCGACATTGAGTTCTTGGTAATACACAATTTCCACTTTTTGTTCGGCCTTCGGACCGATGGGAAAAATCCGCATTTCAAAGGTTTTATAATCAACTTGCTCTAACAATCCGGGATCACGGCGACGGCTTTTGTAGGAATTGTAAATTTCACGCGCCCGCTTTTTCTCCAAGACCTCGCCCACCATCTCTTTGCCTTTGATCCACATGCTGAAATTGGCCACGGATGCGCCTTTGGGAACCGGAAACGTGTAAAGCGCTTCAACCTGCCGTTTTTCTGTGTTCACAAACACCTGGGTTACACGGGTGACCGCTATCCCGTTATTGATCGTCACATTCACATCATGTTCTTTAATTTCCAAAACTCCGCCAAAACCGCCATCGGCAATCAACAAACCGGCCGCCTTAGCGTTGGCACTCCCGATAAGCAGGGTTGCCGCTGCAATTAACAATGTCGCTGTTTTACGAAAACTTTTCATCTTACGCCTCCTTTGCTTTAATTGATTAATGAATAACTGTTTCTTTGCCTTTATCTTTAGTTTTTCAAGAATCGTGCCAAGAGGCGATTATTTTTTTAAATGATTGATTTTATTGCTTATTTAAAACAGGAACGATATAAAAAAAATTATATTATATTCATAATGTGTATATGATGTGTACATTGTATGCCACTTATGATTTTGCCGGGTTGCAAACCCGGCTATATGGATTGTTGCAGGTGGGTGGAGAGCAACGAAACCTGCGGAATGATGACAGTCGCTACAATCGAAGTCAGCACTTCGGCCAATTAGCGCTCGTCCATAGGCACATAAACGCACTCATCAGGCCCGCAGTAGTCACCGACATAGTCAGATTCCGGGCGATAGAGCGCGGGTTTGGGTGCGGCTCCGGCGAATTGTTCTTCAATCACATGGGCGGCCCATCCGGCAATTCGGGCGATGGCGAATATCGGTGTGAACAGGTCGGTCGGTATTCCCATATAATAATAGACTGTGGCACTGTAAAAATCGACATTAACATAAATCTCCCTCTCTTTTTTCTCTTTAAAGGCTTGTTTGGCGACTTCCTCAAGATGCACCGAAAGATCATACCATTTGGTGTCACCCGCACGCTCACCCAATGTTTTTGACATGGGTGCCAGAATATGCGCCCTGGGATCGTCGGTCTGGTAAACGGCATGGCCCAGCCCCATGATCACACCACCGGTTGCAAGGATATTTTTTACATAGTCTTCCACCTTGTCAACCGAACCGATTTTGAGCAGCATTTCCATCACTCGCGTATTCGCCCCACCGTGTAAAGCACCGGATAACGAGCCCACGCCGGCCGCCACGGATGCGTAAGTATGGGCTTTGGTGGATGCCACTTCACGAGCTGCGAAAGTGGAAGCGTTAAAAGAATGTTCCGCATGCAAAAGCAAACACGTATCAAAAAATCCGGCTATCTCGTCATCGGGAATCACTCCGTTGAGCATGTATAGAAAATTTGCTGCATGATCCAGATCAGGATTAGGCTCCAGTGGTTCTTTATTGTTACGGATACGGTCCCAGGCCGCCACGATTGTCGGAAATTTGGCGATCAGGTTGATCGCAATCCGAGACGCCGCTTCACGGGAGTGTATTTTTGCATTAGGATCATGATGGGCCGCCATGGCCACGGCCGCCTGAAGAATATCCATTGGCAAAGCATCTTTGGGACGGGTTGCAAGTGCGGCGATCAATTCACTCGGAAGCGCTCTTTGGCTGATTAATTGCTTTTTGAGTTCCCCAAGTTCATCCGCGTCAGGTAATTTTTCATAAAGAAGCAGATAAACCGCCTCTTCAAACGAAACTTGTCCCGCAAGGTCTTTGGCCAAATAGCCTCGATATATCAATTTTCCTTTGGCGCCGTCCACGTCGCTGATTTTGGTGCTGGCGATAGAAACGCCGCGAAGTCCTGTGTTTTGAATCGGTTTTAATTCGTCCATATTTCACCTCGCTTATGTTTTTAGGTTGATTAAATTTGAAATAGCGATCTTTCATACTTTACTGTATTTTTTCGCCATATCATGATGATGATATAAAAATATCATCATCTTTTAATCTATTCAATTTTCATGCCAGAGTATGTATATTGTCCGAAAAATATTAATCCTTCTTAATAACCGGCCTTTTTCTTTAAGAAAAACATAATAAACACAATATGATATGAAATTTTATCTTCTATTTATCCGGCATAATATTTTCAGTAAAAGTTAAAATTGTTTTATTTTCAAATATGGGACACTTATGTATCATAAGACAATATCAACACTTCCGATTAACGGCTTGCATTTTGAGATCAAATCCTTTATAAATGCTGACTAAAAAAACGGTTTTTTTCCACAAAAACTCGCTTTTTACAAATGGCATGATTATTGCTTACAATATAATACTGGGTAAAATATGAAATGTGACGAGGAATCTCAGATAAAGGAAGCTTTATGATTACGGTGCGCCTTAAAAAGGGCTGCAAATTGAATATCGCAGGCAAACCCGCTCTTGAAACAGAGGTACTGGCAAAGCCTTCGCATGTGGCCCTTGTGCCTGAAAGAATCCCTTTTATAAAGCCTCGATTGAAAGTTCGGGTCGGAGACCGGGTTAAAATAGGCAGCCCTGTTTTTGAAGATAAACGCAACCCCGAAATAAAGTTCCTGTCTCCGGGCGGCGGTGAAATTGATGTGATTAATTTCGGTCCGCGACGCGTTATCAGAGAGATCGTGATCCGTGTTGATAAAAAAGAGGAATCTGTCCGATTTAAACCGCTCACCGACCAAGAACTCGAAACAACCCAACGGGATGATCTGGTGCGAGCCATGACCGATGGTGGCATCTGGCCCTTTATCAAATCATTTCCGTTTCGGGATATTACTGACCCTCAAGGCCGCGCTCCGGGAATTTTCATCAATCTGGGGGATAGCGAGCCTTTTCAGCCGCGACCGGAGGTATATCTGCAAGGCGCTGCCGAACTTTTTGAATTCGGTGTCAGAATATTGCGCAAGTTGGTTGAAAAAGTTTATGTAGCCCGCAGGCCGGGTGATTCTTCCATTATCAATTCACTGAATCATCTTATCACCCACACCTGCCACGGAGATTACCCGGTTGATGATCCGGGCGTCATGCTTTATCATAGTAAAAAGTCGTCTGAGGAAAACGGTTCATGGTATATTGATGGCCAGGATGTGCTTCACTTGGCACGTTTTTTTAAAACCGGCCTCTACCCCATAGAACGAATTATGGTTTTGGCCGGCAGTCAGGCGCATGAGAGCAAACATTTTCAGACACGCGCCGGTGTTCCTCTGACTGAACTGGCACAATGGCATAAATACAAAACATCCGGCGTCCGCTTTGTGGCAGGGGGCCTGTTCAGAGGTTATACAGGGGCGAAAAACAGCTACATGGGATTTTATGAAAATTCGCTGACCCTTATCACACAAGGAGATAACGAGGAGGCTTTTGGTTTTATTCGCCCAGGATACGGCAAACCCAGTTCCTCCAAAACGTTTCTGTCCTGTTTTAACACGTCTGAACTTGCGCTAAACTGCGGTCTGCATGGCGAACTGCGGGCGTGCATCAATTGCGGGTACTGCGCCCAGGTGTGTCCGGTGGATATTTTGCCTCAGTTCACCTATAAGAGTGTCATTGCCGATGAAATTGAGGAATCTTTAGCTCATGGTCTTCTCGATTGTGCGGAATGCGGGCTGTGTACTTATGTGTGCCCCTCCAAAATAGAGCTTTGCGCACGTTTTAAACAGGCTAAGGCGGCGTATTATAAGGAGCTTGTCTGATGATGAAGATAATCAAAAGTGTGTGTGACGCCCAAAGACATCACTTTTCCCACGGCGGTAAATTGGAAAGATTCAAACCGCTTTTTGATGCGACCGAGAGCTTTTTCTTTATCCCCGGAATTGCGACTGTTTCCGATGCACATGTGCGCGACAGCCTGGATTTGAAACGCTTTATGAGTTTTGTCATTCTGGCTCTGATGCCCTCTTTTTTCTTTGGCATATACAATGCCGGCTATCAGGCACTTATAGTATCCGGGAGCGATAGCGTTTTTTTTCCCGCATTCATAAAAGGCTTACAGATTGTTCTGCCGCTGGTCATTGTGTCATACACAGTAGGATTTTTTTGGGAGCTTCTGTTTGCTGTTATCCGCAAAAAAGAGATCAGTGAAGGGTTTCTGGTCACCGGACTTTTGTTTCCTATGACCCTGCCGCCGACAATTCCTTTGTGGCAGGCGGCTGTGGGTATCTCATTCGGCGTTGTCATCGGTAAAGAAATATTTGGCGGAACGGGAAGAAATATCCTCAATCCGGCTCTGACCGGGCGTATTTTTTTGTTTTTTGCCTATCCGGTACGTATGTCAGGCAATTCGGTATGGACGGTTATTGACGAAAAAACTCCCGACGCCATCAGCGGTGCCACGCCGCTTGCCATCGCCGCCATCACCCAGCCAGATCAGGCGATTGATACGGTTTTGTCCCAAGCAGGCTACTCTTTTACAAAGCTTTTCATGGGCGTATATCCGGGGTCGATTGGGGAAACATCCGCACTGGCCTGCCTGATCGGCGCGCTCTTGCTTATCATTACAGGCATTGCCAGTTATCGAATCATTGCGGGAGGTGTTTTGGGCGTTCTGAGCATCGGATGGCTTTTGAATATTTTAGCTGCGGACTCGTCTATGGCCTGGCAGTCATTGAATCCTTGCAGTCACTTGGTAATGGGCGGTTTTGCTTTTGGCATCGCCTTTATGGCCACGGATCCGGTCACCGCACCGGGAACGGATGCTTCTAAATGGATTTACGGATTCGCTATCGGCGCTCTGACAGTGCTGATTCGCGTTTTCAATCCAGCTTATCCCGAAGGTGTAATGCTTGCAATCATTTTTATGAATCTGTTCGCGCCTTTATTAGATTATTTTACAATTAAGCAGAGGCTCAGAAAGAGGATAGCCAATGTCTGATAATCTGAAATCCATATTATTTGCTGTCGGCATGGCTGTTGTTTGCAGCACGCTTCTTACGGCCGCAGCGCTCGGACTTAAACCTTATAAAATGCGTAATATACTTGCAGACCGGCAGAAAAATATTTTGAAATCTGTCGGACTGATAGATGAGGACAAACGGTATTCTTACGAAGAGATCGAAACAATGTTCGCGGCCAATATAAAAAGCATGCTGGCTGGGGGAGATGGCCGGATCATGCCGGAAAGCGAAACTCACGGCACCGGCTTTCCGATATGGTTGTATATTGCGGACGGACTTCCGGAACGTTATGTGGTTCCTGTCAACACCCGCGGACTTTGGGGACCGATTAAAGGTTATCTCGCGCTGGAAAAAGATGGTTCCACAATTTCGGGCTTCACGGTTTACAAACATTCGGAAACGCCCGGCCTCGGCGGTGAAATCGAACAAGCCTGGTTTCAGAAAAATTTTAGAGGTAAAAAAATTACTGACGCTCAAGGCGATTTTGTTTCAATCAGCGTGGCCAAAGGACGTGTACACGAAAATATCTCTCTAACGCAACAACCCAATTTTGTGGATGGCATCAGCGGCGCAACATTGACCGGAAAATTTTTAACAACGGGGTTTAAAGCGATTTTGCAGGATTACGAACCGGTGTCAGTGCGTTTCAGAACGCAAGGCGCAAGAATTGAAAAGTAAATATTAACAAAGAGGAGTGCCGGCTTCAGCTTGCGTCATGGGTAAAGCAAACTGAAGTTTGCACTCCAAATGGGTAAATTAAGGTTAGAAATTAAATAACTTACATACGTTAACAAAGTGGAATGCAAGCTTCAGCTTGCGTCATGGGTAAAGCTGACTGAAGTCAGCACTCCAAATGGGTAAATTAAGGTTAGAAATTAAATAACTTACATACGTTAACAAAGTGGAATGCAAGCTTCAGCTTGCGTCATGGGTAAAGTAAACTGAAGTCAGCACTCCAAAACTGAAAACAGATTGATAATGCTATGAAAATAACAAAGAGCAAACCTTTTAAAACATTCGCCGATCCGCTTGGCCGTAATAACCCGATTTCCATTCAGTCTTTGGGAATCTGTTCCGCGCTGGCGGTGACAGTTCAGATGAAAACCGCCATCGTCATGGGTCTTTCATTGACCTTTGTTGTCGCTTTTTCCAACCTGATTATATCTTCAATGCGTAATGTTATCCCCAGGAATATTCGTATGATTGTCGAATTGAGCGTTATCGCATCACTGGTGATTTTGGCGGATGAAGTGCTGCAAGCATTCTTTTATGACATCAGCAAACAATTGTCCGTTTTCGTGGGTCTCATCATTACCAACTGCATCGTCATGGGACGCGCTGAAACCTTTGCCCTGGGAAATCCGCCAGGCCTTTCATTTTTAGATGGCTTGGGCAACGGCGCGGGATATGGGGTGATTTTGGTAACTGTCGCATTTATCAGGGAACTGCTGGGTTCCGGAAAACTCTTAGGCTTTCAAGTCATTCCCCAATCTTTTTATAATGCCGGTTATGAGAATATGGGATTTATGCAGCTAGCCCCGGCAGCTTTCATTATTATCGGTCTTCTGGTATGGTTACAGAAGTCCATTACAAAAGAATAGACACATGGAAAATATCATAAGCATTTTTTTAAATTCGGTCTTTGTCGGCAATATCCTGCTGGCTTATTTTCTCGGGATGTGTTCGTTTGTCGCCGTTTCGCGCAATATGGACACTGCCATCGGCCTCGGCTTTGCCGTGGTGTTTGTATTGTCCGTGACCGCACCGGTCAATTGGATCGTCTGGCGCTACCTGCTTGCACCCGGCGCTTTGGCGTGGGCGGGACTGCCTTCTGTCGATCTCAGTTTCTTGAAATTAATCACCTTCATCGCGGTGGTGGCGGCCTTGGTTCAGGCCGTGGAAATGGTGATCGACCGCTATACGCCGGCTTTATACAGTTCCCTGGGCGTGTTTCTTCCTTTGATTGCGGTCAACTGCGCGATTTTGGGGACATCGTTGTTTATGGTGGAACGGAATTATACATTCATGCAAACCCTTGCGTTCGGTGCAGGCTCCGGCATCGGCTGGATGCTCGCAATCGTCTCTATGGCGGCGATTCGTATCAAGCTCAGATACGCCGACACACCCAAGGGGCTTGAAGGCTTTGGCATCACCATGATCGTAAGCGGTCTGATGGCAATGGGATTTATGCTTTTTTCAGGGATTACTTTATAACTTGGCATTGCAAACAGGAGCTTAAAGTGGTTTTCTTCATCAGCGTCTCAATCTTTTCTTCCATTATCTTTCTACTCGTGGGAATACTTTTGGCAATCCAGGCCAAAGTGGTGCAAAAAGGGAACAGCCGGATAACAATTAACGCTGATGATGAAAAACCGCTCCTGGCGCCTGCCGGTCAGACCTTATTGTCCGCGTTGGCGAGCAATGGCGTTTTTATTCCTTCCGCTTGCGGCGGCGGCGGTTCCTGCGGAATGTGCAAATGCAAAGTTGATGAGGGGGCGAGAGGTTTTTTGCCTACGGAACTGGTTCATATAAACCGCAAGGAAAAAAAGGCGAATGTGCATCTGGCCTGCCAGTTAAAGGTGAAAGAAGATTTGAGAATTCAGTTGCCGCCTGAAATTTTGGATGTCAAAAAATATAATGCTGTCGTGGTATCAAACGCCAATGTGGCAACCTTTATCAAGGAACTTGTGTTAGAGACCGACCCTGCGGATGAACTTAAATTCAGAGCCGGCGCCTACATTCAGATCGATATACCTGAATATGAACTTTCTTACACAGAATTCAGAGTCAGAATTGAAAAACGCTTCCGGCCTGATTGGGACCGCTTCAATCTATGGGGCGTGCATTCCAAACTCGAAGAACCTATCTTCAGAGCCTATTCGCTGGCCAATCCGCCATCTGAAAAAAACCGTCTGAGATTCACCATTCGTATCGCCACTCCTCCTCCGGGAGCTGCGGAAACGCCTCCGGGTAAGGGTTCATCTTTTATTTTCAATCTGGAACAGGGCGACAAGGTCACGTTGAGCGGCCCTTACGGCGACTTTTTTGTTAAAGACACGGCAAGAGAAATGTGTTTTATCGGCGGCGGTGCCGGTATGGCGCCATTACGAAGCCAGATACGGGATCAGCTTGAAACCCTGAACACGCCAAGAAAAATCTCTTTCTGGTACGGCGCGCGATCAATACGTGAACTCTTTTTTTATGATGAATTCAAGGCGCTTCAAGACAAACATGACAATTTTTCCTACCACATCACCTTATCCGACCCGCAACCTGACGAAAAATGGGATGGCCCCACAGGCTATGTCCACCAATGCCTTCACAACAGCTATCTGAACGAACATGATGATCCCACCGAAATTGAATACTACCTTTGCGGCCCTCCCATGATGATTGATTCCGTGGTGAATATGCTCGACAACCTCGGCGTCGAACCGGAGATGATCGCTTATGATAAGTTCTGATTCGGGTTATAAATTTCCACAGATACCGGTGATTAAAACAGGACTGTACAAACGATACACCGGGTATTGACCTATATCGCTCTCATATCCGTTCCAAACCACACCTTCATAATTCCAATTGTGATCGGCTTCCAAAACGGATTTTTCATTGGCGTCAGTTGAATATAAATGTACTTTCAGTAAAGTATTATATAACCGATAAACCGGAACTTCCCCAAAGCTGAGAGTTCCCTGACAAAGCACTATTGCCAAAACAGCTAAAAAACTTGTGATTGTTCTGATTCTTTTAATTGTATTCATTTATTATAACTCCTTGATAACGTTTATTAACAATTCACTTATATTACACATACCATCATTCTTAGGAATGAGGCCGAAATAACTTCCCCATTTGGTTTGTCGTTTGAAATATGAAAAGTGAAAATATCATCGGTTAAAATTTAACTGTATCACAAGCATGAAATTTCAAGAAACATTTTTGGTAACTTTTTTCAATACCTGTGTCATAGATGATTGAAATAAAATTCAATGACACGAGGTGATAAATGGAAATACCGGAAAATTTCCTTACAAAAGAAAGTCTGATTCCCGGGATAACGCACTACAACCCTTTGGAAGAAGCCGCTATGAAAACACTTTACGATCAACTTTCAGAAAAAGACCGAAGGCTGCATGCAGGATATGTGGTAATGAAGCTGCCTCACGGAGGCATAACATATATTGCTGATCTTTTCGAATGTGACCGCAAAACAGTCAACCGGAGTATGTTTGAACTTAATAACCCCGAGCAGATTGAAAAAGACAGGACCAGAAAAAAGGGCGGTGGGAGGAAGACGAGCCTTGAAGCAATCCCTGATATCAATGAAAAATTTATTAAGGTGATATGGAATTATACAGCCGGTGATCCTATGGATGAAAAAATCCGTCAGACGAATCTGACCAGTCAACAGATAGCGGACAGACTTAAAGCGGAAGGTGTTGAAGTCAGTAAAAAAATTGTTAAAAAACTTTTCAAAAAGCACGGCTATGTTAAACGTAAGGCTCAGAAAGTCATAAGTACCGCAGCAATTCCCGATCATCGTTGTAACTCTCTAAAATAAAGGGATAAAAAATTTTCCTTTCGCAATCTTTTTCGAAATATATTTACAAAAAGTCATTTTTTTTAAAAGAAATAGGAGTTACGCAGTTTATTAAAAAGCATATACAGGATTTGCCAGATAAGCTCTGACAGCATCCCGTATAATACGTGTTTTGGCTTCAAACCAGCTATAACCGCTTTTCAGACTAAAAATCTCAAACCGCAGAAAAGTTCTTACAGCTGGACAGATGTGATTTCTCCAGGCTTTTGCAATTCCGCACCGACATCGTTCGATACCGCAGAATTGCTTAAGGCCCCGATGATATTCTTCAATTGTCCAGGAAAAATCCGAAAGTCGGAGACGTGTCAATTCATCCATATCCGTGTCACCGGTCGCCTGATATTCGATGGCGCCGTTTTCAGCGACAATCCCGAATATCCAGACGAACCCGTAACCTCTGAGATGAACGACTGTTCCATCTTCGGCGATATTTGCCGATGACAAAGGAATATCACCTTTGCCGTCAGGATTTACAAGTCGGTTCGATTTGAGCCGGGTCAGCCATGACCATCCGCAAATACGAACAGCTTTGAGGTTCTTCAGGCCGGCATACTGACTGTCAAAGGGCACGCATTCAGGAGTGAATCCGGAACTTTCAGCTTTGAAAAGCATGGCGGTGAAATGATCATTTTCAGTTCAGCCATCGCCTGCTTTGTGATAAATTCTGAAATCACACGGAATATGAGCATCTCCGTCAGTCCATAGCAAAGATACCGGATTGATTCCGTTTACAACCCGGTGATGCTTTCCTGACTAATGGCGTGTAACCAGCTCGATTTTCAGAGCATACGGTTTGTCCGGAGTGGAATCGTCCAATACTGGAACACCTTTGTTCTGTGTAACGAACTGTAAAGATTCTTCTCTCAGAGACGCTGCATCAGCAGGTATTCTGTGAAGGAGGCGATTGATCGAATCATGAGACGGATCGTTCTCCTGATCCGGTTGCACCCGTTCCGCTTCCGTACAACTATAAGTTCGGGGAGTTGCGGTTAGAAAATTGATATAATCGTATTCGTTGTATTTCGGAGGGTTCATAATCTGAAATCATATCAATTTTACTATATTTTGTACAACTGCGTAACTCCTAACCTGAATTATTCATAAACAGATTATGAGATCAATTTCGGGAATGACACCATCGGCCACAGCTTTTATCAACCCGAGCCACTCCTCGACCACCCGGAACAGCAGGGTGCCTGAATCCGAGCTGATATCACCGCCGTCGAAATTGAGTGATAAAGATCAGTCTCCGATATCACCGATTGTGATTTCATCTTTCGGCTGAGGATAAGTAAATTCAGGGGCGATATCTTTGTGGACGGGGGTCGAATTATTCATCCGGCTCTTCTTTATCAGCGGGGAAAATGATGCGTTTTTAAAAAAACTCTGTTTTGCAGATGATCCAGCTTAACTATCAGATATAGCATAATTTACATGAAATTGAAATAAGTTTATGAATAATTCAGGTGAAGAAATAGAAAAATGTAATCTGCTTTCAGTTTATCTTGATAAGATACCAATTAATAAGTTATTTTTTAGAAATATGTCAAGTAAAAGGCTAAATTTTAATTTGCGCGGCAATTATTGGTCGCTCATTCTTTGCAGATGAAACAGTCATGAATTATTTTAGCTATTGCTAAACGATGTTATACAATGATATTAATGAGAGACTGTTTGAAAAGTCTTAAAACGGTGTAAATTTCCGCAAATTTGATGGCAATGGCGCAACTGTTACCTTAAAAATTGTAAAAATTTTCCCTCGCCCTCACGCTTTTTCGCTTTGATCACGACTTTCCAAACAGGCTTTAAAATAAAAACTGCTATCCTGGATGAACTCTATTGTCAAAATAAGGAGGCAATTTGTGAAAACCATACTGATACTTGATGACGAACAGGCTGTGCGTGACAGTTTTGCAGATTATTTTGAGGATCGCCTGTGGCAGACGATTCAGGTGGAAAGCGCCGAAGAAGCACTGGAACTGCTTGAAACCGAATCACCGGACGCTGCTATTGTGGATGTGCGCCTTCCCGGTATGGACGGTAATGATTTTATACGAAAAGCATACCGGCGCAGCCCTAAGACAGTTTTTGTCATCTGCTCCGGTTCGCCCGAATATCTTGTGCCGGCGGATCTGATGAAACTATCCTGCGTTTCAAATCATTTGTTCAAAAAACCCGTAACTCGTATGGCCGATTTGGAAAAGGAGGTGTTTCAGATGATTGAGTATATGCATGAAAAGGAGAACAAAAATGAATAACGATATAGGCCCGACAAAAATTCTTATTATTGATGACGATGCGGCTATCCGGCATAGCTTTGCCGATTACCTTGAAGACCGGGAATTTGTGGTGATGACCGCGGAAAACGGGCGTATCGGATTGGAACTTCTGGAGCGTGAACACCCTCTGCTGGTGCTGACAGACTTGCGTATGCCTGAAATAGACGGTCTTGAGGTACTCCGGCGCGGCCACAAAATTGCTCCAGACACTCCTAAAATCGTGGTATCCGGGGCCAACCGTATCAATGAAGTGGTGGAAGCGCTACGGCTCGGTGCGTGGGATTACCTGATCAAACCGGTGCGCGACCTTTCCATTTTAGGTCACGCGGTGAACAAAGCTCTGGAAAAAGCGCGATTGCTTCGGGAGAATCGTGCCTATCAAGAAAACCTGGAAGAACAGGTGCGTGAACGCACTGCGGAACTTGAACTGGCTAACACACACTTGGCGAATATCAATGTGCGTATGCGCAAAGTTGTTGAATCAACACGCAAACTTTCGGTTTGCGCCGATGTAAATCATTTCGGTTCCAGGCTGTTAGATGAATTTTCCGAACACATGCTGGCATCCGGCGGAAGCATATATCTGGTTGAAAACAAAGGGATGCGATTGCTGCATACGCTTGATACCGGCCATCTACCGGTGTTTATCTCTTTTCCCCTGAAAGAAAATTCAATTTTCAGGCGGGTGATGGAAGAAAAAAAAACTATCCTGATTCGGGACATAGCCAAAGAATCTGGCATTGAGCCAAGCGGTTGGGGCGGTTATAAAGACGGTTCCGTCCTTGCTATTCCTCTTCCGGACGAACGGGGAGATATTGTCGGTATCCTGACACTGCATAACAGGACGCATCCGCCGTTTGTCGAACAGGACAAGGAAATCGGCGCTATCCTGGCCTCATACTCTTGCGAGACTTTGCGTGCGGTCAGAGCCTTTGAAGCGTTGCAAAAAAGTGAAAGACGATATCGGACATTGTTCGAGAAAACGAACGATGCCATTTTTATTGTGGAGAAAAGCACGGGACGCTACCTTGACGCTAATAAAGCCGCCGCTGAATTGACAGGCCGTTCCTTGGAGGAATTGAAGTGCCTGACCACCCGGGATATTACGCCTGAAAAGGCGGCCGAACGGCTCACGACTATGGCAGATGCTGATAAAACTACTGACCTGGGAAATGTGACCTATCATCGGCCGGATAACACCCGACGGATTGCCAGGATCAGTACGGTACCTCTTGGCAGCAATTCAGTGATTGGCATCGCAAAGGACATCACCCATGACTTGGAAATTGAAGCGCAGTTGCGTCAATCGCAGAAGATGGAAGCTATCGGCACTTTAGCCGGAGGTATCGCCCACGATTTCAATAATATTCTTATGGGCATTCTGGGATACGCTGAACTTGGCTCTATGGCGCTTGACCCCGGAGATCCGGCCAGAAAAAAATTTCAAGCAATCAAGGTATCCGGGGAGCGCGCCAGTAAATTGGTGGCACAAATACTGGCTTTCACCCGTGTAGAAGCTCAGGCAACCGCGCCGGTGAGAGTGGATGTGATACTCAAGGAAGCGTTGAGACTGCTCCGGTCCGCCATCCCGTCCACCATTGAAATTCGACAGCGTATCAATACAAAATGCATGATACTTGGCGAACCGACCCGGATACACCAGATCATCATGAATTTGTGTACGAATGCGTATCAGGCAATGGAAGTAACCGGCGGCACGCTCAAAGTATCCCTGACGCCTGTAAAATTGGAAGCTGAATCTGCCGCGTCTGTCCAACTGCCGCCGGGCGAATATATAAAACTGACTGTCTCCGACACCGGCTACGGCATTTCGCCTGAAAACCTGGCCCGCATATTCGATCCCTACTTCACCACCAAGGATAAAGACAAGGGAACCGGACTGGGGCTATCCATGGTACACGGTATTGTAACAAGTCACGGGGGAGTGGTCACTGTCAACAGCGAGAGTGGTGCTGGCACAGAATTTAAAGTGTATCTGCCGATTGCCACCACAGATAAAAAAGACCAACAGAAAAAACCTGAATCTCCGCTACAAGGCGGAAATGAACAAATCCTGTTGGTGGATGACGAGAAGGATATCGTGGAGATTCAAAAGGAGATGCTTGAAATACTAGGTTATCAAATAACGGCCACTGATAAGGCGGATGAAGCGTTAACGATTTTTACCAGAGAACCAGAACAGTTCGATCTTGCGATTCTGGATATGACAATGCCAAAAATGACCGGCATTCAGTTAGCCGTCAAAATGAAGAAAATTGATCCGGATATCCCAATCATTATTTTTTCCGGATATAATGAAATGATTTCAGAGGAAAACATTCATAACGTCGGTCTGCAAGGATATATTCAAAAACCGGTTAAAATAAACAGTCTTGCCCTCACCATTCGGGAAGTCCTTGATAAGGCGTCCGCTTGAGCAAACAATCCGATTCATCCAATTCGATATTCACCCATTTGGCGAAATGATAACAAGCACATGATAAAATCAGGGTACCAGGAGAACCGGAAGTTCTGACATTTCCGCCACCCGATGCGAAACGCCGCCCAGCCAATATTGCTGAAACCAATCTTTACCGGTGCGCCCCATAACGATCATGGTAGCCTTATGTTCTCGCGACAAGCGAAGAATTTCAGCAGCCGTTTTGCCGCATGAAAGATGCGTTTCAACATCCACACCCGCTTTTGCCGCTGTTTCACTATAAGCACGCAATCGTTTTTCGCTTTCCTCTTCCAACTCCTTTAAATGCTCAGTTCCGATTCCTTTGGATATTTTAGCTCCGATAACATGAGTCACCATAATTTTTTCAGCAACATTTTTAAATCCCAGCATGGCTTGCAGAGCGTTGGCAGAGGCGCCCGACCAATCGGTGGCCAACATCGGACGTTTATATATATGATCATTCACCCGTGTGTAGGAATCGCCGAGCGATTCGTATTGAGCCATATATTTGCTCATCAACACCGGAAACTGGCTCCGCCGCAACAGGTCTAAAATATGCGAGCCGACATACACTTTTTCAAAAGCGCTCCTTTTTTTTCTTCCCGTAACAATCAATTGCACGTTTTCTTCTTCGGCCACAGACAGAATTTTTGAGTTGGTCATACCCACTTCGATCCGGATTTTGCTTTTTATACCCTTTTGCTCAATGGCTTCCTGCCAATCTTCAAAACGGATGCGCGTGGTTTCTTTTAAACGCTCCTCCTCCTCTTTATTATAACCGCCATAAGGCACGAATGACACCTCTTCCCGCGGCACAATATAAATCAACACCACCTCTTTCAAACCGGCATCCTTCAATTCCAAAATAGTTTCCAAAGAACTAAAAGCCAATTCCCGAAAGCGGGTGTGAAACAGTATTTTTTCAAATTTCATAAGAATCTCCCTTGGTTGCTTAAAGAGGTTAATAGAAGAAAATTAAAGTAACGATTGCAAAACACGGAATCAGATACAGCAGGGAAAATTTCAAAATGTAACCGAAAAAGCTTGGCATAGGCGTACCGGCTTCTTCAGAAATGGAGCGAACCATAAAGTTGGGCGCATTGCCGATATAACTGCATGCACCGAAAAAAACCGCTCCGGCCGAAATTGCCTGTAGATAGATCGTACTGTCGCTCATCAGCAGAGGAACCGCTTCCGCTTCGGGCATTCCCGCATAGAAACTTCCCAAAGCCGTGTTAAAGAATGTCAGATAAGTGGGGGCATTATCCAGACAACTGGAAAGCAAGCCGGTAACCCAGAAATAATGCACCGGTTGTTTGACCGCTTCGATCAGAAACGCCAGTTCGCCTTTGGAACCGGCTTTCAATATCAGAAGGCAGGGAATCATGGTGATAAAAATGCCGATAAAAAGATAGGCTACTTCAATGATCGGAAACCATGTGAAACTGTTATCATCACGAATTTTGATAGGTGTTGTCACCATTGATAAAATACCCATGATGATTAAAAGCGAATCCCGCACCCAATCCTGGACGGAACGATGAATACCAAACGTGTTGATTTCACCCCAATCGACCATGCCGCTCATCAGCACTGCGCCAATTACACCGCCTAAAAACAGAAAATTATGAATTCCCACGAGTTTAAGCGGTTCTTTGACTTCGTTTTCTTCAGGCGGTTTAATGTCCTCTTTTTTATAATGATAGGTGTCCAGGAAAAAATAAATCACCAACAGTATCCCAACGACCACCAGCATGTGGGGCATGATTTTAAGCGTCCAGAAAAAAGTGACGCCATGTAGAAATCCCAGAAACAACGGCGGATCGCCCAACGGTGTTAATGAACCGCCGACATTGGCAACTAAGAAAATAAAAAAGACAACCATAAACGTTCGATTCTTGCGATAATCATTGGCGCGCAAAAAAGGACGAATAAGCAGCATAGCCGCACCGGTTGTGCCCATCCACGATGCCAGCACTGTTCCGATCACAAGTATCAAGGTGTTTACCAGCGGCGTGCCGCGCAATGAACCACGCAGCAAAATACCTCCGGAAACGGTGTAAAGCGACCATAGCAGGATAATAAAGGGAACATAGTCCGCCAAAATGATGTGTAATATTTCATACAGGGCTACACCTTTATATACATATAGAAATGGCGCGGCCAATGACAACGCCCAAAAGGCGGAAACTTTTCCAAAATGGTGATGCCAGAAATCCGGTGCCAAAAGTGGGAAAAGTGCGATGGAAAGAAGCATACAGGCAAACGGGATGCAGCTCCAAAGGGGTAGTAAAGCGCCTAAATCAATGTGCCCCCCGGCCGAATGGGCAGGGTCGTGGCCGCTTGTGTCCGCATGGGTTGCAGGAGGATCGTCCTTTGCATGTTCGGCATCAGGGGAATGCGTTTGATTTTTCAGATCTCCGTTGGAATGATCGCCAGTCGTGTGTTCTTTGGAATCTTGCGCGTGTGTTATTTCAGGAACCACGATTCCTGCCCCAAAAAGGATTACAAACGCGCCTAATATGATAGAAAATGTTTTCATCTTGACCGATTTCATTAAAGCAATTCCTCCGTTACTGTATTATTTGATTTATAAAAAAGGGCCACCTTCAAATTTATGAACGATAAACGATATTAAATGTAATGAAGAATACTAAACTTTTGAAGTTAATGAATCGGAAAGGCTGAGTCAAGAAAAAAAACAGCAATTCTAATTTTGAAATCAACTTTGATGGTTAACTTTAACTTGTATCATGGATATCAATCTCCAAACCGGCTTTCAAAACGTATATATCTTGTCAGTGTTCGAAGGCCGTCGGAGAAGGTTTTACGTGTTGGAAGTTCTACACGGATAAGTCGATATTTTTTGTGGGTCATCTCAAGAATGATATGAAAAGCAAAAGCTGATAAGCTCAACACCGATAAAATGAAAGACAGATATTTTTTTCCATGGCCGAAATTATGTCTTAAATTGTAACCTTTTGTTTTCAAGACATTATTATTTCCATTTTCGATTTTCCACCGTGCCGTGCCTGCTATTACGATTTCGCTCACATTATCTGTAGATATTTGCTTGCCGGTCGCAAAACTGTTAAAGTCGTAGTTATACTTAGCAAGGTCATAATCAGTTATTCCGTATTAAATTCATCCGCTATATTGCGCGCATATCAACGGCTCGCGCAAAATCGTGTTTTTACAAAATGCAAACCCACATCTGAATTGTTGCTGTTCTTTATTTACAAATCAAAAAATAGTGAATATAGATAGATTGATGATAGCTGGTATAAGATGAGCGATTAGCATTTAGACCCTGTATTTTGGGCGTTTACTAATTTGATTTTCACCCATTGGGTAAAATAATAACTTTTAATAATATATTGAAATTATTGTGCTAAAAGCTAACCGTTATTTACTCAATTCAGGTAACAGTAACATAAACCCCTTAAAAAACAAACATTTATAATGTGCATTTACTATAATCAAAGAACATTGGCAAAAACGGTAAGCTGCTCCGGAGTTGGCGTTCATTCCGGTAAAAAAGTCACTTTAATTCTTAAACCGGCACCAATGAATCACGGAATCAAATTTATCCGCACTGATTTACCTGACAGTCCTGGTATTGCGGCTAATTTCACTATGGTGGTTGATACGAGTATGGCCACGGTAATCGGTTATGATGGCTTCATTGTTTCAACAATTGAACATCTGATGGCCAGTTTCGCAGGTCTTTCGATTGATAACGCAATTGTCGAAATTGATGACTATGAAATGCCCATTATGGATGGCAGCGCAGCTCCGTTTACAAAATTGATCGAATCAGCCGGTATTATGACCCAACTGGCGCGCAGATTTTTCTTTGTTATCACAGAACCGATTGAACTCAGGGAAAATGGTAAATCTGTTTGCGCATATCCATCATCAACATTTAAAATAACCTATACGATTGATTACGACCATCCTTTGATTAAAAACCAATCCTACTCTTTAACAGTAACGGACAAACTTTTTACAGAAGAAATCAGTAAAGCACGGACATTCGGATTTCTGCATGAATATGAATATCTTAAACGCTACGGTTTGGCCAGCGGTGTTTCTTTGGATAATGTTGTTGTTGTCAGCAAAGAAGGAATTGTGAACGAAAGCGGTTTACGTTATGAAAATGAATTTGTCAGACACAAAATTCTTGATTGCATCGGTGATTTTTCCCTTCTGGGGATGCCGCTTTTAGGCCATTTGGTCATAAAAAAATCAGGCCATGCCTTTAATCATGCCTTTTTAAAAAAATTTTTCACTAAAACCGGCGCATGGGAAACCCACACCTCGCAAACTCTCTCTCAAGCACTTCAATTCCAGTCACAATTACCTCAGCAATGATGAAATACCGCAAGAGGCGGCGGCATTTATGCCAGTTTCTGTCCGTCCATGTTAGCATGGTGTGCAAACTTCAGCTTGCTTTTTCCCCGATCAATCAGAGGGAGATAGTTTTTTTTGCGGTTTATCTCTTTCCGGTTAACAATTGGATGGAGCGCTAAACTGTAAGTTCAGCACTCCATCGAAACGTGTCAACTGCTTTGGGACCAAACGGCAACACACCGTTACCGTACACAACGCACATAATTGTAAATATGAATCGAGTCGCCCTGAGGTCCACGTCCGAAGGGGAAATCAGCCGGATCGCCGCTCTTGGGATCGCTGCGTTGCGCGCCTGCGCCGTGAACGTCTGTCCATGTGTAATTCATGTAACCCATGGACCTGCCGAACGCGACATAAACCGCAGAGCCGTTCATACCATTCGAAGACTTATGGGTGGTGCCGGTCCAGTAAAAGGGATAATCGACCTGCCCCGCTTCATTGGTGACAGATGTGACGCTGAAGACCGGGTCAATGGCGGCCGAACCGGTTGTGTCGGGCGAGCGGGTGTAATCTACAATGCTTTGCAGTTCCTTGGCATTCGGCATGCGCCAGTCGCTGTGTCCGAGATAATTTTCCATGTTTTTCTGCTCAACCCAGGCCAGGGCTTCTAACCAGTTCATCCCGGTTCCATTGTCCGCCTGAGACCACATCAATCCGGTGGCCTGATCACTGACAGTCCCGTCGCCGTTATCAGTAAAGTTGTTGACGCCGTAGCTTGTATTCCCACGCACACAGAGTACAAAAAAAGCCTTAGAACCGAAAGGGCCTCCCAGGCCGTAGCCCTTAATACGGCCATCGGCAAAATTAACCCCGAACATTTGCGCTGAATTGGCGACATACGTGGTGCTTGTGGCCCATTGAGAATCGATGATGCGCTCACCCGCACTCGTATCACCGTAGGCAAAATCAAAATAGCTGGTATCAATAAAAGGAATCAGGCCGGATGTGTCAAGGCTTTCAACCATGGGATCGGTGCCGTTGAATTCTATCAGGGAGTAGAGTTCTTTGATTGACGGCACACGCCAGTCACTGTATCCACCAAAGTTTTGAGCGTTGAGAGTGGCGGAATATGCCTGGATTTGGGTCCAGGTGAGCTTGTCGGCCGCATCAATGTCACCGTCACCATCAGTGTCCGGGCTTTGCTGCCACATCAGGCCGGTGTTGTTGTCGCTGACTGTTCCATTTCCGTTATCAGTAAAACTCGGAGCATTTCCCGTGTGTTGGGCATCCTGGCCGTAAAACGCCGCTCCCGCCTGCGGACAATTGACAGCATTCTGGTTGTCATAGCAGGTGGTTTGGTCGGTGTCCACAACAGGATAAGTGTCAGCCGTCGGTACCGGTGTCGGCGTGGATGTTGGTACGGGTGTCGGTGTGGATGCACTTGCCGACGACGTATAGTACGCAATACCTTCATATACCCAAACACCGTTTCCGTTGAGCGCGTTTTTTTCGTTTTCATCAGCGGAATAAAGATGTTGCTTTAATCCGTCACTGTATAAACGATAAATCGGAATATCTCCGGAATAAGGCGTTGCGTTGGCATACCAGGCGATCTTTTCAAATTGCCAAACAGGACCGGCATCAAGAACATTTTTTTCATTTTCATCCATTGTGAAAAGATGTTTTCCCAATCCCGGACTGTATAAACGATAAACCGGATATTGACCGACATCACTTCCATACCCATTCCATACCACACCTTCATAATTCCAATCGGAATCAGCTTCCAAAACAGCTTTTTCATTGGCATCCGTAGAATATAAATGCACTTGCAACACGGTATTATATAACCGGTAAACCGGAACTTCAGCAAAACTGTCAATCGCCTGACCTGTTATTATCACTAACATAGTTAAAAAAATCAATTTGCTTTTCATCATTTTTATCCTTTGCTTTTTACGTTAATGTCAATTTAAAACTGAATAATTCAATTGTATTGATTTACATTTTTCTTTGCACGAGCGTCACCTCCTTCATAACAATCAATCGAAAACCATGCCTTGAGATTGATGTTAAAAAAATAAATATTTTCTTCCTATATCTATAAAACGTAAACGAAAACGGTTTTTCTACAGGGGAAGTTAAAAAAATTGATTTCAATTAGTGCTGGCGATGGCCATTTTCAGATTTTGCACTTTGTACACGACAAAAAATATCTCATTGAGGAATAACATGCTAATTTTTTAGATATTACTTAATATTTTATTAAATCTGTGCAATTTCATTGTTGCTAACTGGTCAGTCGAGGGTTTGACGGCCTGTCTAAAATTTTATAGAGCTACGAAATAGCTGGACAAGCAATAAAAAATTTAATACATACGATGAAATACCTGATTATATCGCAAGGAGGTTTCATCGTGT
>JAUCGF010000106.1 GCA_030378005.1 Desulfococcaceae bacterium HSG9 | reverse complement strand
CGCAGGATTCAGGTTCGTATTCAAGGCGCGACAATGGGTGCATATCAGGATATTCACCCATTGTCGCAACGCCGAAGACGGGCCGAAAGACAAGCTGGATTGGTAAATTATTTTTTTCTTCTTACCTAACTATCAAATTTTGGAAATTAAACGATAAAACTATATGAGCTTACTATCAGCAACAGTATCTGTATCGCGTTATCTGATTGAAGAAAAAATCGAAGGGCCTTTGATCGAAACGATAACGCAAGGGCTTAAAAAAAATACAATCACCGATATTGATAACGAAGATATGGAACAAAGTGTCGGCTGGACATCTTTTGACGATCCTTTCAAACCTGATTTTGAAGGGTCATCTTTTATTATTGATAACTATTTTGTATTTTCTTTGCGCATTGACCGCAAAAAAGTGCAGGCTAAAATTATTCAAAAACATTATCTTTTGGCCATAGCTGAAAGGCTTTCATCCACAGGCAAGCAGTATATTTCGCGTAACGAAAAAGCTGAGATCAAGGAAGATGTGATTCAGCGTCTTACCAAAAGAATTCCGGCTACGCCAAATGTTTATGACCTGCTATGGAATTATGAAGCCTCTTCCCTGTGTTTTTTTTCAACCCAAAAAGCGGCTAACGAAGAGTTGGAAACCTTGTTTAATAAATCATTTGAATTGCATTTGATCAGGCTTTTTCCTTATACCACAGCGGAATATAAAGCCGATTTAACAGATGAACAGCGTGACGCGCTTGGAAAACTTTCACCATTTTCTTTTACGGAGTGATTTATGCTTGATGTTTCGGTTGCTTATAACAGATATAAATTTTTAGGTTATGAATTTTTAACATGGCTTTGGTTTACGATTGAAAATGATTTCGATCTGTTACGCAAGTCAGACAACCAGATTGTTTCCCTTGAAATCGGCAACCGTATCGCTCTTGAAAATCGGCGTAACGATGCCAAGGAAACCATTACAATCAAAGGCGATGATGCCGGATTGGAAGAGGGATTGCTGGCCTTAAAAAAAGGTGCGCAGGTCACTGAAATGAATCTTGCCTATAAAACCGGAGAACTGGAATGGTTTTTTACGATTAAAGGCGAAAATTTGAATTTATCCAATCTGAAACTTCCTGCCACAGGACCTGTGGAAAACAAAGACGATATTGAAGGCGCATTGATCGAAAAAGCGTACCTTTATGAAATGCTTTTTGGTTTTACAGATCGGTTATTTACCGATTTTATTACCTTAAGAGTCTCAGATGAATGGAAAAAACAAGTTTCAATACAAATTAAACGTTGGATTCTCAGGTAGGTCATACGATTTTAAAATCAGAAACCGACCGGGAATTATTCTGAAAATAACAATAACAGGACAGGTAAAATGAAATTTACGATTTTGAAAAGTGATGTAATCAATGTGTTATCGAATATCCAGGGGATAACAGGCCGTAAAACCAATTTGGCCATCACAACATCCGTATTGATTAAAACAGCCGATTCCGGCATCAATATTATTGCCACTGATTTGGAAACCGGTTTTGACGGTGTTTACCCTGCGAATGTGGAGTCAGACGGTGTTATTGCGATCAATGCCAAGAAAATTTATGAAATCATTCGTGATTTTCCCAGTGAAGAAATTCTTTTTGACGAAGTCGAAAACAACTGGATCAAAATAGGCAATGATAAAATCGAATATCATATAATGGGAATGAGTCCGGATGATTTTCCAGATAGTCCGCAAATCGGAGATATTGAATTTTTTGAAATTGATTCGGTATTATTTAAAAAGATGATCGACCGTGCGACTTTAATTTCCGGGGCCGGTGATGATAAACGCGCTCATATTATCGGCGCTTATTTTGAAAGAATAGAGGATGACGATCAAAAGCTTGTACGCATCGCTTCAACAGACGGCAACCGTCTTTCAGCCGTAACCTATGATTTTGATGAGGATTTTGAGCTGCCTTCAGGTGACGGCGTGCTGATTCCCAAAAAAGGATTGACTGATGTCGGCAAGTTTTTAAGTGCGGAAAGCGTTGTGCAAATCGGTTTTAAAGATAATCATTTTATCGTTAAAAAAGAATCGGAAACAATTATTATCCGGTTATTGGAAGGCGATTTTCCTGATTACAAAGATATTATCAGGCCCAAAGATGATGCCTATCAGATTGAAACGGATCGACGCGATTTTATGATGGTGCTTAAACGCATGTCAATTATCGCATCTGAGACCTATAAAGGCGTGATTTATCGTTTTGAAAAAGATAAACTGACCGTGTCTTCAACCAATCCCGATTTGGGCGATTCCAAAGAAGATATGAACATCGGCTATGATGGTGAAGCCAAGGAAGCCGCTTTTAATCCCCGTTATTTTATAGAAACGCTTAACTCCATTGATGATGATAATGTCATTTTGGATTTTGTTGACGGTGAAAGACCGTGTCTTATTCAAGGTGAAACAGATAAAACGTATATAACGGCGCTTATGCCGATGCGAATCTAAAAATACGGAAATCGGAATTGGGAATGCTGATTTCTACACTCCCAATTCCGAATTTTACGTCAGACCAGAGTTTTTATATGAAAATTAAAAATGACACATATAGTGAAGATAGTATAAAAATACTGGAAGGTCTTGAAGCCGTGCGCAAAAGACCTTCCATGTATATTGGCAACGTGGGAGCCGCAGGGCTTCATCATCTGGTTTACGAAGTTGTGGATAACAGTATTGATGAAGCCATGGCCGGTTTTTGTGATGATATTCGCGTCAGGATTCATCCGGATAACAGCGTCAGTGTTGAAGACAATGGCCGCGGAATTCCGGTGGGGATGCACAAAACCGAAAATATTCCGGCTGCGGAAGTGGTGATGACCAAACTTCATGCCGGCGGTAAATTTGATAACGATTCATATAAAGTGTCAGGCGGTTTGCACGGAGTCGGCGTTTCCGTGGTGAATGCCCTTTCCATAAGGCTTCACTTGGAAATCTATGCGGATGGCAAGATTTACAGCCAAACATACTCACGGGGAATTAGAACCAGTGAATTAAAAATGATTGGCGAAACCGCTAAAAGAGGAACAAAAGTTCATTTTAAGCCGGATACGGATATTTTAACAGAAGATACGTTTGTTTATAAAACACTGGCGCGGCGTTTGCGTGAACTGGCCTTTTTAAATAAAGGCGTGCGTATCGCCATCAAAGATGAACGCTCAGAAGAACAAGACCAGTTTTATTATGAGGGCGGTTTAGCGGCTTTTGTCGCATGGTTAAATGAAGTGCATACACCGGTGCATGAACCGATCTGTTTCGTAGGTATGAAAAATGATGTCAGCATTGAAGTCGCCATTCAATACAATGACACATTCAAAGAAACGCTATATTCTTATGCCAATAATATCCATACGGCCGAAGGCGGTTTTCATCTGATCGGTTTTAAAGCCGCTCTGACACGCACTTTAAACCGTTATGTGGAACAAGGCAATCTGTCTAAAAATCTTCAGGTCAAGATTAGCGGCGATGATGTTCGCGAAGGATTGACAGCGATTATCAGCATTCGTATCAAGTCCCCCCAGTTTGAAGGCCAGACCAAAACCAAATTGGGCAATAGTGAAGTCAAGGGCTTGGTGGAATCGCTGGTGAATGAACAATTAAGCATCTTTTTGGAAGAAAACCCGGCGGTGGCTCGCAAAATTATTGAAAAAGCTGTGGATGCAGCCAGAGCGCGCGATGCCGCCAAAAGGGCGCGTGATATGGCTCGCAAACAAGGCGCTTTCACAGATGGCGCTTTACCCGGAAAATTAGCCGAATGCCAGGACAAAGACCCGGCTGTAAGAGAAATTTTTATAGTGGAAGGCGATTCTGCCGGCGGGAGTGCAAAACAAGGTCGTGACCGTAAATTTCAGGCGATTTTGCCATTAAAAGGTAAAATTCTAAATGTCGAAAAAGCGCGTTTTGATAAAATTCTACGCAGTGAAGAAATCAAAAATATTATTACGGCTTTGGGAACCGGAGTGGGCGAAGAAGAGTATGATATTGATAAAATTCGGTATCATAAAACCATAATTATGAGCGTTGCCGGTGATGAGCCTACACTGATTATGGACAATACAGGACAGACTGAATTTGTAAAGATCGGCGGTTTTATTGATGACTGTATTGAAGGACGACGCATAACATCGCGTTATCGCGTGATTTCCTTTGATCCTGTACGTCATACAACACGATTCCGCCCATTAAAAGCGGTTATTCGTCACGGGCATGAAGAGCCGATGTATAAGATTACGACACGCTACAACCGATCCGTTAAAGTAACATCTTCACATAGCGTCTATGTGTTTGAAGATGGAAAAGTCCGGCTCAAGAAAGGCAATGAAGTTCAACCCGGCGATTTTCTGGTGGCAAGCCGGCGTTTGCCGCGTTCGGAAAAAAATCCTGTTCGTATTGATTTACTGAAAACATTTTATCAGGCAGGCCAGACTGAATCCCTGTACTTAAAAGGCGAAGATGTCAGACATGTGGCCGGTTATCGTGTTGTGGCAAAAGTGAAAAAGCCTGCTCAGTGGACTGAACCCCGTATCAAACTTGATTCACAAGGATGGCAAGAGCTTATCGCACAACGCCAGGCATTTGGAATCACCCAGAAGCAAGTCGCGAGTGCATGCGGTGTCTGTCAGCCGATTACTGTCAGCCATTGGGAGCGCTGTGTCAATACGCCGATTTTATCTGATTTTCTGAATTATGTTGATGCAATAGGCGGGAATCACACCATTGCTTATGAAATACTGCCTTCCAAAATTGACAGACATCTTGCCCAGGATGATACGAGTAAAAATGCCCGGTGGCGGGTCGTCAGTTCTTATAAACGCTTTGAGGATTTTACACCAGATGAACTCGAACACCTTGGCGATGATGTGAAGATTGTCCCCCAAGCATATCAAAATAAAGCATTTTCCAGATATTTACCCATTACCCGCGAGTTAATCCAGTTTATTGGTTGGTATGTCGCTGAAGGAAGTTTGAGCCAACATCAGGTCAGCCTCAGCCTCGGTAAGAAAGATGAACCGTTTTTTCCCGAACTTACGGCAGCGGTTGAGGCGGTATTTGGCGAAACTCCGCGCTGTTACCATGCAAAACGACTTTATAATGGCAGGGCGAGTCAAGGCGTTAAGTTTTATTTTCACAGTGTCGCTGCGGCACGTTTATTAAAAGCGTGGGGATTAAACAAACGCTCGCATGAGAAAAAAATACCTGATATTATTTTCAGCCTTGATGAAGAATTGCAACTGGCGTTTATAGAAGGTTATTTTCTCGGCGATGGCACGACTGCCGGCGAGAATATATCTTTTACCACCACTTCAACAGATTTGAAAGACGGGTTGCTTTACCTGTTCGGGCAACTTGGATTGAATGCCACGGTAAGTTATTTTGAGCCGTCTTATAATGTCAATAATGCACTGATTCCTGAACATCGCCCCTATTATACAATTGCCTTATGCGGAAAAGAGCAGCTTGAAACATGCCGGCAGATTTGGCAGCGTCATTCGAATGCCTGTAAAGTTGAAGCGTATTTGGCGCGCCCCATACGCAAAAAACCTGATTATGTGGCAATCAGTGATGATTTGATGGGGTTGAAAGTTCTTTCTGCCGAAGAAGTTGAATTAACCGGTGATTATGTATATGATTTTTCAGTTGAAGATGATGAAAATTTTATTTGCGGCGTGGGAGGAATCGCCTGTAAAAATACGGACGCCGATGTTGATGGCTCCCATATCAGAACCCTGCTGTTGACTTTTTTTTACCGCCAGATGCCCGAAATTGTGGATAAAGGCTATCTCTATATCGCCCAACCGCCGCTGTTTCGCGTTGGCAAAGGCAAAAATGCGATTTATCTCAAAGATGAAGCCGGTTTTAGCGATTATATTTTAAAAAGGGTCTGCCAAAATAAAAAAGTAAAAATCAGCCATGCGGACGAAGCGTTGAGTACGGATACGCTTTACATGTTTATCAACACTTTAAACCGCTATTGCGCGCTGCTGTCCAATTTTAAATATCAAAATATTGATAGCGAGCTTGTCGAACTGCTCATAAAGACGGGCGTGCAAGATAAATCATGGCTTCAGGACGCTTCCCAAATGGCACGCCTGAAAGAGATTCTCAAAGCGCATCAATACAATGTCAGCGATATTGTCAAAAATGAGGAAACTGACGACTATGAAATGGAAGCATCCTCTTTTGAAAATGAAAATATCGTTGATTTGCTTCATAAAATTCAAGACCAAACGCCTAAACCGCTTAAAATAGGAACCGCTTTCATCTATTCTAAAAATTATCAAAAAAGTGCTGCTTTGTTTAAACGCCTGGCCGTATTCGATAAACCGCCTTTTAAAGTTTTCACTCCGGAAAAAGAGAGTGACGCGGTGATCATTGATGATAAGATGAAATTGTTGAGCTATATGATTAATGAAGGCAAAAAAGGATTGGGCATTCAACGCTATAAAGGTTTGGGCGAGATGAATCCGGACCAGTTGTGGGAAACCACCATGAACCCCGAAAAACGCACGCTTTTACAAGTCAAAGTGGAAGACGCTCTGGACAGTGACGCTATTTTTACAATTCTAATGGGCGAAGAAGTCGAGCCTCGCCGCGCGTTTATCCATAAGAATGCGCTTGAAGTGAGTACGTTGGATATTTAGGATCGCTGACTTCCGCTTGTGTATTCCGCGCGGAAAATTGAAATCGAAATACGGTGGCTATTTAAAGGTAAATTCAAATTCATGTCGGCTGATATGTGAAATTGCATATTAGCCGGAAAAACCGTATAATAACTGGCTGGGGCACTCAATTTGTTTAAAAGGAAGCTTGAGAAAATATGAAACAGATAGAAACAAAAATAGAAACCGGAGACTGTTTGAACATTCTTAAACAATATCCGGACAATTTTTTTAATCTGATTGTTACATCTCCGCCGTATGCTGATAGTAGAAGTAAAACATACGGCGGGATAAAACCAAATGAATATGTTGAATGGTTCTTGCCTAGAGCGAATGAATTTCATCGAGTGTTGAGATCAGATGGGACGTTTATACTCAACATTAAAGAAAAGGCGGTTAATGGTGAGAGGCATACATATGTGTTGGAACTTATATTAGCCATGCGGAAACAAGGATGGCTGTGGACGGAAGAATTTATATGGCACAAGAAAAATTGTTTTCCGGGAAAGTGGCCTAATCGATTCAGGGATGCTTGGGAACGATGCCTTCAATTTAATAAATCTAAGAAATTCAATATGTATCAAGAAGAGGTTATGGTTCCAATGGGAGATTGGGCTAAAAACAGATTAAAAAAACTTAGCAAGACTGACCGCACTCGTGATGAATCAAAAGTGAATAGCGGGTTTGGCAAAAATGTGTCAAACTGGATAGGGCGTGATATGGCTTATCCTACGAATGTCTTGCATTTTGCAACTGAATGTTACAATAAAAATCATAGCGCAGCTTTCCCTAAATCATTACCTGAATGGTTTATTAAATTGTTCACCAAAAAGCACGATTGGGTGCTTGATCCTTTTGTCGGCTCAGGTACAACGGCAGAGATATCTCAAATTTTAAACAGAAACTCCGTGGGCATTGATGTTCTTTCTCAATATTGCAAACTTGCACAAAAAAGAACTGCCCAATATCAGTATAGAATATGCGAGGACGAACCTGAATATGAAATCAATAAACCAAAAAAAAATAGTGGCGTATGTCGAAAAAAATATTCCGGAGTTTCATCGCAATCGAATTGAAAAGTTAAAAAAACTCAAATTGAAAGCGGTGCTTAAGCGTAAAAATCCATATCTTTTTAAGGTTAAGCATATCACTACCGCCGGTGATTTTATAAAAACGATTCTTGACGCCTATTTGTCTTCACAGGAAGAAACATTATTCGGTAGTTTTCTCGAAGGATTAGCAATTTATATTTGCAATTATGTTTATCACGGTAGCAAATCCTCTGCCGAAGGAATTGACTTAGAACTTGAAAAAGATAGTGCGAAATACATTATTTCCATTAAATCTGGCCCGAATTGGGGTAACTCTGGCCAGATCAAGAAAATGAAGGATAATTTTCGCAAGGCTAAACGTATTTTGGGAACCAATATTGCTTCATCTATCAATGTCATTGCGGTCAATGGTTGTTGCTACGGCAAAGACAACAATCCCGACAAAGGCGAATATCTGAAATTATGCGGGCAAAGATTTTGGGCCTTTATTTCTGGTAACGACAGTTTATATACTGAAATTATCGAACCTCTTGGGTATCGGGCAAAAGACAAAAATGATCAATTTCTTGAAGAATACAGCAAGGTTGTTAATAAGTTTTCCCTTGAATTTATGGAAATGTTTTGTGATTCAACCGGAGCAATTCATTGGGAAAAAGTTATTCAATTTAACTCAGGAAAGAAATAACGTTCAACCCACAATGATTGATTTTATCTGCTATCTCCAGAAGTGCATAAGCACCCATAAAATAACACCGCATCCCAACCCATCATTCAAGCAAGTAGGGTGCGTTAGCGGAGCGTAACGCACCATGTTAATATTAAAAAATTCGGTGCGTTACGGCTGTCGCCTAACGCACCCTGCTAACTACAAAACCACGTATGGCAAAATCTCTGAGCTAAAGGATGTCCATCCCTTTATCGACAGACTTGCAGATAATTGCAGAGAGAATAAACAACTCGAATCGCCGCCGGATTCACTAATCGTGACCTGTGAAGAATTCAATCGAATACGCAATGCACTATGGGGAGAACCTGCCATTCCCGGATTGACGCCCATCCTTACTATCAGGACCCGATGCGGTTTTGGAATAATCCCGCCAACCTGGCATTCAACCGGATTTTCAAAATGTTCCGCTTGGCTCCACATTTTGAAAACCGATTAATTGGGTCGTAGCCCGCTGTATGATTAGCCGTTATAACAGGCTGACATGATTAATTATATTATGATGCAAGACAATTATCTGAAACTTTTGTAAAGGGGAACTATGCTGAATTTGAATCTGAACATCAAACCCCGGACAGAGGAACGGCTGAAAAAAATTCTTGACTGTGCGGATGATCAGGAAATATTTGCACAAAATATTATTGCCTGGCAAATAGCGGAGCTTAAAAAAAGCATACTGAATATCCGGTTGGATATCAGAGAGTTTGAAGACAGATACAGTATGAGTACGGAAGATTTCTACCGCCGTTTTGAGCAGGGCGAGGCGGATGACACGGAAGATTTCATAATCTGGTCGGGGCTTTATGAAATGCTGTGTGAAAATGAGCGGCGTCTGAACGGCTTGGAATGATACAGGAATATTTCACCCGGATTGAAAATATTCTTCAGAACTTTCCGAATATCCGCTCATATATGGTAAAAACGAAAGTTTACAGCGTCAGACAGGGATTCATAAGCGGATCGGTCGTCTTTGACAATGAACATGCCCTTGACTTTGCCGAGGTGAAAGACACTGATATAAGGAGCAAAGTCAAGTACCGTTATCAGTATATGAACGAAAACCGGGAAATGATCTTCCGTTATGAAAATGCGCCTCATCACAGATATATCGACACCTTTCCTCATCACAAACATATTTCTGATGATGTAAGGGAAAATTCCGAACCCGATTTGGATGATATATTGTTTGAGATTGCCGGAGCATCTCGCGAAAATACATAAATATCAATAAAATAAAAGCGGGCTAACCAAACGCTCCAGCAAGTAGCAAATAGGGTGCGTCAGCGGAGCGTAACGCACCATGTTAATATTAAAAAATCGGTGCGTTACGCGGCTGCCGCCTAACGCATCCTGCTAACTACAAAACCACGCATGGCAAAATCTCTGAGATAGAGGATGTCCATCCCTTTATCGACAGATTTGCAGATAATTGCAGAGAAAATAAGCAACTCGAATCGCCGCCGGATTCACTAATCGCGACCTGTGAAGAATTCAATCGAATACGCAATGCACTATGGGGAGAACCTGCCATGCCCGGATTGACGCCCATCCTTACTATCATGACCCGATGCGGTTTTGGAATAATCCTGCCAACCTGGCATTCAACCGGTTTTCAAACTGATAAGACAGATTATGGTGAAATAAACGAAAAATGAGGTGCCGAATATTTTCGATAAATGAGTCAGTTCTTATGGCGGTACGGAGGTAAAAATGACAAGATTACTCAAAGAAGCATTTACCATGGCATCAGAAAGATATGGCAGTCAGCAGGACAGACTTGCACATCTTATGATTGAGAATATGGACAGGCTTTACGAACTTTTGGAGGAAGAGGCGGAGGAACGAAATTTTGATACCTGCGTAACTAAGGCTGTCAGTTCCGAAACAATGCGGAATCTGTTCGGGAGGGTGGCGAAAAAATACACCTCTCAGAATTTATCCCGGGATTAATTGCAAAATTGTAACGAAATGAAACGTATCCTCATCACTAAAAGTTTTCGCAGGATTCTGAAAAAACACAGAAAACACTTTAAAGAGCAGGAGGTTGTGCTTAATCTTAAAGAATTTGTCCGTATCGGCTTCAGAAAAGGTGAAGGCAGACTAAAGATACTTATATCAGAAGATGTCGTAATTGAAATTGTCAAACTTCGTATCCGCGTCCGTCAGTCAGTGGGGCGCTATTTGCTTGCAATCATAGATAAAAATGAACATATCCCGTTTTTTATTGACCTGAAAACAGGATATTACGGGAAAAATATGAGTTTTGAGACAAATAAGAGAGTGGTTTCAATGGTGGAAGCCGCACTTGAAAATGCGATGACTGATTATTTGGAACATACGGAAGAAAATCCGAAAGTGGAAGAATATTCTGCCGAGTAGAAAAAATAGCATCAGGCATAACAAAACGGTTGAGACGGACTTGGTTTTCAAACTGACAAGACAGAATTAGCAAGCAGGGTGCGTCAGCGGAGCGTAACACACCATGTTTAATATTAAAAAATTCGGTGCGTTACGGCTGTCGCCTAACGCACCCTGCTAACTGCAAAATCACGTATGGTAAAATCTCTGAGATAGAGGATGTCCATCCCTTTATCGACAGATTTGCAGATAATTGCAGGGTGAATAAACAACTCGAATTGCCGCCGGATTCACCGGTCACGACCTGTGAAGAATTCAATTGTTTATTTCGTCCCTACGGGACTTGATGTATTGTTTTGCCTTTTTCTATAGATATTATGTCCCTAACGGGACAAAATTTTAGCTTGAAATTAAAGGGTTAGCTTACAATTGAAGAATGTCATTTTTATTTTTTTAATCTTCAATACGAACAAGTCGAAAGCCCACACCCGGCCATACTTGGTCGCTTTTGGCACAATTTTCTTTGCCAACTATATCCGGATCGGCGGCGGTCATGTAATTTTCACCTAGAAGTCGATACCAATTTTCCTTGCAGGTATCGGATGACCATTCCCGCAGATTTCCAATTAAATGATCCACCTTGCTTCGCAATTTTGATTCGGGAATGTTGTCCGTTTGATTAATAATCGGTGGTAATTGTTCATATTTGATGCATGCCGCTATCCACTGCGCGGTTGTGGGCAAGTTTAAGTTTACCCAACTTATATTTTCAACAGGCCGATCATCATCATATTTTTCAGTATCGCCAGCCTGCGCCCATTTGAGACCGACAAGTTTTTGCTCAGATTCGTTCAACGTATCAAAAAAAACTCGAAATTCACCGACAGTCACTTCACCAGCTTGTATAGTAAAAGCGCGGTCTATCTTTACCGGCTTTTGGGGATCTAAATAACGTGCATATCGGGTAAGATAATCAGGTAATTTAAGTTCTCCCTGCGGCACCTCAACGGTCGGCAGATAAGAGGGGGCATCCAGTGAAGGCTCTGGCGGGGGTGTCGGTTCATCAGGAGATGGCTCATGTCCCGGTTGCCTGCGAGTTTTGATGTTTGTGATAGCAAAAAAGATGAACAGGAGCAGGATTACACCTAAGGGAATAAACAAAATATTTTTATTAAAGCCTCCCCCATCAGGCTTCAGCTCGTCTTTACATTCAGGGCAAATAAATTCTTCGTTTGTCTGAATTTCCAATAGTGTCTGTTCATCAGCGATGTCACATCCGCCGACATTAACACAGCGGCCTTTTTTTTTACGCATGATTTTTTACTCCGCACCTAAAATTGTCAACGCCTCTCTGGCATCGTTAAGGAAACGTTCATAAACCGGATCTCCGGGGCCGTGTGTATTTTTCATTGTATTCATGGATTCCAGAATTTTTTCTTTCACTTATGCTGCCAATATCGGTTATGGAATAAACGCTGTTTTTCCAACTTTCCAACAGGCCATTTTCGATGAGCAGGCAGATTTCATTGGCAATTTGAGCGATATCCTGCTGTTTAATGGCATAAAATTGTCTTACCCCGGCTTCGCGATAGTTTCTTTCGTAATAATTGCTGCATAATTTTTTCAGTATTGTGGGAGAGGCCGGTGTCGGCCAGGAAGCGCTTAAAAAAATCGAACAGTTGAAGCCGGATGTGGCGCTTCTGGATGTGACCATGCCTGGCCTCAACGGCGTAGAAGTGACCCGGCGCGTGATGAAAATTCTTCCCCGAACGCGCATCCTTATTCTTACCATGCACGCAGACCGTTTTTTTGCCATAGAAACGCTCAAAGCCGGCGCTTTAGGCTACCTTTTAAAAGAATACAGTTTTACACAGTTGACAGATGCCATTAAAACCTTATATCAAGGCAAAGTATTCATTTCTTCCGCAACATCGGCATAGAAATCATTAATGCTGTCTGTATCATAAAATTGCATGACAAAAAGGAAATTTTTTGCTAAAATCGGTCTGATAGAGAAAAAACTGACAATTTCACACCCGTCGCCGTTTCAAAGTTCTTTGAAATTCAGTCTGGCAAAGCTCCGATGCAAAGTAGCCTGCTACAATCTACATAACATATTTTATGAATTATTTCAATGAATTAGGTGGATAAAAAAGGAGAGAGTATGAATTTTTTAGATAAAATAGAAATAAAAGGCAAAAAACTGCTCGTACGCGTCGATTATAACGTACCGCTCAAAGATGGCGTCATTCAGGACGACCATCGCATCAGAGCCAGCCTTGACACCCTCAATTATGCTTTGGATCAGGGTGCCGCTCTGATTATTTGCTCGCATCTGGGAAGACCTACGGACAAGCGCGAACCCGAATTTTCATTGAAACCTGCGGCTGTGCGGCTATCTGAATTATTAGGCCGGGAGGTTAAAATGGCATCGGATTGCATCGGTTCGGAGGTGCGCGCGACAGTTCAGGCACTTGCCCCCGGGCAGGTGTTGATGCTGGAAAATCTACGCTATCATGCTGGTGAAAAAGCCAACGACCCCGAATTCAGCAAACAATTGGCCGCTCTGGCCGATGTTTATGTGAACGATGCTTTTGCAGTGGCTCATCGAGCGCATGCTTCGGTTGTGGGTGTTACAGAATTTGCGCCCGCTAGCTGCGGGGGCTTTCTTTTAAAAAAAGAGTGGGCCTTTCTTGGTCAATCCCTGGCCGATCCTGAATGGCCTTACGTTGCTATTTCCGGCGGTGCCAAAATATCCACTAAGATGGACATTTTAAACGCCTTGTTGGATAAAGCCGATGAAATCATTATCGGCGGGGCTATGGCAAATACATTTATATTAGCTATCGGCAACAGTGTCGGTCGGTCGTTGGTCGAAAAACAGCGCGTGTCTGATGCCGCGGCATTGCTTGAAAAGGCATCTCAAAAAGGGGTGAAAATTCATTTGCCGACCGATTTGACACTTGGGCAAGGAATTGACAGCCCGGCTTCTTCAGGCGTTTGCCGCTTCGATGCGATTCCAGAAGATAGTATGGCTTTGGACATCGGCCCGGAAACAATCGCGCAATTTAAAACGGTGCTTACCCACGCCAAAACGGTGATGTGGAACGGCCCTATGGGCGCATTTGAAAATCCCGCTTATGCGCAGGGTTCCCTTGAACTGGCCCGAATTGTGGCCGGCCTTGACCATGCGTTGACAATTGTTGGCGGCGGTGATACCAATGTTGTGATCAAAGCGGAAAGTCTTTCCGATAAATTTAGTTTCATTTCAACTGGCGGAGGTTCTTTCATGTCCTTTATGGAAGGCAAAGAACTGCCCGCTTTCAAAGCTTTAAAGGAGGGTACAAAATAATGAAAAAACTGATGGCAGCCAATTGGAAAATGTATAAAACAGTCGAACAAGCGGCAACTGTCGCAAAAGAACTTGCCGCTTTGCTTGAAAACAAAATGTCTGGTGACCGTGAAATGCTGATTTTTCCGCCCTTCACAGCGATTGCCGCTGTCGCCGACGCTTTGAAAGATAAGGATAATTTTGCCGTGGGCGGCCAGAATCTGCACCCCGCGGATGAAGGCGCGTTTACCGGTGAAATCTCAGCGGCCATGCTGCTTGATTCAGGATGCCAGTGGGCGCTGGCCGGACATTCGGAACGGCGTCACATTTTTGGTGAAACCGATGAACAAGTGGGCGCTAAAATGGCCTTTGGCCTTGAAAAAGGGCTGAACATGATTCTCTGTATCGGCGAAAAAATTGAAGAACGCCGCGCCGGTGACGTTGAAGCCGTACTCGCACGTCAATTGGAACAAGGTCTGGCCGGTGTGGATAAAGCGATTGCGCCGGAACGGTTGTCCGTAGCTTATGAACCGGTATGGGCAATCGGCACCGGTGAAATTGCCGGGCCGGATGAAATAAAGCACGCTCATTTATTCACCCGTCAAAAACTGAACGACTTTTTCGGGGCCAATGCAGATGAAATTCCGATTCTTTACGGCGGCAGCGTCAAACCCGATTCAGCGCCTGCGATCATGGCATTGGATAATGTTGATGGTGTTTTGGTGGGCGGGGCCAGTCTGAAAGCGGAGAGTTTTAGTCAGATTGTGGTTGCATGATTGGTTTAGTATCAAATGGCTATTTGCAAATTCTTAAAATTGAAAAAGCAGATATGCCCGAAAAACACCTTTTACTGGTGTTATCAGGGCAAATATACATGATAATCATGGTTAGGTTTTAAATAACATTAACGATTAGTTGAGCGGAGGTAAGTATGGAGATTAAAAACATAGTGGATGATATGCAACATGGTGTCGTAAGCAAAATGCCTTCTGAAATTGAACAACCAATAAGAACAGAGCATTGTCCGGCAGCCGTAGTGTGTAAATCGCTTGGGAATATGAGAGCAGCATGTGTAAAAGGAGGCAATGTGCATGATTCCAATAACAATTTAAGTGCTTGTGTAGCAAGTCTTGTTATAATGCTTTCTAAAATCAATGACAAGCTACCTGAAGAAAAAATCAAAGAGATTCAGGATTAACAATAGCACAGCTTTCCTGTAAACGTTTTGCGCCCTTAACTTTGGAGCCACTCTCGGCTTCATATATTGCAATCATTAGTTGTTTAATTTATTTTAATTCTTGAAGTATTTTATAATTCACAGTGTTTTCTAAATTTAATTTCATATATTGCTCCTTGATGGTCAATAGGTTAAAGTTAAAGGCTTCTACCATACAATTACTATCAAGTCCAGCGAAAAAATATAGGGGGAACTAATCATTGGCAAAAATAATAGACATAACCGTTAAACTTTGGGAAAATCAAGACCCGGCCACAGCCAAAGCTTTGGATATTTTCCTAAACCAACTCTATGATGAAATTCACATCGGGCTTGGGCTAAACCATGAAGCCCCTGACGATCAAGAAGCACCGTTGTATGACTTCGTACAGAAGATATACGATGATGCAAACGCCGGCTGCTGGTTTTGTGACAGCCGGGTTGATCCAAACGAGAACCATAAATCCGCGAGGCTTTGCATTATGTGTGCTTACAAACTGGAAAAACTCAAAGAACTGCCGGTCGAAGCACTATTTTAAACATCAGGATGTAAAATGAAAAAACGCAGCAACCTAACCCATCGCTCAACCGGACGCAAAGGGTGCGCCGGTTAGCTCAGTCGTTAGATGCGCGGAGAGATTATGAACAAGATGGACAAATCGACAAAGATAAATATTGTTGCCGAGTTTGCCAATGAAGTGAAAATTTTGGCAAAATCTAAGCGTTGTCTAAGACTCGCTATTTCAAATTTTTCAGTCTTCGATATTGAAGATTCAAATTTTGATATTGCAAGTGGTTTGAGCTGGGTTAATGAAATTTCACACGACGCGAAATATGACTTAATTCTTGGTGACCTACCACTTGGAATGAATCGTATAAATTTTGAGTTCGGCGATAACAAACTCAAAATTCGTCGAAATTGGGTTGAGTTGTTAAATGCTCTCAAATTCCTTAAAATCAATGGCGTGGCCATATTTCTCGTGGAACCAACAGTTTTTAGCTTGAATGATGGAGTTGAAATTGAGAATGCCCTAAATTCAGAAGGTTACTTTGTTAATGCAATTTTTAATGCGCCACAAGGCATATTGCAACCGGAAACATCAATCACTCCTGTATTTATTCTCATTTCCTCAAAACAAACCGACTCAATTTTCATAGCTGAACTATATAATGAAAATCAATCCAGAGAAGTTGCAAAAAACTACTTCTCAAATGTTGATTCTGGTGACTTAAAACATGGAATGGAAATTCCTCAAAAAAGTTATCAAGGCTTCCATAGAATAAAAATAAAACAGCAAATCGAAAAATTAGAGACTCAGTATAAAGAATATGAGGAATATACCATCGGTAGATTGGCAATTGAAATAAACTATGTCAAATCAGGTGAAAAGTTAAAAGAAAAAGGAAATTCTATTTATATTCCAAAAATCGGTAATTCTCCAGTCATTAGTAAAATAACTGATGCAAATATAAAGCATCACAACTACTTTCAAGTAGTATTAGGGGAAAAATCAATTAATGAATATGTATCTGCATTCTTTCGGTCAGATTTGGGCAGATTGATTCTTGAGTCTTTAACTTCAGGATTATTTATCCCTCATCTTAATAAGCGAGATTTAGAGCAAGCCACTGTTGCCTTACCAGCTTTTAAAGAGCAAAAGCAAATCTTGAGCACACAGAAAAAATTGAATGATTTAAAACAAGCTATTGATGTTTTTGATTCAGAGTTGGCCTTAAACCCAAATAGTTCGAGTTCAATAGTAGGTCAACTGGATAGCATGCTTGAAGCTATTGGAGGTCTCACAGATATAGATAGGATTCATAATATAATTAGGCAGGGCGAATCAAAATATATTGAATTTAAAGAAACATTAAACCTTGATGTAAGAAAAAAAACAAAAGAAAAATACATTGTATTGGCTGTTTTGAAAACGGTAGTTGCCTTTTTAAATACCGAGGGCGGCATTTTGTTAGTTGGCGTTAATGATAATAAGGATATTACTGGAATAGAAAGTGAAATTAAAAAATTCCATAAAAATACTGACAAGTTTTTGCTTCATTTTAAGAATCTTATCAAAACACGAATTGGAGAGGGATTTTACCCATTTATCGAATACAAGCCGATTAAAGTGGATGGAAAATGCATTTTAATGGTTGAGTGTAAGGGCTCACCATCTCCGTGCTACTTGGATAATGCAGACTTTTATGTAAGAACAAACCCTGCTACGGATAAGCTGGAGGGTCCCAAGTTAGTTGAATATGTTAACAACCACTTTAATCTATAGAAAAAGCATCTAACAATCGCATGCACTCGGACAACAAAGAGCGCCGCTCGTATCTCGCTCTGCATTTTGCTGCCGGTGATGCGAAGCGTTCCAACGGTATTCAAAGATTTTGCAAGTAAAGTTCGAAATTCCTCATGAAAATCTTAGGAACAAGGGGATACTCCATAATTTTTTTGATGTGAAGAAAGTAGTTTGATATTTATTTATAACAATTGTTGAACAAAACCGCTGACCTCAATGTTAGGACTTTTGAGTCGAATTGAAAGATATTTATTGCCATCAATTTTATTTGGAGTCAAAAAATATTATAAACTAAGATAGATGGTCTCGTAAAAAGTCAGAAATTGACCATTTTTCGAAATTCGCACCTAATGATTTCAACAGGTTACGAGTACGAATTTTGGGAATTTCGACTTTTTACGAGACCATCAAGATAACTCTTAAAAAATGGGTGTTCTTCATATTGGCCCCAAAGTAGCCAGGTTGAAATATGGGAAACATTAGCAGATATGCTGATTCTTTACTGCGACAGCGTCAAACCCGATTCAGGCCTTCAATTATGGCGTTGGATAATCTTGATGGTGTTTTGGTGGGCGGGGCCAGCCTGAACGCGGAAAACTTTAGCCAGATTGTGGTTGCATGATTAGTTTTTGTCAAATTTCTTCTTACAGACCTTTAGAATGTATTCGTTGCGGCGTCTGCTGCCAAAAAGGCGGGCCGGCGCTTCATCATGAAGATAAGGCTCTCTTTGAAAAAGGCGTTATTGATTTAGATTGTCTTTATACCATCAGAAAAGATGAATTGGTTTATGATAATGTAAGCAAGCGCCTTGAACCGGCGTTATCCGACATCATTAAAATTAAAGGACAAACGCATTCACATGACTCTAAAGCGGCAACCTGCTGTTTTTTTAATCAGGAAACGGCTGGTTGTGAAATCTATCTGAACAGACCATTGGAATGCCGTGTTTTAAAATGCTGGGATGTGCGTGAATCCGTACGAATCTACAATAAAAACCGTCTCACACGTAAGGATATTATCGGCCGCATTAAGGGCCTGTGGGAATTAATTGAAGACCATCAAACCCAATGTTCATACACTAAATTTCGAGAGCTGTTGATAAAAACGGATTCGGCGCAAAGCGGTGATGGCAAATATCGAAAAATGATTGATGAAATGATCGGGTATGATAAACATTTAAGGGATTTGATGATTCAGAGAAATTATTTGCAAGCTGATGCGCTGGATTTTATTTTCGGACGTCCGCTGACAGAAGGTTTGAAAATGCAACGTTATTACCGGGAATTATAGCGTATTTCATCTGATTTCACATAGGATTTGAATGTATAATATAAATAAAAATCGCGTTATGTATCGCTTTCTGATCGTCCTGACGATCAGCTCGACTATCGGTTTGCAAGCATGGAGAACCCTTTTCAACAATTTCGCTGTGGAAATTGCCGGCCTTGAGGGCGTTCATATTGGCATCATTCAATCGGTGCGGGAAATTCCTGGTTTTTTAGCGCTTCTGGCCGTGTTTATAATGCTGGTTATCAGAGAACACCGGCTTTCAGCACTGTCTATTTTTTGCTTGGGACTGGGTGTTGCGATTACCGGTCTGTTTCCATCTTACATAGGATTAATCGCCACCACCTTAATAATGAGCTTCGGCTTTCATTATTATGAAACCACCAATCAGTCACTCACACTCCAATATTTTGATAAAAACACATCTCCGTATGTCTTTGGCAAACAGCGCAGTTATGCGGCCGCCGCCAATATCGGTGTCGGCATTCTGATTTTTTTGCTTGAGCCGTTTCTCAGCTATTTCTGGCTGTTTCTTGTCATTGGCGGACTTATTATCGCTTCCGCTTTATGGGGTTTTTCCCATGATCCGTCGAGTCGTGAAACCGTTCCCCAGCATAAAAAGATGATTTTCAAGAAAAAATATGGGCTGTTCTATTTTCTTACATTCATGGCCGGCGCGCGGAGACAGATATTCATCGCTTTTTCGGTTTTTTTAATGGTAAAGAATTTTGAATTTACGGTAAAGGAAATCACCCTTCTTTTTGTCGTGAATAACATTATTAACTATTTTTTAAGCCCTTATATCGGTAAATGTATCATTCGATTCGGAGAAAGAAAAGTATTGTCCCTTGAGTATTTCAGTCTGATCTTTATTTTTATCGCTTATGCAACAGTACAGTCCCGTTTGATTATCGCGCTACTTTATATCCTGGATCACATTTTTTTCAATTTCGCCATTGCCATTCGCACCTATTTCCAAAAAATCGGAGACCCCCAAGATATTGCGCCAAGCATGGCTGTGGGCTTCACCATTAACCACATTGCCGCGGTGGCGCTTCCCGCCATTGGTGGAATTTTATGGATGACGGATTATCGAATTCCGTTTATCGGCGCCGCTGTTATGAGCATGATTTCACTGGTCGCCGTGCAGATGATACCCACTCATAATCATAAGGTTGAAAGTTCACCAAAGTAAATGAATATAAATTCGGCTTTTAGCGATACATTGAAGTCAGGCTTGAAATCCGGGCTTAAAAAAGGTCAGGGCGGATTTTTATGGATGTTGAAAATTCTGATACCCATATCTTTTGCCACCATGCTGATTGATCAAAGCGGGCTGCTCAACAAAATCGATTTTCTTATCGAACCGGTTATGCGCCTGCTGAGTCTGCCAGCCATGGCTGCTTTGCCACTGATAATCGGGATGCTCACCGGTCTTTACGGCGCGATTGCATCTATGGCGTTTCTTCCGCTAAACACTGATCAAATGACGCTCATCGCCATTTTCGTTTTGATTTCACATAACCTGATTCAAGAAGGTGTGATTCAGGGCAAATCAGGCATCCATCCGGTGCCGGCGACGCTTATAAGACTGGCCGCTTCCTGCGTTACCGTGATTGTTTCAGCCCTGTTTATTAAACCCGCTATGGCGACCGAAAGCATTCACACCGCCGCCTTGCCGCCTTCGATAGATTTTACGACGGCGTTGATGAATTGGTGCGTTGCAACCGGGTATTTGAGTTTGAAAATCTTTGTCATCATCATGGGGTTGATGATTTTGCTTGAAATCATGAAAGCCTTTAACCTGATTCGTCCGATTGTCAAAGCGCTCAACCCGGTATTATGGACAATGGGACTCAGCAAGCGTGTCGGCATGTTATGGCTGACCGCAGCCATATTCGGATTATCTTACGGTGGTGCTGTTATTGTTGAAGAAGCTAAAGATGGCAATCTGACCAAAAATGAATTGACCAAACTGCATTTTTCAATCGGAGTCAATCATTCCCTGATCGAAGACCCTGCCCTGTTTTTGTCACTGGGGTTAAGCCCTTTCTGGCTCTGGATTCCACGTTTGACAATCGCTATCCTGACAGTTCATCTGGTTAATTTATGGTTTCGATTAAAAAAAAATGGAGTTTCGTCAACTTGAATGCAGCCATAATCTTTCGAGGTTGTAAATAATCAGTAGATGGAAAGTTCAGGAGTGCAAAATTAAGCACAGCGATTTTTTGCATCTGATTCCACCCGGAGGCCAGCGGATTCAGGGGGGGCAAAAAACCGCTGTACTTAATTTTTGCGCTCCATGCCGTATTTTCAGGCATTTTCCATCTACTGAATTTTAAACAACAGCCTGAACGCAAAAAGCAAAAGAATTATTCCGAAAATCCGTTTAATCATCATGGGTTTTATTTTTGTCACCATCAGGCGTGAGCCTATTTGAGCGCCTGCAAAAGAAAAACAGGCGGCTGGCAGGATAAAACGCCAGTCTATCGGGGTCATAGCGATATGGCCGACAAAACCGCTGAATGATGAAAAAACAACAATAAAAATAGATGTTGCCGCTGCGGTTTTAGGCGGTGCTTTCAGAACATAGATAAGCAAGGGAACGATAAATACGCCGCCGCCGATACCTAATAATCCGCCAATAAAACCGATGCTCAAGCCGATGGTGCAGCTACCGACTGTTTTACGCCAAAATCCGACTGCTATCTCACGGCTTTCCGCTTTACTGCCAAAAAGCATACGCAACGCCGCACAAAATACGATCAAAGCCAATAAACCTGTCAGAACTTTACGATCAATTTTTGAGGTGAACAGCGCCCCTAGCGGAGCCGCCAGCGTGGATGTGATGATTAAAGGCAGCGCCAGTTGGAAATCCACCATTTTGTTACGAAAATAGATGATCGCCGCTGAAAGCGCCGCGATGCCGTTCAGGAAAAGAGATGCTGAAATCGCTGTTGAAGGAGGGAACGCCAAAAGGATAAATAAGGGCGCAAAGATAAGACCGCCGCCCAAACCCACCATTGTGAGGATAAGAGAGATGATCAAAATAGCGGGCATTAATATAAAATAAGAAATCATAGTCTATTAGGCTCTGTTGACATTTCAAATTCGGCTTTCGCTATAGGCCAGTATTCACAAGGGCTTGCGGCGAAAATAACTTGAATGTGCTATAGTTGCTAATAATTTGAATATTAAGATAATTTTATCAAATGTCAACAGAGCCTAAGGCTCAGGTGTCATTTTTAGTAAATTCCCTCTTTTTGCGCTTTTTGATTTAATGTGCCGGGTAAATTTTTAGGTAATCGCAACCGTGTTTGACCGCCAAACGATTTAAGAGTATTTGGTTCAGGAATTGGACAACCGTCTTCTTTGTAAACTTTTAAAAAACCCTTGACTGCGATTTTAGCCTCTTTCACTGCTTCTTCCGGGGATTCGCCAAAAGCTGATAAGCCTGAAAATTCTGCCACAGTAGCAACATAACAAGTATCTTCTTCGCTCCATGCAAGGTTTATTGAGTATTTGAACATAGTTTCAGCCTTTCATTAAACTGAAGTCTTCAATAATTGTAATCAGTTGTTTTATCTGGTAATTTTTAGCTTTGCTCTTGTCTTTTTTATCTGGTTGAAAATTCAATATTTTTTTAACCGCCGGATGTTTGTAAATTTTATGACTGCCGCTTTGATTCCGGAACTCAAAGCCGGCATACTCCGCCAAAGAACACAATTCATTAAACGTAAGATTTTTGGGCGACTCTTTGGCTTTTTTAAATATTTTATCTTTTTTACCCATGAATATCATAAAATTTTTTTCGTTGGTTAAATGATTCTCCTAAGTCATTTAACAGTATAGTTTTGCATTTAGCTATTTCTTCACAATACGAATAATACATGTTTGTACCATCACCTTACTTTCATAATTTTTTTACGTACATATATTTGCAGTCGCTAATGACAGCAAAAAAAAAGCGGCTAAAAAACAAAAGCTTTAATTTTATCAAGCTCTTTTTTAACCGCTAAGGTATTGCATAGTTGGTGGAGCTGAGGGGGATCGAACCCCTGACCTCATGACTGCCAGTCATGCGCTCTCCCATCTGAGCTACAGCCCCGAACTGGAAAAACTGATAACAAAATAAGTTGCACCTGTCAATCCCTAATTGTTGGGTTGAACAAAAAAATAATATTTTTATTCAGGAATATTCGGCCAGGCGGTCTTTTTACCTTGATAATTTTGCAACATATATTCGGTTTCGGTTTTACTTTTAATATAATAATCTGGCATGAGCGGAATTTTACCGACATTGGTGGCAATCACATACATAGGTTGAGCCATGCCGGTGGTGTGACCGCGAATCGAATCCCGAATCAATTCGGCTCCTTTTTCCACAGGTGTGCGGAAATGATCAATGCCCGGTGCGGGTTCACAATAAAACACATAATAGGGACGGATGCGCACGGTTAGCAGTTTCTGGTGGAGTGCTTTGAAACTGGCCGGATCATCATTAATGCCTTTTAAAAGCACCGCCTGATTGCCCACATTCACACCGCATGAAAGCAAATCATATACCACTTTAGCGGTCTTTTCCGTAATCTCCTTGGCATGATTGCACTGGGTGTTAATCCATAAAGGTATTTTGTGAAAACCGCTCAACACTTTTTTTAGCCCCGGCGTGATGCGTTGCGGTAAAACGATGGGCGTGCGCGTTCCAAATCGGATCATCTGAATATGCGGAATTTCACGCAATTTACGAATGAGATACTCAATTTTATCATCTGATAAAATAAAAGGGTCGCCGCCAGTTACCAAGACATCGCGTATCTCTTCATGCGCACGAATCCAGGTCAATCCCTCGTCCACATCCATACGCAGTTTCAAATCCCGATCCACAACCAGCTCTTTACGGAAACAATGGCGGCAATAATTGGCGCAGACATCGGTGACGGTAAAAGCGATACGGTCATGGTACTGTCGCGCAATACTGTCCGGGCGCACTTCATCCGTATCGCGATTTTCTTTCCATATCAAATAGTTTTCAATACCATAGCGATTCTCTTTTTCTTTAATTGACGGCACGACTTGTTTGCGAACCGGGCAGTCAGGATCGTCAGGATCCATCAGACCGGCAAAATAGGGAGTGGTTCCCCATTTGGTGTTCAGCGTTGTGATCGTGTTTTCTTCATCCGGAGTTACATTGATAAATTCCTTTAATCTTGCCAGTGTATTGACACTGTTTTGAAGTTGCTCGATCCATTCTTCCATGATGTTCTCCTTAGTATATATGCGATTATCGCGGCTTTTGTTTTAAATGTTCAGATATTTTTCATATTCCAGTGAACTGACCCGTACCCGATGGTCTTCCCAATCCGCAATTTTCAAACTTAGATAATTGTTATAAGCCGCCTCACCCATCACGTTTTTCAAAAATTCACTTTTTTCCGCTTCCACCAGCGCTTCATACATGCTGCGAGGCAGAAAACGTTCATCTAACATACGAACAGCGTATTCCTTATTGTATGTGCTGCCGATGTCCGGGGTGCCGCAGTCGAGTTCTTCTTTGATACCTGCCAGTCCCATGGTTATCAGTGTGGCAATCTGAAGATACGGATTGCCTGCCGGATCGGGGCTGCGCAGCTCGATACGCGTACTTGCCGGAGAAATGCTGTAAGGTACACGCACCATAGAACTACGGTTTTTAAGCCCCCATCCACGGATAATCGGGGCTTCTTTTTCGAGAACGTAGGCTTTGTACGAATTGAAAGTCGAGGCCATTATAATTGACGTTTCGCGAGCGTATTTAATGATTCCGGCGATAAACTGACGCGCGGTACGGCTAAGTTTGAATTCAGCATCATCATCATAAAATTGGTTAACACCATCCATATCCTGCATGGAAAGATGAATATGAAAAGCATTGCGATTGAAATTATCGAACGGTTTGGGCATAAAAGTCGCCTGATAACCAAATTCAGCGGCCACTTTTTGCGTAACATGGTTAAATAAGACCGTGCGATCAGCGACTTCTAAAGGCGGGCCGCATTCCAAATTGATTTCATGTTGCGAAGGCGTGACTTCATGATGGGTTTTTTCAAAATTAATGCCGCATGATTTTAAAATCGAAGTGACGCGCTTTCGCACTCCCGCGCCTTTATCATAAGGTGTGGACACAAAATAGCCGGCGCTATCCGTATGCTCAGGTTCGCCTTGCTCATTGGGACGAATCAGGAAAAATTCATGTTCGGGACCTGCGATAAATTTATAACCGAATTCCGACTCAGCTTGAGCGATCACTTTTTGAAGAATCGCACGGGGGTCCGCGGCAGAACGCGTCTCCACATCATCATAAATGTCTCCGATAAAAAAGCCCAGTGTTTCATTTTCAAAATCGACCCGATAAAAACCGGCGGAATCCGGTTTCAAAAGGCGGTCACTTGAATCTACTGTGGCATATCCGGCAACGGAACTGCCATCAAAACCGATCCCATTGTCGCTAATCGTTTCAATACTATCTGCATTGATCGGTAAATTCATAATACGGCCATTTAAATCCGTAAAAAAAATTTTTGTGGAATCAGTGTTTTTGAGTAGGTTGTTATATTCGACGACGTTGTCCATACGATCATGCTCCTTCTGCACCGTTAAATGTTTCATTAACGGTTCCATATTTGATTTTACCTCTTTTAATATAAAAATAAACACATAACCATAGTTTACTAATGAAGCGGAAGCTCAAAATGATCATTGCGTTTATATTAAATAAAATTAAATTGCAACATTTTTATTCTGTCAGCCAAACCGCCAATCAAGGTGGTACCGTAATGCAATAAAAGTATCTGAACCGGAATTGATAAGATAATATTGACATTGCTGAAAATAGAGTTATATAGCTAAAGTTGTTTTGACCAAGTGTCGATTATTGCGATAAGGCTAGAACAAGCAAGGCAGCGATTTAGATCACTCTTTTTTTTACTATAATGATTAAGGATAAAAAATGGATTTCGAATGTATCATTTATGAAAAAGACCAAGGCATTGCCACAATTAAGTTAAATCGTCCGAAGGTATTGAATGCGATGAACAAACAATTGTGGCTTGATTTTCAAACTGCGCTGGATGATGTCAAAAATGATCCGCAAATTAAAGCGCTGATTGTCACCGGTGAAGGACGAGCCTTTTCCACCGGCGCGGATTTAAAAGAGTCCAAGAACCGCAGTCTGGAAGATTACCGCGACTATCTGGAAGAACTTCAGGCTGCTTCACGCCAGATTATCCGCTTTGAAAAGCCCACGATTGCAGCTATCAACGGATATGCGCTGGGTTCCGGTTATGAACTGGCCCTGGCTTGCGATATCCGCATTGCCGCAGAAGATGCCCAAATCGGCTCACCCGAAGCCAAAGTGACTTCATCCGTTACCGGCGGCGCCATGCGTTTGGTGCAGGATTTAATCGGACCGGGCAAAGCCAAAGAACTTTTGTTCACCGGCGACTACATTGATGGCCGCGAAGCGGAGCGCATCGGTCTGGTGAATAAAGCGGTTCCTTCGGAGCAGTTGATGACGTCTGTGCGGGAGATGGCTGAAAAAATTGCCGCCAACTCTGCATTTTCAATCAAGATGATTAAAAAAGGGCTTTTGATGGCACGAGGCGAAGTCAGTATGGAAGCGTTGATGGAGTATGAAGTTGAAGCATGTTTGGCGTGCGTTTCCACCAAAGAACGGCAGGATTCCCTGCAAACGTTTGAGGAGCGTAAAAGAAAGGAATAAAATGTCTCTTGATAAAATTTTAAACGCTGAATCAGTGGCTATTGTAGGCGCTTCTAAAACCGTGACCAAGAGGGGCTACCAGTCGATTCGCACCCTTTTGGATGAAAATTATGAAGGCGCTATTTACCCGGTGAATCCCAAAGAAAAACGTATTCTGGGGATGAAATGCTATCCCAAAGTTTCCGCGATTGAAGAGCCTGTGGATGTGGCCTTAATCACCACGCCTGCCAGAACGATTCCCTCCATTTTGGAAGATTGCGGTAAAAAAGGCGTCAGCGGGGCTGTGATCATTGCCGGCGGATTTGGTGAACTGGGTGCTGAAGGCCGCATCCTTGAAGAAAAAATGGTTGCCGCAGCCCGTAAAAACAATATCCGCTTGGTGGGGCCGAACACTTCCGGTATGATGAACCTGAAAAGCAATTTGAATCTTGTGGGATTGAAAAATGCACCCAAAGGTGAAATCGCATTGCTGACCCAGAGCGGCAACATGGCGCTCACCTTGCTGACCGAAGCAGGCGTCAAAAGCTTGAAAGGCTTTACTTACTATGTGGGTGTGGGCAACGAGGCGGATATTAAATTTCATGAATATCTCGAATTTTTTGACCAGGATGCGGACACCAAAGCGATTTTGATGTATGTTGAAGGGATGCGGGAAGGGCGTGCTTTTCTCCAGCAGGCCTATAAAACGACATTGAACAAGCCCGTTATCTTGTTGAAAAGCGGTCGATCCGCCACCGGAAAACAATCGGCGGGTTCGCACACCGGCGCGTTGGCCGGCATTTCGGAAGTCGCCCGGGGCGCTTTTGAACGCGCAGGTATAACGGTGATAGAAAATTCGGACGAACTTTTTCCGGCGGCTGAAACCCTTTCCAGTTTGCCGCGTATTAAAAATAACAATGTCGCTATTTTGGCTGACGGCGGCGGACATGCCACCATTGCCGCTGACCTTCTCACCGATTTGGGCGTGAATATGCCCGAGTTGGATAAAAAAACAAAAAAACGTTTAAGCAAGATTCTACCGGCAGCCGCTTCATTGCGCAACCCGGTGGATGTGGCCGGCGGCACTGACGATGATCCATCGGTGTTTGCCGACTGCGCTGAGATTATTCTTAAAGATCGCAATATCGGCGGTCTTTTAATTGTCGGACTATTCGGCGGTTACGGCATCCGTTTTGCCGAAAAATTGGCGCTTATGGAAGAAGACGGCGCCCATCGTATGGGTAAACTCGTGCGTAAACGCAAAAAGCCGATTATCCTGCACAGCCTTTACACCTCTGAAAAACCCCATGCGCTTCACCTTCTGCGGTATTATGACATTCCTGTTTACGACTCTTTGGACGTGGCCTGCAAATGCGTCGGCGTTTTGGCGAAATATGGCCGTTACCTGAAACAATATCATTCCAAAGCAGGATTTATCCTGGATAGTAAATCAAAAATTAAAACCAAAGGCCAGGAAATTCTTCGCAAGGCGCGCGAGGAAGGGCGCAACTGTTTGTTGGAGCATGAAGCCAAAGCGCTGTTCCGGATTCATGGAGCGCGAATCCCTGCCGAATATCTGGCTGCCAACGCGGATGAAGCGGTTAAATATGCCCAAAAGACAGGCGGCGCGGTCGTACTCAAAATTGTATCGCCAGATATTTTACATAAAAGCGATGCCAAGGGCGTGCGTATCAATCTGAAAACCGAAGACGAGATTCGCACGGCATATAACGATATTATCCAGAACGCCAAAAAATTTGACTCCAAGGCCGATATCAGGGGAGTTCTTGTAGCCCCGATGGCTGAATCCGGCACAGAAGTGATTATCGGAACCAAAATCGATGATCAATTCGGACCGGTGATTATGTTCGGAATCGGCGGTATCCTGGTTGAAATCATGAAGGATGTTGTGTTCCGTGTGCTTCCCATATCGCCTGCCGCGGCAGGTAAAATGATCAAGGAGATCAAAGCCTATCCGTTGTTAAGCGGCGCTCGCGGCCAAGCTCCGTTAGATCAGCAAGCGCTGCGCAAATTGCTTTTGCTATGCTCCGAATTAATCCAATCCTATCCTGAAATCAAAGAGATGGATTTAAATCCGGTGATTGTGTATGAAAAGGGCGTCAGCATTGTGGATGCGCGCATTATCTTAAAAGACTGAAGATGCTCTGTCCATTCCGCCCAACATAAGTTTAGCACTCCTGAGAAAAGTGTAAGTAACTGGACAAAAGTTTTCCGGTATTTCAGAAATCGGATTTTTTAGAAAAATCCGATTTCCAGCAGAATTTGTAACCTGAAAATATATGTCCAAGTACTTAAACCACTTCAGAACTGATTTGAAAGATGCCAAATAATGATCAGTGATTAAATAGCTTCCCTAATTCAATCAATGACATGAGTAAGATCAAGAGCAAGAGCAAGAAAAATGGGTAAGTTTTTCAATCACGGTTACTAAATTTGCACATATTGAGGATGCCATGTCTGAAATTCAAATAACGCAGGTCAGTGTGCCTGAAGATGTCATTCACCTCGGAATCGGCCAGCCGGATGAAAACCTCCTTCCGGTGGATAAAATGGCCCTGGCAGCATCACATTGCCTTAATCCGAAAAACCGCAAAATATTGCAGTATGGCCGGCAACAGGGCGATGGCAATTTCAGAACCTCGCTGGCCCGGTTTCTTACCCATGAATACGATGTCACGGTAAACCCCGAGCATCTGTTTATCACCGCCGGCACTTCCCAAGCGCTTGATCTGATCTGCGCCCTGTTCACCCGCCCCGGTGACACCATTATTGTTGAAGAACCTTCCTATTTCTTGGCTTTACACATTTTTGCCGATTATCAACTGAATATCATCGGAACGCCGATTGATCACGATGGCCTGATTATTGAGGCTTTGGAAGAGCGTCTGGAAAAATATAAACCGGCTTTTGTTTACACCATCCCCGTATTCCACAACCCTGCCGGAGTGACATTGTCTGCGGCGCGGCGTGAACATCTGATTCGCTTGAGCCAAAAGCACGATTTTATGATCGTTGCCGACGAAGTGTATCAATTGTTGGCTTACACCCGGACGCCGCCGCCGCCTTTGGCAACGAATGATTCATCCGGACGCGTTCTTTCATTAGGCTCCTTTTCCAAGATTCTGGCACCGGGGTTGCGCTTGGGCTGGATTCAAGCCGACCCTGCGTTGATAAAACGTTTTTTGATTCGCGGTTACCTGAACAGCGGAGGCGGATTGAACCCGTTCGTTTCAAGTGTGGTAAACAGCATGATCGAACTTGGCCTGCAAAAAGAGCATTTGCATCATTTGAGAAATGTATATCGCGAACGTATTCAAGCCATGAGTCAGGCGTTGCGCCTGAAAATGCCTTTTCTGAAATTTTCCGAACCGCACGGCGGCTACTTTTTATGGTGTCAACTGCCCGACGACGTAGATGCGGAAGACCTGCTTGCCATTGCGGAAACGCATAAAACGGGATTTCAACCGGGCGTCCGTTTTTCAAGCGAAAACGCTTTGCACAATTATCTGCGGTTAAGTTTCGCTTATTACGCTACCGACAAATTAGTGCAAGGGGTTGAACGGCTGCGGCATATTTATCAATAAAACCTGTTTCTTTCATATAGCAACCAATGGTTTATTGAGGGATTTTTCAAGAATGCCTGTGAGAATAGCGCTATACCATTTTCAGGAAGTTTCAAGCCTGAAAACATGCCACCCTCACATCAGATGGTATGTTTTCCAATTCAGGTCGGTTATTGATGCTCGGTTTATTTCCCATTTTCATGCTTACGAGGGGTGGATCGCTTTTCAAACTTACGTCCGAAGGGACATACTTTGATACATATTCCGCATATCGGTGCGCTGATTTCCGGAAGCCGGGCAAATTGGTTCCCCAGTTTGGCAGCACATTTATCAAAATGCATCGCTTCATTTCTGGTTTTATAATGATCTTCGGTGTTGATTCCTTTTATAGCACCAGCCGGGCAAGCATCGCGGCACATCATACAATTACCGCAACGATTTTTAACCGGTGTGTCAATGATCAAAGGCGCATTTGTCAACACAGTTGCCAAGCGCACACGCGAGCCATATTGAGGTGTTATGAGCAAAAGATTTTTCCCCTGCCAACCCAATCCGGCCATACGGGCCACCGCTTTATGGCTGATTGCGGCATACCAGCTTTGTCGGTCTAAAACCTGAGACGCCGGAATCGGAAGACTCAGAAAACCATCGTTTTGAAGCCTTTTAGCTGTTTTAAAAGCAATTTCATCTAAGATGCGATTTGCCGTTTGATAAACCGAATCATAGATCGGCGTGGGTTGATCTTCAATCATTTCAAATACGGCGGCCGGCAACTGTACGGCTACTGAAAGCGCTCTGGTGAAAGAATCCAAAAGATTCGGAGGGTCCGTTTTAAGTGCCTTCAAAGGTTCGGTATCGGCAACGCCAGCTAATTCTGCACCTGATGCAATTAGCTTTTGTTTTACTTGTGCGGTGTAGTTGACTGCCAGAGTTTGTTCCATATCACTCTCCTATTTCCTAATCTTAATCATAATCGTACTCTTAATCCTCCAGTTTAAGAAAATTTAGAATTAAGAGTACGATTATGATTAAGATTAAGATTAAGAATTTAAGAGCGAGCCTGAAAGCATGCCACCTTAACATCAGATGCTATGTTTTCCAATTCAGGTCGGTTATTGATGCAATGATCGGTTGCTTGGGGACAACGCAGATGAAAAGCGCATCCACTTGGCGGACTGAGTGGATTGGGAATTTCACCTTGCGGCGGAGCGCATTCATTGCCCATCTTTTCAATATCCGGAATAGTGTCTAAAAGCATTCGTGTATAAGGATGGCAGGGATTTTGAAAAAGCGTATTCACCGGCGCGATTTCACAGAGACGCCCCATATACATAACGCCCACATGATCCGCAATATGGCGCACAACCGCAAGATCATGGGAAATGAACAGATAGGAAAGACCAAATTTTGTTTGCAAATTTTTGATCAGGTTTAATATCTGCGCCTGTACGGAAACATCTAATGCTGACGTGGGTTCGTCACAAACAATGAACTCCGGTTCACCGGCCAATGCGCGTGCAATGGAGATGCGTTGACGCTGACCGCCCGAAAATTCGTGTGGAAATTTTGAGCTGTCCTGCGGCGACAAACCCACTTGTTCGAGCAAAGCGGACGTGCGCTGAATGATTGCCTGACGCCCGTTAATAAGGCCGAATGCTTTGATCGGCTCACTGATAATATTGCTTACCCGCCAGCGAGGATTTAAACTGGCATAAGGGTCTTGAAAAATCATGGCCATGCGCCGTCGCACCGGCCGGAGTTGCGCGCGATTTTTCAAAGCCGTCATGTTGATGCCATCAAATTCGATTTTGCCGGATGATGGCGGAAAAAGCCCCACTACGAGATGCGCAACTGTTGATTTGCCGCACCCGGATTCACCCACCAGCGCAAAAGTTTCACCCCGTTTTATCGAAAAACTGACCCCATTGACAGCTTTCAAATACTGCCGTTTTTGGCGTTCAAAAACGCGGTTCAAAAACGGTCGGGATACGTCAAAATAGCGTTTCAAACCGGTGACATTGAGCAAGGCTGTATCTTTATCCGGCATGATGCGCCTCGTTTGCATAAAGCCAGCAGGCGATATGGGAATCAGCGATTTTTTTCAAAGGGGGACGCTTATCCTTGCACAAATCAAAGCAGTCCGGGCAGCGGGGATGGAATGCGCATCCGGACGGAATATCTGTGAGCCGGGGCATCGTGCCATCAATTTGAGTCAGTTGATCAACCTGATGATGCAGCGAAGGAATGGAACCCATCAGGCCGCGAGCGTAAGGATGTTGCGGATGTTTGACCACCTGGCGCACATCACCGATTTCCACCAAACGACCGGAATACATAACCGCCACCCGTTGAGCGACTTGAGCGATCACGCCCATGTCATGAGTGATCAAAATCACGGCCGCGCCATGTTCCCGGCACATCCGCTTCAATAAGGACAGAATCTGCGCCTGAATCGAAACATCCAATGCGGTTGTTGGTTCATCAGCGATTACCAATTGAGGATTGACGCAAAGTGCCAGAGCAATCACCACCCGCTGGCGCATACCGCCGGAAAATTGATGCGGGTAGCAGTTGATCCGTTCACCGGCTCCAGGGATGCCGACATCGGTCAACAACGCAATCGCTTGCTTCTGCGCCTCGGCATTTGTCATAGATGAGTGCGTTAAAATGGTTTCCGTCAGTTGTTTGCCAATGGTGTAAAGCGGATTTAAACTGGTAAGCGGGTCTTGAAAAATCATGCCGATTTTACGACCTCGGAGCGCCCGCAGATGATTATAGGCAAGGTTGTCGATGCGTGTTCCCTCAAGAGTGATTTGGCCGCCGGCAATATAACCCGGCGGATCCAGCAGACCGATAATCGACTGGCCGGTTAATGATTTACCGGCTCCGGATTCTCCCACAAGACCGAACACTTCGCCGGGCCGCACCTCAAAAGTGACGTCATCCACAGCCGTCAAAGGACCGTAGCGCGTATCAAATCGGATTGTCAGGTTTTCAACTTTGAGCATGGGTGTTAATGTTCAAATGTAGGGTGGGTGTAGCGAAGCGAAACCCACCGTTTATCAGCATTTGGTGGGTTTCGCTTCGCTGCACCCACCCTACATGCTTAATGAAATTTACCTCAACTTAGGATTCAGCGCATCACGCAGCCAATCGCCTAAAAGATTCACGGCCAGCACCAAAATCGCTAATGCGGCACTGGGAAAAATGGTAATCCACCATTCACCGGAAAACAGAAAGTCATTGCCAATACGAATTAAAGTGCCCAAAGATGGCTGGGTTGGCGGCACTCCCACGCCAAGAAAAGAAAGCGTGGCTTCGGTGATAATTGCCACGGCCAGATGAATCGTAGCGATTACCAGCACCGGCCCCATCACATTGGGCAGAATATGGCGCGTCATAATCAGCACCGGATGGATACCGATAACACGCGCCGCCTGAACATATTCCTTGTTTTTTTCCACCATTGCGGAGCTGCGCACTGTGCGGGCGTATTGCACCCATCCGGAAACACCGATTGAAAAAACCAGAACGATAATAGCCAATTGCGCTGAATGCGCATCCGGGAGCAGAGTGCGCAGGACGCCATCCACCAAAAGCGCAATCAAAATGGCCGGAAAGCTGATCTGGATTTCAGCGATGCGCATAATGAACACATCAATCAGCCCGCCCGCATAGCCGGATATAATTCCCAAACTGACGCCCAAAACCATTGAAAAAATGACGCTTAAAAATCCGACCATCAGGGAAATGCGCGAACCGTATAAAATCGTGGAAAGAATATCACGGCCTTGATCATCCGTGCCAAGCAGATAACGTTTATCCCCTTCATCCTCCCAAGCCGGCGGAATATGCGAATCCATCAGATCAAGACTGGCCAGATCAAACGGATTTTGGGGCGCGATCCAGGATGCCGTTAGCGCACTGGTGAAAATCAGCAGGGTGACAAGCGCAGCAATGACGGTTACCGGTGAATGACAAAAAGAATAAAAAATATCACTGTCAGCCAACCGTCTCATAGTTGCTGCAATTCGCCATCCCTTGCGGGGAGACAATTTTTCAGTGTCCATTGGCTTTTCCCAAATCGATCCGCAAGCGCGGATCCACCACATAGTAAAGCATATCCACAATCAGATTGATAACAACAAAAAAGAACGCCACCAACAGCAGGTAAGCCGACATGATCGGAATATCCACATTATGGATGGCTTGCAAAAACATCAAGCCCATGCCCGGCCATTGGAACACCGTTTCGGTAATAATGGCAAAAGCGATAATCGAGCCGATTTGCAGGCCCGTAATCGTAATCACCGGAACCAGCGTGTTTTTGAGCGCATGACCGAAATTCACGGCCCGGTTGCTGAGACCGCGCGCTCTGGCAAACTTGATATAATCGGTGCGCAAAACTTCCAGCATTTCCGAACGCACTAGCCGCATAATAAGGGTTAATTGAAACAAACCCAGAGTAACAGACGGCATGATCAGCGCTTTCAGCCCGGATTGGGTAAGCAGCCCTGTTGTCCAAACGCCCACCGTGACCACTTCACCGCGACCGAATGAAGGCAACCAACCGAGAATCACGGCAAAGATAAAAATTAGCAGGATACCGATTAAAAACGTCGGCAAAGAGATGCCGATCAGGGAGAAAGTCATAAACAGCTTGCTTATAAAACCGTTGCGGTTCAGTCCCGTATAAACACCCATCGGCACACCCACAACGAGCGCCAACAAAGCAGCTACAAATGACAGCTCCAACGTGGCCGGCAGCCGTTCTCTGAATAAGTCGGCCACCGGTCTTTTGTGTTGATAAGACAAACCGAACTCACCCTGCATCGCATGACCGATAAAGCGCATAAACTGCACCAGAGCCGGGTCATTCAAGCCCAGATGCTCGCGCAACGCCTCCCGTTCTTCAAACGAGGTGTCAATCCCCACCATCTGATGCACCGGATCGCCTACATAATTGAACATTAAAAAAGCGACCATGGCCACGAAGAACATCACAAACAGAGATTGAGCCAGTCGTCGAATTATAAAAGCAAGCATGGCAGTAAGTTTAAAGTTACAAGTTTAAAGTGCCTAAAGTTATTCTTGTTCCAACGCGGGAGCGTCGTAATAAGGAGATTAAATTCATATCTATCGGAGTGCAAACTTCAGTTTGCGATGCCGTGTTGCAAACTGAAGTTTGCACTCCTCTTCTGAAAAACTTGAAACTTCACACTTTTTTAAGTTTTAAGTGCCTAAAGTTATTCTCATTACAACGTAGAATCGTTAAAACAAGGCGATTAAATTTTATATCCATTGTCAGAATTAAGATTTGTAGGGTTAAATGATAATAGGATTATTTTAAGGAAAGCGGACGCAATAACTTCCCCATTCCGGAGTGCAAACTTCAGTTTGCGATGCTGTGTTGCAAACTAAAGTTTGCACTCCTCTTCTGAAAAACTTAAAACTTCACACTTAAAACTTTACACTTCCCTTCTATTTCACATTAACATGATAAAGCATAAACTGATTATCAGCCCGCTGTTTGAGTGAGATATTATCCCGTTTGCCCCAAGCCAAGCCCTGCTGGTGCAAAGGAATATAACCGACATCGGCGATCAAAAGGTCGTAGGCTTCTTTAATCATTTTATCCCGTTTGGCCGTATCGATTTCGCTCAATATTTTAACGGTCAGCGCGTCAATTTCAGGGTTGGAGTAACCGCCCAGGTTAAATTTGCCCTGGCCGCCATCTGCGCGGGTGTTAATCAGGTTATAAAGCACGTTGTAGCTGTCATAACTGGAAGGCATCCACCCTAACATATAAAATTCGGTGTCATATTTGAGCACTTTTTTAAAATACTGCGCTTTGGGCTGGGCCTTCAAATTGACTTTCACGCCGATTTTAGCCAGCATGGAAACCACTGCCTGACAAATCTGTTCATCATTCACATACCGGTTGTTGGGGCAATCCATGCACACCTCAAAGCCATCCGCATAACCGGCGTCAGCCAGCAATTTTTTAGCGGCGGCCTGATCGAAAGGCAGGCGCTTGAACTCTTTACCGTAAGACTGATACATTTTGGGTGAAATCATAATGGCGGTCGGATCGGACAGACCGCGCATAATTTTTTTCTTGATTGCCTGAATATTGATGGCCTGAAAAAAGGCTTGACGCACACGCTTGTCTTTAAAAGGATTTTTTCCCTTGAGCTTGGAGCAAGACAATTCATCATCAAGCTGGTTCATACCGAGAAAAACCGTGCGCAGTTCCGGCCCTGTCAATGTGGAAGTACCTTTATTGTCATTCACGCGTTTGAGATCCTGAACCGGAACCGGATACATCATATCGATTTCACCGGAAAGCAGCGCTGCCACGCGTGTGGCGTCCGATGCAATCGGAGTGAAGATCACTTGGGTCAGGTTATGCACCGGTTTATCCCACCATTCTTTATAAGGCTCTAAAACTGTTTTAACATCGGTTTGTCTTTCCACAACTTTAAACGGGCCGGTGCCATTGGCGTGGCGCGTAGCGTAATTTTCCTTGCCGGATTTAATATTGGTGGATTCGGTCGAGTTATTCTTTTCACACCACTCTTTGTCCATAATGTACCAGGTGCCCCATTCGGAAATCAAAATCGGATTGGGCGCTTCCGTGATAAAATCAACCGTGTGGTCATCCACTTTGACCACTTCCTTGATTCCGGGAACCCGTGTTTTTAGATCCGAGCCTTCGGTGATGGTGCGCTTGTATGTGAACACAACATCATCGGCCGTAAAATCATTGCCATTGTGGAATTTGACATTTTTACGCAGATAAAAACGCCAGCGCGTGGGTTCGGCCACTTCCCATTTTTCGGCCAGGGCAGGTAAAATTTTCAAATCAGCACCGTTGCGGATTAAGCCTTCATAGATGTTGCCGATAAACCCTAACTGAAAGGTTTCATTCAAAGAATGCGGGTCCAACGTTTGAAAGTCTCCCTGAAACGCCCATTTGAATGTTTTGGCCTGAACAGGGGATGATGATGTTAGAAAAAGCAGGGTTGCGATAGTCAGAACGACAGTTGAAAAGGTGATGATTTTGCGCATGTTAAACCTCCGTTTGGGTTTGGGCCGATGTCCGATGTTGAATTATTTTACACCGGATTTTAGGCTCTTGATTAATATAACATTACGTCTGTATAGGAAATGATTGAAAAAGTAAACGAAAAATAACGCCTCCCCCGTTCCGATTTTTCCTTGACTTAATAAAATCAAATAATTATACAATCAGTAGATGGAAAATTCAGGAGCGCAAAAATTAAGCGTAGCGATTTTTTGCATCCGGCACTGGAAAAGGCATGCAGATTCAGGCTCCTGCAAAAAACCGCTACGCTTAATTTTTGCGCTCCATGCCGTATTTTCAAGCATTTTCCATCTACTGACAATAGTATTTTTTCAGCATAAATGTTTATTTAACCATCCCAAACCAAAGGAGTAAGAAATGAAGAAAATCGTATTCGTCCTTTTCGCCCTGGCCCTTCTTAACTTTTTAACATCACCTCTTTACGCTGACATCGTCGATGAAAATTCGCGCACGCCTGTCGCCGGCTCTGAAAAAATGATGCAATTCACCAGCGGCGGACACATTCTCGGATTTCGCAATGACGGTGTTTACTTCGCCACCGGGAATCACGCTCTAAGCGTCGCCTTTGAAAATTCCTCCGGAGCCGCGCCCATGGCCGAGTCCGCCTCTGATTCCGCGGGGAAGGCAGAAAATAACGCCCCGCCTCTGCAAAAAGTCACATATAAAAATCTTTGGCACGATATTGACCTTTCCTACGACGCCCCTGCCGGAGGCATCGCGCGCAGCACCCACACCCTAAGACCCGGTGCTGATCCGGATAACATTCGCCTGAAATATAACACGCCTGTCCAACTCCTCAAAAACGGCACCCTGCAATTCATTTTCAAAAACGGCCTTCTCACCGAATCCGCACCTGTGGCATGGCAAATCATACAAGGATGTAAAACAGATGTCGCCGTCTCGTTTATAAAATATGATCAGCACCGCGTCGGCTTCGGCGTGGGCTCCTATAACCCGTCATATCCCTTGATCATTGATCCCACGCTGCAATGGAACACGTTTATGGGTTCGACCGGTGACGATGTAGGCAACGGCATTGCGGTCGACAGCGACGGTAACGTCTTTGTCTGCGGATACAGCTTCACTGAGTGGGGCACGCCGAAGAATCCCCACGCCGGCGGCGGTTCCGATGCCTTTGCCGCCAAACTCAGCGGCACTGACGGCGCGCTGATATGGCACACGTTTATGGGGTCGGCCAACATCGATAGAGGCTACGACATTGCAGTCGACAACTCCGGTGACGTCTTTGTCTGCGGATACAGCGACAACACTTGGGGCGCCCCGCCGGTGAACCCCCACGCTGGCAATTTCGATGCCTTTGCCGCCAAACTCAGCGGCGCTGACGGCGCGTTGCAATGGAATACGTTTATGGGCTCGACCGGTGCCGATTTAGGCAACGGCATTGCGGTCGACAGCACTGGTTCCATTTTTATCACCGGAGACAGCGCCAGCACTTGGGGCACCGCGCCGGTGAACCCCCACGCCGGCGGTTTCGATGCCTTTGCCGCCAAACTCCGCAGCACTGACGGCGCGTTGCAATGGAACACGTTTATGGGTTCGGCCAGTGTCGATTATGGCAACGGCATTGCGACTGACAGCACCGGTGGCGTCTTTGTCTGCGGAAGAAGCAAAGCCACCTGGGGCAGCACACCGCAGAACGCCTACGCCGGCGGATACGATGCCTTTGCCGCCAAACTCAGCGGCGCTGACGGCGCGCTGCAATGGCACACGTTTATGGGCTCGGCCATTGACGATAATGGCATGGGCATCGCGGTAGACAGCACCGGCGGCGTCTTTGTCTCCGGAGTGAGCAACGCCACTTGGGGCACCGCGCCGGTGAACCCCCACGCCGGCGGCGGTTCCGATGCCTTTGCCGCCAAACTCAGCGGCGCTGACGGCGCGCTGCAATGGCACACGTTTATGGGATCAACCGGCGACGATGATGGCTACGGCATTGCGGTCGAGAGCGCCGGTGACGTCTTTGTCACCGGAGAGAGCGACGCTTCCTGGGGCTCGCCGCAAAACGCCCACGCCGGCGGAACCGATGCCTTTGCCGCCAAACTCAGCGGCGCTGACGGCGCGCTGCAATGGCACACGTTTATGGGATCAACCGACGACGATGATGGCTACGGCATTGCGGTCGAGAGCGCCGGTGACGTCTTTGTCACCGGATCCAGCTACGCTTCCTGGGGCTCGCCGAAAACCGACTACAGCGGCGGTAGCGCTCTTGATGCCTTTGCCGCCAAACTGGGCAATCAGCCGCCGGTGATCGACAATCAAAACCCTCTGACAACACCGGAGTCTACGCCGCTGACCATTGCGTTGGCCGATCTGATCGTAACCGATCCAGACAACACCTATCCGGATGATTTCACGCTGACCGTGCAGGACGGCGCTGATTACACCCGCACCGGGACGACTGTCACGCCGGATGCCTGCTTTGTCGGTGATTTGACCGTGCCGGTTTATGTGAATGACGGCCTTGCCGACAGCAATGTTTATGACCTGAATGTCACTGTTACGGATACCGGCGCTTGTGATGGAACTGGTGATGGAACTGGTGATGGAACTGGTGATGGAACTGGTGATGGAACTGGTGATGGAACTGGTGATGGAACTGGTGATGGAACTGGTGATGGAACTGGTGACGGAATTGGTGACGGATCCAATCCCGTTGTGTCTGTGATAAATGTGACTTCAATACCGGCATCCGCATCATACAGCATCGGTTCGGTCATAGAGATATTCGTTCATTTCAGCCAGACCGTCTGGGTTTCAGGAACGCCGCAATTGCTTCTGGCAACCGGAACCGCTCCCGGCACCGCCTATTACAGCAGCGGCAGCGGAACGAGCGTACTGACGTTTCTCTATACCGTCACCGCCGGCGATGATCTTTCCGACTTGGAGTGCTGGAGCCAATGGGCTTTGGAACTCAACGGCGGCCGGATTTGGGACAATATGGACAATGATGCCGTATTAACGCTGGCGATTCCGGGTGAACCGGGTTCATTGGGGTATAACACCTCTTTAGGCATCCTTGGCACGCTTTATCCGGTGTATCGCTTTTACAGCGCGGGGCTTTTAAAGCATTTTTTTACGATTGATGAAAAAGAAAAAACTCATCTGATCGATAGCGCGGCCGAAGTATGGCGTTTTGAGGATATTGCCTACTGCGCCTATCTTCCGGAACAATATTACGCGGCATCACGGCAACAAAAAAGCACGCTCAGAGGCGTTCATCGTTTTTACAGCGAAGAATTGATGACGCATCTTTTCACAATCGATGAAAATGAAAAGGAGCATCTGAACGCTGAGGCCGCGGATGTCTGGCGTTATGAGGGTATCGCTTTCTATATTCCGGTTGTGGATAAAGAGGGGACGCTGCCAGTGTATCGTTTTTACAGTGAAATGTTAATGGTACATCTTTTCACCACCGATGAAAATGAAAAAAATCATCTGATTGACACGGCCGGCGATTTGTGGCGTTTTGAGGGGGTTGCGTATTACGCGTATCCGTAATCGTAATACGGCTTTGAAATAATCTGAGTGTCTGACTGTAAGGTCGGCACTCCATTCTTACTGGAATTCCTGATAAACTACCCAAAATGTAGGGTGCGTTACGCTCCGCCGGCGCACCTGCATTTTGGGTATATTATTTTTCGGGGAATTTCTTACCTGTTTCTTAATTCAGTTCAAATCCAGTCAGCCCGAGATTTCGTCATCAGACAGATAACACGCCGGATCCGGCGCCCATACATCACCGGTAACGGCTTCGGCCCGCACCCGGAAGTTGCCGCCGCAAATATCAAGCCAGCGACACTCAGCGCATCGGCCTTTGACGTACTTGTGTTTCTCTTTGAGCTTGCCGAGAAGAGGCTCGGAGGTGTCGGTCCATATTTCGGAAAACGGTCTTTGGCGCACATTGCCGAAACTGTAATGCCGCCAGAACTGGTCCGCGTAAACTTCACCATCCCAACTGACGCAGCCGATACCGCGGCCGGAACTGTTGCCTTCGTTCATTTTCAGCAGTTCCAGCACTTCTTCAGCGCGTGCGGGATTTTCTTTAAGCAGACGCATGTAGGTGTAAGGGCCGTCCGCATGGTTATCTACGGTCAATATCTCTTTGGGCATGCCCTTTTCATGCAAATCTCTGGTTCGATCCAAAATCAGATCGACTACCTGACGAGTTTCCTCATGGGACAAATCATCGTTTACCAATTGGGAGCCGCGTCCGGCATAAACCAGATGATAAAAACAGGCACGGGGTATTTCGCGTTCTTCGAGAAGGTCGAAAATACCGGAAACTTCATCACGGTTGAATTTGTTGATTGTAAAGCGCAAACCCACTTTGATTCCGGCGTTCTGGCAGTTTTCAATGCCTTTCAAAGCCGCATCAAACGAACCGGCCATTCCCCTGAATTTGTCGTTGACCGTTTTCATTCCATCCAGACTGACACCCACATAAGACAGCCCAATCGCCTTTAAGGTTTCAGCCAGTTCTCTCGTGATTAAAGTGCCATTGGTGGATATGACCGCGCGCATCCCTTTTTCGACGGCATAAGCCGCTAATTCGGGCAGGTCTTTACGCACCGTGGGTTCCCCCCCTGATAAAAGCACGACCGGCGCGCCAAACAGAGCCAGATCGTCCAATAACCGCTTGCCTTCAGCGGTCGTCAGTTCATCAGCAAAAGATTGATCCTTGGCGTGCGCATAACAATGGACGCATTTAAGATTGCATCGCCGGGTGATGTTCCACACAACGACAGGGCGCTTATCTTTAGAGAATTGCAATAAATGGGAGGGAAGGCGGCCTGAATGGCGTCCGTAACGTAACGCATCTGATGGCTCTACCGTTCCGCAGTATAATTTGGATATTCCGATCATAAGAAGTTTTGAGTTTGAAGTTTGAAGTTTAAAGTTTGAAGTTTGAAGTTTGAAGTTTTGAGTTTGAAGTTTTGAGTTTGAAGTTTTGAGTTTGAAGTTTTGAGTTTGAAGTTTAAAGTACATGAGTCATAAATCTATAAGATGTCTTATCAGTAGATGGAAAGTTCAGGAGCGCAAAAATTAAGCGAAGCGATTTTTTGCATTCGACACTCGGATTGAGGCCCGGCAAAAAACCGCTTCGCTTAATTTTTGCGCTCCATGCCGTATTTTCAGACATTTTCCATCTACTGATTATGTAGGGTGCGTTCGGCAATAGCCGTAACATACTTTCAATGTTTCCGGTGTATTACGCTTTTCTGACGCACTCTACGGATGTTACAAACATTTAAAGCCATAGGGTAAAATTGCAATAATAAATCAAATATAAACATATAACTTTAAACTTGTAACTTCAAACTTCTAACTCTAATTCGTTTAATTCATTTTTAATAAGCTCGCTGATATACACGTCCGGATTCAAAAGAGCTTCTCTGGATATGAAAAAGCGATTTTTTCTGGTTTTTTCCATAATTAATTTAAGGCCGAGTTCAAAATCATTGATCAGTTTTCTATAAATTCGTTTTAAACTGAAGCCTTCAATCAGAAGTTGTTCGATAATATAATCAATGGCGTCCTCTTCAAAGACAATGTTGACATCATGGCGTTTGAAAAAATAAAGTTCGACCTTTTTGATTTCATCCAAATGAGTTTTCAGTTGTTTGATCAAGTTATCGATATCAATGATATTGCGGCTGTAAAAAGCGGCGGCGGTGTCAATACGGGAGTCTGTCAGAATAATATTATATTTGGCTGCAAGCGTCTGTTTTTGAGTTGTCAGATATTCTTTGACAAATTCACATTCATCATGCACCAATTTGGCGAAGGCACAACTTTGCTCCTGTTCGGAAGATTGCAAAAAAACTTCGGCCGAATGTTCGATTATCTGAGTTGTGACCGGGAATTGGGTGATTGGCGAGGATGGCAATTGGGTTTCAAACGGAAGTAGAATACTTTCCACCGCGCTGACCAAGCCACGCGCGCCTGTATTTTCCTGAAACGCTTTACCTGCCATGATGCGTAAAACCGCATCTTCAAAGCGAATATCAATTCCATAAGCGGCAAAATCCAGCTTTTTCCCTAAGATAATCGGATTATTTGGATTTTTTAAAATCGTGTAAAGGTCATCTTCGTTCAAATGCTCAAAAATGGATCTGACCGGCAATCGTCCGACAAATTCCGATTCAAAGCCGTATTCGATCAAATCTTCAGATTTGATTTTATGCAATATAGCAGTTTGTTCCTGAGATGTGGTGATATCCGCGCCAAAACCGATGGCCTGCTTGGTCAATCGTCTATTGACAATCTGAGGCAGATCACCAAATGCTCCGCTCATAATAAATAAGATATTTTTGGTATTTACAGTGCGTTTATCGCGCTCTCCGGTTTTACGAAACCGTTCCATCTCTTGAATCATTGAGATAGGATCATGAGGCACTTTCAGATCAATATCGGTTTCCTCCAAAGGCTTTAACAAGGCACGCTGAACCCCGGTTCGGGATATGTCAGCACCGATCAGATTGCGGCTTGCGGCGATTTTATCAATCTCATCAATATAAATGATGCCGCATTGAGCGAGTTCAATATCATCATCAGCCTCGCGCACCAATTCCCGCACCAGGTCTTCCACATCACCGCCCACATAACCGGTTTCACTAAATTTGGTGGCATCGCCTTTGACAAACGGAACCCCTATTTTGTTGGCAATCAGCTTAATAATATACGTTTTGCCAACACCGGTGGGGCCAATCATCATGACATTGTTTTTGATGCTTCCCACCATGTCACCAACTTGATGATTTTCTTTGTCCGTTCGTGTGATACGGTTGAAATGGGTGCATATTTTAGTGGCTAAAACAGCTTTAGCCTGATCCTGCTTGACTATATATTCATCAAGGTAGGATATCAACTCTTTCGGTTTAGTATTAAATTTTAGCTTGTTTTCACTGCTTGGCACAGCCCCGTCGTCTTCCTCATCAACATCACTCTCAGGGAGCATTGTCGGTGTAATCATACGCACCGTACCGCCGAATTTTTTCGCTAAAAATTCCCCGATCTCTTTTTCAATCTCTTTCGGATTTGGTAAGTTTTCGCTATTTTCTTCCATAATGTTCAATTATAATCATATCCGATCAAAAAAGCAAGCCTCGAATGAATGTTGAATGGGGAATTTGGAATTGTGGAATTTGGAATTCGGAATTCGGAATATGGGGAATTCGGAATATGGGAAATTCGGAATATGGGAAATTCGGAATTCAACATTCCCCATTCTCAATTCCGCCTTCAGACAACCATCAGGCAACATAAAAGAATAACACCGCCCAAAATCAGCCAATCATTTTTACCGGCGGTTAGTTTCATTGAAGTGCGTTTTTCGGTGTAACAGCGAGCATCCATGGCCACGGATAGTTCATCGGCTGTGACAAAGGTTCGGATTAAGACCGGAAGTGCAATTTTCTTTAAACGATAAAAAGGATTTTTTCTGTTTTCCACGCCCCTGGCTTTTTGCGCATCCGCTGTTTCCCGGGCTTGTTCCAGAATAACCGGCATAAAACGAATCATCAGGCTTATCATCACCGCCACCCGTTGTTCCGGAATAAACGGCACAGGTTTGAGCCACCATTCAACGGCAGTTTTTAAAGTGGAAGGCCGGGTGGTGGCGACAAATATCAGGCCGGTAAAAACGATATTGAGCAATCGCCAGCAGACCAGCGCGCCGTCGCTAATACCCTTGTATGTTACCGTAACAAAGCCCAGTTTGATAAAAGGCAATCCGGGAGCGGATAATGATCGGGCGATAAACACGAAGAGGAGTAAAACACTGAAATAGCGTAATTCACGTATCAATGTCTTTAAGGGAAAACGGATGTATAACAAAATAATGCCGAGGACCAGCGTTAAAAAGAAAAGCCCGGCAAACTGCGTTTTGACGGTTGTCAGGCTGCAAAGAATCATTGATGCCAATTTAAAGCGAACATCCATTTTATGGAGAGCGGAAGCGCCTGTGAGATAGCTGAAAGCGGTCACGTCAGCCATGAAATCGGCTCCTTGCCGAAATGGGTGGCGCATGGTGTTCTGACGCCGAAACGCTCCGCCTCTTTCAAATTGTCATCAGGTGCGCCATCCTGAATGATATTACCGTCTTTCATAAAGATAAGGCGCTGGGCATGAAAGATCACTTTTTCCAGATCATGGGTGGCAATCAGGATCGTATGTCCTGCATGATGCAGCGAAACAATCTGTTTCAACACTTGGCAAATTCCGGGGTAGTCCAAATTGGAAAAAGGTTCATCAAACACCAGCACGCGGGAACCCATTGCCAGAATTCCGGCGATGGCGAGTCTCCGTTTTTCACCTCCGGAAAGCAGGTGCGGACGTTTATCCGCATGGGCGTTCAGGCCGACCGCGTGAAGGGCTTCCGAAACCCGTTGCGCAATCATCGCCTGTTCGAGACCGAGATTTTCCGGCCCGAAAGCGACATCGTCATAAACCGTTTCACCAACGATTTGGCTGTCGGCGTTTTGAAACACCATGCCCACCATTCGCCGGGCGCGCTTCGGATCATCGGCCACGGATATGCCATCTAAGATTACGGATCCGCCGCTCGGCGTCAAAAGTCCGTTTAAGTGACGGAACAAAGTGGTTTTTCCAGAACCGTTCATTCCGGCAAATACAACAAATTCACCTTCTCTAATAGTAAGATTGATGTCATCAATTCCGATTTCGCCGTTAGCGAAACGGTGACTTAAATTTTTGATTTCAATGATATTCAATTGGAAAGCGATCTAAAAAATTTACGGATTTTAATCAGGATTATTTTAATCCTATAATCTGGCAATCCTACAAATCCTAATTCAGACATTTTTTTCATTGTCAGAATTAGGATTTGTAGGATTAAATGATAGTAGGATTTATTTCTGATTCTAACGGATTTAAAAGTTACAAATTATAGCTGTATTTTCTTTACATATAAGATTTTATCACTGATGAGTCAATAACTCAGCTCATTAAATTTTAAGAGTTTCAGCTTGTCTTATCAAAGGCCGTAAAGAGCGCGCCAAAGGTGCCGCCACTGCGATTTTTACGGCATCACCAATCAGAAACGGATACATACCCAGGGTGAATGCTTCTGACCAGGCCATGCCAGTGACTGTTTTTAACCAGGTTACGCCACAGGTATAAAGAATGATTGTCCCCAGAATCATGGCTAAAATGTCGAAAATCATACGCTTATCCGTTTTTTCGACAATCAGTCCGATAATCAAAACCATAGGTAAATAACCGATCAGATAGCCGCCCGTAGGCCCGGCCAGCCGTCCGATACCTCCCATGCCGCCGGCAAACACCGGCAATCCGCACACACCTGCAAGTAGATAAACGGCAATCGCACCCATTCCCCAGCGGACGGCTAATAATAACGCGGTCAGCATGACAAAAAAATTTTGCAGCACAATCGGTACCGGGCCGATGGGAATAGCCATATAAGCCCCGGCAGCAATTAATGCCGCTGACAGGGAGGCATAGACCGTCATCCGCAGCGTATCCGCCGGGTTTATCTCTGTTGTTGCAGTTGTCATTCGTTTACCTTTCATTAATTTTCAGTAGATGGAAATTTCACACACATTCTCGTTCCCACGCTTTGCGTGGGAATGCGACACGGACGCTTCGCGTCCTGTCCTGTGCGCTGTCCGGGACGCCAAACGTCCCGAAGGCGTTCCCACGCAAAGCGTGGGAACGAGGTCGCCAAAGGCTTTTTCCATCTACTGATTTTTAAGAAAACAGTCGCCATACACGACATTACGAGTTGTTCCGTCATCCAGTTCCAATACCAAAGCACCGGTCAGGTCGATGTCACGAGCCACGCCTTCGAGCGTTTCTTTGACAGTGACAATTTTAACCGCCCGATCCAGTGTGATGGTGCGGCGTTTCCACTCGGTGACAATGTTATCAAGTGCTTGGCTATGAAGCTTGGTTTCAAACAGATCCAAAAAACAGGTCAACAAGCGTTTACGGGAGACTTTACGGCCCAGTAATTGGCTTATTGAAACCGCATCAGCTTCATAAACACAAGGATCATTATTAACATTGATTCCGATTCCGATGGCGATATACGCCACCCTGTCTGCCTCGGCTTCCATTTCAGACAACATACCTGATAGTTTACGTCCATCTACCAAAATATCATTGGGCCATTTGACGCCCGCATCGATTTTATAAAGCGTGCGCAACGTTTCAGCCAATGCGACTGAAGCGGCGAAACAGACCCGGAAACTATGCACCGGCGGCAGTAAAGGGCGTGTTACAACAGTGAAATATAGCCCCCCGTCGGCTGAATGCCAGACACGCTTTAAACGCCCGCGTCCTTTTGTCTGACGTTCCGCGATAACCACCGTAAAATCGGGACATCCCTTGCGTGCCAAATCACGCGCAATATCCATCGTAGAACCGGTTTCAGGAAAAAAATGAATCTGAAACGCGCGTTTGGGAAATTCCCAGGGAAAGAGGGCATCAATCTCTTCGGACAATCGGTAGCCTTTGGCATTGGCTACGATATGATAGCCGTGTTCCCGCAGTTTTGCGATATGTTTCCAAACAGATACTCTGGAAACACCTAACATGGCACTCAAAGATTCTCCGGAAACAACCGTTTGTTCGGTTCTTAAAATTTTTAATATGCGTTCTTTCATTATTATTTTTTGCACGTTCTACGGTGAATTGTTCGCCTTTACACGCCCGTTATATAATTTACATAAACCAATCTGATTATGGTTAAAAATACAACCGCCATAAAGATCGGGCGAATCAACTGAGCGCCTTTTTGAATTGCCATATCAGAACCGAGGCGTGCACCGATCATTTGCCCGCAAGCCATGCAAATACCAAGCGAATAAAGAACATTGCCACTGGCTATAAAGACACACAGGGCGACGAAATTACTGACAAAGTTCATTAAGCGTGTATAACCGGAGGCTTTGGTCATATTGAAACCAAGCAACATCACATAAGCCGCCGTCCAGAAAGAACCTGTTCCAGGCCCGAAAAAACCGTCATAAAAACCCAGTCCGATACCAAAAATAAAATAAAACAGATTTTCAGAAATAGCCGCTTTACGCTTTTCATAACCCAATTTGGCGGAACAAAGGGTGTATGCAAGAACCCCTAACAATAAGAACGGTATCAGATGTTTTATAAAAGCCGCTTCTAACCGCTGTACCGTCCATGCACCTGTAACAGCACCGCCAAATGTTAATATGATTCCCACCCAAGCATCTTTTAACTGCGCTTCTCTTTTGCGAATGTAGTTATACGCGGCTGTTAAAGTGCCAAAACTTCCTTGCAATTTATTTGTTCCTAACGCAATCTGAGGGGATAGGCCGACAGACAAAAGTACAGGAAGCGAAATCAATCCGCCTCCTCCGGCAATAGAATCGACAAAGCCGGCGCAAAGTCCGGTAAGAAATAAAAGGGTGTAAACAAATAAAGAAAATGATTCGGGTGTGCTTTGGGCGAATATTTCCATTATTGACGATGTCTTAATGTGATTTTTTCAAACATGATTGTAAGTCCGACGCCAAGCGTATAAATTGATTCGATACTGAGGTTGTCTTCCGCAGTGGAATCGAAAAAAAGAGTCAGATCAGATTCAAGCCCGTCTTCCGGGTGCCAGTAACAAATCAAAAGCGGTACTTTGGGTAAAGGATGTAAAACCAGTGAAATATCTGAATCATAATGATTTTCAACTTGTTTGCCATTAAAAAGCTCAAGCATATCCGCAAAAAGCCCCGTATAATTGTCAGCCACTTTTTTTAAAGGCTTTTCACACATCTGCCCAAAAAGGCGATACCATGTTTTGCCGCCTTCCAATTCTCTGAAAGGTACCCATTGCCCGGAAACAGGTGTTTCGGAACTATTGACAACATAGTCTATAACCGGTGTGGTTAGCCATGAATGCACATGAATATCGGTTGTGATGTTTCCCTGGCCATCCACACCGATTTTTTTACCGAGGCATTTAATGGTCAATTTGTTGTCTTCAAACTGCGCACATAGACGCTGCGCGGCCGAAGCAAGATCAATAGCGCTGATTTTTCTTTTTAAATTTGCTCCAAATTCATCCGCTTGCTGTTCAAGGGGATTTTTATGAGTACTTTGGCCTTCATGGCTTTTAATGATCTCACTGTCAAGAAGAGGGCAATCACTGAGCTGTTTTTGCCCTTTAAAAACAGCGGCGGCAAATGCCATACAGGTCGGCAGGTTGCATTTTTTACAATTGGATTTATCCAGCAGTTTGAAAATTTCCATCAGATTATTGAATTGAGCCATGCGATAATTCTCCTTTAGTTCGTTACCGTGTAAAAAAATTTCAGTTAACGAATATTTTCCTGTTTGTCAATCTTTTTGATGTTTGGGATAATCAGTAGATGGGAAATGCCTGAAAATACTGTCGGAGTGCAAAAATTTAGCGAGGATTATAGGGTGCGTTACGGCTGATGCCTGACACACCCTACATTTCAGGTAGTGTTGTGTCAACATTTAGCTGATGGGTAGGAGTGCAAACTTCAGTTTGCCAAAACGCTCCAAAAGCGGCAAACTGAAGTTCGCACTCCTGATTTTCACCTATCACCTTAAACTTGACACAACAGTAGTTTATTTTTGGGGAAATTCCTTAACCCAAGCGCCATGTGATTTCAGGGGTTTTGCGCGTAGGCATTCGCTGATACTTAAATTTGGGATATCCTACCATCATCGCACCGAATGAAATATGCCCTTGGGGAAGCGCCAGAGCTTTCATCATCGGCGGAAAAGTGGTGGCCGCGGCATTGAAATATCCCGCCCAACAACAGCCTAATCCCATACTCGTTGCGGCCAGTTCAAGATATGTCATGGCGATTGTGCAAGCCGCGGGAGCAGTGCGGTTATCTTTTTCAGCATGAGCGATTATCAAAACCGGTGCATTGCGTAAAACCACGTCCGCGCCGGCTTCCCATCGTTTAACCGCTTTTTCAATATGCATTGCCGCAGCCAATTCCGGCATATTGACAATTAAATGACGCATCCAGTCGATTACAATTCCTCCAAGACTGTTCAGTTCATCCCGGCTGCCCAAAACAGACCACTGCACACATTGGGAATTATGGCCGGATGGAGCATAACGCGCGACTTCAATGAGTTTGGCAAGTTCGTCTTGAGGAACCGGCTTATTTTTATAAGCCCGTATTGAACGACGGCTTCTTAGAAAATGCTCACATTGTTCCGCGGTTAATTTAAAATCTTTCCGGATGGGCGTACATTGTTCCGCTGTCATCGTATGATGTGCCAAACTGCCTGTCGGACATACGGCCACACAATGCCCGCAGCGGATGCAAACCTCCTCGGCTCCGTCAATTGGTGTGGGATAGGCATTCTCTGGCAAATCGATCAAGCCGGCCGGACAAACGGCCGCACAAATTCCATCCTGATTACATGTATCCGAATTCACTTCAAACAGGTTCATTGATAATCTCCTTTTTGTTTACATTTTATTCGTGCTTTGATTTTGAATTCTTAATCGCTCAGATTACGATTAAGAGTATCAGTAGATCAGGGCTGTTCAGTTATAGAAAAAATACTGATAGATTAAGACTTTGAAAGTCCTCTGATGTGTATTTTGAGTGTCAAATTCACAGAAATCATATCAAATATCAATAGATAAAGGGATTTGACTCCTTCGACGTCTTAATTTATTATGTGATTTTATCAAAAAAACACTTGATTTGTCAAGAAATTTTAGAACTGAACAGCCCTGATCAGTAGATGGAAAGTTCAGGAGCGCAAAAATTAAGCGAAGCGATTTTTTGCATCCGGTGCCTGAAAAGGCTTACGGATTCAATCTTCGGCAAAAAACCGCTTCGCTTAATTTTTGCACTCCCATTCGTATTTTCAGGCATTTTCCATTAACTTTAGGCACTTGAAACTTTAAACTTCAAACTTTTTGGGGAAGAACCGCAAGGTGTGTTATGGCTGGAATTATCGTGAAATGACGCGCGGCTTTGATGTGCTAGGTTATGCCGTAACCGCTGCGGGAAAGTCAGCGCCATCCGGGGGCGGCCCTAAAAAATTATGCCGAACGTATCAATCGGCTTTATGAGCAAGGTGCGGATGCAATCCGCATCGAAAGTTACGTTCGGCACTGGTTGCGGTGGGTCTGGGGCGGCGTCCGGGGAATCCTGGCGGATGCCTGGCGGTTTTTGTATGTCTTATACTCGCCTTCGTCGAACCCATATCAAGGCGCCAAGACCTACGGTCATAATTAACCATGTGCCAGGCTCCGGGACAGGGGTGCCCACTCCAAACACGTCTCCCTGTGCCACAACAAATGCCGACGCATGGGAGACAGCCAACGGGTCAATCCCGTTCATACCCGCCCATGCCGGCTCGCCCCCATCCTCCGTCTCTCTTAAACAATAAGCAAACCTTAAACTCCACGGGCCCGGCTGCCCGTGCCACTCGTCCGTCAATCCGTACATACGCCCGTACCAAAATGAATGTGCTGTCGTACTCAGTGTGGGGGTGAAACCTGCGCCTGCACCAAGCATCGCCTCCCATGCTCCCTCACCGTGAAACGAACCCATCTCACTGCCGGTTGCCATGTGCCACGTCGCACCGCCATCATTCATTTGCTCTATCGCATCAATCTGTTCATAATACGTCATGAAGCTAAAACGTGGCAGATCCCTCAGCCACGTCAGATCAGCACCCTCGTCGTATATATAATCCTCATAAACAGTGAAAGCCGAAACCGGCATAACTACCATCACACTCATAACTAAAACCATAAAAAATCGTACGGCGATTACTTTCATTTTCTTCTCCTTTTGATAAATAGTTTAATTTTGAACATTGAATAAATTGATAAACAAAACAGACGTAACAATTACATCAAAAATATTATCTTCCAGACCACCTCCTTTCAAATGACGGCAGCCATCTGTATTTATCAATAAAAAAAGCCGGGCCGCCTTCATCGCTTCTAATGCAACCCGGCTTTCTTTGGATTGTTGATTATTTTTTCAATCATCTGTCAACAATCTGCAATCCTAAGACCCGCGGCTTTCCGTCCCCATTTCGCATGGGTTTGGTTTTTTCCAGGTTAATTAATCAAAGAGCTTAAACTGTTCAAATTTCCTGCTTTGTGCATAGATAGTTACACATGCAATATATGTGCCAAGACATATAACATCTTAAATTTATTAAAATAAAAAATTTCAGAGATGATTGGCCTTTGTTTTCAAAGGGCGATTGTAAAATTTATTGACACCTATTTTAGTTGGTTTTAAATAGATAGTCAAAATTACGAATATTTAT
>JAUCGF010000073.1 GCA_030378005.1 Desulfococcaceae bacterium HSG9 | reverse complement strand
CGCCTCTGTCAGTTTTGTCGGTATTTTGCTCATAACTATCCTCCTTGCAATATTATCTTGTTTGAGGATAATTATAATACATAATATCAATTAATTAAAGTACCTGATAAAAAGTTTAAATCAGTTCCATTAGAAATCACCACGCCCAGAGTTAAAGCATCAATCACCATAACAACAAATTTACTTAATACCGGAGAAGTGGGGACATTAATATGGTTAAGAGGTTCCCGCGTCAGCATTTGCAGCGGCGGAGTATTTTCACGACGCGCTTCACTGAAGTAACTATTGCGGTATGCTTCGATGCGTCGCAACGTATAAGCCGGGAAACCGCAAAATTCACGATAAATCAAAATGTTATGAATATCGGAAGTGTGGGTGAAAGGAATGGCGCGCCTGCCTCGTCCAATCGCCTCTTTCAAGGTTTTCCTGACTTCGTTAAACGCGGGATCATCTTCATCATGGTAAATCACAACACAGGTGACGGCCTGTTCCGAAGCGCGCAGATCAGCAAAACGCGCCGCCGTATCATTCATCCTGCAAAAGTAATCGGATATTTCAAACGCGCTCGCCAATTTAGGGCTATAGTCAATGGGGTTGAGCAAGCTGTTTTGGGCTTCCCGGATACGCTGCGCAATCGTTTTCTTATCAATGTTATCTTCAAACAGACGTTTGCAGGTGTTTATGAACAAATCCCTGAATTCGTCCTTTTTAAAATTGTCGTCCATATAATCCCGCACATTCCATATACTTCCGCCAATTTTTTCCAGAATATCCTGGAACACTTTTGTCCGCATTGAATCATTATACACTTCTTCGTATATTTCATACAGCGTTGAAAATTTATCATTATCATAGATTAAAATTTCAAAAGGCGAACCAATAATTTTCTTGTGCGTTTCATACGCATCATTAAAAGTTTTTGAAAGGTTGGCGACAAAAGCCTGGATCAGTGAGATATCATTGCTCATGGCCGAAAGAATTGAAAGAGCGCCTTCACCGCCTTCCATCAATTTCTGCCGGGCATCATGCACACCGTCGTAAAAACTGACCGCAGCACGCATTTTCATAATATTAATCCGATTGGCAAAATGTTGGCGGATTGCTTTATAGGTGTCTTTCAATTGCGCTCGCTGCGCCGAACGTTTCAGAAAATCAAGAAGGCCGCCTTCCAGCAGGTTGGCCATTTCCCGAATATGCTTATTCATTTGGTCGGCCAGGCGTTTTTCATGTCCCAACAGATTTTTCATCTCCTGTTGCGCAAAGTCACGCGATGAACGCGCTTTCTCGAGCATTTCATCTAAGAATTTGGCGACGAAACTCACTCCCAGATTTTCCTTAAACATCCCCTTGGTCTCTTTTTTCAGGATATTTTCAAAGGTCAGAAGTTCATCAATAACAATATTCGGTATATCGGCCTGGAACTGATTCATTTCGTCGTTTAGCACTTGATTAACATGATTAATCCGGCCAATCTCAAGGCCTTTGATATTATCAAGATCATTTCTGTAAGCACTGTGCAGACTTTTGGTCACCCAGTTGTCCAATGGCACGCTTTCCCCGCTATCAAGTTTTTTTTCAATCAGACGATCCGCCAATTCGGTGTTGTCATCCGTGCATGTCAAACCTTCATTGGTTAGAAATTCCATGCACTTATGCCGTGCTTCCAGGATTTCGCTTTGTTCCAGGCGTCCGATAATATGATGGTCGATAATGGTTTTGCTCATGCGTGCAGCGCACAACTCAGCTACACGCTGCGCCGGAAAGCGTATTTTGGATAAGCCCAAGGAACTGTAACAGCGCGGAGTGCCGTCCGCGTCGCTGTTCATGGTGTAAACCTCGGCATTATTACGGGTGGACTGCATCATGGCGGACAACTGGTCGCCATCTTCCTGAGTGTCCGACCCGGAGTCACAGATAAATGGCGTCAAACGCACGGGCATGGATCATATTGCGCGTAACACCGGGATACACCGGATGAAAGGCAGCCCCCTCTTGCTGAACCCAATTGATTTCCCGCAGCGAGGCATACGAGTTGCCAATACACGTTTACTGATCGCATCATACACGTCTCCCAGTGCAAAAAGCCCCTTGAGCCGTGTTTTTCAGGAAGCTGGGCTTGGTCTTGTAAATACCTGATTTCATAAGCAATGTCAATAAACAAACCGGCTCCTGTACCGCCACAAATAGATGACACTAAATATACATTGAGTTCGCCGGCGCGTATTCCGGGGAACTCTCTTTTGATCTCCGGTGTGACAACTCTGTTTGTTAAACGATACAACCAGCGGCTGATTTCTTCATGGGCCAGGAAGAAACCGAGTCGCCCCACGGGTTTGGCTTGCTTGGCACCTTCTCTCAACGGCAAATAACGATAGGCTTCATCAGGAAACCAATCGGCTATTTCCGGAATGCTTTGCGCTTCTTTGGCACGGGTCTGGTCGGTGATGCGGAAAAATTCATTTTTTTCCGGGTCGAGCCGGATGTTTTCACCAAACAAACTGTCAGAAGGCGCCTCTCCTTTCAGATCATCAATGTCAATGGCAAGAAAACGCACGAATTGAAGCGATTCAGGCGCTTGCTCAATGAGCGTTTTTTTCAAATAAGTGATCGTCGTAACACCCGTACCACCAAGACCAATTACAATAGCCGGTTGAATCTTTTTCACAGTTGCCCTCCTTAGTGGCACTGGTTTAAATGAAAACCCATTTTAAAACAGGCGCGTCGCCAGGAAGATTCTTCCTGATGTTTTGGTTTATGCCTGTAGTTGGTGTAGGGCGTTTCTTGCGCATACCGCTGTCAATCCCTTTCACAAACACTCCTGAGGTGACGCCAGCACTTTGATATCCTTGATAGTTAGCCGTTTTTATCTGATTGCCGGCTATTCTTTCATGGTTTCGTATTGGCGATTTAGAAGCCAAAACAACAATATATTCTTTGCCCTTCTGATTATCAGGATAAAACCATTGATCATCTTTTTCCGGCATACGGTAGAACGCATTCGGATTCAAAGGATTTTGTTTTGAGGAAAAATTGGCCTCTGGAAAAAGAGGTTCGGCATTTCCAGAGGAGTTAATTTTATAAATGTAAACATAAGATTTTATCAAAGGCTTAACCTCAATCATGTAATTATCCTTTTGTGTTAAAACACATCCGTTCTGAAGTATCTCCTCTCTTCCATCACGAATACATTTTACCTTAACGTTAAGTCTTGGATTTTTTTGTTGCGTGGTATGATATCCTGGTTTTTCCTGTTTCGAAGCATGAAAAGATTCAAGTGTATTGATGATAACCACGCGGCGATTCAGACGCCGTTCCGCTTCATTAGCGTTTGAATTATAGGGCAGCGGTCGGGATTCTCCATACCCCTTTACCCGTAATTTCACATTGGACAAATTGAAATTACGGGTAAAATATTTTCGCACCGCCATAGCTCTTTGGCGGGATAGGCGAAGATTGTAGGATGCGCTCCCCAAACTGCAAGTATGGCCTTGGATTTGATATGTGTAGCCTTTCAAGGTGTTGCTTTGAAAAGCCTGCCCTAATTCATCAAGCTGGTTTGCCGCTGTTATTGTAAGTGCAGCGCTATTTAATTTAAACTGCAACTTTATCGTAGCGCTGGGTAAAAAAGGTTTGTAAAGTGTTCTGGTTGTTGGTGCCAAACCCTTCACTCCCGTAGTGTCCGTTTCAATTTTGGGGGCAAGTAATCTGATAAAGTCATCAGCAGTGTATTCGACTGCTTTTACTTCATTTATCAAAAAACTATTTGTACCCAAAAAACAGACCAGAGCGATAGTAAAAATGACGAATGTACGTTGCATTGCCTTTTCCTCTTAACCTGTCTATGGTCAGTAGATGGAAAATGCCTGAAAATACGACATGGAGCGCAAAAATTAAGCGAAGCGGTTTTTTGCCGGCCCCCGAATCCGCAGCCTTTCCGGGTGGCGATGCAAAAAATCGCTTCGCTTAATTTTTGCGCTCCTAAACTTTCCATCTACTGATGGTAGATATTTCATTAAAATCAAAAAACGAAATATTACAAAAAGAGCTTGCTCTTTCGAGATTGAACACTTGCTGTAACGGATATGTTCAGGCTTCACGTTTCATAGCGGGCAAAGTTATTTATCCGGCGTTACCGAGCCATTTAATCCGCCGTTGTCCTCTGATTCATAAAATTCAGCCAAAGGCAATCGAAATGAAAACGTCGCTCCTTTGCCCAATTCACTTCGCACCCATATTTTTCCACGGTGAAAATCGATTATACGCCGTGTGATTGTCAGCCCTACCCCTGTTCCGACAGGGCGGCCTCTTGATGCATCTTTGACCTGTTGAAATTTTTCAAAGATAATTTTATGGTTTTCGGGGCTGATGCCGATACCGTTATCTTTTACATCGGTTCTCAAATAATCGGCTTCGACATTCAGGCTGATGGTGATTTTTCCGTGGTCGCTGTCACAAAATTTAACCGCATTGGAAATAAGATTTACCAAAACCTGTATCAAGCGGTCCCGGTCTCCGGCAATCAAAGGCGGCCGTTCGGGTAAATCTGTCTCCAAGTGTATGTTTTTATCAAGAATCAACTGATTGACAGATATGACCGCATCCTTGATAACTTGTTTAAGATCAATCCGTGCGATATGCCAATTGATTCGGCCTGATTCGATTTTCTGGAAATCCAGAACATCATTGATCAAACGGGATAATCTTTCGCTTTCATTAATGATAATTCTCGAAAATTGTTTATGTTGATCCGGATCGATGTCCGGGTTGTCATGCAAAATCTCCGCCAACGCCCGCACCGAAGTCAGCGGTGTTCGCAGTTCATGGGTTACGGTGGAGATAAACTCATCCTTCAGCTTGTCCAATTCTTTTAAACGTTCATTGGCGGCCTTGAGTTCGGCGGTCGCTTTCTCCAATTCATGGCTGTAAATAATGACCTGCCGGGTTTCATCAAGAATATTCATCACTTCGGCAGCGCCCAGAGGCTCTTCTTTGACCACCGAAGCCACCATCACACGCGCCGAAGCCGACCCGATGGCACCGGCCAGCAATTTTTCGGAATAACTGACCAAACCGGCATCCGCCGCTGATGCCTGCTTCCAATGGATATTGTGTTTGTGGGCATAAACAGAAAACGCCGCATCAGTCCGCTGCTTTCCTAAAAAACGCGCCAGAAGGGCTTGCAGAGCCGGAACCGAAGCGGTTCCCCTCCAGAAAGCGGGTTTGTCGGTTTCGGCCGAATACTTGAATACATCGACAAACAGGGTTGCCTGAGTATGTTCAAGGGCTGTCCGGCGGCTGAAAAAGGAAACGCCGGTATAGGCGCCGATATTGACAAACATACTCCAGAAGATCGCATGGGTGTATTGATCGAATCCAAGTGCCGTGACATCAAGCCCGAACAACTGATACGGTCTCAGCCATATCAGACCGAACGGCCCTTGAATCAGGAAACTGTCAGAAAGAAAACCGGCCTGAGCCAGCGAGGGAAGCACGAGTGTGTATAACCAGACTGAAAAACCGCCGATTAATCCGCAAAGCGCGCCTGTTCGTGAACCGCCTTTCCAAAAGATACCCCCCAAGATAACCGGACTGAACTGAGCCACGGCCGTAAAAGAGATCATTCCGATAGAAACCAAGGTATAGTACTCGACCACAAAGTGAAAGTAAGCATATCCGAGGAGCAGAACCAGTACGATACTCCATCGGCGAATGGCCAAAAGCAGAGTGCTTAAATCACTACGCTGGACGATTCGTAAATTGGGCAAGCGTAACAGCACCGGCATGACCAAATCATTGCATATCATCGTGGAAAGGGCGATGGTTTCGACTATCACCATACCGGTCGCGGCCGATAATCCGCCGATAAAAACTGACATAACCAGCCATTCTTTGTGTTCAGCCATCGGCAAAGTCAGAACAAAAGTGTCCGCATCTGCGCTTCCGTCTGCAAAATGAAGCATCCCGCCAAAGGCCACCGGAAGAACAAAAATATTCATGGCCAATAAATACAACGGAAAAAGCCAGATCGCTTTATTCAAGTGCTTCTCATTGACGTTTTCAACCACAATCACTTGAAATTGGCGGGGAAGAAACATCACAGCCGACATGGAAAGCAAAGTAGCGGCGAACCAGTTTATATAGGTACCGGCTTTAACCTCCAAAGTAAAAAGTTTGCTGATTTCGGGAGCCGCTTGAGCTTTACTGAACAAATCGCCGAAACCGTTGTAAATTCCATAAGTCACAAAAATTCCAACTGCGAGGAATGCGATAAGTTTGACAATGGATTCAAAAGCGATGGCGGCCACTATACCCTCATGCCGTTCGGCGGCTTCCATGTTACGGGTTCCAAAAAGAACAGCAAAGACGGCTAACAACAGAGCCACATAAAAGGCGGTGTCTTTTAAAACCGGGATGTCGGCGAAATGGACGGGCATACGAATCGTCGGATATTGGTTAATGAGTAAGAATGTCGTTGATATGGCTTTTATCTGCACTGATATATAGGGTATTATTCCTAAAACGGCGATAATCGTAACCACACCGGCCAATGTCGCACTCTTGCCGTAGCGCGAAGCGATAAAATCAGCGATGGAGGTGATCCGGTTGACTTTGCTGATGCGTATGATTTTCCGTAAAACCGTCCATCCCAAGGCCATGGCCAAGGTCGGGCCGATGTAGGTAGTCAAAAAACCGGCTCCGCTGCCGGCGGCACTCCCCACACTGCCGTAAAAGGTCCATGCGGTGCAGTAAACAGCCAGAGAGAGGGCATAAATATAGGGGTTGCTAATAATGCTGCGTCCGACTTGGGCCTGTTTGTCGGCAATATAAGCAATGCCAAAAAGAAGGCCGATATAGCCGAAAGAAAAAAACAAGATGGCTTCTTGCGTTAACACGAATCGCTCCGATCGGTCGTATCAACTGTGCCGGAGGGGGCAGCAATGCCAGTGGATAAGGGGTGGGGGCGGGGCTGGGTCACATAAATAATGGCTATGATTAATGCCGACCAGATTGTAAAGATATATAGATAGAGCGAAGGAATGCCGAAAAACATAAGCTTCAGATTGAATATTGTCAGGATGGGGTAGTTGAACAGCACATTGCCAAGCAAAAACAAGGCCGCCAATCGTCCGGTTTTAGATTTGCGATTAATCATAGGTCATTGCCTTACTTTTCTTGCTCTTACGAAATATCTTAGAGTCTGTTTGAAATATCTTAAATCGGCTGAAAAAGCGTGAGAACGACTTTCCAAACAGGCTCTTAATTTTCAAATAGATCGTCCGATCTCTTCCGCTTCACTTAACGCATACATCAGAATACGCGGCGATTTGGCGTCGCCGATGATATGAAGCGGGATACCCATTGCTTTAATGAATTCAGCAGGTTTGCGAACAGAGGTCATTTTTTCCGCAAGAGCGACCGTATCAAAGTTATCAAGCTGAATCTCTTTTCCATTAGAGCGAAAGATAACACTAAGCGGGAGAAATTTTTTAACAATTACATTTTTATAAAGCCTGACATTATCGCGTTTCAGCCGTTCCCTAAGATAAAAACGATCATTGGCGGACATCTCTTCCCCGTAATGCCTTTTACGATTCAGCAGCACAACATCTTTGCCCTTTTCCGCCAGAAAATCGGCTAACACCATGGCCGCCTGGTTGCCGCCGATGATAATCACTTTATCACCAGCCACGCTTTGGCCGGCAAGAATATCAGTTACCGTGCATAGTTCCATTTCAGTTTGAAAAAGCCCTTTGATGATAGGAATTTCCGGCAGGCTGCCGGTAGCGAGAACAATCGCATCAGGCGCTTGGGTACGGATTAATTCACGGGTCAAAGCGGTGTTTAAGCGAATTTCAACTTTGAGGCGTTCCAATTCGTTTTTCATAAATTCTGCGATATCCATGTTTTCGGAGCGTCCGGGAGGAATGGCCGCTAATCGTGCCAAACCGCCAATCGTGCCTTTTTCATCACAAACTGTCACCTTGTGGCCTCTGATGGCAGCCATGCGAGCGGCGGCCATACCGGCCGGGCCGGCTCCGGCCACAATGATTTTACGAGGTGTTTGGGTTTTGGTATCCCCTTTTAACAGATATTCGCGCCCCACTTCAGGGTTGGCCACACAGGCGCCCGGTTCCAGTTGAAGCACATTATGAATGCACCCTAAGCAGCAACCGATACAAGGTCGGATACGTCTCAAATCACCCTTACGCGCTTTATCAGGAAGTGCCGGGTCTGCCAAAAGCGCCCGGCCCATGGCGACAATATCGGCCCGGCCTTCTTTAATAATCCGGTCGGCTGATTCCGGGCTTTTTATCCGCCCTACCGCGGCAACCGGAACGGATACCTCTTTTTTGACGATTTCGGCCAAATGCACAAAACAGCCCTGTTTTACATACATGGAAGGGATGGTCAATTCGGATGAGCCATAAACACCGGCGGAAATATGCAGGTAATCGGCCCCCTCTTTTTCCAGAATCAACGCCAAACGAACCGCCTCTTCAATATTCCAGCCGTTTTTGATATAGTCGTTTCCGTTAATTCGGACGCCTACAGGAAAATCAGCGCCTGTTTTGGCTTTGATATCGCGGAAAAGTTGTATTAGGAATCGAATCCGGTTTTCAAAGGAGCCGCCGTATTGATCTTCCCGTTTGTTGGAATTAGGCGCCAGAAACTGGTTAATCAAATAGCCATGCGCCGCGTGGATTTCGACAAAATCAAAACCGCCTTGCATACATCGACGGGCAGCGTTGCCAAAGGATTCTGCCATGCCATCTATTTCAGATAAAGTCAGTTCTCTGGGAACGCCTTTGACCACCGCTTCAGCCGGCAGCGCAGAAGGAGCCACTTTGTTATCGTGATAAGATTGCCGGCCGCCGTGCATTAGCTGCATCCCGAATTTAGCTCCGAACGGAAGAACCGCTTGAGTCATTTTTTGCAATGCGGGAATGCACCGGTCATCCCACAGTTTTGGAAGCTTGGGAAGTTCCAGGCCGGTTGGATGCACCGCGCCGCCTCCAACCAGCATCATGCCGGCACCGCCCTTGGCTCTGGCGACAAAATATTCGGTGAGTTGCTCTGATACATAGCCGTTGTCATCAACGCCGAAATTGATGCTCATGGCCGGCATTAGCAGACGGTTTTTAGCGCGCATAGTTCCAATTTGGACAGGCGTAAAAAGATGTTTGAAATGAGTCACGTTTTTTCCTTTATATATGTGCAAGACAACTTTTTTATTGCTTTTTATTTTCAATGTGTCTGACTTCCAGAGTGATTCCTTTGGGATCAGGGCAATGAATTTTAATGGCGCTGTCTTTTTTTCCCCACGGAAAACGGCCTCCCCATAACAAAGTGGTTACATAAGGTGAGACAGCATCCCACGCGCCCAGACACATACCGCCTGGAGTGGTGTTATCAACGTAAAATTCATCGCCGATGGCATGAAAACCGCCCTGACATTTACCTTTTTTTATTGTAATACAAACAGGCATATTGAACTCCTTGCATAATTATTTATTATTCTTATAATAACATTAGCAGATAAAATTACAATATAAAAAATCAGCGTTGAAAAACAACGGCCAAACGTTTTGCAAAACCATAAATAACGAAAACATTAAATTGAATGGGGTTCATAGATGAAACAAATCATTTTAACAGGGATATGTCTGATCACGCTGTACACTGCCCTGATTCCAGTGGCGTATGCTGAAACCATGTATGTCGGTGATATTGTGAAAATCACGGTGCGCACCGGTCCCGGAACCGAACACAAAATTATAACAATGGTTAAATCCGGCCAACAGGTTGAAGTATTGCAGCCTGATATCCATTGGAGTGAAGTGCTTCTGAAAAATGGCAAACAAGGCTGGGTGCTTAACCGTTTTCTGACAACCGAGAAACCATGCCGTCTTTTGTTGAAATCACTTGAAGAAAAAAACAAAGCGCTATCAGAGAGAGACGGCCCCTCTTATCAAAAAATGATAGAAGAGTTTAAAGCCGAAAATGCCCGTCTTAAAGCGGAACTGGCTGAACGCGAGCAATCGCTCGTCGCTTGTCAAAAATCATATAATATGCTGAGAACCGAATCTGCCGATTTCCTGGCACTAAAATCCGAACATAAGGGCGTCCTGAAACGACTTACAGCGGTAAAAGAAAAAAATAAGCAATCAGAGCTTACTTTGCAGGAAATTCAAAAACGACGTGATATACTATGGGTTTTGTGCGGTGCCGGAATCCTTATTTTAGGTTTTATCATTGGTTGTTTCAGTTTTCGACGCGAACGACGTTCATCGTTTCTTTAACATACACTGGCAAAGGTCTGATTGGTATTTACCTTCATTGACAACTGTTTTTTCAGTATTATTTTAGTTTAATTATTTGGCTGTGAATATGAATAAAAAGAGCAGCCTGAGAGAATGTTTACTGTACTATTAAATAGACCTCCTGCAAAATTCAATTTTTTAAAAATTGGATTTAATAAAATCAATATGTTATAAACATGATTTTGGAGTTTTGCAGGAATCCTGATCATTAAATTCAATAACCGCATTATTAATTCAAATGGCTTCTAAAAGAGATTATTACGAAATACTCGGAGTTGAGAAAACGGTTTCTAATGGTGACATCAAACGCACCTACCGTAAACTGGCAATGAAATATCATCCTGACCGGAATCCGGGAGATAAAAGCGCCGAAGAAAATTTTAAAGAAGCGGCGGAAGCTTATGGAGTTTTAAAGGATCCTCAAAAACGCCAGATATACGATCAATATGGTCATCAGGGCCTTGAGGGATCCGGATTTTCCGGATTTGGAAGTACTGAAGATATTTTTTCGTCTTTTGGCGACATCTTTGGTGATCTTTTCGGTTTCAGCACAGGTGGAAGGCGTTCCGGCCCCAGAGTCGTAAAGGGTGCTGATTTACGTTATGATTTGACGCTGAGTTTTATGGATGGTGTTTTCGGAACAGAAACCGAAATTGACCTGGAAAAAACAGAGGTCTGTGCCGTATGTGGCGGTAATAGGTGTGAACCCGGAACCAAGCCGGAATCATGCAGCCATTGCAACGGTTCCGGCCAAGTAACACGCAGCCAAGGTTTCTTTGCCGTGCGAACAACCTGTCCATATTGCCGCGGACAAGGCAGGAGCATCCCACACCCATGCGGCAAATGTCGGGGAACCGGAAATGTAATGGTCAGTAAGCGGGTTTCAGTCAAAATACCGGGTGGCGTTGACACCGGTGCGCGCTTACGGCTTACCGGTGAAGGAGAAGCCGGTGTCAATGGCGGACCTCCGGGCGACCTGTATGTATTTATCCATGTCAAACCACATGATTTTTTTCAGCGCGAAGACACGGATGTGATTTGCCAAATTGAACTTTCGTTTATTCAGGCGGCGTTAGGTGATGAACTTACCGTTCCGACTTTGGAAGGCGAAAAAAAACTGACAATTCCTTCCGGAACTCAATATGGCGACCGTTTTAGTTTTCGCGGTGAAGGCATCCCTTCCCTGAGATACAAAAGTCGGCGAGGTGATCAGATTATTGAGGCGATTATCCGAACACCCACCAGTATTAATAAAAAACAGGAAAAGCTTCTTAAAGAATTTGCCCAGCTTGAAGATAACAAATTGTCCAATAAATTGCTTAATTTACTAAAAGGCGGAGCCAGACGACGCGCCAGTTAAGAATTTCCGCTTGAAAACTTAATTATATAAAATATCAGTAGGGTGGGCAAAGCCCGTTTCCTTTAACAAAGCACGCCGCTTTGCCTGAGCATAATAAACAGACAGGGTGAGTGCCACAAAACGTTACCCACCCCACATTTTATATGAACCGCACAGAAAATTTTAAGATGCTGTTTATGAAAGATACCGGCGAATGTTTGAATTAAAAGTTAAAACCCACTTTGCGGCCGCCCATCAACTGAAAATGGTGGGTGAAAAATGTGAAAATTTGCATGGCCATAATTGGAAGATCGAAATTTGCATTTCTGGTGAAAAGCTGAATAAAGCCGGTGTGCTGGTTGATTTCGGCATCATCAAGCAGCATCTGTCAGCAGTGATGCTGACGCTGGATCACAAATTTCTCAATGAACTGGAGTTTTTTGCCCAGGATAATCCACCTTCATCCGAAAATATTGCTGTTTATATTGCAAATAAACTTCAGGCCTTAATTGATGATCAGGATATCAGGGTTTCCAGTGTGACTGCTTATGAATCGGAAAACGCCGCCGCTACATACATGCCTCCCACATAACATAACACACACGCAAACTGAAGTTTGCACTCCTTTCAATCATGTTTTAAATCAAGTATGGTTTCCCGCACCCGCTCTCTGATTACCTCAACAGAACTGTTTTTAAATGATGTATATGGAAGCGGCTGGCCGAAATTTATATAAGCCGTTGTCGGCCGCAGAATCCGGCTGCCTTTTTTATTATAGTGAAAAAGGCCTTTGATAACAAATGGAAGAATATCCGCCTGAGCAGCATGCGCCAAATGAAAAGGGCCTTTTTTAAATTCACCGAGTTCTCCGGTTAATGTGCGATGCCCTTCTGGCAAAATACCGATTGATACACCGGAGCGGATAACCTGTCCGGCGCGGTCGAGGCTTGCTTTAGCCGTGGTGATATTTGCTCGGTTAATCGGAATATTGCCCCAGCGTTTGATCAACCATCCCCAAAGTGGCATTGCAAAATGGTACGATGCTTCCACACCCACCCAAAACATGGGGATTGCGGCCGGCATTGCGAACACGTCAAACACGCTTTCATGGTTGCCCATGATCAAAAAGGGACGTTGATGATCAAAATTGTTCAGGCCGGTAACATGCAAGCGCACACCCATGATACGGAGTTGACTACGCGCCAACAGGCGCGCCAAAGGATAGATTTTAGGCGCAGGGAACAGTAGCAAGCCGCTTCCGATTAAAAGAAAAACGATAAAAAAATGAAGCAGACCCACTCCCCAAAGCAGTATTGATCGTATATTTTCTAAAAAGTTCCCCTCTTTCACGGGCTATCCTTCCTTATAATCAGAAAAATAAGCGTTACGCTTATCAAAATTAGAGTTGGTTTCAATACCGTGCGCACCAAGAATCCGTTTCAGTTGATCATATTTATGGCCGACTGAAAGCATTACTGATTCAAATCCATGCAGATAGGCTTTGTTACGATCCCAAAATGATAGTGGGTTCATATTGAAAAATTTTTGATCCGCTTCGCCGGGTTCAATCAGAATAATATCACCTTTAAAATCGGGATTCTGACGATACAAATTCATTCCATGAATCAAACGTGTGTGCAAAAGGGTTCGGAGCACTTGATTCATAATAGCATTGATGCCGTTATTTGTGATAGTGGATGAATTGCTGAGGTTGGCGCATGTATTCTGAAATGATTCACAATTCACCGGACGAAACGGGTTATAGCAGATGGTTAAATCCGCACCTCGGTCGATTGCCAGGTCGATGCTGGTAGTTTTTATAATAGCGCCATCTATATAATCCGTCCCCCGAATCGTTACAGGCGCATAAAATAGCGGCATGGCGATGGATGCCTGTACCGCTTGGGATATGGGTATCGTATTGATCTGATCATTTCTCTGCTTATGGCCGAAAACCGCTCGCGTGGCGCAGTCCAGATTCATGGCGACAATGTAAAGCTCTTTACCCGTTTGTTCGTAAAGCCGTTTGAAATTATTGCCCCATCCGGTTTGTTCCAGATTCTTACGCATCGAACGTTCAAATTTTTGGGTGGAAAAAATACCGTTGGGGAGCACACGCCATTGGGGCTGATGGCGTCGTATCGCCAAACTCACCTGGCGCAGGCAATAAGTTGCGAATTGTTCCATATTTTCATAATTGGGTGCAAACACCGCCCGGAGCATCAGTTGACGGAATTTACACCGGAAAATATTGTTCGCCCAAACAAAGTCAAAGGCGCTTTGAGACGGAAACGAGAGCATCCGGATTAACGTCACCAAAGGGTTGATTGTAAAATCCTGATAGTTGGGAAAGTATAATTCAGCCGCCCGCATGGGCGCAAGCATCCCCTTTTTACCTTCCAAACTTCTGATAATCTGACCTATGGGAATCGTATTCGCTAAGAAAGCCGCTATGATTGATCCAGCACTGACTCCGACAAAAATATCAAAATCGTTGAAACGGCGGTTAACCATAAAACGGCTGAATGCTTTTAATCCGCCAAGTTTAAAAGCGCCGCCGGTAACAGCGCCGCCTGCTAAAACCAATGCCAACTTAGGATTGGCTTTAGGATGATCAAGGTTACTTTTTTGTACGATGGAGATGCCCAAAATTTTCGTGTCCTATATAAGTGTGCGACCATATTTTCAGTACTGATGATTTTAGTAACTTAAAAAAGTTACTAACTTATAATTTTATGCATTATAAACAAATTATTTTTATGAGGCAAGATAAATATGTGTACAATAAAGACAGAAAATTTTGGGCTATTGTGGCACTGACAGCGATAATCATACCTCAATAACATTTTGAAATTATCGAATAACATATTTAGACATAAGGCGATTAGATATATTATCAGTAGGTGGGAAATACCTGAAAATACGGCAGGGAGATTCTGAAAATTTGGCCGCGGCCGAAGCTGTCAGAACAATTTCGAGGTCAGATCGGCTAAGAAGTCTTGACAAAGGCGTTACCCAATGTGTTAAAGTTGTTTAGAATTTTCCTATATGATACCCCGTTACTTGGGACAGGAAATTTCATTATAAATTAAGGGAGGTTATCGATGATACTAAAAAATTGTTTAAAGACAAGTATTGCCATAGCCGCAATATTATCGCTTTTGGCTTGTATGGCTGGCAAAAAGCAGTTTGATATCGGGATGGAATTACAAAAAGTGGCCAAATATGAGGAAGCGGTTGCCTATTTGGAGATGGCTTTGCAACTTGAACCCCAAAACAAACAATATCAGCAGATGCTGACTGATGTTAAAATGGAATGGATTAATCAATTGGTGTCCCGAGGTTTTGAGGCTTTGAAGGCACAGACGTCGCTGACGATAATGGATATTGACAAAGCGCAAGCGAGCCTGGTGCAAGCGCGTCATATCAATACGGATAGTCAGAACGTTAAAGATTTTGCCGCAGAACTCCAAAAAATGCGCCAGGTGTTTTTGTCCGATATTAAACAAAGTTACACCCAGGCCAAACAATATCTAAACGATGAAAAGTGGCTGCAAGCCTATTTCGATTTTCAGCAAATTGAAAACCGCTTCCCCGGCTATGAAGATACGTCAACCCTTTTGAACCAAGTCGCTAATGAAGGTGCTAAGGCGTATTATGAACAAGCCCGGGGGTTGTTTGAACAATATAATTTTAAAGGCGCGATTCCGTTTTTGCGTAAAGCACTTTCGATCAAAGCGGACTATCGACCTGCGCGTGAACTTTTGGAACTGGCCGAAAAGCGCGATAATAAAGCCTATTTTTCAGCTCAGGCTCAAAATTTGGTCACCAAACAGAAGTGGGATCAGGCTCTTTTTATGTTAACCGAGGCACTGACTTATGAACCCCTAAATCAGAAGTTACAAGATCATAAGCATCGTATTCAAACCAGAGCCGGTAATTTTTACATTCAAAATTCCTGGAGTGAGTTGAATGCCGGTCAGTTGAAAAAGGCGATGGAGCATTATCAACAGGCCAAAAAATATTCTATGTATCCGTCAAACAGTGAAATTGACAAACTGCAAACCGAACTTTGCTCGATGGCCAGTTATATCGCGGAGAGTTTTAAAGAGCAGGGCAAACTTGGCAGCGCTTGGTACTGGTATAAACAGATCGGCGCAGTCAATCCCGAATATCCGCAAATTTCCTATCTCACTCAAGAGATGGAAGATAATATCAAACAGCGGGTTATGAAATCCATTGCCGTTTTTGATTTTAGCAGCCCTTCCGATCATCAGGACGCCGGAATTATTGTGGCCGACAATCTAATCACCTATTTGTTAAAAAACAGCAGCGGTGATATTAAAATTCTGGAGCGGGAAAATTTAAAATCGATTTTGGAAGAGATGCAACCGGGACAAAACGGCGTAGTTTCTCAAAATAATGCCAAAGAGATGGGGAGGTTGTATGGCATTGATGTAGCCATTATGGGAAGCGTACTGCTGTTTAAAGTAGATTCTTCCACTACCGAGGGTGCTAAAACAGTGAGCTATCAAATCGGTGAGCGCATTGAAGATAATATTGATTTTTTGAACTGGAAGGCCAAGCACCCGAATCCGGACGAAGACGCAGTGGCCAAAGCACCTGAAGCTAAAATCAAGGTTCCGATAATTGTCGAAAAAGAGTATATTGTGGCGCATCATAAAAAAATAGCTCTTATACAGGTTTTCTTTCAAATTGTGGATGTTATCACCGGTGAAAATATTCTTATGAAAACAATTGAACGCAAACAAGTGGCTGAAGATGAGGCTTCAGCAGGACTTGCTGAGGCCGGCGTTAAATTTGACCCCATGGAAATCCCCACAGATACGGAATTGCTTCAAAACCTGGCCGATAAAGTTGTCGATGAACTCGGAGATGAGGTGCTCAAACCGATTCACAATATGGAAAAAACCTATTTTCAGGACGGTAAACAGCTTATGTGGCGCGGTGATAATCCGGAAGCGATTGAAAGTTTCATTAATGCTATTTTTGATGAAAAGATAAAACAAATTAAAGATTCACCACTAACAGCCAGTGCCATGAAACATCTTGATGAAATTTTTCTAAAATATTCGGTGAAAATTGACAACACCGACAACACTGATGAAAAAATAGAGGAATAGACCATGCGTTTGGTGCGAACATATTTTCTTATGATGATGGCAGTCGCCAGTTTCATAAGCATTCTAACACTATCACGGGCAGATGGTGCCTCTCTGGCAATTTTTAACTTCCGGGCGGCTGAGATCGAAGTCCTGATATATAATAGTGAAATCCTATATTCACTGATTTCGGACTTGGAGAGAAAAAAAGGTATCAAGCTGATACCTCGCCGAAAAATGGAAACCATTCTCGCTCAAAATAATCTGGCGCAAAGTAATCATCCCGAAATTGTGATCAAAGCCGGACAGGCGTTGGGCGCTGATTTTATTCTTTTTGGCAACGTTGCCAAGCAAGAACATATTTTGGCGAAACTGAAACTCATGGACATTGCCAATCGTCGTGTGGTTAAAACCTGGAAACTGCGATTAACCGATCTGAAAACGATCCCCGAACAAACGCCTGTCATTGTCCGACAACTAACAGCGGCTGCTTCTGTTTCATCCCCCAAGGGGCAGTTCCCGTCTGATGATTCTGAGGTCAACAAAACAAATAATCAGAGATTGAGGGCGGCCGCCTCTGGTCAGTCAAAATCAAGCTCGGATTTGAAAAAAGGACAGGGAGAACGTTTGCCCTACCCGCCACTGATTTTAAGTTATGCCGGGCAGGCCGGCGCAACGGAAATCAAATTTGTTCCGGCACTTCGAAACATGAAAGCCGATATTGCTATCGTAAACTATAAAATCTATCGCCACGACCCGGCCATTAATGAATGGACACTGATACAAACGGTTAACGCACGGGGTTCTTCAAAATCAGTTTTTACTATCAAAGATACGCACGCTATGAAAGATGATGCGGCCTATCATTATGCCCTGACCAGTATCGACTGGCAAGGTCGTGAAAGCCATCGTTCAGATAGTATCACAGTTCAAACCTCACCATCTTCTCATGATGAACACCTTAGTGACAATGAGCCGTTAGATGATGCTATCGAACAAGGAACATCGAATATCGAACATCAAACATTGAAAGATGCGCCTGCCTTAGATAACACAACGGCAAAACAAGACCTTGCGGACAATGCGTCGCCAAATGATATTATTGTGTTGCCGGGTACACCTGTGCTAAGTGTTGCCCGGGATAATCAACTGCGCCAAACGGATCTGATTTGGCATGCGCAGGCAAATACCGAGGGATATCATCTTTACAGAAAATCTCAAAAAACGGATTGGCATAAAATTGCAACCATCACCGCTGCGGAGCAATGCCAATATACTGACACAGTTGATCTTGAAGACGGACAAACGTATCACTACTATCTGACAGCCTATAATTCCGAAGAAGAAACCGAACCTTCCGAACAAGTGAACGCGAAGACCAAAGGGCCGCCCCCTTGCCCGCAAGAAATCAGCGCTTCCTGGCGGTCGGACATGGGGGCCAAAATCACCTGGAAGCCACTGAATGATTCTGATGTAGGCGGCTATATTATTTATCGGAGGATGATTGCGAATAAATCCAGGAAATCGGTTTCAGTCAAAGAGATTGCCCAAGTGAAAGGGTGGCGGTCCGACACCTATATCGATCAGGACATATTATCGTCACTATCGGACACTCAATACTATTACTCCATTAAAAGCTTTAACCTTTTTAATGCTGCCGGCGTGCTTTCCGAAGCTGTGCTGCTAAAACCGGAACCGTAATATCATATTTCAAACGTACTTTGATTCTGAGTCTGTCATGAAGAAGCGGCGTCATCCGAATCCGTTTTTCCCCAGATATGTTTGCCGAATTTTATGTATCCCTGCACGTTATTCAAACGCATGTCGATGTTGTTTTCAACCGGCATCACATTACCGGCAATCATCGGTTGAAGATGTTTGGCCAATTCCACGCTGCCGCCTCCGGTTAAAACGATCTTGTCAATATCCCAGTCATCCGCCCAGAGCCGGTCGATTTCACTGGCAATGGTTCCGGCCGCGTTGGCAAAAACCTGATCACGGAATTTGCTGATATTGTATTCGTGTCCCCTGATTTTGATAAAGCCGGTTTCCACCGCTTTATACAATCGAAACAATTCTACATTGACACCGCATTCCTGGCGCAATTTTTTGGCAATTACGGCAAAACATTTGGATGTTCCGGTGTCGGTAGTGGTACTTCCGCGTTCGATATAGCGCAAATGATCAATGATTGTAAAATCGGTGGTGCGAAAACCGATATCCACGAGACCGACTTTTTGTTGCGCCAGCTCTTTACTGATCACTTTGCCGTCATCATCCATCAGTAAATTTAACAGCGTTCCGAGAGGTTGGGGAATCATTTTGACATTTTTGATTTCCAGCTTTTTGGAAACCGCTGTTTGGTCAGTTCTATGAAAAGTGATTTCATGCGACCCTTTTAAAATATTCGCAAACGGTTTACGATATTGCTCAAAATACCCCACCGGCAGGCCTGATACAACATTTAGCGGGACCGTTTTTTCGGTTAACACGCCCAGGCCGGTCAAACAAAATATCTTTACAAAATCTTTGACAAGCAAATCTTGGTCTAAAGTGTATTTGCGCGCATTAGACTGTTGTTCGGCGAAATCCCCGATAAAATAAGATTGATCGTCAATCGTAACGTGCAGATTTTTCGAAAACGTGTCGGTTGACAGGTCCATTTTGAATTGAATGTCCGTGGCTTCTCCCATGAGTGATTTAAAAATAACAAATTCATTGCCGTTGGTGGCTTTGGTAAACCCGAATCCGATGTCAATACCAAATATTTCCATGCTTTCCTCCGTTTATGAAATAATTTGTAACTTTATAATAAAAATCTGTAAAACATCTTACTTGCCACAGCATTTTTTATATTTTTTACCGCTTCCACAGGGACAAGGATGATTACGCCCTATTTTGGGGGAAGTGCGGACATATTGTTTAACTTTTGGTGTCTGGCTGTCGTAAAAACGCCATTGTCCATTGAATTTTTTGAAAATTGATAATTCATGATGCCGGTCAGGCCCTTTTTTGCCAGAATATTCGGCGATAAATTCAATTTGGCCTTCGTCATCATCCAAACCGCCTTTTTGAATGTCGAGTATTTTTAATTCAGCCCAGTCCGCGGTGCGAAACCATTCATCAAGTGTTTTTTCATCATCCGGATTACTTTTATCAGGATGAATCGTTTTTAGGATATACGCTGATTCTTTAAGGCAGTGGGAAGTATAGCGGGCGCGCAACAGTTCTTCAGCCGTGCGGGCTTCCCTGACACCGTCTAACAAAGGTTGGCAGCATTCTTCCAAAGTGCGGCCGGAACCGCATGAGCATTGATTTATCATTTTGTTCCTCCTGATGATCGCTCTGATCTGATACGGCGATAAACAATCAAGCAATCAATATCGGGTATATTTACAATTAATTTTGTTAAAGGGATTATTCGATTCCTCTTTTAAAGCATACGCCTGATAAAGGCAGAGGTTCAGACTTAATACAAGCGATTTTTGAAAGCAATTCAAATTTCATACGCTTTTAGCAATTTTTAAAACTTCTGAGATGTATGTCAATTTGATTTGGGAAGGATTGAGGTTACTGGCGAAACGGGCAATCGCCTTGACTGTCCAGGGGAACGGGTGCCCAATACCTATTGCATAACCATATTTCAAAGCGCGCCTTTTTAATTTGTTTAACTGGGCTGAAATTACAGGTTGCAAGGTGGTATTATCTAAAAAAAAATGACGTGGTAATGTGGTCATTTGCATAGCCAGCGCCGTTTTATAAGCTATCGAACGTCCCGAAGTACGGCTATCGATAAAAAAAAGGTCATTGGAGCGTACCACTTCGAGTGCCGGCCTGATTTTATCCTGTTGTTCGGTAAACCTTGATCCCATGTGGTTATTGACGCCAACGACAAACGGTGTTGAACGGATATTCAGAGCCATAGTATTTTGTATCTGTTTCCGGCCATGACGAGTGTAAATCGCTGCCGGCCCCGGATTATGATTCTTCATATTATATGGCTCCATGGGTTGATGGAGCATTATTTCATGGCCATGGTCATGAATGGCCGAGGCTAATTCACAGGAATAGGTAAGCTGGGGCAAAATTGAAAAAGTAAGCGGAATTCCAATTTTTAAAAATTGCCAGGCACGTTTTCGGCTGTATCCGATGTCATCTATAATTATCGCCACACAAGGGCGTCGTTTAATCTTTGGCGGAGGAATGGCGGCACCAGCAGTTTTGATAAACTGCCTTGACACTGCAAAATTCCCGGTCAAAAACGCTGCACTTTTTATGATAAAGGCTCTTCGATCCATGAATAGCAATATTCCTTTAAACATCCCCTTATGTAAAACAATCTACAAATAGTTCTACGGAAATGCAAGCAAAAAATAGTTTACCTTTTTTCGATCTATTTATTTACAAATTTTTGTAGGTGGGTGAAGAGTAATGGAATTCACTCGACATTAAAAATGTGTAAACCGACAAATGAAGGATGTCAAAACGGCTATAAAAAAAGATAAAATTCAAGCTTCCCTTTTTTTATTTAGTAGTATAACAATGAAGCAACAATATTCAATCGCTTTCTCATGTTAAGGAATGATATTGTATTATTTGTTACACAGTTCTGTATTTTGTATGTGAGGGATAACATTATGACAACACCAGTTGAAACTGAATTGCTTGAAGCAGGTGAAAATAGCGTCAATTCATCTGTTGGTTCTGAATTGATTGCAAATAATGATTCGGATAAAATTATCCAGAATAAAACTGTAAAGCTTTCTCCCGCCCATTATTTTTTATTTTTTATTCTGTTTTGGCTACTTTTCGCATGTTATCATATTCTTTCCCCTTATGTGAATACGATTATTTTTGCCATTATTCTGGCCACGGTTTTCAAACCGATACACCGCAAAATAAGAAAACGTTTTGGCCGAAGGGAGAATCTGGCAGCGTTTCTGTCATGTATTTTATTAACCATGGTTGTAGTTCTTCCATTAACTCTGATACTTATTTCGCTGATTCGCCAAGGTACTCAATCCTTTCATGCGATCTCGGAATGGATCGCCGCCGGTAAATTTAACCAATTGATGGAATTGCCTTGGATCGTCAAAATAATTGCTTTGGTTGATCAGTACTTACCGGGTTTGGATGTTAAAAACTTTGAAATTGATCAATCTCTGCTTAAATTAAGTGCGACCATCAGTAAATGGCTGCTTAATCAGGGGGGCAGTCTGGTTGGCAATATCACCGCTATCTTTGCCAAATTTGGCATGATGATATTTGTTTTTTTCTTTTTAATACGAGATTCCCGAGAATTTGTAAAATCGCTTTTACACCTGTCGCCTTTAAGTGCCAGCCAGGAAGATCAGATTATAGAGAAAGTCAAATCTGTAGCCAGTTCAGCGCTTTTGGGAACCTTTGTCACGGCGATTGCTCAAGGTACCGCCGGCGCCATAGCGTTTTGGATTGCGGGATTGCCGGGTCTTTTTTGGGGCATTATGATGGCCTTTGCATCTCTGGTGCCGATTGTGGGAACAATGTTGATATGGGGGCCGGCGGCACTTTATCTGCTTCTATCGGGTAAATGGGGTTATGCGCTTTTTATCGTGCTATGGTGTGCTATTGTTGTTGGCACGATTGATCAAGTGGTGCGTCCGCTTTTTATGAAAGGTTCGGCCGATATGAGTACGATGCTGATCTTTTTTGCCATTCTGGGCGGTATCAATTATTTCGGCCTGATAGGACTGCTTTACGGACCGTTAATTTTCGGGTTGACCATGGTGCTGTTGTATATCTACCGGCTGGAATTTCAACCCTTTCTTGAATATCAGGATCGGCATTAAGCATGGAATCGGTAAACCGTCAGATTGATTTTTCTTGAATCAATGAATCCGACACTGTATATAATTTGGAATTCAGAGTGGAAACGTATTTATTTCAACAATTTTATTCAAAATAATTATCAAGGAGGATTTTGAATGCAACAATCACAAAAACGAATGGCAAGTGTTTATCTGATCACCCTGTTATTGCTATTGGGCTGGATTGCCAGTGCCAATGCAGGTGGAAAAGGCTATTATGAAACAGGTGAACTTGAGTTTGAAGAAACTTATGTCAATGGCAAACTCGAAGGCGAACGCGTGGAATATTACAAAAATAAGCAAGTCAGAGCTAAAATTCCTTATAAAAACAGCAAAAAAGAAGGCATTGAAAAAAGATTTCACGAAAACGGAAAACTTCAATTAGAAATTGAATACGTTGACAATCTTCCCCAGGGAATTTCCAAATTGTTTTTTGACGATGGCTCTGTACAAGCTGAAACCCCGTATAAAGATGGAAAAATGCACGGTGTAAGCAAACGTTATTATAAAAGTGGTAAGTTACAATACAAAGCTGAATATGTAGATAATAAGGTTGAAGGCCCGGCAGTAAGCTATTATGAAGACGGTGCTGTCCAACGACAAGATAATTATGTGAATGGGAAACGGGAAGGTGTCAGTAAAGAGTTTTACCCTAGCGGCAAATTAAAAGCCGAATTTACCTATAAAAATGATCTGTTGCATTAATGACTGAATTTTTAAAACTATGAATGAAAGGAGATTTTTATGTCAAAAACATATACTTTGGGCGTTCTCGCGGGTGACGGAACCGGCCCTGAAGTGGCTGCCGAAGGATTAAAAGTGTTACAGGCCGTAGCGGAACGCGCGAATATCCGATATAACCTGATTCATTATCATTTCGGCGGCGAACATTATCTAAAAACCGGTGAAACCATTAATGATGATGCTATTGAAGAGATTCGCGCTTTAGACGCTGTTCTTCTCGGAGCCATCGGCCATCCGGATGTGAAACCAGGTATTTTGGAGAAAGGCATTCTGCTGAACCTGCGCTTTGCGCTTGATCTGTATATCAATCTGCGCCCGGTGAAGCTGTATCCGGGCGTGGATACGCCATTAAAAAACAAAGGGCCGGAAGAGATCGATTTTGATGTTGTACGTGAAAACACAGAAGGGCTTTATGCCGGTGCCGGCGGTTTCTTGAAAAAAGGCACGGCTGATGAAATTGCTGTTCAGGAATCGATTAACACCCGTAAAGGCGTAGAACGCTGTTTACGCTACGCTTTTGAATATTGTCGCCAGCGAAATCAGGGTAAAAAACTGACACTCTGCGGCAAAACCAATGTACTTACGTATGCTTTTGATTTATGGGAAAGAACTTTTCACGAAGTGGGCGAGGAGTATCCCGATATTGAAAAAGACTATGCTCATGTGGATGCGACCTGCATGTGGATGGTGAAAAATCCGGAATGGTTTGATGTCATTGTAACGGATAATATGTTCGGTGATATTATCACCGATATCGGCGCAATGATTCAAGGCGGCATGGGAATCGCCGCCGGTGGCAATATCAACCCCCAAGGAACCGGTATATTCGAGCCTATCGGCGGTTCTGCACCCAAATATACCGGCAAAAATTGTATCAATCCGCTGGCGGCGATTATGGCTGTACAAATGATGCTATCCCACCTGGGCGAATTCCAAGCCGCTGAGTCAGTTGAAAAAGCGGTCATTTCGGTTATCCAAAATAATCTGAAAAGCATGGAAGCAAACAAAATGGGTTTTGGTACCAGCCAGGTAGGTGACTTGGTGGTCGATGCAATTCGGAATGCCTGATTAAAACTTTATCCTTAAACGGGAACTGCTTTCATCCTTACATGGTAGCATAAATGATCGGGCAACTTACAATATGTAAAAAAGAAAGCTGTAATTTAACTTTTGGTTTTTCCAGATTTCACCTGCAAGCTGAAGATCGCACTCCGCTAATCTGGAAAAACCAAAATTGGATCGGTATATGTACAAAGCATTAGAAAATTATGTTGCTTAACATAATTCAGTGATTATGATTTAAAGCAAATATCAACCATATTAAAAGAAAAGGAGTTAAGATTATGAAAAGAACATTTCAACCCAGTCGAATCAAACGCGCCCGTAAACACGGATTTTTGAAACGTATGTCATCCAAAGCCGGGCGCAGAATTATCAATCGTCGCCGCGCCAAAGGTCGTAAAAGACTGGCACTTTAACGGACTATTATGATTTTCGGACGAATTATTGAAAAAATTTAGCTTTACCAAAGCGAACCGAATTTTAAAACGCACGGAATACATTGCGTTATCTCGAAAAGGTAAAAAGATACACACGCACTATTTCCTGGCTGTTTACCAAACCGGAACGACCCATCAGAATCGTCTTGGAATCACGGTTACCAAAAAGGTGGGGAACGCAGTTACACGTAACCAAATCAAGCGCTATGTACGTGAATTTTTTCGTTTAAACCAACAGTGCCTTGAAGGTGTTTGGGATATTAATGTGATTGCCAAAAAGCAGGCCGCCGGCACACCATCTGAAAAGGTGTATCCCGATCTGCGCAAGCTCTTTAAAACAATAAACTTTCGGGAGAGAACACAATTAAAAAACTCTTAACATTATTGTCATTGCTGTGTATTCGTTTTTACCAAATTCTGATTTCACCGTTATTAGGAAATCGATGTCGTTTTTATCCGAGTTGTTCAGCTTATGCGTATCAATCAATCGCCAAGTATGGAACTTTAAAAGGTGTTTTCCTCGCAGTTAAGCGTATCCTAAAATGTCATCCCTTTCATGCGGGCGGATATGACCCGGTACCATAAATACTCGCATCGACTGTTTAAAATCAGCTTATCCGACTTGCCGCGCTTGCATAACGGTCTTGCCCTGACAATTGCCACTCCCCTATGAATAAAAAGATGGAAAAGTCAGATAAAAAATCCATGTGCAAGTGTTACCGCTTTTTATGTAAATTCGTCAAACAGGTCGGAAAAACAACCTATCAGATTAGTTTGAATTAAAAGGAAAAATTATGGAACAAGGTAGATTATTTCTTGCAATCGGTCTTTCATTATTGGTTTTCCTCGTTTGGAATTTTCTTTTTGTCGATAACGAGGCCATTCAACGTCAACAACGCGCCCGACAAGATGAAATCAGGCAAAAACAAGATGACATCAAACATGAAGAAACTGTTGCCATTTCGGAATCTGCGCCTTCTGTAGAAATGCAAAAGGCCGGTGAAACTGTTGAAACTGATACGACTCTGCCGTTAAAAGAAGCTACGGATGAACGGCCGGCACGTCAGTTAACGATTAAAACGCCTTTTTACACTGTCGGAATATCCGAAAAAGGCGCTCTGTTTACAAGTTTTTTGCTTCACAATTACAAAGAAAACGCCTCACCGGATTCCCCATTGTACCAAATGGCACCTTATGAGATAAAAACCGGCAATATTACGCTGGAAATCAGCGGCAATCAATTGAACGACCTGAACAACGCTGTGTTTCATGGCGACATGACTGACAACGAAATTACTATTGAACATTCCCCCCGAAGGGTCATTTTCACATGGCAATCACAACAAGGCATCATTGTCCAAAAGGAATACCTGTTTACCCCCCAATCGTATAAAATTGGCCTCGCCGTCAAAATTATAAACAAATCAGACAGGGACTTCCAGGGACAGGCTTTGTTAGGATTAAAAAAAGTTATGCCCAAAGAGATTGATCGCTTCGGTTTTTCAGGTCCCAGCGCATTTATTAACAACACATTGGAACAAATCGCTTTAGACGATATTGCCGAAAAAAATATCTATGCCGGCCAGGTCGATTGGATTGCGCTCGAAGATCGCTATTTTATGTCAGCTCTGATTCCTGTTAAAAAGCAGAACGGCGAACTGAGGCTGAATGTGAACGGCGCAAATTTAATTACCAGCCAATACGCGTCGCCGCCGATGCAAATTCTGTCCAATATGCAAACAGCGCTTGAATACCAAATTTTTATCGGGCCAAAGAAAGTCAGCATCTTAAAACAGACCGGGCATCAACTTGATAAAGCCGTTGATTTCGGCTGGTTTGATTTTATTGCCAGACCATGCCTTGCGTTTATGAATTTTCTTTACCAATATATTCCCAATTACGGTGTTGTGATTATAATTTTGACTTTGTTAATCAAACTTATTTTATGGCCGTTGGGAACCAAGGGCTATAAATCAATGGCTGAAATGAAAAAACTTCAACCCCTTATGGCCGAGGTCAAAGAAAAATATAAAGGTGATAAAAAGCGCATTCAGGAAGAAACCATGCAGCTTTACAAAACCTATAAAATCAATCCTATCGGCGGATGTTTGCCGATGGTTGTCCAAATTCCCGTATTTTTTGCGTTTTACAGGATGCTCTATCAGGCCATTGAGTTACGCCATGCGCCTTTTTTCGGTTGGATAACAGATATGTCGGCACCGGATCGTTTAGGTAATTTCGGCTTTTCGATTCCATTTATGGATGCACCCTACGGAATCCCGGTGCTTACCATCATAATGGGCGTTACCATGTTCTTACAGCAAAAAATGTCACCACCGGTGGGAGATGCGACCCAAGCCAAAGTGATGCAATTTATGCCCCTCGCCTTTACAGTTATTTTTATCAACTTTTCCGCAGGGCTTGTCCTCTATTGGCTGATCAATAATGTTGTGTCCATTGCCCAGCAATATTACACTCAGAAAAAAACTTTATAAACCGGAGGTTGCTATGTCACGTTATTATGAATTTGAAGGAAAAAATATTGATGCCGCTGTCCGCAATGCATGCGACATCCTTAAAATTACAAGAGAAAACCTGGAATATGCAGTTGTACAACCGGGTTCATCCGGGTTTTTAGGCTTTATCGGCAAAAAAACAGCTAAAATTCGGGTGAAACGCATTCAGAATGGTGAACCTTCTGACACTGGCTCAGTGCAAGAGCCTAAACCTACGCAGTCAAAAACTACGGCTACGAAAAAAACCGTTCTTCCTGACAAAGATGAGGCCGTGATTACTGCCGGAGACAATGAAACCGCCATTCCGAATAAAGATGATATTTTGGGCCCGCTTGAAATGGCCCAAACTGCTTTGCGCCACATATTGGATTGTGTAACCTCTGATGCGCAGATCAGCGTTGATAAAAAGCATAACCCGATTGAATTGATGGTGAACGGGTCTCGTCCGGGGATCATTATCGGTAAACACGGCCAGACACTAGAGGCGATTCAGTATCTTGTGGAAAAGATGGTCAGCCGTAAATATAAAAAACACATTCGTTTACAAATTGATGTTGAAAATTATCTTAAAAAACGGAAGCATAATCTGATTCAATTGGCGTTAAGACTTGCCGAAAAAGCTAAAGCAACAAGAAAGCCGGTTACTATCGGCGTGATGAATTCCCAAGAACGCCGTATTGTGCATATCGCCCTGAGAGACAAAGGGGTGCGCACAAAGAGTATCGGCAGTGGAAATATGCGTAAACTGACAATTTTCCCACGGAAAAACAATCGTCGGGCAAAGTAATGTGATTCATATACCTGAAAATAGTGATACCATCGCCGCTATCGCCACGCCTTACGGTAGCGGCGGTGTCGGCATAATCAAAATTTCCGGTCATAAAGCCTTACAAATAGCGCGTCCTCTTTTCAGACCCAAGCATACAACGGGTTTATCCGGTACTGATGCGCTTCATCGTAACACCGTTTTTCGATCACACCGCCTCTATTACGGTTATTTGCTCGATCCGGCCGCAAACACAGTCTGCGATGAAGTGTTAATAGCTTATATGCAGGCACCGCATTCCTACACCCGCGAAAACATCGTTGAAATCAATTCCCACTCAGGCCCGGCCGTATTAAATTACATTCTTAAACTTGTCTTGAACAATGGCGCCCGTTTAGCGGAACCCGGTGAGTTTACCCGCCGGGCTTTTTTAAATGGCCGTATTGATCTTACCCAGGCTGAATCAGTCATTGATCTGATTAATGCCCAAAATGAGCAAGCTTTGGCAATCGCCAACGAACACCTCAAAGGCGGGCTGCGTCGCAAAATCGAAGCGGTTAAAAAGGAGTTGTTGGATGTTCTGAGCCTGATTGAAGTAAGCATCGATTTTCCCGATGACATCCATGCCGAAGAAAACATCGAAGAACTGGCGGCTGCCGGCATGACTGAAATCATTACTGTGATGCAGTCGCTTATCCGGCTATACGATGATGCTGACTATTTGCGGGAAGGCTTCAAAATCAGTATAATCGGGAAACCGAATGTGGGTAAATCCAGCCTGATGAACTGTCTGACAGAAAAAGACCGCTCTATTGTTACAAATATTCCCGGCACCACTCGTGATCTGGTGTCTGAAACTGTAATTCTGAACGGAATCCCCATTGTGCTTTCAGATACGGCCGGAATACAGGAAAGTCAGGATGAAGTGGAAATTATCGGCATCCGCAAAAGTAGGGAAAGTTTAAAAAACGCTGACCTGATACTGTTGGTTACCGATACTAGCGGTCAGTTGACCCAAGATGATTTTGATATTTTCAACGAGGTAAGCAAAAAGCTGATAATCCTGGTTCACAATAAAACAGACATCATCAAAGCGGATTTTAAAAACATGCTGCCGGAACATTGGAAAACAGTACTTACGTGTTACATTTCTGCCAAAAATAAGCAGGGCATTGATGATTTGCGTCAGAAAATTGTTCAAAGGCTTAACAACCGGGCAAACACGTCTCCAAGCGAGATGTATGTTCCCAATCTTCGCCAGAAACTCGCGCTTGAAAAAGGCATTTCGCCGATGTGTACGGCACTTGCAGAATTAAAAACGCAAGCACCTTACGAAATTATTGCTCTCAATCTTCAGGAAACGCTCTCATATTTAGATGAAATCACCGGTCTGACTACCAGTCAGGATGTGCTTGATATGATTTTTCGTAATTTTTGCATTGGGAAATAATGAACTATATCTTGGGAAGAATCAGATTGGACAGCATTCATAAATCCGTTGATGTCCAGAACTTCACTAAACTTTCTAAGCGCTCGTTCAAATATCTCGTTGTGAATTGCAATTATATGTATTTCTTTAATTCTTTCTGGATATGCCGTGTCAATGTCAACGCCCGCACCTGATCGTAAGGCGCTATCAAATCATCGGAAGATACTTGGGAGAGGAGGTCCAAAGCGGCAGACCACATTTTTTTGGCGCGTTTAAAATCATGCTCGGATTCATAAAGAGACGCCAATTCGACATAAGCGGCGGTGTATGCCGGATTAAAATAGATAATACGTTTCAGATACTTTTTGGCCGCTTCGGGTTTTCCTTTTTCCTGCATGATGTATGCCAGTAAATAACAGGCGTTTATATCAAAATCTTTCATTGTCATTATTTCCCGACAGCAGGAGATTGCTTGGGAAAGATTTCCCGAATTGGCGTAAGACCTGGCTTTTAAATAAAGAGCTTCAATCTCATTTTCAGTGTCAGCAGCGTCATCAGGAACAATTTCTCCGATGACATGAGGTGTGAAACGATTATTCGGTGACGCCGGCGGCGTGGTATCGGACAGTTCGAATTTTGTGGGTTGAGCGGAAACAGGTTCTTGAAATGATGCCCGGTTTTCAGTTCTTTTGGCATGGATGCGTTGATAAATTGTAGATGCTTGAAAAGACAGGGTTTTCAGATTGTTAAAGCTATGGCCATGCAATTCATTGTGGCCGGTCATTAAAAAGCCTCCGTCTACCAATGTGGCGCAAAATTTTTCTACGACCGCGGCAATCGCTTCAGAGGTAAAATAGATAAACACGTTGCGACAAAGAATCAAGTCAATGTCGCATATCTGAGAAATGGGGTCAGGGAATCGGTCCAGTCGTAAATTCCCGGTACGGAAAGTTGCCATTTCTCGAATACGCCGGTCTGTGACCCATCCAGACTTGTACTTGAAATAGCGCTTTTGAATATCCGGATCCACCATTCTGAAAGACCAGTCGCCGTAAATACCAGTTTTCGCTTTTTCAATTGCGGATGAGTTGATATCCGTTCCCAGTAAAAAAATATTCCAACGCCGCCAATCCGGGAGTGATTCATTAATAAGCATGGCTAGCGAATAAAGTTCTTCACCGGTTGAACACCCAGCGCTCCATAAGCGCAAGGTTCGGTCATGCCGATGTTTTTCTATGATTTGAGGAAAAATATGCTCGCGGAGCAATCGAAACTGTCCTTTGTCCCGAAAGAAAAAGGTTTCTGCCGTTGTAAGCATAAGGATCAATTCTTGCCACTCCGATATTTGGCTGTATGAATCATCGGACAACTGACGATAATATTCAGCCGCAGAAGAAAGTTTAAGTACCTCAGTTCTTCGATTCACGGCCAGAATCAATTTTTCGCTATCCTGAGTTCGCAAATATAACCCGGTGCGTTCTGTGATTATCTTTTTGAATTGATCGGTTAAAAATTTGTCCATGCTTTGGTACCTTATTTATTCATGGAAACGATGTCAGTCAAAACCGATGCGATCTGATCGCTGGGCAAGACATATCCGGCCGCTTCCAGTGCAAGCGCATTATCATAAGTGCCAGCAGACATACCGCTAAATTTGTCCTTAACAATGGTATAACCGCCGGCATTGTTAACAGATTTCAAACCCTCAACGCCATCATCACCCGTGCAGGACAACAAAATGCCAACGGATTGACGGCCAAACCTTTCGGCTGCGGCATTAAAGGCACCGGTGATTGATGCTCTTCGTTCTGTAGTTGTCATCGGTTTTTCAAAGGAAAATCTTCCGTTGGCATCGAATGTGAGTTTTTTATCGGAAGGCGGAAAATAAATGACGCCTTGCTGGGGCATTTCGCCATTATCCGCAATTTTGACAGAAAGTGCGCATTTGGGTGAAAGCCAGCTTATCAATTGATCTAAAAAACTGTCTCTGATGTTCAAAACACATAGAATCGCCGCAGGAAAATCGGCCGGCAATCGGCTCAAAAGGTTTCGGATCGCTTCCGGTCCGCCAATAGATGCGCCAATCGCCACCATTTGAGAATTCATTTTGGAAAAGCCTGGCGCAGGTGCTGTCGCTTTTGGGTACCTGGCGGAGGTTTTTAATTTTCGGAATTGCGGCAACACATCGCCCTTAGCTAACGCCTTTATCTTTTCAACCAGTTCATTCGTCATGCAATCATAATTGGCGGTCATCCCCATAAGCCCCCCTTTGGGCTTGGGAAGCACATCCACCGCACCGGCATCAATGGCGCGAAACACATTGCCTGCATTTTCCGTCCGAACCTCAGTACTTAACACCAGAATCGGGCGAGGGTGTTCAGCCATAGCCGCCTTGGTAAATGCGTACCCATCCATTACCGGCATATTCAGATCAGAACAGATCACGTCCGGCTGATACTCCGGTATTTGTTTCAATGCCTGACGACCGTTCATTGCCGTGGCTACGACATCGATTTCCGGTGAGGCGGCCAGCATTTTCTTAAAGACAGCCAGCGCGACCGGAGAATCATCTACTAAGAGAACTTTGATATTTACGGATGGCATATTCATATATTACCCCCTTTCGGGTTGTTGGTTATGGCAATTATTGCGCCAATGAAAAACAAATTGAAATACACAGCATCCTTACATAAAAGGGCAAAATGAGGATGCCCGAAATACTATAGCAAAGTTTTTTCAATCATAACGGTTTCTGCATACAGATCGTTGTCAGTGAACTGCTCATTGACTAAGGACATGTTGCCCCAGTCCTCCAGATACATCGCTTTTAAAACGATATTGAACATCAGTTCTAAAAGTTCGTAAACGGATATTGTAGTCGGCCTTTGATCTAATAAAGCGATGGTGTGAGCAAGTTGTTGGGATTGGAGTTTAAGATATTCCAATTTCTGAAAAAATTTAACCGTCAGTTTTCGCAATTTTGTTTTGGAATCAGATGTATTCCGTCCGGATTCACATTTGAGCTTGTACTGGCCGATGACTTCGCAGGAAGCTTCGATTAAAATTTTACGGCTTTTACGGCTTTTGAAGATATTTTGAGAATCGACCTGTTTCCAAATAATTTTATTCACACGGTCATTTTCAAAGTTAATTTCACGTTTCAGCATCAGTTTCACATTATGCGGCAATGTGACTATCAAAGATTTGAGCATATCTTCCCTGGTACGCAGTTTTTCTTTAAATTCCCTGACCGCCGTGCACCAAAAGGAATGACTTCCTTTTTTAAAAAGTTCTGTCAAAGTCATGTTTTTCATTTCGGTGCTACGCATAATTTTAATAATGCCAGGCAACACACGACCCGTTTTTTCAGATAGATGTTGTTGGGTGGATATGCTGTAAATAATGGCTATAACGGCTTGCCAGTCCTGAATGTGGAATATACGGGATAAATCTTGAAAGGCGTCACACAAGAGTTCATTGGGAAAGAGATGAGACGGAGTTGCATAAGAAGGCGTCCCGGCGAGAAGCGGTTGTTCGATTTTATTGTCATATTTACTTTTAAACCGAACGGCGGTTTCAAAGTCGATCAACCCTATGGATAAATCACTTGGGTGTGCGGAAGTGATGCCCGTGTTTTCATTATGCTCTGCCACAAAAATATTATCCGGCTTCAAATCCCTGATGGCCACGCCTTTTTGATGTAACCGGTCTAATATGGAAAGAATTTTCGTGATAATGAGCTGTAGTTTCGGTTTATTTTGTTTGAACCTCAATTTATAGATATATTTTTCAATTATTTTGCGATATTCTTCAATCGTATCATAATTTTCTTTAAAAATATTTTCCATTAAACAATTCAATTCAACAATAAATTCCTGCGAGATGATATTCTGTTCAGAATCTGATGCTTTTCCGGCCAAATAGTTTAAAAACCACTCTTTCTTTTCATATATCGAAACGGAACCTTCCTGCCGGTGCTTCCGCAACAGATGCGCCAGCCGACTTTCGTAGTTTCTGTAAACATCATTTATTCTGTAAAACACCGGGGCTGTGTCCATTCCATAGATATCTTCAAACACCATAAGGTCCCAAAGGCTGTCAACCTGGCCGATTATCTCCTTTTCCATTTTATTTCCGCTATCATGAATTTTATCAATCACCTGGCTTAGAAAGCGATGCTTGGATAAATCCATAAAAAAAGCAAACGTGCCTCCGATTTGTAAGTATTTTTGCAATTGGGGGAATGCTCTGAGTCGCTGAATGCACTTTTGTTCAAATTTTTCAGGTTCCATATCGACATCGTGCGAAAAAGGAGCGATTTTTTTTAAAAGGGTAGAGACTCTCGGTGAAATACATTCAATGTCGGGGGCTAATGCTTCAACAATGTGTCTTTCAGAATTGATATCATTTATATATTCTTCGAAACTTTTGATTGGGAACGGTGGAATTTTAATAACAAAAAGGGTATCATAAACCACTCTAAAGCAATTACTCTTACTGCCGCTATTTTCACTTAGTTGATATATACTCATCCGCCGCGATAACCTTTGTTTCCCATGCAACACATTTAATTTATAAATATATTCCGAATTTTTGACATCGATAAGCGAAAAACCGGTGCGGGATTCTTTGGGCGCTCTCTTCCGAAGTTTAAATAAATTAAGAAAATATTCAACAATCAGAATTCTGTCGTCACTATTCAGTCTTTTTATATTTGGAAGCGCCTGAGTTTCCATTTTTTCTCCTTATGGTCCCCTGTAAAATAAATCTCTCCTTTTTAATCTCTGAATTAATAGTATATATCGCTTTTCAAATTAAATTTCAAATACAAACTTTTAGAATTTATCAATATATAGTATTCCAATTTTGGTTTTTCTGTGGCGGTACAGGCAAGCTGAAGTCCACTCCTCTTTGCTAATGTGTATAAGTTATTTAATTTCTAATCCTCACTTTGTTTCGTAAACTATATATTGAATAAAAAAGAGTGCTTATGTACGATCAAATTTGTTTGACGCTCATCGATTAACAAACCATATTCCGCCTCAGCCGGTTTAACATTTGCGGAATTTCATTCAGTGCTATCACATGTTGAGCGGCTCCCAGTTCAATAGCCACTTTGGGCATACCGAAAACAACGCTTGTGGCTTCGTTTTGGGCAATGGTGAACCCGCCGGACTGGGCAATTGTTCGCATCCCCTCAGCGCCATCACTGCCCATGCCGGTGAGCAATACGGCGGCCACTGCTGAACCGTAATGTTTCGCAGCAGAATCAAAGGTAACAGTTACTGAAGGGCAATGCCCCGCCACCGCAGGATTATCGGATAATTTAAAGTGTCCGATGGCATCGAATTCCAAATGGACACCTTCAGGTGGAAAATAGACTGTTCCTGGAGACGGACGCTCACCTTTTTCGGCAAGTTTAACGTAGAGATTGCATTGCGAATCCAGCCAATCTACCAACCCTTGTGTAAATCCGTCGCTGATATGCTGAACACAAACGATGGGAACCGGGAAATCGGCCGGAAGCGTATTTAAAACAGTATGCAATGCCTGAGGCCCTCCGGTAGATGCGCCGATTACAAGAATTTTTACGAGTTGTTGTGTTTTAGGTGCGTAATCTATCTTGGGGGCCTGATAAATTTCAGGTGTTGGGGCGGAGTGCTTGTGAAAAACAAAAACACCGGAAAGGATTTTTATTTTACGAATCAGATCGGCAGCGAATTTATCATAGTCAAGACCGCCTCCACCATCAGGCTTGGGGAATACATCTACCGCTCCGGCTTCAAGCAGTCGGAAAATATTATGATCATCATCGCCTTCCTCTACGGATACACTGATGACCAATATAGGAAGTGGAAATTTCACCATGACAACTTTGGTCAATTCAAGTCCGTCCATACTTGGCATGTGAAGATCCGTGCAGATAACATCAGGCTTTAACTTGGGAATCAGTTCAAGAGCTTCCTCACCGTCACAGGCCGTACCGACAACTTCTATTTCAGGTGTGGTGTTCAGCATCCTTTTAAAAAGAACGCGAACAAGCGCTGAATCATCAACGATTAGAACTTTTATGATTTTATCCTGGGTTTTCAATTATTTTTCCTTTCTTAATGTCGGTAATCTTGAAGCAACGGTTTTTACTATCTATAAATAAAGCAATTTCCGTGCCAAAGAGTTCTCTTTTTGTAAAAGAGGGTAAAAATATATTCTATGATTAGAAATTAAACAACTTAGGATCAGGGACAAAATCACCATCTCAATTGTGATTTTTGAAACGTGATGCGTGAATTCACGCTTCACGCATGATCAGGGAATTTATCTCATTCTCATTCCTTACACATATTAACAAAGAGGAGTGCTGGCTTCAGCTTGCGTCACGGGCAAATCTGACTGAAGTCAGCATCATTTAAGTACCTGGACAAAAGTTTTCCGGTATTTTAGAAATCGGATTTTTTAGAAAAATCCGATTTCCAGCAGAATTTGTAACCTGAAAATATATGTCCAAGTACTTACATGGATTTCTGATAAAAAGAAGATTCAGGCATCTTTTCGTGCTGATTTTTAAAAAATTAGATTTTGTCCGATAAAATCGGACTGTATGCGATAAAATCGGACAGTTTTATGTTAAAATAAAGAGCCGTGGCAATGCACCGTAATCTTTCAGATTGTGCCTTTCATTCTTGCATAATTCCGGAGAACATCTCCAAAATTCATAGCAATTGCCGTTGTTTAACCGCCAAATAGCGGGAAACCAGTGACGGGCATAAATCGGTGTTGTCAGGCAATGCCAGATTGACGCCTCGCCGGTTGAGCGTTTTAGCCGTTTCTCTTAGGGTTTGCCATAAAAAATGGCCGCCAAGATGCCGATGCAGGTCGCGGATTGATTGTATCGAAGGAGACTCAAAAAGCGGTTTGGCCAGAAGTGGATTTAACATGGTTACTGATACCAGGTGACGCCGGCTGATAATGTCAATATGATGGGTAAAAGTTTCAGCCAGTACGGGATCATCCAGACTGGTTAAAAAAAGCATCAGCGACCGGCGTCGAATACGAGTGCCTATAAAAGTGAAAAGTTCGATGAAATCGGGCGAAACGCGCTTGGGGGCAATTGTATAAAGCGCGTCACGACAGGCGCCAAAATGTGCTTTGCCGCTACGGGCATTTAAAAAAACCTGCACATTATCGTTAAACACCAAAAGGCCGAATAAATCTCCTTGACGTTGCGCCGCCATACCCAGCACCATCGCAGCGGTGATAAAACGGTCTAAAATTGTTGTCAGACTGGTTTTATCCGTATGCACGCACTTGGCCGTCGAAGCGATATTGGCGGGACGGGCACTCATGCGGGAGGCATCAATAATAACATACACTTGTTGAGTGCGTTCCACCTGATGTACACGAGTGATAGGCTGGCGTCTTTTGGCGGTGGCTTTCCAGTGAATATCTTCGTAGCTGTCTCCGGGCTGATATTCACGCAATTGATCGAACTCACGCCCTTTGCCCACCAAATGCTGACGGTGGACACCAATGCCCTGATTCATAAAAAGAGCGGATAGATGTTGGCGTTCCGACCATATATCAGGATACACCCGGATTTCAGCATTAATCGGCTTTGAAGCACGGATATTCCAAAACCCGCCTAGAGATAAGATTAAGCTGGAAACAGTTTCCAGATAACAGCGATCTAAAATAAAACGGCCTTGTTTTAACGCCTGAACCGGCCAGGATACGGAAACGATTTCTGCGTCTAACGATATAAGAATTCTTTGTTCGCTGCTGTCGGTGTGAATTGCGGAAGGAAACACCAAGCCGAGACGCAGTTGACGAATATTGCGCTTTTCCAAACGAATACGCAGGCTGATTTCACCCTTACGACCGACTGAAAGACGCACGATATCCGGTACCTGAACCTGTAACGACGCAAGGGCATGGCGTGATGCTATCATATCCAGAGCCGCCACAAGCATAAATCCTGCAATCAGAGCAAGTGCAAGGAATGTAAATGCAGGCGAGTATGCGGTTAGACATGTACAAGGAAACACGATTGCGCCCGTCCAAAAGAGTAATCGGGAACGCGGTACAAATTTAATTGGTTCTTTAGTAATTTTCGTGAGCATAATTATTAATAAATCACAATGACTAAATTTTAAACTGCCTGATCTATAATTGATACAATAGCAGTTTGAGTTATCGGATATTAATTTTTGGGAATTTGTGATTTCATTGGTCATTGTTATTTGGAATTTATTTGAGATTTGCGATTTGCGATTTGGGTTTTAATCTTTTCACCGCGGCACCGCCACCTCTTTTTGAATATCGGCAATCACTTCCCGAATGGACAAACCTTCGATTTCAAATTCCGGCCTTAGAATTAAACGATGTTCCAGTACAGGCAGCGTCATGGTTTTGATATCGTCAGGGGTGACAAAATCACGTCCGGCAATGGCCGCCAGCGTGCGACTGGCCAGTAATAAGGACTGAGTGGCGCGGGGGCCGGCACCCACCAACACACTTTGATGCTCACGAGTTTTACGCACAATAGCGACAATATATTCAATCAACTCAGGTTTCATTAATATTTGAGTCAAGGCCTGACGTAGTTTTGTCAAAATTTCAGGTGTGATAATTTGTTTTACGGAACCGGAAACTAAGGTGGTTTCCGGCGCTTCGTCTCCCAGCATACGTTGAGCCAGTGCCAGTTCGGCTTCCGGCGTGGGATGATCCATAGTGATTTTTAACATAAAACGGTCTTTTTGCGCTTCGGGAAGCGGGTAAGTGCCTTCATATTCAATGGGATTCTGGGTGGCGAAAACGGTAAAATTAGAAGATAATTCATGGGTTTGACGATCAATCGTTACCGTGCGCTCCTGCATGGCCTGAAGAAGTGCGGATTGGGTTTTAGCTGGTGCCCGATTGATTTCATCAGCTAATAGAAAAGTGGTGAACACCGGGCCTTTAACCAAAGAAAAAATATTTTTTTGCAGGTTAAAAACATGGGTTCCGGTAATGTCCGTGGGCATCAAATCCGGTGTAAATTGAATGCGGGCAAAGTCGCAGCGCATAATATGAGCCAATGTTCTTACAAGCAGGGTTTTGGCCACACCGGGTACGCCTTCTATGAGCGCATGCGCGCCGCTAAAGATGGCAATTAACGCCTGATCAACAACGTTTTCCTGACCGATGATGACTTTGGCAACTTCATTTTTAGCACTGCTTAACACTTTGGTTATAATTTCGCGATTATTATTTCCCATGCCTTCTCTCTTCATTATTTAAATTCGTCATTCGATTATTTCCAGTTCGTCATTCCTCGGAAATGATAGCGTATATCTGATGATATGTCGCCACCGGGTCTTGCCCATCAATTAAAGTACCATCTTCTTTAAACATAGCCTCAATACGTTTTCTTTTTGCGGCAGTCGGCACCTGATTGCGAGGCAGCGATTCAAGCCATTGATCCACATAAGTTTTCAAAACTTGCCGTTTGTCAATATGACGATCCAGCAAACTGATCAGCCCATCTGTGTAATCCTGGGACGTATAATTCTGGGGGGATGGCGTCGAGCCGTCAGACGGTAAACCAGACTTTTCAGGCGGCGGCGTCAATGGTATCGCATTTTTCCATATAAACAAGAAGGCCAGCAAAATAATACCGCCAATTGGCCAATGCAAGCGATTTTGGCGCGCCAAAGCCACAACTCCGGGTCTTTTGCGCATTCCCAAATGAGCCTCATCAAAAACAGCTTGAGAATTGGGGCCCATCAGCCAGGCCAGGAAACGAGGATGACGTTTACTTCTAAGCGCTTCGTTGCTTAACAGAAAAGTATCTGTCAAAAGAATGACAGTTCCATCACCGAACGGATGTTCAATCATTACCGGGCGATTGTCGATACTGTAAATAACTTTCCAGGAGGAACCGGCAACGTCAAAATACCAGGCCGAATGCCAGGGAATATTTTTTTTGGAGGGCAGGCCGCTGGTTAAATAAGCAGGTGATAGGTGCGCACCGGCGGATTTTTCCAATTGGTGATCATATTTTAACGATATGTTTTGCGAAGGTTTCGAAATCAATGCAGAAGCCAGTTGCTTTATCTTTGCATACGGTTGCTGCGGTTTGTTCGCATCTGCGGCGTCATCCTCGGATGCCTTTTTGACGCGCTCACATTTTTCGTCAGATGATTTGAGCGATGTTTTTTTTTCTTTCGGAGGAATCAAGCTTATCACCACTCGTGCCCCCGTGATTGCCAAACGCTGAAGTTGTTTCTCCAAATTATCACCGGAATCACTATTGCTGTGATTTCCCGAAAAAAAGAAAGTTGCGGGACTCCCCAGATAAAAAAAGGTTATATCATGGCCGGATTGAAGCCGCGTCACGGATTCATAGTGACGGCGCACATCAACACTGCCCGTGTTCGCAAGGCTTTCGTAAAGCGCCATTGTTCCCAGTGGATCGGCTCGTAAAGATGAGTAAGGTGGATAGATGTCACCTGTTTTAAAACGCAACATAAACAAATGGCCTAAGCCGATAAAAAAGAGTATGCCGAAAACAACTCCGATGGCAATATACAGATTAGACGGTTTCTGCAAAGTGTGTGATCCTTTCCTGCATTGCGGCGACGGCTTTAATATCCGTGGCGGTTACACTGTGCATACCGTACCAAACATTGTGGAACAGGCCGACTTGTTTGGTGAAATGTATCAGAAGATCGGTTTGTGTGTGAGCGCGCCGTCTAAGTTCATGAATATAGTCCCCATCGGATTTGTACTTACGAATTGTAATGAAACCGCATTCAGACAGGTGCGCCAGTGTGGCCAGATAAAAAGCACGCATGGCTTGGCGTAACGCTCCTTCCTGAAAAAGAGATTGGGCCAGCGCAATCCAGCGCTCAGAGGGCAGTTGATCCGCTTTGACGTTTTCATCATCTAAGTCAGGCGCAGCATCATTCGGGACAACAGGAGCATTCGTAATCTCCGGTTTAGAACGCTGTCGCCATGTTTTCCAAAAAATAACGATTCCGATTCCTACAAGCAACACCGCTAATATAAGCATACTGGTGCGCACTGAACCGAGCCACTGGCCGCTGTCAGATGCTGTTTTCTTATCATCCGGTTCATCGTTTTTGAATAAGTCTTGAGTCCATTTTTTCAAGTGTCTCAACCATTGTTTTAATGTGTCGAACCATTGTTCCAGAGTATCGCCAAAAGCGACAAGCATTGATAATGGCCAGGGGTAATCTTTGGAGTCCTTTTCTTTTTTAATATTGCGGTCACGCGGCAAGCGCCAGGTAAATTCACTCCGCTTTAGCACCTGTTCGATAGAGTGGTTAAGAGTTTTGGAATCAACGGTTCCCTTTATTTCCTGAGCCTTGAAAATTAAAGGTTGCTGATGCTCGCCGGCATACGCGCCTATTGATGTCGTTAGAAGACAACTGATAACAAAAAGAATGATCATTGGCGGCCTATATTTTGTTGGTTGGCGATAACGCCTTGTAATTCAAAGCGGATGTCATCGCCGGAAGTGATGGCCAATCCGTAGAAACAGCGCAGAGCATAAACGGTTTTAATCAACGGATCCACACATAAATAGGTCAGACTCAAAATAGTTATCCAGAATGTTGTGTTCAACAGTTTGGTGCTGCTCAACGTAAAAATCGATTCATAGCCGAAAAAAGTTTTCAGCATTTGGGGAAACAGATAAACGGCAATTGCCAGATTGGCAAAAATTGTCAGACTGAAAATAAAAATGACAGCCATTAAATGATGGTTTTCGGTAGGCCATAACCGGGCTTGCTGCCATGCCTGACGATATAAAGCTCTGACACCGGCGCATTCATTTTGGCTTAATACGGTAACATTCTGATAAAATGCGAAACACCATCCAAATGGAAGTGTTACCAATAATGCCAGCGGCAGAATAAAAACACCGGTTGAATGCAGCAACGTCTGGGAGGCGGCCTGAACTCCTTGACGCTTATATGAGAGCGAATCCGGCGGTTTATGGCTGAGGCGAGCGTATATACGCGCGGCAAACAGCGCCTGGCAGTATTTCATCCATGCGAAAAGCAAAGCCATCACCAAGGCGGCTGAAGCGCTGTACTCACCCGCATCGGGACTGCGGCTCATATCGCTCCAGAAATATAACAGGCCAAGTATAAACGGCAAGCTGCCTATGTAATATGCGGGCAGCAAATCAGCCGGTGCCATACGCAATATAAACACGGCTTGTTCCAATAGCCGCATCGCACTTTGGCGATGTCTGCCTGGTGTTTTGGGAATCACCCTTGCCACCAACCGGATTTCCAGAGAGAGCCTTCATGAAAGGAAGTCGGGATTAGCAGCAGCAATTGGGCAAAACCGTAAAAAAAGACCCATAAGATAAACAAACCGGTAACAAATTGCATTACGTGTATTAAAATAGCCCAGCGGGTATGTTTATTGGATGTGACCAGCGCTGTTTGAGCAAGGCACGTATTACATAGGACTTTCCCCTTGTGTTCGGTAACACACTCTTTGCAAAAATAACGTTTACACAGGGGACAGCGCGCTGACGCCATGCGCTGGCTGTGATTAAAACAGTGTTGATGCGTAATCTTTGGCATTACAAATCAGCATTCTGAATATGTTCACGTTTATTTTCCATCAGTTTTCCATATTAAAACGGCACTAGGATCGTTTTAACAGAAAAAGTCCTGAAATACCACAAATCAATGCGCCGCTGATTGTAAAAATACCGATTCCGGTTAATAATGGATGACTCAAGGGCGACAACGCAGCCATGGTTTTAAAAAGTTCCCATTGATTATTCGCCAATTTCGGATTTTTTATTAATAAAAAAATGAAAAGAGCATATCCACAAGCAAGATAGCCGCAGATATAGCCTAATATCACCCAAGTGATAACGCGAATATTGCGTGCGATTCGGATTTGATATTGACGAACAAGCGCCATCACCATAACAATAGAGGCTCCCAAACTCAGGAGCAATTCAACGAAACTGACAACCAGCGTTTGATGGAAAAAATTGTAAGCCACGCACAAACCCAAAAGTAGCAATAAAATAAAGAGTGCTAAATGGATATTTGAATGCAGGGGGAGCGATGATATTTCGTCTTTATTAACGGTCGTTTCCTTTGATGCCGTAGCTTTAAAAGCGGTGTTCAGTTCCTGATCAGATATAGCTCCCTGAGCCTGCTCAATCAATTTTTTAATAATATCTGTCACTTTCACAGCTCTTTTTAAAAATTTGAGCGATTTTAACTTTTCTTTTTGAACAGCGGTTTGGATATAGCATTCACACGTCGGTCCGTGAAATATTATATTGATGAACAAAAGAAGTGTTGTTGCAGAGGCCAAAATTCCGAATATCAATGCGCCGACGTCCCCTGTAAAAAATGCCATGATGCCAAACAAGACAGTCATGCCGCCCATAATTCCGTTTTGGACTTTACCAATCGCAGTTTTACGGATAATAATTGTTTGGATGTCTTTATAATAAAAACGTTTATAATATTCATCGCCAAACCTGTAAGATACGGAGAGCAGGTGATCTTTGGCACGCCATAAATGAAAATAGTTGCCCATCAGGTCTTTATGCTTGCCCGGCAGACGTATATATTCTTTGGGAGTTTTCATTATCTTTCTGAATTACCTGATAAAAAACCAGAGTACAAAGAGCCAGCCTGTAATTTGAGAAAGCGATAAAATGATAGCGATGATAAATCTGATCTTAGTGCGTGGAATAATGCTTGATGATTTCTTCCAATACCATAAGGACATAAATAAAGCAATCGGTGCTGTTATGATTGTGGGATACACAAAAATCATTGGAACAATAGCGACTGACAGTGCTTTGGTATCATATAAGGTGCGCTTATTTTCAAGACTCTTTATTTTACGCTTATTTTTACCGGATTCCACACAGGTAAGGCACATAGAGCGCCCGTCAAGCTCCACCTCACATAAAGAGCATAAAAAGCGGCCGCATACGGAACAGGGAACTGCCGCTTTTTTTCTGGGATGGTAAAAACAGCTTGCCTCGTTATCGGTTTGCAGCAATTCGCCGGTTTGAACAGCAGGCCGTTTTCTGATTAGATTAGGGAACACATCCGCGCGAATCGTAACACCGCAAGAAAGGCAAGCTTCCAATCGGGACGTATTAATAACGCTCGCAGGCAACTGCGCCTCACATTTAGGGCATTTTATCAAAACAGTTCCTATTTCATCACTACGCGTGTGTTGCAGATCCGGTCGTGCAGCGTTCGTTTTTCATCATCAAAGGCCGCCATAATATATCCGATAAGAAGGATTATGGAACTGAGCCACTCCGCAAAGTGTCTTCCTAACGCACAGCCGTAAGAGACGCGGTCGCCATCATACATCACGACCTTCAATCCACAAGCCATTTTCCCGGGTGTTGCGGCAAATTTGCCAATAAACCAAGTGCTATATATCGCCGGTAAAATGATATTGATAATAATAGATAACATTGAACTAATCAACACAGATTGCTCTGTACCTAACATGCCTAATAAAAACGAGGGTATCATTGTAAGCAAAAAAACGACAGCCCCTGTAATGATTCCATCAATAAATTTGGCGCCAAAGCGAATCCAAAATCCGGCATAATTCAACTGGCCGTCGATCTTGCCGCTTTCCTTGATTTGCTGCACAAAAGCAGATTTACAAGCCGCGCATACCCACATATCATTATAAAAAAGCATATCTTCTTGAGCGTGCAATTGCTTGCATTGAGAACAAGAGGATGCTTGCCGCGCGGTTTTTGAGGCACTGTCAGTTTGTGATGCCGCTGGTGCGGCTTGCGGTTGCGATATTTTGTCAGGGGACGCCGGAGAAGCCGCAGAAGATGATTTATCCGGAGATGACGCCGGTATAAATTTAGCGTTACCACCTAATTCTTGAAGTTTTGCGACAATCTTTTGAGCTTGCTGTTCAGGAATGCCTTTGATCAGGACAACGGGAGCTTTTTGCACCAGGGCTTCAATTTGATCACGAGATGCTTTTTTAAACAAACTTGCCAGATAATCAATCACTTGGGCTTCTTTTCCCTGATTGACGCTTTGCAAGACCATTTTGCCGATGTTTTGTGTTTTCATCGTATCATATTTCTGTAATATAAAATATGTGGGGTGAATGAAGTGAAACGTGATGCGTGAATTTACGTTTCAAAATCACATTATCCTTTATGGCGATAGCGCATGGCTTCGGGGATTAGCTTTTTAATATTGTCTATGCGAGTTTGATCTGACGGATGGGTGCTAAGAAATTCTATCCCCGCCTTGCCACCTTTCTTGGCAGACATTCTTTGCCAGAAATTTACAGCCGCATGAGGATCATAGCCTGCCATGGACATAAAGATAAGGCCCAGTCGGTCGGCTTCACTTTCATGGAGCCTGCTGTAAGGCAGCATCAAACCCACCTGACTGGTGGCACCATAAGCCGCCATCCATAGTTTTTTAGTTGATTCAGGTTCTTTGCTTAACGCCAGAGAAAGACCGATACCGCCCATCTGAACAAGCAGTCCCTGTGACATTCGTTCGCTTCCGTGTTTGGCAATCGCATGTGCGATTTCATGTCCCATAACAACTGCCAGACCGTCTTCATCTTTGGCTATCGGCATGATACCGCTGTAAACGACCACTTTGCCGCCCGGCATACACCAGGCATTTACCTGTTTATTGGCCACCAGGTTAAATTCCCATTTATATCCGTCTAGAAGATGGCTTAACTTTTGTTCACGGAAATAGCGCTCAACCGCATGTTGTACACGCTTACCAACCTTTTTTACACGCGCTGTTCCACGTTTATCGGTGCTTTTTTTATTTTTTGACATAAAGTCGTCATAGTTCTTAAAACTCATCGGCAATATCTGTGAATTTGGTACCAGGCTCAGTTGGCTCCGACCGGTAATCGGTACACTTGAACATGCCCAAATAACGACTGATAATAATACGGTTAGAGTTAAAAATACATAATTGCGTTTAGTCATACATCCTCCTTTTAAAAAAATATGAAAGTTCCCGTTCACCTTGTTTTGATGCCGTAACATAAGAACGAAAACAATGTAAAATGAAAGATACCGAAATTCGCTGTTTTTACCCGCCGATTGCAAACATTTTGCCGTTTACAGGGTGATCATGATCTTTCGTTATGTGATGTCCCGTAGGTTTAAGATAAATGGCGTGCATAAAAACACGCGCCAGTTCGAGATCAGAGCATCCCGAACGCAACGGCCCTTTGATATCTGTCTGACGGTCTGACAACAGGCATGCCCTTAAAGCGCCGCTGGCAGTCAGTCTTAGCCGATTGCAATCATGGCAGAAATGCCTGCTTATGGCACTGATAAATCCTATTTCACCAATGGCACCTTTAAATCGATAGCGTCGGGCCGGGCCGTCATTGATAAGATTAGGTATCCGAATCAGCTTACCAATATTACGCAGTCTTTTTTTGATTTCCGGCGTCAAGATTTGGTGAGATTTGTTGAAAGTCGCATCGCCCACAGGCATGTATTCGATAAAACGGATATGAAAAGGGTAATCAAAAGATAAACGCGCAATATCTTGAAATTCATGATCATTTTGACCTCTGATTGCCACAACATTCAGTTTAATCGGTTCCAAACCCTCAGAACGAGCTGATTCGATTCCCTCCCATACTTGTGAGAACAAATCCCGTCGTGTGATTTTTTCAAAGTTTCGCCGATTCAAGCTGTCTAAACTGACATTGATACGCTTAATCCCGGCCTGTTTAATTTTTCTGATATTATCTTTAAGCAGCACTCCGTTTGTAGTGAGCGAAACATCTTTGATTCCTTCAATCGCAACAATCTCTTTCAAAAAATGATACACGCCTTTGCGAACAAGTGGTTCGCCGCCGGTAATTCTGATTTTGGAAATTCCAAGGCGCACAGCTACACGAATAATGCGCAGCAACTCTTCGTAACTCAAAATGCCTTCATGAGTCAGTTTAGGCACAAGATTATGAGGGTTGCAATAGGTGCATTGCAAGTTGCATCGATCTGTGATTGATATGCGCAGATAATTAATATTGCGATTAAATCTGTCATTTAATAACGTTAAATTAGACAATGCCAAAGCATCCTTTCTTGAAGCATCGGATTTTCAGTTCGCCAATAATCCGAATTCACACCATTGATTTTCGATTTAATTTTATAATTATACCGTAGCTGTTTTAACAAGTCAATATCAGGTTACATATTCAGCAACTCAGAGTTTAAAAAGTAACAATTATTGTTTTTGTAACTGCCGTGTCACATTCGACCCGGTTGACAATAGCGCCATTATAATCAATGGCATTGACCTGACGATATTCACGCCAGATTTTCACATTGCGGTCAGTGATCGTTTTGCTACGATTTTGTTACATTCCCATTGTTTATATCAGCTATGCTGTATCAATCCGCATATCCGAAATAAAACAGCTTCCGGCCACTTCTTTCGCCTTTTTTTTTATCTCCGTACACGCGTCATTTACTTGAAGGTATTGACTGAACTTGCGGTTGGCAAGATCAACACCAGCCATGCTTATGCTCATCAGAGGAAACGTCTTGGGGCGGCCCTGCCGGTCTGAAGTGCGGATACATTGCGCCAGGGTGTCTTCTGAATTGTAAAATGCGGTTATTTCCTGATCAAATCGGTTTTTAATCGTTTCAGCCACATCATTGCTTTTTTCAGATGGAACCAGAAGAACAAAATCGTCGCCTCCGATATGACCGGTAAAAGCGTCATCACATCCGTTTGTCTTCAAAGCTTCTTTTAAAACACTGGCCGTAAATTGTATCACAGCGTCTCCACGGGCGAATCCGTATTTATCATTGAACGCTTTGAAATTATCCAGATCAGCGTATATCACGCAACTGGCATCATTATTTTGCAAAGCCGCGGTAATTATTTTATTGACGCTGTTATTGCCGGGCAATCCGGTGTTAGGATTGGCATCCAGCGCCAGTTTACGAAGAGATTCAAGTTCCACCATGGCGGCCCGCAGTCTCATAAGGTTGCATACCCTTGCCTTGACAATCGGTATTTTCATCGGTTTTTTGATATAATCAATGGCACCCAAAGTCAGCCCTTTGGATTCCTCGTCATTATTACTCAATGAGGTTAAAAAAACCACCGGAATGTCTTTTGTTTCAGCATCCGCTTTTAATCGTCGGCAGACTTCGTAGCCGTCCATTTCCGGCATTATTATATCCAGTAGAATCAAGTCAGGAGGATCTGAGGCCACTCTTTTCAGAGCCTGTCGGCCATCCCGTGCGATAATAATTTCATAATCATTTTTGAAAATTTCCACGATGATATTGATATTCATACGAGAATCGTCTGCAATCAGGATTGTTTGTTTTTGATTTTCGTTTCCGGTATCTAACATTTTTTTCACCTTTCGAGCGCAATATCCAGCAACTTGGCAATTTCGGCTACCGGCTCTCGCGCTTCGTCAAAATTATAGTCATCAATATGCTCTTCGAGGCGTTCCAGCGGTTCCCTGAAATCAGGGCCGGGCAGGAGCGCTCCGAGAATGTTTATAAATTGGGCGGCCTTGGTATGGCCGTGTTCAAGATAGCTGTCCAGTTCAGGTAGCAGCGCGGCCAGTTTTTCCCGATCTGCCGGCAGTATTTCAACAGAATCGGGAACGTCGGCCGGCGCTTTTTTCGGAGCGGCTTTCAGGGTGTTCGACGATGCCACAGCCTGGTTTAATTCAGTTTCAAAATGATAAAGGATGTCCTCGTTCGGACGGTCGTTCACGGAAGCGGCTTCTAACTCACGCGCGGCCTCTGACAGATCATCCGCCCCGATATAACCGGCCACGCCCCTGATTGTGTGCGCTGTGCGTCGGATATATTCGATATCACCTTTGTCAAGCGCCAGCCGTATTGTTTCTGATGTGTCAGAGTAGCTATCCGTAAAATCGATTAACATATTTTTTAAAAACTTGCGGTTGCCTCCCAAACGTTTCAAGGCTGTAGCGATGTCAAGGCCGGGGATTTTGTCCAGAAGATCGTGCGCATGTTTTGTTTCGCGTTCTGCATGGCGTGACACTGGTGTTTCTCTAACTTCCGGTTTGATCCATCTAACCAGTGCGGCGATCAGTTCCGGGGGATCAATGGGTTTGGACAGATGGTCGTTCATTCCGGCATCCAGGCATTTTTCCCTGACTCCGGACATCGCATGAGCCGTCATGGCGATGATAGGCATATCCGCAAATCGGGCGTTCTGGCGGATGGCCAGTGATGCCTCATAGCCGTCCATTCTCGGCATTTCAATATCCATAAAGACAAGATCGAATGCATCCTGATTGACGGCCTTGACCGCTTCCCGGCCGTCGACCGCAAAGGTTACGATCATGCCGGCCTGTTCCAGGAGTTCGGCCGCCACCTGTTGATTGATTTCGTTATCTTCTGCCAGCAGCACGCTGGCGCCCTTTATATGATCAAGGCGAATTTTGGCCTGGCTATCAACCTGCTGTTGATGTTGGGTTACGCTGTCGCTAACCCGACCTACTGCAAAATTATCCGAATCGTATGGTGCCGGAACTTGCTGATCCATCGGTTCCGAAGACGGCAAGGGACGTTTGCGCCCTTTTTTTATTATTTGGGTCACGTCAGTCAGTTCGAACTCCGCGGTGAATGTAAACACGCTTCCGTGTCCGAGCCGGGACGTCACCGAAATGTCACCGTTCATCATTTCCACGAGGCGTTTGCAGATAGCCAGCCCCAGGCCGGTACCGCCATATTCCCGGGTAGTGCTGGCATCCCCTTGAGCAAAGGGTTGAAAAAGCCCGGCAATCTGTTCTTCAGAGAGTCCGATACCTGTATCGCGCACGGCAAAGCTTAGTTTCACCCGGTTTTGATTCATGTCGATCATTTTAGTAACAATAACGACTTCTCCGGCATTTGTAAACTTAATTGCATTATTTGTCAGGTTGATAAGAACCTGTCCGAGCCTCAACGAGTCGCCCACAAGGGTCGAAGGCACATCAGAGTCTGTGGCAAATAATATTTCGATACCTTTGCTCTTCGCCATAGAGCCGAACATAACGGATAAATTATTCATAACATCTTTCAGCAAAAAACGAGTGTGTTCCATGTCCAGTTTGCCTGCTTCAATTTTGGAAAAATCAAGAATATCGTTGATAATTCCGAGCAGAGATTTGGCAGAAAATAATGTCTTGCTCAAATAGTCATTCAAACGCGGCGCAGGCTTTGTACGTATTGCAAGATGCGTGAGTCCGATGATCGCATTCATGGGTGTGCGAATTTCATGGCTCATGCTAGCGATAAATTCACTTTTGGCACGGTTGGCTGAATCCGCTTTCTCTTTGGCTTTTTGCAATTCATTCAAAGAAAGGAATATCCCGAGACTCTGAGAAATGCGTTGTCCGAATTGACTGAAAAGATTTATTTCGTTTTCAGTCCATACTCTGGCATAAGAACACTGATGCAACCCAAACTGCCACGGTTTGCCGAGCTTTGGATATATGGTCATGCTTATCTGAGATTGAACTGAAAACTGTTTGACAACCATTGGGGCTATTTTGTGTTCCTGTTCCGCCCCAAAGACAATCGGACCGGTTGCGGACAAACTGTTTTTCATAACCTCAGATACTGCCGGGTCCATCGGGATATCTGTGTTTAAAATGTTAGCACCGGGATATTTTGACGTTGTAACCTCTATTGGCACCCGCCAACCAGGAGCCTTTGGATCACAGGGATATAGGAGCCAAGCCCGATCACACTTGAACACCGATAATGTCACCTTCATGGCATTTTCCATCATCAGATCCATATTTCGGGTTTCATTGATGGTTTTTCCCAAAGCGGCCAAACTCTCCAAGTGGTGAACATGGTCTTGCAATTGGGCATTTTTTGCTTCGAGTTGTTTTTGCAAATTGCTGATAGTCAGATGCTTGCGGACACGCGCAATCACCTCATCAGTCTGGAGGGGTTTGGTAATGTAATCAACAGCGCCGATTTCAAGTCCTTTGACTTTATCAACAGGTTCAGTTTTGGCAGTTATAAAAATAACAGGCGTATCTTTTGTCGCTTCATTTTTTTTCAAACGGCGGCAAGTTTCAAACCCATCCATTCCCGGCATATTCACATCCAACAGAATCAGATCAGGTTTGATATAATCGACCCGTTTGACAGCCGTTTTTCCATCTTCAGCCACCAGCGTTTTAAAGTCGGCTTCGCGCAAACAATTACGCAATACGTCTAAATTGTCAGGCTCATCGTCAACAATTAAAATTTTATCAGTCATTCATCATTTCTCCTTCAAGCCATTCACTAAATTTATTCACCAGATATTTTTCAAGAAAGGCCAGCATTTGAGTGACAAAGGGTTTTAACTTGACATCCGCTTCAGCAAGAATGGCGGCCTGCTTTTCAAGTTCATCGATGTCACCCATCAGGGACAACTCATATAGTTGCTTTAATTCAGCAGCCGGGGGAAATATCATCTTGTCAGCATGATTTTTTTCGGCGGTTTCTTTCACCTTATCTCCATATATCCAGGTCAGATTTAAAAGCCGCTGTAATTGTTCAAGAAGCGTTTCAATTCGGATCGGTTTGGGTAAAAAAGTGTCACTGCCGGCAGCTATACTCTTGTCGGCCTCATACTCGCTGGCTGAAGTGGCAATGATAATCTTTTCTTTCAATACCGGGGAGCGGCGCAATTGGCGAATCAATTGAAAGCCGTCCGTTTCCGGCATGGTCAAATCAGTGATAATCACATCCGGCCGCCATTTCAGAGATTTTCTGAGTCCTTCGCGTCCATCCTCAGCCAGTTTGATATTAAAACCCAGCCGTGCAAGCAATTTTGACAGTACGGCCCGATTGACCGAATTGTCATCCGCGATCAGGATTTTGGGCGGTTCGCCCTGCACTCCTATAATTTGTCGCCGGGCAATCGTACTGATATTATTATCTACAATTGGTAAAGTCAATTCAAATTGAAACCGAGTGCCGACATTCATCTGACTGCTGACGCTCAACCGCCCTCCCATCTGCTCGATCAAATTCTTGCTGATTGCCAGCCCCAAACCGGTTCCCTTGGTTTGACATCCTTGCTTTCTGATTTGTTCAAACGATTCAAAAATACGTTCAAGGTTTTCAGGAGCGATACCGATGCCGGTGTCTTCTATTTTGAAAGAAATCACCCGCAGGGGCAATTCTTTATGGCTGTCTTCATTCTGCTGTTGATGTCGGGTTACGCTATCGCTAACCCGATCTACTGCAAAATGTTCGCCTTTGTTCAAACTGACTTTCAAAGCGACGCTACCCTGATCGGTGAACTTGACAGCGTTGCCTGACAGGTTCAGTAAGATTTGCCGCAATCTTCGTTCATCACCATGCACACTGCGGGGCAGATCATCTGCGGATTCCAAATAAAAATCAACATTTTTATTTTCAGCCCGAATATTGATGATTTCGCATACACCGCTCAACAATGAAGATAAATTAAAATCGGTCTCGTACAGTTCTATTTTGTCGGATTCCACTTTGGCAAGATCAAGCACATCGTCAATAAGGACTAACAGATGATCGCCGCTTTGCTCAATGACTTCCAAACCATGTCGCTGTTCAGCGGTGACAGATGGTTCGCGCTGTAAAATTTGCGCAAAACCGAGAATGCCGTTGAGAGGCGTTCGCAATTCGTGACTCATGTTGGCGAGAAACATGCTTTTGGCCAGATTGGCTTTTTCGGCGGCTTTTTCGGCTTTTTTTCTGACGACGATTTCCAGTTCCAGCTCACTGGTGCGCTCATATAATTCATGAGTGCGCTCCGTGACTTTTTCTTCCAGGTGGTTGTATAACAAAGAATTTTCAATAGAAACGGCAATTTGCGAGGATATGAGGTTTAATATTTCCAACCTTCTGGGCGTAAACGCCCCGGTCGTCAAATTGTTTTCCAAATATAATATGCCCGTCAACCGCCCTTGATTGACGAGCGGCATACACAATACCGATTTGGGGTGGTGTTTGACAATGTAGGTGTCACGGATAAAATCGCTCTTTTGGGTCGCATCGTGTAAAATCACGTTTTCTTGGGTGCGAGCGACATAATAAATGATGTCAGCCGACACCAGCCCGCTTTCTTCAAAGGGCAATGACTGTAAAACGACAGTTTCCGAACTGTCAGTATGTCCCTGTGCTTGAATATACCAATTGTCTTGTTCAGGCAATAGCAAAAAACCTTTTTCGGCCCCGGCATTTTCAATCACGATGTGCATCATGTTTTCAAGCAAACGGCTCAACACGATTTCTCCGGACAGGGTTTGAGCGGCCTTCATGATACTGTTCAAATCGAGTTGCTCCGAATCGTTTGTTGACGTTGAAGTCATGCGCGTTGTTGAAATCGCGGCATCTGCTGGAATGACACGGGCGGTTTTGGGGGCCAGAAATTGTGGATACCTGGCTTCTAAATTGTGTACTTTCGCTGTTGCCCCCCATTGCTGATAGGCATAATGGGCATCACGCATGTACACCTGAGCTATTTTGGGGTTGCCTTTATTTAGATAAAACCGGCCAGCCAGTTCGTATGCTAACGCTTCTTCATTGAGATATTCATGTTCTTTGGCGCCGGTAATGGATTTTTCATAGAATTCGACGGCTTGCCAATTCCGACCCGTCACCCGTGCTTTTTCGGCCTCTACCAAATCGTATTTGTGTTGAAAATTCATGGGGGCATGAAATGCCCAGTGCTTCATTTTTTCCTGATTAGCTGCCACTTTCGTTAAAACGGCATCCTGTTCTTGTTGGGGCAAACCGGGATACACCGCCAACCGTGCCAGAGAATCGTAAAAATAAAATATAGCCATCTCTAACGTACCGGTAACGCCATCTAAATGCTGTTCCGCTATCTCAGCATGTGCAATTGCCGGCGCGTATTCTTGAAACAGATAATGCAAGATAGATTTATTAATATGAAAATTATAAATCGCTGTTCTATCATTGGCTTGCCGATCAAGCTCAGACTGAATATTCTCGTCATACACTTCACCAATCAAACGACACGGATGATTGGAACGCCCCAGTAAGTTTAACACGACTTGCCAAAACAAGTTAATCCAATTAAGGGTAACTTCTTGTTTAAGATGGGCAATGGTATGACTGTACAGAGCTATTTCCCGTTCAAGGGCGACAAGCGGCTTCCCGATAAAATAAGAAAAGTAGGAAAAAGCATGGGTAGATAAGGCCGCATATTCTAAATCGCCAATTTCTAAGCCAAGTTGATAATTTCCTAACAAGGGTTGTAATGCTTCTCTCACATGTCCTTTCCATACCCTTATTAAGCCATTAAATACAAAAATTATCCTGGTTTTAAATTTTTTTTCATCCATTTGTTTAAACAAATCCGCCGCCAGCAGGCTAAATTCATATCCGGCTTCAATATCTCCAACCACACCACAGAGAATGAATCCGTAACAGACATACGAAAAACCGGATTCAGCAATATTGCCATAAGCAAGCGATAAAGCAACTTGTTTCACTACCAGAAGAATCATCAGTTCCGGTGCCACAGCGTAAGCGGTAGGAACGACTGCCCCCATAATTCGCATTGCCAATATGTTATGAGTATTCGTCATCTTATGTAAGTCAATGAGATTTCGGATGGACTTACCGGAGAGAGAAACATGCATGGTCTGTAAAGCCAATCCGATATCTTCATGTGTTGGCTCTTCCGGGAAGCTGATACCGAGTCGTTTGAGAAAAATTAATGCGGTTTCAATAGCCTTTTGTTGCAGATTTTGGGCGATATAAGACTGTATTTGAATTTCACAGACTTTCGCTTCATCCGATAACATTCGTGCGTGGTGTAACACCACTTGTGCCAGGTGTTCCATCTGTTTAAAGTCACCACTGAGGTAAGCCGCTTCCGCCGCTTCGGTAAAAAGATTGAGCGTCAAGTCATATTCATTTTCCCAGCTTTTTTCGGGTAAGCATTCCCGCCCGGCTGTTAAGTAGCTGACCGCAGCCCTATATGCCGTTGCCATCTTCGCATTTTGCCCGGCCATTAAATTCAGTTGGGCGACTTTTCGCCGTTCGGCCAGATTATCAAGCAATTCAAGACTGTGATTAAAATGTCCTGCAATATCAAACAGTTTTCCTTCTAATGCGTCAGCAGGTGTGTTTTTTAATAGCAGACGACCTATCAGCAGATGCACGGCGCGTTTTTGTTCATCGTCAATCAAGGCATAAGCGGCTTGTTGAACGCGATCATGCAAAAATTGAAAATGGTGAATAATCCATTGTGACGTGTGAATGTCGCTGCCGCTCATTTCCGGTTCGGATAGGGGCTGGATGAACCCTTCTGTCAACACCGGCATCACATCTTGAAATGTGGCGGCGGTTGATTTTTCATAAATGACAGACAGGGTATTCAAATCAAATTGATTACCGACACAGGCGGCCAGGCGTAAAACCTGTTGAGCGGATTCGGGCAATTTTTTCAATTTGCCAATCATCAACTCCACAACGTTATCAGTGATGTCAAGGCGTTCAATGTGGTCAATATCCCATTGCCAACAGGCTTTTTGTTTATATGTCGGGGGGACAAAATGAAGCGCATTCTCTTCATACAAAGTATGCAGAAACAGATTCACAAAAAACGGATTGCCACCCGTTTTGCGCATGACTGAATCCGTCAACGCGCTGACCGCTTCCGGGGTGTGATGCACACTCTCGGCAATCAATTGCTGAATATGTTCGAATGCCAAAGGGTGTAAGGTGATGCGGTTCATCGTGACACGTTCTTCACGAAGTTTGTCAAGCGTTGCGAGTAAGGGATGGGTCGGATCGACTTCGTTATCCCGATACGCTCCGATAAAAAAGAAGGATGTATTATCTCTGTCGCTCATCACCAGTTCTAATAATTTAAGTGTTGCCGAATCGATCCATTGCAAATCATCCAAAAAAACGACTAAAGGATGTTCTGGTTGACAAAAGACGTGCATAAAGTTTTGGAAGAGCATCTCAAAGCGATTTTGAGACTCAGTCAGCCCCAGTTGAGGAACTGCCGGTTGTTTGCCGATAAGCGATTCGATTGCCGGAAGAATATCGATAATCACTTGTCCGTTATTTCCCAAAGCGGCTAACAGTTTTTCTTTCCAAACCGCAAGTTGTTTTTCACTTTCGCTGAGAAGTTGTCGGACTAACTCTTGAGATGCCATGACAACCGCGCTATAAGGAATATTACGATCTAATTGGTCAAATTTACCGGTGACAAAATATCCCCGTTTTTCAGCCAGCGATTTGTAAATCTCTTTGACTAATGCTGACTTACCGATACCGGAATAACCCGCAACTAACATCATTTCCGTTTTGCCACCCGCCACCCGCTCAAAGGTGGAAAGCAATGCCTCTGTTTCAGTTTCACGTCCGTAGAGTTTTTGCGGAATCTGAAAACGATCTGAAATGTCTTTTTGGGCCAAACGAAAGTGACGAATCAGACCTGTTTTCGCAAACTGAAGTTTGCACTCCTCTAAATCGGCTTTGAGTCCCCAGGCGCTCAGATAACGTGCTTCCGCTGTTTTTTCTAATAATTTCATTATGATATTAGAAATCATCTCTTGCACGGAAACCGGGTTTTTTGAAAAAACCCGATTTTGTAATTCGCAGGGCGGCACAGGCAGTTTGGCGATGTGACAATGCACTGATTCCATCGCATCTTTCGCTTCAAAAGGTAGCTTGCCGGTGAATAATTCGTAAAAAGTGACGCCCAGTGAATAAAAATCGGTGCGATAATCCAAAGCGCGATTCATCCGCCCGGTTTGCTCCGGAGACATGTATGCCAATGTGCCTTCTAACATATCCGGGTTTTTAAGGGTTCGATATTGCTTTGACAATTGGGTGGAAATCCCGAAATCAATAATTTTCAGCACTCCCGAAGCGGGATTCAAAATGATATTTGAAGGGCAAATATCCTTATGAATAATGTTCCGTTTATGAATCTGACCCAAAATCTCAGTGATGCGAATGGCTGACGTGAGCAATTCATCAAGTGTAAAAGCGCGTTGCCGGTCGAGCCATATTCTCAGAGATTCACCGCCAAAGTCTTCAAGGCGCATCATCAACGTATTTCGGTGTTTCTCCAGACTGTAGAAATTAACAACACCGCTCAGGTCCGTCAGGCTGCGGGTGATGTCATATTCCTGTCGATAGCGAGTCAGTTCGTCAGACGAAGGGTAGTCCTCTTTCAGCATTTTCAGGATAATCGGCTGATTGTCTTCCTCCTTGACAGCCCGAAAGACAAGCGAGCTGGAACTTTCATATATTTTTAACGGATTCCGATAGTCTGGTATGGTAATCATGATTATATTTTTCCTCTTGTGTCATAATAAATTTGTATCAGCTTTGCCTGGCGACAACTTGTGATTTAAAAATAAAAATAGCTGCCGGCCGTTGCCCTCATTTTTTATCTCCGCTCAAGCGTAATATTCAGCAACTTGGCAATTTCGGCCACCGGCTCCCGCGCTTCGTCAAAATTATAGTCGTCAATATGTTCTTCGAGGCGTTCCAACGGCTCTCTGAAATCAGGACCGGACAGGAGCGGTTTTAAAATATCTATCAATTGGGCGGCTTTAAACTGGCCGTGTTCAAGATAGCCGTCCAATTCTGACAGCAAAGAGGCCAGTTTTTCCCGGTCAGTATCCGATTTCGGAGATGAATCGGATACAGCCGCCGGCACTTTTGGCGGCTGGGTTTTCAGTGTGCCGGCTGATGCCGTTGTCCGGTTTAAAACGGTTTCAAAATGATTCATAATTTCATCATTCGGAAAGCCGTTTACAGATGCGGCTTCCAATTCTGCAGCGACTTCAGACAGCTTATCCGCACCGATATTACCGGCCACACCTTTGATTGTATGCGCTGTGCGCCGGATATATTCGGTATCGCCACTGGCAAGCGCTTTCCGCAGTATTTCCGTAATATCGGAATAGTCATCCGCAAAATTGATTAAAAGCTTTTTCAAAAGCTTGCGGTTGCCTCCCAGTCGTTTCAAGGCAGTGTCAATGTCAAGATCGGGCATTTGTTGCGGGAGACCGTTAGAAGAAATCGGTCGTTTAGAAATCGGGTTTTTTGGAAAAACCCGATTTCTGAGATCCGGTGTCTCTTTTGCAAACTGAAGTTTGCACTCCTTTATTTTCGGTTTGATCCATCTGACCAGCGCGGCGTTCAGTTCCGGGGGGTCAATGGGTTTGGACAGATGGTCGTTCATTCCGGCGTCCAGGCATTTTTCTTTGACTCCGGACATTGCATGGGCAGTCATGGCGATAATAGGGATATCCGTAAATCGAGTGTCCAGACGTATGGCCCGCGATGCATCATAACCGTCCATTTCAGGCATTTCCAGATCCATGAAAACAAGATCGAATACTGGCGTCTGATTGACGACTTTAACCGCTTCCCTTCCGTCAGAGGCAATCGTTACGATCATGCCGGCCTGTTCCAGAAGTTCGGTCGCCACCTGCTGATTGATAGCATTATCTTCAACTAACAGTACGCTGGCGTTCTTAATATTGGCCAAGCTATCAACTTCATCCGAATCGTATGGTACCGGAGCTTGCTGATCCATCGGTTCCGAAGGCGACAAGGGGCGTTTGCGCCCTTTTTTTATTATTTGGGTCACGGCAGTCAGTCCGAACTCCGCGGTGAATGCAAAAACACTTCCGTTTCCGGGTTGGGAGGTCACTGAAATATCGCCATTCATCATTTCCACGAGACGCTTGCTAATAGTCAAGCCCAGACCGGTTCCGCCATATTTCCGGGTTGTGGTGGCGTCCGCCTGAGTAAATGGCTGAAAAAGCCCGGCAATCTGTTTTGGCGTAAGCCCGATACCTGTGTCACGCACGGCAAAGCGGAGTTTCACCCGGTTCACATCCATTTCGATCAGTTTCGTAGCAATAACGATCTTGCCGGTGTTCGTGAATTTAATCGCATTATTTGTCAGGTTGATAAGAACCTGTCCGAGACGCAAAGAGTCACCCAAAAGGGCCGAAGGCACATCCGGGTCTGTGACAAACAATATTTCGATGCCTTTCTCCTCTGCTGCGGGGCCGAGCAGAGCAGACAAATTTTCCATGACATCTTTCAGGAAAAAACTGGTATGTTCCATGTCCAGTTTGCCGGCTTCGATCTTGGAAAAATCAAGAATGTCATTGATAATTCCGAGCAATGCCTCAGCCGAAGATAAAGTCTTGCTCAGATAATCATGCTGGCGCGGTGTGGTTTTCATGCGCAGAGAAAGATGGGTAAATCCGATGATCGCGTTCATCGGGGTACGAATTTCATGGCTCATGTTCGCTAAAAAGTCGCTCTTGGCCCGGTTGGCCAATTCGGCGATCTCGCGTTCTCTCAGGGCGCTCTCTTTGGCCTTGCGTTCGGTGATATCAACGAGCGTGCCTTCAAAATACAGAAGTTTGCCATCCACATCGCGAACCGCTCTCACAGATTCGGAACCCCAGAACAAACTGCCGTCTTTGCGTTTGAATCGCCGTTCAATATCGGATATTCGATTTTTTTTGTTAATGTTTTTATGAGATTCGGCTTTTTCCGCAGGATCGGCATAGCATTGCAGAGCTATATCGGTAACAGACGACATCATTTCCGCGGGCGATTCGAATCCGAAATATTGCACCATAGAATTGTTGACGCTGATAAAACGGCCGTCCAGCGCGATTTGGAAAATGCCTTCGACCGCATTTTCAAAAATGCTGCGGTATTTGCTTTCGGACTCTTGTATGGTTTTTTTAGAAGCGGATAGTTTGCGCACCATATTGTTAAACGCCGCTTCCAGTATTTTCAGTTCATCATGTTTCTCTGTTTTGATATCTATTTTGATTTCATCCAATCGGTCCATGCTGAGTTGTTCGGTGGCGGCCGTCAATTCAGTCAGAGGACGCGTTAATTTCCGACTGATCCATAATACGATAATCCACATTGCCAGAGCGGTAATGACAGAGTTGATTATAATAAATAAAAAATTCAGTTTGACTCGGTCGAACACCACTTTGTTACCGGAATATAGCGAAGCTTTACCCACTTTGATTTCTTTATCTTCGCGCTTATGCATAATCGAAAATGAAAATTCAAATAAGCCCGTATATCCTTTTAGCGGCAGACGGTTCCCATCTGAAGCGATTTTCAAAACAGTGCCGTCTTGAGCGATAATCATTCCTGAAGCCCTGATTTCTTCACCTCTCTCATCCAGCAGCTTAACACCTACGACGGATGGGAATTTCCCTAATCCTAAAAATATGGATTGCAACTGTTCCGGGCTCATATTCCATAGTGCTTGTGCAAGCGAAAGTGCATAAGTGTTGCCGATCACCTTGAGTTCGTTGTTCACCCGGTCTTTGGTATTGAGATATCCAATCGATAAATGGACCAATGTTACTGCAAAGGTAATGATTAAATACGAGCAAATCACCCATTTTAAAAGTTGGGCGGCGATAGAATCTTTGGGGTTAATCAAATTGCTGCGCGGCATAGATACCTTCCAATATTTTTTATTGTGATAACCATTTTTTATTAATTCGATCAAAAACACCATTTTGTATGATTATTTGCTTTCCGTGATCAAACGGCGGTAGTTTTTTGAATTTATAAGCAATACCCGTTTTTTTTTATTCGTGATCATACGCAATTTCAGGTAGTCCCTACAAAACAGTGCGGGTCAATAAAATCAATAGGTTACATACTATCACTCAAAATGGCGATCATGTAATATCAGTAGGTTACATAGGATTATAGTTGCGATTTATACAACCTGCACTGTTTTGTAGGGACTACCAGATTTTGGGAGCTATAAGCCAGCATTTGCATTTCACAGACTTTCGCTTCATCCGATATAGCAAATAGTGGCGTTTTAATGACTTGAACGTCATTGCTCTCAAAAAAACGATAGGTGGTCGGAGTTATGAACAAGACTATTACTGTAAATATTTCTTATGAATTCTATCAAAAGCCCCATCTCGTTTTATTTTCTCTAAACCTTTTCTAAATTTTTCTACCACTCTGTCAGAAGTTTTTGTCCCAAAAGCCATATAAAGCTCTTTAGAAATGTCTTTTAAAAAATATACTTTCTCAAAATCATCCATCGTAACCCCTTTATACTTTAGCAAATTTACCTTGTAAGCAAATCCCAGTTCATGATAAGGAATGACATCAACTCTCCCCTTAACCATTTTTTTTATGTTTTGTTCATCATTGAGAACATAATCCACATTGGTAATTCCCTTGTTAATCAAATATTCTATTTTAATGTCTTTACGTACAGATCCGGTACTATATTTATTAATGTCTGGAATTGAATCAATCTTGATATCTTTTCTTGATTTTAATTTGTACATGTAAACATTGTAAGGGCAAACAGTGCCAACCCATTTAAACATTTTTTCTCTCTTTTTCGTTCTCGAGACAGAAAATAACAGATGGTTTTTTTCCACTAAGGCCATGTTAAACGCTCTTGGCCAAGGATATATACCGATTTCAGCCTCAACTCCAATTTCATCGAGGACCGCTTGCACAACTTCAGTAGAGAGTCCTGTCACTTTACCATTTGTGCCCTCATAACTGAATGGCGGAAAATCCTCAGTTCCAATTGTAATTTCCTGCGCATGAGCAGAAAAAGCGACAAACATCACAGCGAGCATTAAAATGTGTTTTCTCATTTCTTCCCCTTTCATGTTAATCATAATTCGGCATAACTTCCAACTCTATTACGAGCCTAAAAGCCAACCATGATTATCAGGTACTTTTGCCCTGATAATATGTTAAACAGATTTGCATTCGCCTTGCATGACGACAACTTGTATTTTTGAAATAAAAATGGCTGCTTTTTATCTCCGTTCAAACGTAATATTCAGCAACCCGGCAATTTCAGCCACTTTTAGCTGCCAACACTTTAAAACCGGCTTGGTGCAAACAATTGCGCAATACGTCTAAATTGTCAGGCTCATCATCAACAATTAAAATTTTATCGGTCATTCGTTATTTCTCTTTCAAGCCATTTACTCACTTCCTCCATGCGATATTGTTTAAGGAAGGCTCGCATTTTGGTGACAAAGGGTTTATACTTCGCATCCGTATCATCAAGAATGGCTGTGCGCTCCTCAAGTTCATAAATATCAGCCATCATGGATAATTCATATAATTTCTTTAATTCAGATGCAGGGGGAAATACCATCGGCAGAGAGATGCTGCCTTCTGTGACAGTTTCTTTAGTCTTATCTTCATATATCCAGGTCAGATTCAGATGGCGCTGCAATTGCTCAAGAAGCGTTTCAATTCTGACCGGTTTGGGTAAAAAAGCGTCACTGCCAATCGCTATACTCTTATTCGCCTCATGCACGTTAGCGGAAACGACAATGATAATCTTTTTTTTCAATACAGAGGATTGGCGCAATTGGCGAATCAACTCATAGCCGTCCGATTTGGGCATGGCCAAATCGGTGATAATCACATCCGGCAGCCATTTCAGAGCTTTGGCCAATCCTTCAAGCCCATCCTCAGCCAGTTCGATATGAAAGCCTAACGGTGCAAGCAAATCCGCCAATACATCCCGACTGCTCGCATTATCATCTACGATCAATATTTTGGGCACGTTGCCTTGCACGCCGATAATCGGTTGTCCGTTAATCGGAGCGATATAATAATCTATGATTGGTAAAGGCAATTCAAACCAGAATTGAGTGCCGACATTCATCTGACTGCTGACCTCCAACCGCCCTCTCATCAATTCAACTAATTTTTGACTGATAGACAGCCCCAAACCGGTTCCCCTGATTTGACGCTTTTTATCTCCGACTTGTTCAAAGGGATTAAAAATGCTCTCAATATCTTTAGGAGAGATACCAATGCCGGTGTCTTCTATTCTGAAACAGATCAGAGGAGAATCCGTGTGTTCACTTTCTTTCACGCTGACTTTCAAAGCGACGCGGCCCTGATCGGTGAATTTGACCGCGTTGCCCAACAAGTTCAGTAGGATTTGGCGCAATCGGCGTTCATCACCATGCACGCTGTCAGGCAAATCATCCGCAGATTCCGAATAAAAGCCAATGCCTTTGTTTTGCGCCCGAATATTGATAATTTCACTGACGCCGATCAGTAATGACGGCAAATTAAAATCTGTTTCGTACAATTCTGTTTTGCCGGATTCCACTTTGGCGAGATCAAGCAAATCGCTAATAAGGGATAACAGATGATTGCCGCTTTGCTTAATGACATCCAAACCATGTCGCTGTTGATCAGTGATAGAAGAATCTCGCGATAAAATTTGCGCAAAGCCGAGAATGCCGTTGAGAGGCGTTCGCAGTTCATGGCTCATGCCGGCGAGAAAAGCGCTTTTGGCTTGGTTGGCGGATTCGGCGGCCTTTTTTGCCGCCTTTAAAATTTCCTCGGTCTGTTTCAGTTTGTCGATGTCCGTTGCAATTTCCATTCGCACAAGGCGACCGTCGGGCCAATAAATCGCCCTGTCCCGAATCTGATACCAGTGTCCGGTCAGCGTATTATGAAATTCCCATGAATACACACCGACCGGTTCTCCGTTTTTAATTAGGTGCTTGTTTGTACAGAAATCGCAGGGACCGTTCTGATTCGCCTGAAGCAAGCGCCAGCAAATATCACCTTCGCTGGCACCAAACGTATCCCGCGTATATTGATTGACGAACAGAAGTTGATATGTTTCCATGTCCGCAACATACATCACCGCTTCCATGCTGTTCATAACTGTGGCAAAGCGTTTTTCACTCTCTTTTATAATTTTCTCGGCGCGCTTACGTTCGATGATTTCGCTTTGCAGACAGGCATTTTTTTCCGCAAGCGATTTCTGCATATTACGTAAAGACAGATGGGTCGTGATACGAGCCAGCAATTCCTCTTCGTTGAAGGGCTTGCTGACATAATCAACCCCGCCGACCTTAAACGCCTTTACCTTGTCTAATGAAGCGTCCAAGGCGCTGACAAATATAACCGGAATTTCCCGTGTTCTGTCATCCGCTTTTATATGCGCGCATGTCTCATAACCATCCATCCCGGGCATGAGAATATCCATCAAAATCAGATCAGGTGGATTGCTTATGGCGGATTTAAGGGCTGTCTGGCCATCTTTCGCAGGTCGTACCTTAAAGTTCATCTTCTTTAAAATATCGGCGAGCAGGCGAAGATTATCGGGATTGTCGTCAACTGCAAGAATATCAGATTGTTCAAGTTTTTTGTTTTCAAACATTATTTTCCTCACTAACGGTTTCTGTTGCTTCGATAATTTTTACGATGGTTCCATATTCAAAATCATCAGCCAGTGCGGTCAGTCTGTCAGCTGGTTCCTCGCTGATTCCACGTATCTCATTGATGATCTCGTCAACCCTGTCCATATCCGTACCAATGGCGGCCAGTTTCAATTTTTTTAGCAGATCATCGGGAATGCCGGAAAAGCCTTCCGAACCGGTCTGTGCGGAGTCCGTTTCAGGCCCCGCTTGCTTTTCGTTGTTTATTGCGGCATCCTCATAGACTAATCGGACACCGATATGCCGGTGCATCAGTTCGAAGACATCAGACACTCTGAAAGGTTTTCTCATAAAATCGTCACAGCCGGCTTCAAGGACTGACTTACGCTCTTCCTTTAATGTGCCGGCGGTTTGGGCGATGATAGCTGTTTTGGGGAGATTCGGATTATCTTGTTCAATCTTCCGTATGGTTCTCACGGCCTCGTATCCGTCCATCACCGGCATCTTGATATCCATCCAGATTAAATCCGGCCGCCAGGCTTGCCAAATTTCAAGCGCTTCTTTTCCGTTGGCGGCCTCGCGAAGTTCAAATCCGTAAGGATCGAGTAATTTGAAAAGGAATTTGCGATTATCCGGATTGTCATCTGCGATTAAGATTTTATGCCGGGGCTGCCCGGGAGCTATGGAAGCAGCTCTTGGAAAGGAAGATTTGTTTCCGTCGGCAGCAACATGAATCAGAATATCAAATATAAATGTCGCCCCCTTGCCAATCTCGCTGTTCACCTTAATTTCTCCACCCATGAGTTGAACAAACTTGCGGCTGATGGCAAGTCCCAAACCGGTCCCATTTCGGACTTGTTCCCCCGTTTTTGTTTGAGCAAAGGCTTTAAACAAGGCATCCATTTCATCCGGTGCGATTCCGGGGCCGGTGTCTTTGATTTCAAAATGAAGCGAACAATTTTGCGGTTCTTCTGGCAGATCCGGATTTTTTGCGATATGCACAACTACGCCGCCTTGTTCTGTAAATTTAATCGCGTTTCCGATCAGATTGATCAAAACCTGTCGCAGTTTTATTTCATCGGTTTTGACATATTGCGGAACATCGGAATCATGCCTGACAGTCAGTGACAGCCCTTTTTTCTCTGCCCGCAACCCCAGCATATTTTCCAAGTCATCCAGCAGGCGATGCAGATCAAATCTTTTCTCATTCAGGGTCGTTCTTCCGGCTTCGATTTTTGACATATCCAACACGTCGTTGATAAGGGTCAACAGATGTTCCCCGCTGCGCCGGATAATGGAAAGATGCTTTCGATGTTCAAGTGGAAGGTTTTGGTCATGACTGATCAATTGAGAAAATCCGAGGATGGCGTTCATGGGAGTGCGAAGTTCATGGCTCATGTTGGCTAAAAATTCGCTTTTGGCCTGATTTGCGGTAATCGCTCGAACCTCAGCTTGTTTTGCCGCTACTTCTGCCACTGTTCTTTTTTTAACCGCCATGGCTAACTTACGATTCCAGTAAAGTATGACAAGTAGAAGCACTGCGAAACCAAAAAAAATTTTCCATATTATGGAGTAATCAATTTTTTGGGCATATTGGAGAGTGATCCATTTGTTGAGTATGGCATCTTTTTCTTCTTGAGAAATGGAATTCATTACTTTCTGGATACTGGTTGTCAGCTCTGGCAAACCCTTTCTTACAGCCATTGATATATCAAAATCATGAGGTATCTCTCCCGATATTTGCAGGTTAGCTAATCCTTCTCTTCTAATAATATGATTTACAACGGCCAGATTGCCAACATAGGCGTATGCTTTATTTTTAGAAACCGCTTTTAATGCCTCGGAAATGGCGGGGAAAAGGTTTATATCAAGGTCTGGATCAGCTTCTGTCAATATTTCATGAATGGCATAACCTTCGACTACAGCCAGCGGTTTATTTTTCAAATCTTTTATCCCGTCAACAAATGTAACTTTATCGGTGGTTACAATGACCATAGGAAAAGAAAGATAGGGAGGTGTGAAATCCAGATACTTTTCCCGTTGAGAAGTTTTTAAGATAGCGCCATACGTATCCAATTGCCCTTGCTTTCCTTTCTCAATAGATTCTGCCCACGATTTGCTTTCGGATATTTCAAATTTAACTCCAAGCTGTTTTTCAAGAAGATGAATATACTCTGCTGCAATACCCTGATGATTGCCATCCTGATCTATGAATTCAAAGGGAGGCCAGTCAGCATCAACAGCAAGTTTTATAACCGGATGTGCGTTAAGAAAATTGCGCTCCTCAGGAGAAAAAACAATTCCCTTCTTATTTTTTTCCATATCAGGCTGCTCAACACCAAACCAGCGGAGGTAAAGATTGTTGCTTTCCTCCGGAGTAATGGAAGCAAGGCCTTTGTTGATTATTGTGATCAGCTCAGGGAAGTCTTTTCGAACTGCAAATGCCAGATCCAACGGTTTTTCCATTATCACGTATGCAACTTTAATGGATTGCAAAAAATTTTTATGGACATACATGTATGTTGACGTGCCGGAAAGGCACGCATCAGCTTTCCCTTCCAACATCATTTTTACCGCTTCAGATTCGGAATCTGCTTCTATAATGTTGATTTCGGGATATGGTTGGAGAATCGAAAGATAAAAACCATTTCCCCCTTGCATAGCGACCGTTTTCCCAGCCAAATCATCTAATTTATTAATATTCATCGTATTATTGGCTGAAGTGACGACAATAACAAACTCCGTAATAAATACATCGGAAAAGTTATAAAAACGATGGGATTCTACGGACGGATCTTCTAGTGCCAGCCCATCAATTTCATGTTTTCTTGCTTTTTCCTTCATGTCAGCCCACTTGCCTGTAACTAATTGAACATTGGCACCTGTAGCCCGATTAATGTAATTCAAGTAATCCACAGTATGCCCGGATAATTTTCCATCTTTATCTATTATAACATGGGGTGCCCATGTTCCATCTATTCCAAGTCGGATAATTGGATGCTCTTTTAAAAATATATTCTCTTCGGGAGAAAAAACAGTCTGCTTTTTATCTTCTTCCATATCAGGATATTTAACTCCAAACCAGCGAAAGTAGATGCTGTTCCGGATTTCCGGTAGCATGGAAGCAAGGCTTTTGTTAATGATAGACTTCAATTCAGGCCAGTCTTTCCGAATCGAATACACGACATCTAATGATTCTTCAGTAACAACATAGCCAATTTTAATTGTTTTCAAAAGATGCTTATGAATTGCAATGTATGTGGATACACTGCTAAGACTGCCATCCGCCTTTCCTTCCACCACCATTCTTGCCGATTCAATTTCGGAATTTGCTTCTATAATGTTGATTTCGGGATATGACTTAAGAAGTGATTCATAGGCTTTATTTTCCCTTTGAATGGCAATCGTTTTCCCTGAGAGATCATCTAATTTGTTAATATTCAGAGTGTTATCAGAAGGAAGAATGATAATGAAAAAGTCTGAAACATACACATCAGAAAAGTTGAAATAAGGCGCTCTCTCTTTGCGAGGTGTCGAGCTAGCCAACCCATCAATTTCATGTTTTTTCGCTTTTTCTACCATGTCCGCCCATTCACCTATGACCAATTGAATGTTCGCACCTGTTGTTTTATTTATGTAGTTAAGAAAATCTACATCAAGTCCTCGTAATGTACCGTCTGCTTTCATGACATACGGCTCCCACGTCTCATCAATTCCAAGGCGGATAACAGGGTGGGATTGAAGAAATACTCTCTCCTTCTTCGTGAGTTGAATTTGCCCATTTGTCTCCTGAGCATGATTCGGCTGGGCTGGAAGCTTGTTTTTATTCTGGGAAAATACAGTTGATGGAACTGTAGATATTATTAGAATTAAAATTTGTATTTTTAAGAGCATTTTCATTTGGTTTATCTTCCATTCATTGATGATCCCATCCACTCTTCTCATGTCCGTATCAATCGCTTGGAAGTAATGAGTGAAATATCCAGCAACCCGGCAATTTCGGCCACCGGCTCCCGCGCTTCGTCAAAATTATAGTCATCGATATGTTCTTCGAGGCGTTCCAACTGCGCTCTGAAATCAGGACCGGACAGAAGCGGTTTTAAAATATCTATCAATTGGGCGGCTTTAAACTGGCCGTGTTCAAGATAACCATCCAATTCGGACAGCAGAGAGGCCAGTTTTTCCCGGTCGGTATCCGATTTCAGAGATAAATCGGATACAGCCGCCGGCGCTTTTGGCGGCTCGGTTTTCAGTGTGCCGGCTGATGCCGTTGTCCGGTTTAAAACGGTTTCAAAATGATTTATAATTTCATCATCAGGAAAGCCGTTTACAGATGCGGTTTCCAATTCCGCAGCGACTTCAGACAGCTTATCCGCACCGATATTGCCGGCCACGCCTTTGATTGTATGCGCCGTGCGCCGGATATATTCGATGTCACCTTTGTCAAGCGCTTTCCGCAGTGTGTCCGTAATATCGGAATAGTCATCCGCAAAATTGACTAAAAGCTTTTTCAAAAGCTTGCGGTTGCCTCCCAGTCGTTTCAAGGCGGTGTCAATGTCAAGATCGGGCATTTGTTGCGGGAGACCGTTAGAAGAAATCGGTCGTTTAGAAATCGGGTTTTTTGGAAAAACCCGATTTCTGAGATCCGGTGTCTCTTTTATTTTCGGTTTGATCCATCTGACCAGTGCGGCGATCAGTTCCGGGGGGTCAATGGGCTTGGACAGATGGTCGTTCATTCCGGCGTCCAGGCATTTTTTCCTGACTCCGGACATCGCATGAGCGGTCATGGCGATGATAGGCATATCCGCAAATCGGCCATCCCGGCGTATTATCTGTGATGCCTCATAACCGTCCATTTCAGGCATCTCCAGGTCCATAAAAACAAGATCGAATATTGGCGTCTGATTGACGACTTTGACCGCTTCCCTTCCGTCAGAGGCAATCGTTACGATCATGCCGGCCTGTTCCAAAAGTTCGGTCGCCACTATCTGATTGATAACATTATCTTCAACCAGCAGCACGCTGGCGTTCTTGATTTTGGCCAAGTCGTCAGCGTCATTTCGTATCGCAATCTGCGGGGTCATCGGTTCCGAAGGCGGTAAGGGGTGTTTGCGCCCTTTTTTTATTATTTGGGTCACAGCAGTCAGTTCGAACTCCGCAGTAAACGTAAACACGCTTCCTTCTCCGGGCCGGGATGTCACCGAAATGTCACCGCTCATCATTTCCACGAGACGCTTGCTGATAGTCAGTCCCAGGCCGGTTCCGCCATATTTCCGGGTGATGGTGGTGTCCGCCTGAGTAAAGGGCTGGAAAAGTTCGGCAATCTGTTTTTCAGATAGCCCGATACCTGTATCACGCACGGCAAAGCTGAGTTTCACCCGGTTTTCATCCATTTCGATCAGTTTGGCAACAATAACGATCTTACCGGTGTGCGTGAACTTGATCGCATTGTTCGTCAAGTTGATGAGAACTTGTCCGAGTCGCAAGGAGTCACCCATCAGGGTCGAAGGCACATCCGGGTGTGTGTCAAATACCATTTCGATGCCTTTCTCCTCAGCTACGGGGCCAAGCAGAGCTGACAAATTTTCCATGACATCTTTCAGCAAAAAACGGGTGTGTTCCATGTCCAGTTTACCGGCTTCGATTTTGGAAAAATCAAGAATGTCGTTGATGATTCCAAGCAAAGCGTTAGCCGAAGACAACATTTTGCTCAAATAGTCATGCTGACGGGGTGTGGGCTTCGTACGCAGAGCAAGATGGGTAAATCCGATGATCGCGTTCATGGGGGTGCGAATTTCATGGCTCATGTTAGCGACAAATTCACTTTTAGCACGGTTGGCGGCTTCAGCCATTTTTCTGGCTTTTCGCGATTCCCGCTCGGCCTGAATGCGAACATCCATTTCGCGTTTCAATTGCCGCATATTATCATGTATTCTATAAGCCATTGAATTTAATGTCGTAAATACAACTTTGAATTCGTCATTCACGGAAGCGTCGGTTTTTATTTGATAAGATAAATCGTGTTGGATTTTTTTGGTCTCCGTGACCGTTCTGGAAATATCATTCGTTGTCTGCTTTCCAAGAAAGATAATCCAGCAAACTATAAACAGAGTCAAAACAGATGCAATGATTTGCAAATTTCGGATAAATGTTTCTCTTTGTCGCTTTGAAATTTGTAATATTTCATATTTAAGTTTGAACGTTTTAAAAAGGCTGTCTCTTATGTCTTGCAGTCTCTTTGTAAGCTGTCGTTTGTCTGCTTCATAAGACACAAGTTCTAAAAACGATTTTTCAAAACTTCTTCCTTTTATTAAGAGCTCTTCTACCAATATGCCGTCTTGAGCATCAAGGGAGTGGTTTTCAAACATATTTACAGAAGCATAAAAACGTTTTATATTTTTGGAAAACTCCTCACCCACGCCTGATAAATCGTAACCTTTGTGGTCTAAAGTAAAAAACGTATGAACAATGTCCGTTAAAGAGTTCTGAATGGCGAAGACAATTTTGATAATTTCTATTTCCAGAACCGATTTGGCATCGTTGCTCTGAAAGCCGGTTTCTGTATCATCTTTCTGCGTAAAACGCTCGCTGCGTAAAAGATTTTCAAAATATGCGACATGATGTTTATGAATGTATCTGACACTTTCTATCAAATCAAACAGCGCATCATTCACCGTATAATTCAACCAAACCGATTCTGAATCAATTTCAAATTTTTTATCAAGAGCATACGTCCGTTCAGCCAGAAGCTCATCTTCAGTGTCTGAAATAAAATCGGTAAATTCTCTTCGCAAAACGGAGTATTGATTTGCAATAACTCCATGCAGGGATGCGTCATACGAAGAAGAGCCTTCCTGTAGAAGAATGCCGGAAAAGGTCTTTTCCAGTCTGATGATTTGATTTGATTTGTATTCATCAGAAGCTATCATTTTATCTAAATAATAGTTCATAACATTGACGAGCAGCAGCAATATGACTAATACTATAATTTGATACAGCTTTGTTTTTATAGATTTTAATTTCATTTGAAATATCTTTTCAGGAAATTGGAACTGTATTATGGAGGATGCTATCTTATTAAAATTATAAAATTTGTTTTTTTAACGAACTATTGCAAAGGATAGCCCGCTTTTATCCATGCTCGCATTCCAAATTTGAGGTTGACGATATTCGTAAACCCATATTGTGATAAATAGCGTTTGGCTGCCCAAGCGCGGTTGCCTGTTTCACAGACCAAAACAACCAACCCCTTCTTAGGAATTCGGCTTCGTACTTCAGGTTTGCTGAAATCATCAAGCAAGCATTTTATAATTTTGCAGTCAGTTTTGATAGAATGGACAGGGCTTCCTGATTCAACAAAATTAGAAGCCCGAAAGTCGATTATTGTCAACATGGCTTCTTTATTTTGATCAAGACAATTCGATGAATCGGCCTGTTTGATTTTTTCAAAAAGCGTATCGGCCTGAATCACCTTTTCTTTGTGTTCATATTCAGGGAGAGGCTCAATCGCCACTGTTGCAAACCCCGCATTTTTCCAGTCTTTCAGTCCGCCGTTGTAGATTTTAATGTTATTATAGCCTGATTTTCTGAGGGCAACTGCCGTCTTGTAGGAAAAAATTCACCTGTGTCCCATACAGTAAGTTATGATCTGTTGATTTTTATCCGGACCTAACTTATGAACTTTTTTATCAATTTTGTACCAGGGAACATTGATGGAACCCGGTATCGACGAATGCCTGAAAATAATCTCATCAAGCGTATTGACCAGAACAAATTCGATTTTGCCGGCAGCCCTGTCATCCAGCATCTGCTTGATTTGTACTGTCGTCACAACATCAAATCTTTCCATTGCTGATACAGTTGTGCTCAACAGCCCTGTCAATATAATCATAAAAACAATAATCTTTTTCATTTTTTCTCCTTCTGAATGATGCTTAGGGAAGTCACAATAAATAAACTACGTATCTTATTTGTCTTTCGGCCAGTCTTCTTCGTTGCGATAAAGCGCACATATCCCCCGATATGCACACTTCATCACGCCTTGAATACGGACCTGAATCCTGCACAATATGCGTAGTTTATTTTCTGTAACTTCCCTTATCGGTTACACGTTTTAAGGAACAGTGATTAGATAACTTACCTGTTTTTCCAGCTCCAGCTCTTACTCAATGATAAAAACAATAATTTTTTTCATTTTTCCTCCTTTCTGAATGATGCTTATCGGTTACAAATTTTAAGTTTCAAGTCATTCCATTTTCAAGCGTAATATTCAGTAATCCGGCAATTTCGGAAACCGGAGCCCGCGCTTCATCAAAATCATAGCCGTCAACATGCTCTTTAAGCCGTTCCAGCGGAACTCTGAAATCAGGGCCGGGCAAGAGCGGTCTTAAAATATCTATCAATTGAGCCGCTTTAATCTGGCCGTGTTCAAGACAGTCGTCCAGTTCGGATAGCAGAGGGGCCAGTTTTTCACAGTCTGCCGCCGGTTGCACAGTGGAGGCAGGAATGTCGGCCGGCACTGTTTTCGGAACGGTTTTCAGGCTGCCTGCAGATTTCGTTACCAGGTTTAAAGCGGTTTCAAAATCATTGAGGGCGTCGTTATCCGGATATCCGTTTGCGGATGCGGCTTCTAACTCACGCGCGGCCTCTGCCAGTTCATCCGCACCGATATTACCGGCCACCCCCTTGATCGTGTGTGCCGTGCGCCGGATATATTCGATGTCACCGCTGTCAAGCGCTTTTCGCAATGTGTCTGTTGTTTCAGAGTAGTCATCCGCAAAATTGATTAACAGCTTTTTCAAAAGTTTGCGGTTGCCTCCCAATCGTTTCAAGGCGGTGGCGATGTCAAGATCGGGCATTTGATCAGGGATGTCTTGCGTCTGTTTTTTTTCATCTTGCACACGGCGCGGCGTCGGTGTTTCTCCAGTCTGCGGTTTGATCCATCTGACCAGCGCGGCGCACAGTTTCGGGGGATCGATTGGTTTGGACAGATAGTCGTTCATTCCGGCATCCAGGCATTTTTCCCTGATTCCGGACATCGCATGAGCGGTCATGGCAACGATAGGCATATCCGCAAATCGGGTGTCCAGGCGTATTGTCCGTGATGCCTCATAGCCGTCCATTTTCGGCATTTCCATGTCCATAAATATCAAATCATACGCAGCCTGGTTGACCGCTTTGACCGCTTCCAGGCCGTTTTCCGCAATCGTTACGATCATGCCGGCCTGTTCCAAAAGTTCTGTCGCCACCTGTTGATTGATTTGATTATCTTCAACGAGCAGCACTTTGGCGTTCTTAATCATAGCGAGATCATGAGTATCATCAGCTTCATCTGACGTCTTTTGGACACGCGGTTTCAGTTCGTCCTGTTCTACGAAAAGTGATATGATCGTATCAAAAAGAAGGGATCGATCAATCGGCTTGATGAGAAAAGCATCAACACCGGTACGGACAGCTTGTTTTCGCACTTCTTCCCGGCCATAAGCGGTTATCATAATAATGATCGGAATTTGAGATAATCCGGCACGTTTTTTAATCTGTTTGATCGTTTCAATGCCGTCCATGCCCGGCATTTTATAGTCTGTCAGCACAAGTTCATAAGGCTTATGGGTGTTTTCAAGTTCACGGATGGCATCCCTGCCCGAAGCGGCGAGGGTGACTTCGAAAGAGAACGATTCCAGAATTTCCCGTAATATCACCCGTGCCGCGGTATTATCGTCCACTACCAGAACGCGCAGTTTCGACAAATCCGGAGTCGGCAAGAGACGTTTGCGCCCTTTTTTTATTGTTTGGGTCACAGCAGTCCGTCCGAACTCTGCGGTGAACGCAAACACGCTTCCATGTCCGGGCCGGGAAGTCACCGAAATTTCACCGTTCATCATTTCCACAAGACGCTTACAGATAGTCAATCCCAGGCCGGTTCCGCCATATTTCCGAGTGGTCGTGGTGTCCGCTTGAGTAAAGGGTTGAAAAAGTCCGGCAATCTGTTTCTGTGTGAGTCCGATGCCCGTGTCGCGTACAGAGAAGCTGAGTTTTATATGAAATTCATCCATTCCAATCAATTTCGTGGCAATGATGATTTCGCCGGTTTCCGTGAACTTGATCGCATTGTTCGTCAGATTGATGAGAATCTGTCCGAGTCGCAACGAATCACCCATAAAGGCCAAAGGCACATCCGGGTCTGTGGCAAACAGTATTTCGATTCCTTTGCTCTCCGCCACAGGGCCGAGCAGAGTGGATAAATTTTCCATGACATCACTCAGCAAAAAATGAGTTTTCTCCATATTTAGTTTACCGGCTTCGATCTTGGAAAAATCAAGAATATCGTTGATAATCCCGAGCAGGGCGTTAGCGGAAGATAAAATTTTACTCAGATAGTCATGCTGGCGAGGTGCCGGTTTATTGCGTAACGCAAGATGGGCAAACCCGATGATCGCGTTCATGGGCGTGCGAATTTCGTGGCTCATGTTGGCCAAAAAGGCACTCTTGATCTGGTTGGCTTTCTCGGCCAATTCCTTCTCTTTTTCCAATTTCAATGAACGCAGACGTTCAGCTTCCGCTATTTTTTGATCGGTAATGTCTCGCATAACACCTTGAAAGCCGAGTAACGAGCCATCCTCTGCATAACGCGGCGTAGCGTTTACTGACACATCGATTTGATGCCCTTTATGATGTCGCAGCGCCAATTCAAAATTTTTAACTGATCCTTGCTCGTCAATTTTATCTTTAAACCGGCCTCGGTCACGAGGATTAACATAAATATCCAAGACGTTAAGCCGCAACAATTCGCTACGGCTATATCCTGATAACAACATGCAGGCCGGATTGAAATCTAAAATTCGCCCATCAATACTGGTGATGAAAATCATATCTTTGGAATCTTCAAAAATGCCCCGATACTTTTTTTCCGCCTGCCGAAGCGCTTCTTCTGTGCGTTTACGTTCTGAGACTTCCTGTTCAAGGTCATCCATTTTCCTTTTGATGACGTTACCCGCACGCTGAAGTTTTTCAGCCATGGCGTTAAAAGACGCGGCCAGTTTTCCGAATTCATCCTGAGAGCGGATTTCAACCCGATGGCCAAATTCGCCGTCAGCAAGATATTTAACACCCTGCATCAATCTTGTTAACGGCATCAAAGCGATGTTTGAAACTGCTGTTATCAGCACCATGAAGATTATAAACAGAATAAAAGAGATTAGAATAATCGTATTTCTGATCGTCGTCAGGTTTTTCTCAATATAATGATTCGTAAAAACAACTTTAAGCGTGGCGATGTTCTTATCATTTTTGGTAAATATGGTATCTATCTCAATATCGCGTGTTCCTGCAATATCTTTTGATAAATTAATTAGTTCCACACCATAATTATCAATAATTTTGAGTTTTGTCAGTTCCGGATCGGAAAAAAATGATTTGCAATTGAACTCAAGGGTTTCTTCTTGATAGTTCCATATCGCATCAACATTCGATGAAATCAACAAGGTTATGATACGTTTTGCCTTGTTTTGAAGCTGCGTTTCACTTTTTTTTCTCTGACTGTCGATGACCGATACATTTAACAGGAATATGGATAGAAGCATCACCAAAATTGTGGGAAGCAGAAACTTGGAGCGTAATCGCAAACTATAATAACGGGATTGCAGAGCTTTAAAAAAATGCTTTTTCGCTTGAGAGGAGGTTTTTGTATTTTTGGTGATTTTGTTCATTTGAAATGTCAGGTGTCAGGGTTCAAGATGTTGTTAGAATCAAGGATGAAATAACCACCTCATTTCTTAATCTAAACGCTTAAAATCAAAGTACTGATGGAGAAGTTATTTCATCCTGATTTCTTACTGACACCTGAACAAACAGTTTTGATTTATTTTGGATATGTGATTCCGTATTTTTTAGCGATTTTATCAACTTCACCGCTTTTTTTGAGACCTTTCAAGGTTTCAGAGAAATCCTTGATTAGATTTGGATACTGCGCCAGCGCTTTCGATTTTTTAGAGAAACCGACATACATGGGGATAATATCAATAGGCGTTTTTTCATACATTTTAAACAGATCCGCCATTGCATGTTTCTTTATCAGCAATTGGCAGTTGATGTTATCACCAACAATCGCGTCAACACGTCCACCACGTAATTTTTTCAGGTTCTGCAAATCATCTTTGCTTTTATCCCGTTCAAACAGATCAGATTCCATAAATGCTTTAGGGAAAATATAACCGTCGCACATTCCGATTCGGAGATTTTTAAGTGCTTTAAAATCTTTTTCAAAAGGAACGACCTTATCTTTAGGGAAGTACAGATACCATCCGGAAATAATCAATGGTTCCGAAGGATAGATAAAGTCAATTTCCCGTTCAGGACGTTTGCCCATTGAAAAAATTCCATCCGCCTCACCGTGTTTGGCGGCATTGTAGGCGCGTTTCCAGGGATAATTGATTAAATTTACTTTAAACCCCATTTTTTCTAGTGTCGTTTTGGCAATTTCCAGATCAATTCCTTGGGGAACGCCGTTTTCAACATATTCAAACGGCGGCCACTGCATGAACGTCAGTGAAACCTGTTTCGTTTCGGAAATAGCCGGTTTGATTGTAATTAAAAAAACAGCGATTGCCATGCCAACCCATAACCCGATTTTGTGCTTGTTCATTGTTACCTCCTTTGTTAAAAGTTATAATATTAATTTTTACTTCTGATTCCTGAATAAGTGTTTTGAGATTATTTTTCCGAATACCGTTCCCGGATAGACCGTATCACATTTAGTCTGGAAAAGAAAATCTCCACGAGTTCGGGATCAAACTGTTTGCCGGCCTGCTGTTCGATCAAGGCGAGAACATCCTCCTCGTTCCAGGCTTTTTTGTAAACCCGTTTAAATGACAGGGCGTCATATACGTCAGCCAATGATACAATACGTCCGAAAATAGGTATTTCCTCTCTTTTTTTCCCAATTGGATTGCCATTGGCATCTGTGAATCCATCTTGAGGCTTCCCGGTTTTTGAGTCAATATACCCGGGATATCCTTTACCATCCCAGCGTTCATGATGATTCAAGGCGACATCATACGCGGCCTTGTCAAAGTCCGACTGGGAATCTAAGAATAATCTGGCACCGAGAAAGGTGTGCTGTTTCATAATTTCATATTCATCTTCATTGAATCTTGCCGGTTTTTTGAGGATAACATCGGAAATGGCGACTTTGCCGACATCGTGGAGCATGGCGGCCATTCGCAGGCAGTCTCTTTCCCTCTCAACTGTTTTTATGGGCAGAGCATGCCGGCGGGCCCATTGTTCGTAAATCTCTACCGAATAGCCTCCCACACGATTAACATGCGCTCCGGTTTCTTTGGGATCGCGCATTTTCGACATACGAATCATTCGAAGGAGGATAGATCTCGTCATCTGAGCTCTTTCGAGCGCAACTGAGGCGATACTGGCAAAGTGAAGCATCAATATTTCGTCGTCCGGAGTAAAGGGAATAACTTTCATGTTTTCATCCTGCGCATTGATAATCTGCAGAATTCCCAAAATTTCTCCTGTCGCGGTCTTTAAAGGCACCGTGATGAGTGAACGGGTTGTGTAGCCGGAAGTTTCGTCATAATGGACGCTAAAGTGATAAGGCGCCTTATGATCAAGATGATAAACATTCTTAATATTGAGAACTTGTCCGGTAATGGCAACCCATCCTGCAATGCTTTGTTTGTCAATGGGAAGGGAAAAGAAGTTATAGATAAGTTTTTCATTAGAAGGAAGACGCCGTTGGAGCGTTTCATTTTGCGTATAGGAAAAAGAAAGCTGGTCCCCGTCCCGTATATAAATGGAACCGGCATCGGCGTTTACAAATTTTCTGGCATTATGCAGTACGCGTTCCAATAAAATGTCAAGGTCACGAACCTGATTAAGTTCGACGCCCAAATTCGTCAGTCTTTCCAGCTTTTCCTTTTCACTTAGCATCTTTCCCACTCATGAATACAAATTAAAAATAAAATTTTAAGGCAAATGCAAGACAGGCAGCATTATGCCGCCTGACGGAATAATATGCACATCCGGTCGGCGATGCTTCATCTGGATGAATTGAATCGCATCGGCGATATTTTCAGCGTAAATAAATCCCATTTTTTGTGTATTTGTTTTTGACACACTGTCGGATATCAGGATAATATCGAATTGATCCTGCATGGCCAAGGTAAATCCGATTGCCATGTTATAGTCGATTGCGGCCTTTTCCGCCAGCAGGTGCCGACTGTTGAAATGTTTTTTGAGTCCTTTTAGAAGATTTCCTTTATAGGCCGTGTGAAACGCCGCCAAACTTTCCACGAGCAAATCGGGAATAGTTTCTATGTCCGCCGCCAAAATAATATTCCCCCCCATTTTAGTCACCTGTGCAGCCGGTGCCAACGCTTTTATAAATTGAGCGCCTTGTTTATATGGAAAGGACGTTGTCAAGGTTACATCCGCCTGACAAGGGAAAGCGCAAGAAATCAGCTTTCGGCATATTTTGATTCCGGCGCGGTGCGCATAAATCGGATCGCCGGCGATCATCGCCGTAGTTTGATCGTGCTGGTCAATAATACAATTGATAATAAAATCCAGTTTCGCTGCGCGTGTAATTGAAACAATCTCTTCATAAAAGGGATTGTTCGTTATTTCCCCCAAACCGGAACCAGGAGCAAAGGCGTAATTTAGATGATGTTCAAGAATGGAATGTGAATCAGCCACGCCTGGGAAAAGAATTTTACCGCCGCCACCGAACCCGCTTAACGGATGCGGCGCAATCGTTCCGATGCCAATTTTAAAATCTGCGTCATAAACATGATGGTTGATTCGCACCGGAAAACCATTACGAAGCTTACCGATAACCACCAAATCATCTGCATTGCAATCATGGCAGATAAAAGTATACCGGCTTAACAAGTTATGGCCGAATGTATTTTCCAACTCATCCGGCGTCAATACGCGATGGGTTCCAAGCGCAATGATAATTGATATATTTTCCCGAATAATTCCGACATTTTTCAGTTCATCCAAAAGAACCGTCAGGATTTCTTTTTGGGGAGCCGGACGGGTGATATCTTCAATCAAAATCGCAATTTTGGCTTGGGAAGAAAGGGCTTCATTTAAACGGGGCGATCCCACCGGTATTTTCAACGCATTACGTGTTAATTCGGTAATATCAGGCGATGTAACCGTATCATCAAAATCGGTATATGTGACTAAATTCCAATCACAGGGAATTGTGACAGTTTGTTTTTTATTTTGATGAAAGATGAAAGGCGTTTTCAATGTATTGCTCACTTAATTATCATAATGTGGTTTAATAAGGAATCCTATCCGAATAAGGAGCAAGGAGTAAATAACTTCCCCATTTCTTAATCGTAATCTTAATCCTAATCATAATCCAGACGATTAGGATTAAGAGTATGATTAAGATTAAGAATTCAAAATCAACGTACAAAGGGGTGGTTATTTCGTCCTCATTCCTAACTGCAACGTAAATTCACGTTGCAGAAAAATGCGATCACTGCTTGCAAACGATGTATTTGTTTATCCGGTTGCCATCCATCTCTTTGACAATGACCTCAAAGCCGTCCAAAGTGATTTTTTCGTCCTCCACCGGTATTTTGCCGATAATGTCAAGAATATATCCTGAAAAAGTGTCGTATTCGCTTGTATCAGGAATATTCATACAAATTGTTTCATTGACTTCATCAATTTCAGTTTTTCCCAGAACCAGCCATTCGGCATCATTTAGCTTAACGATATAAGGAGGTTCATCTTTATCGGTTTCATCACTGATTTCGCCGACAATCTCCTCGATCAGGTCCTCAAGCGTGATCAGACCGGAAACACCGCCATGTTCATCTACAACAATCGCCAAATGCTGCTTGCGTTTTTTAAATTGATGGAGCAGTTTATCCAATTTAATGTTTTCAGGAATGAAATAAGGATTTATCATAATTTTTTTAATACTAAGCTCCGGTCCGGATACCACTTGGTGCATAAAGAGGTCTTTTACATTTACAATGCCAATCACATGATCAATATCGCCTTCAATAACCGGAATTCGTGTAAAGCCCGATGTTACAATGGTTTCCAATTGCAGCGGCTCATTGGCGTCAATAACAAGCATGTCGGTTCGTGGCGTAATGATTTCCGATGCGTGAGTATCGTTAAATTCAAAAATATTATAGATCAGTTCCTTTTCTTCCTCTTTGATCTCCCCTTCCTCTTCCACAACTTCCACGAAAGTGATCAGTTCCTCTTCAGTTGCCGTAGGTGTTTTTTTGATGCGACCGGTTAATTTAGGGATAAAATTCAAAAGCCATGTTATCGGAGCAAACAGAATTGACAGCCAATAAATGGGGAAAATAACGAATCGGGCAATCAAAAGGTTGTTGCGTGTGGCAATTGATTTGGGAATGACTTCACCAAACACCAGAATTAGAAAAGTCATCCCCCCGGTAACGATTCCAACGGCGTAATTAGAAAAAGCCGCCAGGGTATCCGATGTTCCCAACATCGAGATCGTAACTGATGTCGCTAATGCTGAAGCGGCGACATTTACCACATTGTTGCCTATCAGGATCGTGGACAGCAATTGATGGGGTTGATCTTTCATTTTTTTAATTAATACATAAGATTTACGACCTGTTTTAGCAATATGGATCGCTTGGGTTGGGCTGATAGAAAACAATGCGGTTTCCGCTGAAGAAAAAAAACCGGACAGGACTAGCAAAACTGACAGTACAATAATCTGCTCTAACATACGCTTTTATTTTTCCTTATTTTTGATAGATATTTGGCCAATATTCATTGGTTTATAAATACAGCGATTTAGAAATCCCTTCCCATCTTTACGCTATAAAAAACCGGAATATATCGAAAGCCCAAGACATGCTGTTGGGTGAGGGAGGAACTTCCAAATTGTAGTAATAGTGTATCGACTTCCACCACAATTCTTTTTACATATCATTTTTCGCAAATACAATCAATAGTTGCATTTTATAATCCAGACCATTGCATGAAAAACCGGAAGGATTGGTTGCAATCCCCTTTTACCTGCAATCATTGCGGTTATCAGCACAAACCGTATGATTCATGTTAAGCCACCTAATATGAAACAGCCTAGACAATTTTAACACTTTTTTAACATTTTTTTACCTTTATTTTAACAAAGCAGTATATTTGTCACTAAAAATATAAGTGTTTTTAAAATAAAATCCACTTTAAAAGCACTGAACTGAACAATTTCGATATATGGCACGTTATTTGCATAGAAATAAATGAAGCCCGAACGTTTTTTTGTAAAATTAATTAACTGAAGGTCTATACGGAACGAACTATGCAAACCATAAATCAAACAGCGATAGTTATTAAATCTAAAAAGGAATTTTCAGACGCGATTGTCAGTTTGGACGATTATTTGCATGCTGATCAGAAATCCAAATCATATACCAAAGTTGTTTTGCTCGCTAATTCGGAAATCGATACGGGTCTATTCGATTTTATCAGCAATACGTATCAAACCATTTGTGATCATGCACTCCACGAATGCACAGGCGGAAATTATCAGAAAGGGTCGCTGAAAATCAGTTATGATATATTTCGGATGTGGTTTCATGTAGTCGCCTGTGAAACGATGTGTGCTGAAAAAATTGATCCGACACCTAAAAAAGATCAGACTCATTCTCCGATTACAGGCATGTTGTCTAATGCGGAAATTTATGAATCCATGGGATTGTTTGTCGAAGCTGTGGATGCGTATAAAGAAGTTATGAGTATCGAATTGGAGCATCAGGATAAAAAATCAATTAACGAGCAAATTGACAGGTTAAAAAAAATAATGACAGAGATGAATCAGACTCAGGATTTGTTATCAAACATACAATCTGAGCCTGAGCCGCTCGAATCTATCGAAAAAAATGTTAAAGAAATAAAGAATGCATCAGTCAGAATGCGATTCGCTTCTTTAGATAAGTATTCTAAGATGCACAGTAATGGAGCAAGCGGACTTATTGCTGATCAACAAGCCGTTAAAAATTTGATGAATGAAGCCGATTTATACCGCGTCCATGATCTCAGAAAAGAGGCTTGGGATAAATATAATGAAGCTCTAGTGCTACTAAGTTTTAATCATACTATTAAAGAACGTGAACGTCTGAGTGCTTATGTAAAAAAAATGCTGGCTAAAATAGGTGATAATCCTGATTAACCAGAATATGAACTTATTTATTATTGCCAAAAATTTACACAGTATTACCTGAATTTTTGATTATTCCATACTTTCCAAAGTGTTCTTACCATGCGAATCAGAACCATTTTAGCCTGAAATTATTTGGCTGATAACGCCAAGAGGAGATGATCATGAATAAAATACCGTTAAATATTGAAGACACCAGTGTTGAAATTTTCGCTCGTATTGTGAAGTCCGAAGCGAATAAATACGGATGTGCTGTTGAGGTCGATTTTTCTGATGAAAACAGGGATTTCTTTTTTAAAAATGATGATGAGTGTAATACTCATATTATGGAGGATGTCAGAGATATTTTTGTTTGAAAGATTATTAACACCTCACTTTTAATCTTGACTTAAATTTTTACATAAGATAATTGCGTCACACAACAGGTCGCATTAGTTTGTTGCTGATATAAAATTGTATATCAATCTGCGCCCGTAGCCCAGGGGATAGGGCGTCAGCCTCCGGAGCTGAAGACCGCTGGTTCGAATCCAGCCGGGCGTACCAACCTTTTATATAGCATTCCAATTTTGGTTTTTTTCCGTTTATATGGCTAGATGTGTTGCCATGAGCTTAAGCAATGCAAAATTACCAAATGATACAGACATCATCTGAATATAAATATCAAAAATGATACACTTTTTCAATATCAATAACACATTAAATACAATATGTTATGAAATATTACTTGACAGAATATATGTGAAATTTCCATCTACTGATTATATGATGGTAACTTACGGCCCTGTTGCATGTCGCAAAAAATTGCTGATGCTTTCCCAATAAAGCTTGCTGAGATTCAGGTCATTATGGTCCACTTTGGGAATGCTGACATGATGGCAGGGGCCGCCCCATTTGGCAAGCAGAGCGTGGGAGCGTTCTGAAGAGATCGTTGAATCCGATTCAGCGGTTAAAGCTAAAAGGGGTATTTTGACAGATGAAGCTAAGGAAGCGGAGTCAAAAGGATGTCTTATAAAAAGAGACACCGGAATGTATGGATAAAGCTCCTGAGCGACATTGGTAATACTATCGTAAGGTGATACGAGGATTATACCTTTAAGCGTTCGTTGAGATGCTAAATGGACGGCTACACCGGTTCCAAGACTGCGTCCCATCACAATAACACCTGTTTGATCAATTTCATTCCGATTGGCAAAATGATCGTATAAAAAAACGGCGTCCTTGAAAAATTGTTTTTCACCGGGAAGGCCTTCACTTAGCCCATAACCGCGATAATTCACTAACAGCAAGGCGCATGGACGTAATCGGGTCAGCTCAAAAAAAGGATCTTCTAAGACGCCGGTCATATCCTCAGAGTTTCCACCAAAATAGATAAGCAGCGGAGATTTCGGCGTAGTGTTGCCGGGAATGTACCACCCATGCAGTTTGACATGGTCCGGCGTTGTCAATGTGATTTCGCATTTGGGAAATTTATTGCGTACACGCTGGAGCATCGCTTCATCCGAAGTGGGTGGTAAAAATAAAAATTTTTCCTGAAAAATGTATAAGATGGCCGCTATGGTCAGGGGAAACCCCACCAGAACGGCTAAAATAATTCGTAACATAGAGGTAAAGAATGCTTTAGATGACATTAAATTCAAGGTATTACAGAATAATTTGAAATTTGTGACTGATAAACTTCTAAATATCCGATTTAAACAACTGTTCCGAATCGGTAATTGCCCCTGGTTTAGGCGTATGTTTTGTAGGAGCGGTACCTTCTTTAAAATATAATTCCATTATTTTTTCGGATTCAGGAATTGGCAGCAAACCGGTTTTGGCATCAATTTTATAAACCACAACCCCTTGAGGAGATTGGAAGTCCATCTTGGGTTTGCCTTCAAGAATGGTTTGCATAAAATCAAGCCAGATCGGACTGGCCGCGCGTGAACCGGTCTCTTTTCGTCCGAGGAAACGTTCCTGATCGTATCCCACCCAAACACCGGTGATATAACGCGGTGTGTAACCCATAAACCAAGCATCAAAAAGATTGTTGGTGGTGCCTGTTTTACCTGCGGCAATTCGTTTTAACGCCAATACACGGCGGCCGGTGCCGCGTTCGACAACCCCTCGGAGTAAACGTGTCATAATGTAAGCGGTATTTTTTTCAATGGCTTTTCTTCTACCGTAATCGGATTCTTCAAGAACCTTACCATCACGATCTACAATTTGGGTTATAAAAACCGGTTTGATGTAATAGCCCAGGTTGGCAAATACAGAATAGGCGGCGGTCATTTCGAGCAGAGAGATGCCTGCCGATCCCAGTGCGATGGACATATTGGGATTTATTTCAGAAGTGAAGCCGAATTTTTTGGCATAATCAATGGCGTATGCAACGCCGATATCCCGTAAAATTTTAACCGTCACCGTATTACGAGATTTGGCCAATGCTTTCCATAAAAGCATCGGGCCGAGATATTTACGGTCATAGTTTTTGGGTTTCCAATCATTGGAACCTTTGAGTTTATAAACCTCGGCGGTGTCATTGACAATTGTTGCCGACGTATAACCCTTGTTCCCGGTTGCCCGAGATTTATGCTTTGGGTTTTGGCCTATATCTATGGCGGCCGAGTAGATGAAAGGCTTAAAAGCCGACCCCGGCTGCCGGCGGGATTGCACCGCACGGTTAAATTGGCTTTGTGAAAAATCGCGGCCTCCCACCATGGCATCAACATGGCCTGTTTCAGCCTCAATACAAACAAGTGCTGACTGTACTTCCGGTGTTTGTTCCAAAGTCAGGGCCAATTCTTTTTCTTTAGGTTCCGGAGATGATTTTTGGGATGCCCCTTTCTTTTCAGATTCGGCCTTTTCTTTTTTTTTCTTTTTCGGTTCAGCTTTTATTTTAACGAGAATCAGATCACCTGGCTTAAAGATTGCTTTGAGGGGCTTCCTGGATTTGATTGCCCATTTCATATCTTTTCTTTTCAAAATTCCACGTTTGTTGCCGATTTGGACAACAACAACACCGGTTTTACCTTTAACTTCTATAACCACTCCTTTAATGATCAATCCGGGTTCCAAAGGCGTTTTTTCCAACGCAACGCTATTTTTTTGACAAAAAGGTTCAATCTCTTCCGGTTTCAAATGTTTTAAATGACCGCGGTAGCCATGGCGTTTATCCAGTGCTCCTAAACCATTATCAATTGCACTCCGAGCCGCTTTTTGCATTTCAATGTTCACGGCGGTGTATATTTGCAAGCCGCCCTCATAAAGCATATCCGCACCATATTTTTTTTCTACATAACGGCGGACATGTTCCGTATAATAAGGAACTTTTTCGATATACCAATTGCGTCGCGGCTTTATATCCAATTTTTGATCAATCGCTTCCGCAGCCTGAAATTCATTGATAAAGCCTTCAGTCACCATACGATTTAAAACATAGATTTGACGTTGCTTGGCCCGGTCAGGATGCCTAAACGGTGAGTCACGACTGGGAGCCTGGGGAAGGCCCGCGAGGATAGCGCACTCAGCCAGATTCAGTTCTTTGACGGCCTTGCCAAAATAATTTTCCGATGCGGCTTCAACACCATAAGCGCCGTGTCCCAGATAAATCTGGTTTAAATATAAGTATAAAACCTGTTTCTTGCTAAATCTTTTATTGATGCGGTAGGCTAAAATCGCTTCCTTGATTTTACGCGTGTAACTCCTTTCAGGTGTCAGAAAAAAAGATCGCGTTACCTGCTGTGTGATGGTGCTGCCGCCTTGTACGATTGTCCCGGCCTCAAGATTTTTCATAAATGCCCTGGCAATACTTAACAAATCAATGCCCTGATGTTGGTAAAAACGTGAATCTTCAGCGGCAATAAAGGCATTAATCAATTGTTCAGGCATCTTATCTAACTTCAGGATAATGCGGCGCTGCCGGTAGAATTCGGCAATTTTGCGATTATCTGAAGAAAAAACCGTTGTTATCAGCGGCGGTTTATAATCACTTAAAGATTTTATTTGGGGCAGGTCCTGGCTGAAATATGAATAAGTGCCTACAATAGCAGTCGCGGCCGCAATCAAAAAGAGTACGCCAAACAGAAAAGCCCATTTCAAAAATCGGATGAAAAATCGTCTGGGTTTTTTTTGAGCGCGTTTTTTTAAAATCTCAGATTTACTTTTCCGTTTTTCCATTTTTTATTTTCCATTTTTTCAGGAGTCGCTTTTCTTTACAAAAATTGTAAAGCTATGGCCTTTCAGTTTTGCTATCAAATATTGATCCGTTAAGCAAGGATGATAATCAGAGGGCAAAGAATTAATTTAACTTTATTTTGACTTTGTTTTAAAATAATGCTATTTTTCAGTTATTAATTCGCATGCATAAAATATTAGGTATATAACGATGATCAAACTTAATTTTGAAAAAATGGACGGACTTATACCGGCTATAGCTCAGGATTACCTGACCGGTGAAGTTTTAATGGTCGGTTTTATGAATGAAGACGCCTGGCGCCATACGCTGACATCTGGAGAGGCGACCTATTTCAGCCGTACTCGGCAAACGCTCTGGACCAAGGGTAAAACTTCCGGCAACTTACAAATTGTCAAAGAAATTCGCATTGATTGTGATGATGACACGGTGCTTTTGAAAGTAGAGCAGGTCGGCGGTGCATCCTGCCATTTGGGATACAGGAGTTGTTTTTTTAAAAAAGTGGATACGGATAACAGCGCGTTGCAGATAATCGGCAAACCGGTGTTTGATCCTAAAGATGTCTATAATTTATAATTCAACGTTAAATAATCAACTATCGGTAGTAATATGACACAGTTAATTTCCAAACGAACCCGCGAAATGTCTTCTTTTATTGTTATGGACGTTCTGGAAAAGGCCCATGAAATGGAGCGTCAAGGGATTGATATTGTCCATCTTGAAGTGGGCGAGCCAGATTTTGACACACCGTCTTGTATTAAAAAAGCTGCATGTCAGGCACTTGAAAACGGCCATACGCATTACACCCACAGCTTGGGACTTCATTTATTAAGAGAGGCTATATGCGAACACTATTTTAAGACTTACAATGTTACGGTCGATTCCGACCAAGTCGTTGTGTCCTCTGGAACATCACCGGCTATGTTTGTCGCCTTTTCCGCTCTTTTGGAAAAAGGAGATCAGGTGATTATTTCAGATCCCCATTACGCCTGTTACCCTAATTTTATCAAATTTGTTCAGGGCGAACCTGTCAATGTTCCGGTACATGAAGAAGACGGCTTTCAATATCGTCCGGAAGCGATTCGTAAGGCGATTACCAAACGAACCAAGGCCATATCAATCAATTCGCCCTCTAACCCGACAGGTAATTTGCTTTCTGCGAAGCGGATGCAAGCTATTGCCGATCTGTCTGTCGCTGATTCCCTTTATATCGCTTCGGATGAAATTTATCACGGTTTAGTATATGAAGGCCGTGAGCATTCCATACTTGAGTTTACCGATAATGCGTTTGTTTTTAACGGTTTTTCAAAACTCTATGCCATGACCGGGCTGCGGTTGGGGTACATGATCATACCTCGGCAGTTCATTCGGCCTATTCAAAAAGTTCAGCAGAACTTCTTTATCTCTGCCAATGCCATGGTGCAATATGCCGGAATCGCCGCCTTGAAAGAGGCTGCCGCTGATGTGGCGCAGATGAAAGCTGTTTACAATAAACGTCGGCAGTATATGATTAGTCGTATAAAAGAGATGGGGCTGGGCATTACCGTGGAGCCGACTGGCGCTTTTTATGTGTTTGCCAATGTTAAACATATCTCGCAGGATTCATTTAAATTAGCTTTTGACATCTTGGAAAAAGCGCATGTGGGAGTCACGCCCGGAATTGATTTTGGCCTGAACGGTGAAGGCTATATACGCTTATCTTACGCCAATTCAATGGAAAAGATCAAAGAGGGGGCAGATCGGCTGGAAAATTATTTCAGACAAAAGTCAGGCAAAAATGATTATTAAATCGGCTGAATTTGTTAAAAGTGCGGTAAAACCGGATCAGTATCCTGACACCGCCTATCCTGAAATCGCATTTGCAGGACGTTCCAATGTGGGTAAGTCTTCATTGATTAACACACTTTTGAACCGGAAACGCTTGGTGAAAACCAGTTCTACGCCGGGACGCACGCGCTTGCTTAATTTTTTTCTTGTCAACGAGGCTTTCACATTTGTGGATTTACCCGGCTTTGGTTACGCCAAAGTGCCTAAATCTATGCAAAAATCATGGAAACCGATGGTTGACAATTATCTTGCCGCGCGTCTGCAACTCAGAAGTGTTGTTTTACTGATGGATATCAGGCGTACACCGCGTCAAGAAGAAAAAGACCTGTTGTCATGGCTCCGACATTATCAGATTCCACCGGTTCTTATTCTGACCAAGTGCGATAAACTCTCCAAAACAAAGCGAATCAGGCAACAAACTGTGATTGCCCAAAAGATGGAAATTGCCAAGACGCAACTGATTCTGTTTTCCGCTAAAACCCGTCAGGGGCGTGACATTGTCTGGAAGCAACTGATGGCAATGCTTGACTCTGAAATAGACAAATATAGTGATATATCAATATGAACGCTGAATTCCACTCCGGCTTCGCCGCTATTATCGGAATCCCCAATGTGGGTAAATCCACTTTGCTCAATCGTATGCTAGGCCAAAAAATATCCATTACGTCGAAAAAGCCGCAAACCACGCGCAATCGAATACTGGGTATTGTACATCGGCCGTTTTGCCAAATCGTATTTATTGATACGCCCGGCATTCATAAAACTCATAAAATGCTGAATGTCAGAATTGTCGATGTCGCCCTGGCCGCACTTGGGGATGCTGACCTGATTTTGATGGTTTCAGATGTTTCCGAATCTGACCCGGATGCGGATCGTTTTCTGATTGACAAGTTAAAATTGCAAAATAAACCGGTTATTCTGGCGCTTAACAAAACAGATCTGATAAAAAAAGCGCTTCTGCTCAATCAGATCGATCAATGGCGGCATGCCTTTCCTTTTGAAGCGGTTATCCCGGTGTCGGCCAAACATGGTTCCCAAGTCGATGTGCTGATCAATTCGATGGCGTCTATCTTACCCAAAGGGCCGCCTTATTTTCCTGAAGACAGTCTCACCGATTTGCCCCAGCGTTTCATAGCGGCTGAAATGATACGTGAAAAAGCGATTCGATTGACGGGACAGGAAATACCTTATTCGGTCGCCGTTACAGTCGAATCATTTAAAACTCCCGCAAAAGGTCGTTTAAGACGTATTGATGCTACTATTCATGTGGAACGCGACTCCCACAAAGGCATTATTATCGGTAAAAAAGGTCGCAAACTGAAACAAATTGGAGAATCGGCCCGCAAAGATATTGAACAAATGTTGGAAGAACGCATCTTTTTAAAACTTTTTGTGCATGTTCAGAAGAATTGGAGCAGAGATACCAAGGCTTTGCGGAGATTTGGATATTGAAACATATCAATGAATACAGAGACCCACAACTGGTTCGGTCAATTGTCCGTAATATAAAAGCGCACAGCAAAAAACCGATTCGCCTTATGGAAGTGTGCGGGACGCACACGATGTCGATTTTCAGACACGGCATTCGCACATTATTGCCGGATACGCTGACGTTGCTTTCGGGACCGGGATGTCCGGTTTGTGTTACCAGCCAAAATGATATTGATGCTTTTATCGCTTTGGCGCGTATAAAAGATGTCATTATCACAACATTCGGGGACTTGATGAGAGTTCCCGGAACCACATCTTCTTTGCAACTTGAGCGGGCTGATGGCAAATACATTCGTGTGGTTTACTCAGCCGCTGACGCGCTGAAGATCGCCAAAGAAAATCCTTCAAAACATATCATATTTCTCGGCGTAGGGTTTGAAACCACCGCCCCTACGATTGCGGCATCTCTGCTGATGGCCCAAGAGACAGAATTAAAGAATTACTATGTTTTTTCCGCGCATAAAATCGTACCGCCAGCCTTGGATGCGCTGATGCAAACGAACGGTATCCGTATAGATGGTTTCATTCTTCCAGGCCACGTTTCGGTTATTATCGGAACATCGGCGTATCGTTCCTTTTTTGAGCGCTTTCAAATTCCATGTGTCATTGCCGGATTTGAACCGACAGACCTGTTGCAGGCTATTAATACGTTAGTCCGTCAGACAGAGGCCGGCGTTCCGGAATTGGTGAATGCCTATGCACGCGCGGTGGGGGCGGAAGGCAATCTCAAAGCAAAAAGCATTATGGCTCAGGTTTTCAGGACTGTGGATACAACTTGGCGGGGGATTGGACGCATCGCCCAAAGTGGTCTTAAAATAAATGAAGCCTTTGCCAGCTTTGATGCGGAGAAGCGATTTGAAATTCCGATTTCAAATTCCTATGAACCAATGGGATGTGCATGTGGTGAAATTTTGACGGGTATGAAAATTCCGCCGCAATGCCCCCTTTATAAAAAAAGATGTACGCCGGAATCACCCGTAGGGGCTTGCATGGTTTCAAGTGAAGGAACCTGTGCAGCGTATTACAGATATGCCGATCAATCACTCGATTAAGGAAGCGAAAATGGTAACTAAAAAAAAGATTTTACTGATGGATGATGATCAAATTGTAATTGATGTCTGTCGTGAAATGTTTGAAAATTTGGGATATACGGCCGAGTTTGTTTACAACGGGCAAGAAGTGTTGGAAACGTTGAAAACCGCTCAGAACGAAGGCGCCCCGTTTGATTTGGTGATTATGGATTTAACCGTGCCTGACGGAATGGGTGCTGAAGAGACGATCAAACCGTTACGTGAAATTGATCATGATGTAAAGGCACTCGTAAGCAGCGGGTTTTCTTATGATTCGGTGATGGTTGATTATAAAAAATTCGGTTTTAACGGAACGATTGAAAAGCCTTATAAACTGGATGAACTAGACGAGATACTGCAAGCTATCTTCTGATTTATAAAAAATATGCCAATCAGATTAACAACTCAAAAGGAGTGCTGAACTGTAAGTTCAACACTCCTTTAAAAAGTGTACAGCTTTGAGTCGATATTATGGCCGTCAGGCAGCTTTAACAATACGACCTGATTTAATACAATTGGTGCATGCTTTGATGCGTTTTACGCGGCCGTTAGTGACGGCGCGCACTTTCTGAAGATTCGGATTAAAACGCCGTTTGGTCACTCTGTGAGAGTGACTTACATTATTTCCGACCATTGGCTTTTTTCCACAAATATCACATACTTTTGACATAATTTATTTTCCTTTTTAATCCCTCAAATATTATCCGATATGAAGAGGACATTTATTCAGTTTGTTCTTTAATCGTCGCTTCACACAAAACAATATATTTCAGGGCTTCGTTATGTATCCCAACATCGGCATAGTTGGTGATAATTGATTTGAATCGATCTAAAGCGGCTTTATAATGTTTGCTTTTATAATAAAAAAGCCCCACATAAAGATCATGACCCGCCAAGCTTTTCAGGCATTGTTTAATATTTTCGCGTGCTTTTACAGCGTAAACACTGTCAGGAAATTGCTTTTTTAGCCGATTGAATATCTTAAACGCTTTTTTAGCGTTGTTCTGATCGCGGTCAACCGTTTCAATTTGTCTAAAATAACAGCTTCCGATTTGGTAAACGATATATGGAATCGCTTCATTGCGAGGGTGCAGGTTTTCAAAATCTTCATAAGCGATCACAGCTTCATCATATTGTTTTAAATTGTAATGGGCATCCGCAATTTTCAATTCTGCCAGAATCGCATATTTACTGAAAGGATACCAATCTTTCAATTTTTCAAAGGATTCTAGCGCATCTTTATAATTCCCATCACGATAATCACTGATTCCGTCGTTAACCAGTTCATGAGCGGTTTTTTCCTCTGTATGTTCAAACCAGCGTTCAAACCATGCACATCCGGAAAAAAACACTGCGATCATCATTCCGAACAGAATATGTTTCTTCATTTTTTAATATTTTCAATATAATGTTCAGCCATGAAAGCCGCTACGGCACCGTCTCCGACAGCAGTCGCAACTTGGCGTAATGGAGTGCGGCGACCATCGCCCGCGGCAAAAATACCGGGAACCGATGCAGCCATATTTTGATCGGTTATGACAAACCCATTATCATCCAGTTTAACAGCATCACCCAAAAAACCGGCGTTAGGTTGGATGCCCACCCAAATAAAACATCCGTCAACACTCAGTTTCTGAGCCTCACCGGTTTTGACATTTTCAACGTTCACCGTATCTAAATTCATTAAGCCGCCACTAACGCTGGTAACGACAGAATCCCATAAAATTTCGATCTTATCATTTTCAAACGCACGTTCTTGCAAAATCCGCGTGGCTCGGAGTTCATCACGACGATGGATTAAAATAACTTTTTTAGCGAATTTGGTTAGAAAAACGCTTTCCTGCACCGCTGTATTGCCGCCGCCAACCGCGGCGACCGTTTTATCTTTATAAAAAGGGCCATCACAGGTGCCGCAAAAAGAGATGCCTTTGCCGATTAACATATCTTCACCGGGAACGCCAAGCTTGCGTGGAGAAGCGCCGGTGGCAAGAATAATGGCATGGCAGGTTATTGATTTATCAGCAAGCAGAACTGTTTTCACATCAGCTTTCAGATCAAGGGATTGCACTTCACCATATTCGATAGCAAGGCCAAATTTTTGCGCTTGCTCGCTCATTTTTATGGATAATTCCGCACCAGACAAGCCATCTGGAAAACCCGGATAATTTTCAATCCAATCCGTTACCAAAGTTTGGCCGCCCGCAGCCATCCGTTCAATCAGTATAACATTCAGGCGTGAGCGAGCCGCATACATTCCGGCAGTCAATCCTGCCGGACCTCCACCAATAATGACAAGATCGTAATCGACATTTTGCATAGCAATACCTAAATTTTATAATGCTTTTTTAATTGATTCTTCAAGCCGCACTTTGGAAACAGCCCCGGTGATTTGGTCAGCAACCTCGCCATTTTTAAAAATCATCAGCGTTGGAATTGAGCGAATGCCATATTTAGTAGGTGTAGCAGGACTGTTATCCACGTTACACTTGGCAAATTTCATCTGATCGCTATATGCCTCAGCTAACTGTTCAAAAATCGGGCCGATTGCGCGGCAGGGACCGCACCACGGTGCCCAGAAATCAACAAACACCGGTTTGTCACCGCTCAGTGCTTCGGCCTCGAAACTGTCATCATCAATCTCCAAAATATTTTTACTGTCACTCATAATATTTTAACCTTTCTCTTAATTAAATTTTACTCAATATAATGGTGTCACGATTTAATGTCAAGAGTAGGATTCCGGCAATCCGGATTTTGACCCTAAAGCTTGATTTTAATTATGATGATGTTTTACTATGAACCTGTATAATTTCAAGCAGAAGATGACATCCTGCTGTCATATCGTCAAGCCCCACTGTTTCCCTTACAGTATGTACTTTGCGCATTCCGGTTCCGAGGACGCCCATGGCAAGTCCTTTTTGAAAAAGAATATTGGCATCAGCGCAACCGCCGGAACTTTTTATTTTTAAGGAACGCCCTAAATTTTTGGCAGCATCTAGCGCAAGCATTACGATCGGATGGTTATCCGGGATTTTCGTGCCAGAAAAATCACTTATCGTATCAACAGTCAAATAAGGAAGCTCGGAATCCTCGCCGGTTTTTTTGGCGGTTTCCACGGCATCTTTAAACGCTTGAACCATGATATCCGCGTTTTGTTGAAGTTTCAGGCTGTCATGGCTACGAACTTCACCGGTAACAGTCACCATATCCGGAACAATATTGGCGGCCAGCCCTCCTTTGATAACTCCGATGTTAGCCGTTGTTTCTTGATCAATTCGTCCGATTTCGAGCGAGGCAATCGCTTTACTGGCAATCGCTATCGCGTTGATTCCCTTTTCAGGCGCTGCACCGGCGTGGGCAGATTTACCGTGGATTTTAAATTCAAACCAACGTGCGGAAGGTGCACGGGTAATAATTCCGTTAATATCGGATGCATCCAGAGCATACCCCATAGTAGCCTGAATCAGGTCCAAGTCAAGATGAAGAGCGCCTAAAAGACCGACCTCTTCACAAGTCGTGAAAACAAGCTCAAGCGGTGCGTGATTAAGACCATTTTCTTTCAAAACGTTCATCGTCTCCAGAAGAATCGCAATGGCACTTTTATCATCCGCACCAAGAATCGTTTCACCTGCGCTGGTGAATACGCCATCTTTCAGAACCGCTTTGATTCCGTTGCCAGGTTCAACCGTATCCATGTGGGCATTCAGCAGAAGCGGTGTGGCGGTGCTGTTACAGCCTTCAAAAAATGCTATCAAATTGCCCGTATCACTGCCCGTTTGCGATGCCGAATTATCAATAACGGTTTTCGCTCCCAAAAGTTCTAACCTTTGCCTGATTTCAGAGCAAACCGCGCTTTCAGCCCTTGAAACACTATCAATTTCTACCAAACATTTAAAAATTTCAGCCAATCGGTCTCTGTTTATCATCATTTTTTATCGTTTTCCCCTAAAATATATTGACAATATGTGACAACTTGATGTAATAAGCCGTCAACTTAAATTATGGAAGTGCGCAGCTTACTGGTGAGGCTCCCGGACTTCAAATCCGGTGTGAGGCGCTAGAACCGTCTCGGGTGGGTTCGATTCCCATGCACTTCCGCCACATTGCATCTTCATCCCGCTTCAATTTAACCCCTGTTTTCAAAATTTTAAATTTTATAAGAACTTATTTCTTGCTCTTAATCATAATGACACGAGCGATATTAAGAGCAAGAAAAATGGGCTAGTTATGTTAGTCATCCTCTTTATTCAAGGCTTCCAGAAGTTTTTCCGATATCTGTCCCGGGACTTCTTCATAGCGGGAAAATTCCATAGTGAAAATTCCGCGGCCGCCGGTCATGGAGTTTAAATCCGGTGCGTAGGTTAAGAATTCGGACATAGGCACCTGGGCATTGATGATTTGGTTTTTGCCCTTAGTGTCCATGCCTAACACGCGTCCGCGACGACTGTTCAGATCGCCCATGATATCGCCCATACATTCATCCGGGGTTGTTACGGTGACATCCATGATAGGTTCAAGCAGCACGGGGTTGGCTTGATCAATCGCCTTTTTGAAAGCTAACGAACCGGCGATCTTGAAAGCCATTTCAGAAGAATCGACCGAATGGTAGGTGCCGTCATCCAGGATAACTTTGAAATCAACGCAAGGAAATCCGGCCAGCACTCCTTTTACAGAAGCTTCAACAATCCCCTTTTCAACAGCTGGGATGTAAGTTTTGGGAATAGAACCGCCCACAATGGAGTTGACAAATTCAAAACCCTGGCCGCGCGGCATAGGTTCCATTTGAATCCAGCAATCACCGTATTGGCCATGTCCGCCGGATTGTTTTTTATGTTTGCCTTGAACGCGCACCTTCTTTTTGATCGTTTCGCGATAAGGCACTTTGGGTGTGTTCAAGATCACCTGGACATTGTATTTACGTTTTAATTTTTCGATAGTGGCTTCAATATGAACCTGTCCGCGGCCGGATAGCAATATCTCTTTGGTCTCCGCATTGCGATCCAATTTCAGAGCGACATCTTCTTCCAAAATCTTGGCCAGAGAACCGAAAAGTTTGTCTTCATCGCCTTTGGATTTGGGCAATAACGCAAAAGAGATCAAAGAAGGCAGAGGCTTGACCGGTTCATACCGAATCGGATTGCTTTCATCGCAAAGGGAATCACCGGTGGTCGTTTCTTTGAGCTTGGCAACCGCGGCAATAGCACCCGGACCGGCTTCTTGAATCGGTTGTTGCTCTTTACCGGCAATGCGCAATAGTTGGGTAAAACGTTCTTTGGCGTCTTTTCCCGGGTTATAGATATTGCCGTCACCGCCCAATGTTCCGGACACAATCCTAAAAATGGAAAGCCGTCCGGCATACGGGTCGGCAATTGTTTTAAAAACGAATGCGGAAAAAGGCGCATCCGGATCGGGCAGGCATTCAATTTGCGTTTCGCCATCCGCACTTAGGCCGGTCCGTGCACCTCGCTGCACCGGAGAGGGCATGTAATTAACGATACACTCCTGAATCTGGTCGATACCGATATGATGAGTCGCACTACAGCATAAAACGGGTGTAAACACACATTCTGAAACACCTTTTTTTAAGGTGGCTCTGAGTTCATCATCGCTAAGGGTTTCTTCCTCAAAGTAGCGTTCCAGCAGGTCATCATCTGTTTCAGCGATATTTTCCACCAACGCTTCCCGTTCTGCTTCAACATCATCTTGCATGTCTGCCGGGATATCAATGGCACTGGCTTTACCATCTTTATAAGTAAACGCTTTGCGGGTGAGTAGATCAACCACGCCTTTAAAATCGGCTTCCTTACCAATGGGCAACTGTAGCAAAAGCGGCTTGGTTTCAAGACATTTTGCGGCATCCTCAACAGCACGTTTGAAATTAGCGCGCTCGCGGTCTAATTTGTTAATCAAAATCAGACCGGGTAATTGATACGATTGCGCCAGTTCCCATGCCTGTTCTGTTTGAACCTTAACACCGTCCACAGCGTCAATTACGACAATAATACCATCAGCCGCTTGAATGCTGTTATTGGTGTCTTCGAAAAAATTTGAATCACCCGGCGTATCAATGAGACTCACCGTATATTGATTCCAAGCGTACTGATGAAAAGAACTGTTGATACTGCTGTTGCGTTTCAGTTCTTCCGCTTCAAAATCCATCACGGTGTTACCATCCTCCACCCGCCCTAGTCTGTTGGTTACACCTGCATCGAACAGCAGTACTTCCGCCAAGGATGTTTTTCCCGAACCGCCATGGCCAACTAACGCAATATTTCTCAAATTTTCAACCGTTTGACTCATTTAAACTCCTCTCTTCATTGTATTTCAACATCATTCAACCAAATTTGGCAAACCTAAAATCGTATATTACTATCTGTTTTGCATTAAAAATCAAGGATAAATTGCAGTGTTGATACACATTATTGTTTTTAGCATAGAATCTTACCCAATTTTTTTTCCCCATAAAACTTGACAAACGTGAAATTCAGGCATATAGTGTATTTAACACACTAATCAATTATTGATAACCTCAACGATTTACGATAACAGCAAAAAGGCATATAATTTTTTTTGTGTCTTAGTTAGTGTTAAATTTACGCTTTAGTAAAAAGGATTCACGATGTTAAATCAATATGAAATAGCCGGCGGCCAGGTAATCGGCCGCAGACATCGGCTGACAGGCCAAAATAACCAAGACGCCATTTATTGGCAGGCCGATGAACAGGCGTTGATCGGTATTGTGTGTGATGGTTGCGGCAGTCATCCTCATACAGAGACAGGCGCGCAACTTGGCGCTCGCATTGTGGCCGCTGAAATAGCGCGCATGCTAACCACGGCTGATCTTGATACATATCAAGGGTGGGATTCGCCGGTTATTTGGGAAAACATTCGCTTAAATACGCTTTCTCAGATCAATTTGTCAATTCAGGCGTTAGGCAATGACCGCCAGCAAATTATTCGGGATTATTTTCTTTTTACGGTCGTCGGTTTTTTAATCACACCCATGCAAACGGTCGTATTTGCAAGCGGTGACGGCCTGATCATCATCAATGACACAGAAATTCCGCTGGGACCGTTTCCGAATAATGCGCCGCCCTATATCGCTTACGGGCTTGTTGACACCGCCAATAAAAAGGATACCGCGTTTAAAATTTGTGAATCCATCCCCACCGCCGATCTGGATCGAATATTAATTGGCACGGATGGTGTGATTGATTTGCAAAATGCGGAACATAAAAACCTGCCTGGCAAAAACACACCTGTCGGCCCGTTGCGTCAGTTTTTTGATAAAGATGCTTTTTTTCAAAATCCTGATCTGTTGAGACGTCGGTTGACGCTGATTAACCGTGACACGGTGCGTTATATTCGCAATGGCCAGGGTTACATTACAGACATCAAAAAAGAATACGGTCTGCTGCCGGATGATACAACCATTTTGGCGGTGCGACGGAAATCTTAAATTGAGGTGTTTCAAATGGATGCTTATATAAATAACAAACGGTTGCGAATCAAACCTGGACAAGCAATTGGCAAAGGCGGGGAGGCGGATGTGTTTGCGATTGACGGCAAACGGGCGGTTAAAATTTTTAAGCCTCCGGAGCATCCTGATTATGCCGGTAATCCGACCGAACAACAAGGGGCCGTGCAGCGAATCGCGGAGCATCAAAATAAATTGCCCGCTTTCCCGACGACTCTGCCTGCTAAGGTGATTGCGCCACTGGAATTCGTCTTTGAAAAATCTGGCAAACAGATCATCGGTTATACCATGCCTCTTCTGAAAAACACACAACCGCTGATGCGCTTTGCGGACATCCGTTTCAGGCAAACCGGTGTTTCTGCTGCGGATGTTATCGCTGTTTTTCGTGATCTTCATAAAACGATTGCGGCGATTCATCGCTCGAACACCGTGATAGGTGATTTTAACGACTTAAATGTGCTTGTAAATAAGACTCAAGCGTATATTATTGATGCGGACAGTTTTCAATTCAAAGGCTTTCTATGCCGGATGTTCACAGCCAAGTTTATCGATCCGTTGCTATGCGATTCACAGGAAAAATCGTTAATGCCGATTCATCCTTACCATTATTCTTCCGATTGGTACGCTTTTACGGTCATGCTGATGCAATGCCTTTTATTTGTCGATCCTTATGGAGGCATCTATCGGCCTGCCCGTCCTTCGGAGCGGATGCCACATTGTCAGCGTCCTTTAAAGCGCATCACCATATTTCATCAAAAGGTTCGTTATCCGAAACATGCGCTCGCTTACGATGTTTTACCAGATGATCTGTTGCATTATTTCAAGCAAGTGTTTATCAAGGACAATAGAGCCGTTTTTCCTGAAACGCTGCTTGCAGACTTTCATTGGACCCGATGTTTGAAATGCGGTGCAAGCCATGCGCGTGCGCAATGTCCGCATTGCTTCGGATACACGCCTGCCGCGGTCAAGGCAACCGTGACGGTTCGTGGCCGTGTCACAGCGGAGCGTTTATTTCACACCAAGGGCGTCATCCTGGAGGCGACTTTTCAAGCCGGGCGTCTGCAATGGCTGTATCACGAAAACGGATGCTTTAAGCGTGAAAACAGCCAAACCGTGATTCAAGGCGATCTGCATCCGGATATCCGCTTCCGGTTGCGCGGTACTTCCACATATATGGGACAAAACAACGTTTTAGCCGTTATTCGACCGAATCGTCCCATCGAACAAATCAGTGTGGATCCTTACAAAACGCAATCGGTTTTTGACACGAATAACGACTGTCATTTTTGGCTGCATAACGGGCAGCTTTACCGAAATGACCGCTGGGGACAGTTTTATATCGGCGATGTACTCGCCGGACAGACGCTTTTTTGGGCAGGGCCGCAATTCGGTTTCGGCTTTTACCGGGCAGCGCAAATTCAGATTGCCTTTGTCTTTGATGCGATTAAGAGCGGAATTAACGATTCGGTAAATTTACCGCGCTTTAGTGGTGAACTGGTTGACTGTACGTGCTATTTTGCAAGCCAATATGGCTGGTTTTTTAGCGCGTTCAAAGAAAACGGTAAAATTATTCATCAAGCCATGATAATCAGACGCGACGGGGTTGTCATGGCGACCGCCCGAGGCGAAAAAGGCGATGGTTCATGGCTGGGAACGCTTTACGGCAAATGCGCCATGGGAGATTGTTTGTTTGCTGTTACGGCTGACGGCGTTGTACGATTGGCACTGCAAAACGGAAGCATTACGGCACTTAAAGAATTTCCCGATACGAGTCCGTTCATTGATGATTTCTGTCATTTGTTGCCATCCCCTGATGGCCTGTGCGTTGTTAATAAACAAGAAATTCTTATGTTGAAAATTACATGATAACAGTAAGCAGTTGGCGGTAAGCGGTCGGCAGTTGGCAGTTCGCAGTTCGCAGTCGGCAGTCGGCAGATAAATTGATACTGAATATTGAAGACCGAAGACTGAAGACTGAATACTGAAGACTGAAAACTACAATTAACCATTAAAACAAGGAGGTGTTACCATGACACAACAAACGAATCACACATTATCCCTTCCACCTTTTTACAACAGCCAAAATGCTGCGAAAAGCAGTTATCGGCCCGACCAGCAAGCGATCTTTGAACAGGCTGCCGAATGGCGTAAAAGGCATAACATTAAATTTGCAGGTGCTGATACTTATGATTTGCATCTTTTGGGAATTGACTTGCAAAAAGATTTCTGCTTTCCCGATGGAAGCCTGTATGTAGGAGGGCGAGATCGCCAGGGCGCGATTGATGACAATCGCCGTATTACCGAGTTTGTTTATGGCAATCTTGATAAAATTAAAAATTTCACCGTTACGATGGACACCCATTTCGCTTTTCAGATATTTTTTGCCTCATTCTGGACAGACAGCGATGGCCAGGCTTTGGCGCCTCATACGGAAATAACGGTGGAAATGATTCGTAACGGTGATGTACAGCCAAACCCGGCCATCGCCTGGTGGGTGTGCAACGGAAATTATCCGTGGCTATTGAAACAGGTTGAATTTTACTGTGATGAATTGGAAAAAGCGGGCAAATACAAACTCTACTTATGGCCGCCGCATTGCATTATCGGAAGCGACGGACATGCTTTGGCCGGCGTTATCCATGAATCTCGCCTGTTCCATAATTTTGTACGCGGCGTGCAGTCATGGACGGAGATCAAGGGCGGCAATCCACTGACCGAAAATTACTCGGTACTGCGTCCGGAAGTGTTGATGCGCCACGATGGTCAACCGTTGTCCCAAAAAAACACCCGGTTTATCAAGACCCTGTTTGCTGCGGATGCGTTAGCCATTGTCGGCCAAGCGGCCAGTCACTGTGTCAAAAGCACGATTGATGACCTGTTGGATGAAATTATGGCGCAGGACCCGGCCCTTGTTAAAAAGGTGTATATTCTTTCTGATTGCATGTCATCTGTCACCGTACCCGATGGCCAGGGCGGTTTTTTCGCCGATTTCACTCCTCAATGCGAAGAAGCGCTTCAGCGCTTTGCCAATGCAGGCATGAATATCGTCAAATCAACGGATCCGATTGCGGATTGGCCGGGGATCACCCTTTAATTTAAGAATGTAGGGTGGGCAAAGTTTTTACACTTATCCTGGTTTATATATGATGATCAGGTGCCGTTGCATATTTCGTTAAAAGAAGCGGCCTTTGCCCACCACTTTATTGAGAACGGTGGGCATCGCCGACAAAGGCTGGTGCTAAATTCCAAGTTTGTTTTCCGGCGATACCCACCCTACGTGAAGTTAAATTGCACAGGTTGAATTATTTCAATAAGAAAGGAGGCCAAAAATGAGCCAAAAAATAAACGAACTGTTCCAAAATGCCAGAGACGATGGTCTGATTACCCAAAACAGCATGAATGCGCTGACCGTTGCAGACATTGGTGCGCAGATTCAGAACGCTTTGGGCGTCAGTGTTGATGATGTGCAAGCCAGTGAAGCGGTGTTGGTCACGATGATGCCGGATGATTCAGGTTCGATCCGTTTCAACGGAAACTCCCAGGTCGTCAGGGATGGCCACAATACGGCACTGGATGCCTTACTGGCTTCCGGTCAGAAAGATAACATTTTGGTTCACACGCGTTATTTAAACGGAAAAGTGCTATATCCTTATACATCCCTGGCCAACACAAAACGCATGGACCGGCGTAACTACAACCCCAATGAAGGCACACCGCTTTACGACCAAACGATTGTTTTGCTCGGCACGGTATTGGCCAAAGCACAGGATTTCGCAGATAACGGTTTGCATGTCCGCACGGTGACACTCATTATCACGGATGGTTCGGACCAGCATTCGGTGCGCGCCAAAGCGTCGGATGTGAAGGCGCTCACAGATGACATGCTGGCAACTGAAGATCATATTATCGCAGCTATGGGCATTGATGATGGCCTGACTGATTTTAATCAGGTTTTTACCGATATGGGCATTCGGGATGAATGGATTCTGACGCCCGGAAACAGCGCGTCTGAAATTCGCAGCGCCTTTAATTTGTTTTCCCAGTCAGCCGTGCGCGCTTCTCAGAGTGTTGGCGGTTTCGGCAATGCTTCTATGGGAGGGTTCGGCGGCAGCTAGATATCAGGCTGGGAGTGTAAACGGCTCAATGAAAGATGCGTAAAATGTTTTTGATTTTTTGAAAAAATGTGCTATTTATATGAAAGATACCGAAATTGCTTAGGATTGGGTGCGAAATAACTTCCCCCATTCGGAATGCAAGCTTTAGCTTGCGATGCCCATGACGCAAACTGAAGTCAGCACTCCTCGTATGGTGAAAATGGAGGAAGTTATTTCATCTTGATTCCTTAGTTAACCCTAATATCAGAAACTGTATGAACTTCTTTCAGATTCAGTAGATCGAAAAGTTTTATGAAATGCCGCCAAAGGAGCGCTGAGATTGATATATTGCAGATGCAAGAAAAAAGAGGATAGCTGATATGGAAAAATATTCAGCTATCATTTTGATCGCTTTTTTAATCAACATCCCCATGGGAATACTGGTGGCAGGATCGAAAAAGACAGCCTTAAAATTACTCTACATTCATTTGCCGGTGCCGGTCTTGATGGTGCTTAGAAAAACGTGGCAATTGGAAAAACCCTTTATCGCCGTAATCATTCTGTTTGCCATTATGGGACTCTTAGCCGGTAAACAGGTTCACAAAAGGCGAACGCAAAACGTTACGGATAAAAGAAGGGCAACAAAGATCGAATGAATTTTTGAAATCCTTTAAGTACCTGGACAAAAGTTTTCCGGTATTTTAGAAATCGGATTTTTTAGAAAAATCCGATTTCTTGCAGAATTTTCAAGGATTTGATTTCTAACTGCCAAACACTATAATTCCGGTGCGCCGGAAGGAATCAGACAGACAAAAACGAAAGGTTTTTGGCCCGCATTTCTGAACTGATGTTCTTCATTACCGGGAATATAAACAACATTGCCTGCTGTCACTGTTTGCCATTCGCCCTGACGTAACACCTCGCCATGGCCGGCATGAACAAAAATTTCATGTTCCCAATCGTGGGAATGACAAGGCGAATAACCGCCTTCGGCCAATTCAAACACCCGCATACAAAAATTTTCAGCACCGTCCGCCTGACCGATTACAACCCGTCCGGTTACGCCTTTGACACCGTCCGCTTCAAATTGTTTGGATTCTGCTTCTGTATAATGGATAACTTTCATTTTAATCTCCTTTATAATTTGGTTTTTCGTTAAATATTAGGAATAAGGACGAAATAAATTCCTTTATTCAGGCATGTGGATAAACTCAGCAATCACCTGTTGCATGGCATGGTAGGGATTTTCCTGATTGGCAACGATGGCCTCCACCAGATTTTCCATGCGGCCGTTTTCGGACAACTTGTTTTTAAGGACGCGGAACAGTTCGTAGTGAATCATCTGCAAGGTTTCTTCACGAACGCGCGCTTTGCGTATTTCCAGCAAATCGCCTCGTTGTTCCAGATAGCGTTGATGGATTTGGATAGCTTCGACCAATTCGGCCACTCCTTTGGGGTCGATTGCCACGGTTTTGGTTACAGGGGGCGTCCAGGCGCGTGTTTCATCTTTGGAGTGCTTAATCAGAGTGTCCTGATTTACACGGTGGGACACTTCGGCGAACAGTTGGTCAGCGCCGGAGTTGTCATATTTGTTGATCACATAAATGTCGGCGATTTCCATCACGCCGGCTTTCATGCTTTGGATAATATCGCCATAACCGGGAACCAGCACCAAACAGGTTGTATCGGCCACGCGCACAATATCCACTTCATCCTGGCCCACGCCCACGGTTTCGACAATGACAATATCTTTGCCGGAAGCATCCAGCACTTTAATCACCGAACTCATGGCCTGAGTCAATCCGCCTAAAAACCCGCGTGTGGCCATGCTGCGAATGAAAACACCTTTGTCCGTGGTCAGATCGTTCATACGCACGCGGTCGCCTAATAAAGCGCCGCCGGTAAAGGGACTGGTGGGATCAACAGCAACAATGCCCACTGTCAGACCCTGGCTGCGGAACACCTGAGTCAGTTTATTGGTAACCGAGCTTTTGCCGGCGCCAGGTGAGCCGGTAATTCCAATGATATGAGCGTTACCGGTGTGATGGTACAGTTTTTCCATACATACGGCGGCGCGTTCATCTTCGTTTTCCAACCAAGTGATCACCCGCGCTAATGCACGAGGGGAGCCTTTGAGAACTTCGGCGGCATAATCAATTGTCATGGTTTATAATGGCCCTTTCATCGTAAAAAGATAATTGTTTTGTCAGTCAGAATATCTTTTGCTAAATCAAAATATAATTACGAAATGTTTCAAATTCAACGGTATCAGCCGTTTTTTATCATTTGTGATTTTATTAAATACCAAGTAACTTATACGATTTCCCCGGATTATTTATATCTGCTTCCTGAGTGTATTACGCGGAATCATAAATATCCGTTTGACACTGTTTGTTCAGTACTTAAATTTAGATTTATTATTTCCGTATTTCCATCTTCTTATATTAACGTGAATTCGACATAACTATAGTTTTTCAGAAATAAAACAGCATAAAAGCTTTTTCCTTAGATATTCCCTCCTGGGAGGGGTGACGGATTGATTTCAAACCAGACTTTATGACATTGATTATCTGAAAACTTATAAAAAATAAATTTTTTCAAAGAAAGAACCCCTGTTATGCCTCTTACAGACAAGAACTCAATGATACATACCCTTCAGTTTGAAGACAAAGTGATAATCCTTATCGGCACTGCCCACGTTTCTAAAGAGAGTGTTGAACTGGTCGCTTCTGTTATTGAAGAAGAAAAACCGGATACGGTTGCGGTGGAACTGTGCGCGTCCCGTTTTGATTCGCTGCGGCAGAAAAACAAATGGCAAAATATGGATATAATCAAAGTAATCAAGGATAAAAAAGCGTTCCTTTTACTTGCCAATCTGATGCTGGCTTCCTTTCAAAAACGGATCGCGCAAAAGCTGGATGTCAAGCCGGGCGAAGAAATGATCAAAGCGATTGAAGCCGGCGAAGCTGTCAACGCGCATATTCATCTGGCCGACCGCGATATCCGCGTCACTTTGTCGCGTACATGGCGCCTTATGGGATTTAAGGACAAGTTTAAAATTCTGGTTCAACTCCTTCTTTCCATGGGCGAAGTTGAAGATATCAGTACCGAAGATATTGAAAAAATGAAGGAAACCGATGTGTTGGAATCACTTCTGGCGGAAGTTGGACAATCCCTTCCAATTCTTAAAGATGTTTTGATTACGGAGCGCGACCGTTATCTGGCCTATAAAATAAGAACAGCTCCCGGAAAGAAAATCGTCGCAGCGGTGGGTGCCGGCCATGTACCTGGAATTAAGCAATTTTGGAATCAGGAGGTCGATTTGGCTGATCTTGAAAAACTGCCGCCTAAAGGAAAGCTGACTTCGTTTTTAAAATGGGGGATTCCGATCAGCATTGTCGCTCTTTTTATCGCCGGTTTTTTTTGGGGCGGTATTGACACCGGACGCGATATGATCGGATGGTGGGTTTTAGCCAACGGCGTCTTGGCAGGATTGGGCGCGCTCATCGCGTTGGCGCATCCGCTCACGATTTTATCTTCGGTCCTGGCGGCGCCATTGACTTCTTTGAATCCGATGTTGGCCGCCGGATGGGTTTCCGGATTGGTGGAAGCGTCTTCACGCCGTCCCAAAGTTCTTGATCTTGAACGCCTGCCTGAAGATATTCTATCGGTCAAGGGCTTCTGGCGCAATAAAGTCACCCGTATTTTGCTGGTCGTTGCGTTTACCAATCTGGGAAGCACTCTGGGGACGCTGGTTGCGATTCCGTTGATGTTGAACGTATGGTCTTAAACAGATGAATGGCAAAAAAGGAGTACTGAATTTACCGTTCAATACAGGGGCGAAGCATGGATCGCCCTGTAAAACAGCGCTAAAGTACAAGATTTGGATCAAAACAGTCACTGTATCATATCAAGCATTCTGAAATAGTAATGCGCAAACGGCAAGAACCACGGTTTTCCCTGGTATAGAGGAATCGGTATAGATTTTTTTTCAGCAAAGGCGCTGTGTAGCCCTTTTCCTAGTATCATATCCGAAAGTTTAAAGCCCAAGTAAGTTGCCATGGCGACACCATGCCCGCAGTAGCCCATTGCATAAGCGATACCGTCGCGCTCACCTATAATCGGGAAACGGTCTGCGGTAAAACAGACTTTCCCGAACCAGCAGTAATCAATGGTGTATGGTTCAAGTTGCGGGTAAACGCAGAGCATATCTTCGCGCATGATCTTAGCCTTGTCTATGGTCGTTTTCCATGATTGTTTGGGGCGCCCGCCAAAGAGCATCCGCTTGCCGTCCGGTGAAAGGCGGAAATAAAACAAAAATCTCTTGGTGTCAAAAAGCATTCGGTTATTGGGTGAAAGCGCTTTGGCTGTCTCCGGAGGCAGTTCTTGGGTGGCGATCATAAAGCTTTCCACCGGTACCACACGGCGCATCTGCCAGGGCGTGAGGTTGGTGGTATAGCCGTTTGTGCAGACAACCACACGCTCTGCCAAAATAGGCCCCCGGCTGGTATTGATTTTAAATTTACCTTGGACTTTCTTGATTTTCTGTGCTTCGACATATTCATGAATATCCGCTCCGGCGGCATCGGCCATGCGAATCAGGCCGGCGATATATTTAGCGGGATGCAGGCCGGCGCTCAATGGTTCGACCAAGCCGCCGTGATAAAAATCCGACCCGATTTCATCACGCATCTTTTCAGGCGGTATCAGATGAGTCGTATGGTTTAAATACTCGGCAAGAAATTCCTGCTCTTCTTTCAAACCATCATAATGGCTCGGCTTGAAAGCGGCTTCCATAAAACCGTTTCTCTCAAAGTGACAATCAATAGCCCCCTCTTTTATTAGTTGTTCCACACAGTCGATGGATTCAAGAGATTCTTGAAAGAACCGGACCATCTTCTCCTTGCCGAATTTTTTCATTACTTTGTATAAGCTGACACTCAATCCGGTAAGAGCCATCCCGCCGTTTTTAGAGCTGGCCTCGGCCCCGATTCGGCCTCTTTCTATCAGCGTTACATCTGCGCCCGCTTTTTTCAATTGCAGCGCTGTGACAACACCGGTATAGCCGCTGCCCACAATCAGTATATCGGTTTTTTGCGGCAACTCTTTATTGGCATAGTTTTTCGTTGTCGGATGAGGGTCCATCCAGTAAGTCGCTTCTCTGATATTCGAAAATTGAGCCATCATCATTCTCCATACGTTTTCATTGAAAAACCTGGTTTGATTTTCTGATTCTAACGATTTTAATAATTCCCTTTTCGGCTGAAGAGGTATATGTTATATGCCTTGTATGTCAAGAAAAATCGTACGCTTTGTCCATGAAGCTGGCGATCAGGATTCCACAACGCTGAAAGCCCATATCAAGGGTGATTCAAACCCAGCGCCTGAGCAAAAGGTTCTTTTTTGACATCCTCAAAGAGGGCTTCTTTAACATCACGATTCATTATTCACTCATTTCAAATATCAAAAAATTTTGGTACGGAACAGGGGACAAAATAACTTAGCCATTTTCATAAGAAGAGGAGTGCTAAACTTACAGTTTAACACGGAGCAGAAACATGAAATTCCATGAAAAACAATGCTAAACTGTAAGTTCAGCGCTCCTTTTCGATCTACTGAAATTGCGTTTTTTATTTTGGCCTGCAGCCTCTCAAAACATCATTTCCGGCAACCACAAAGCCAGTTGGGGAAATAGCATTGTCAGGAATAATACTAAGAGTTGGATAGCCACAAACGGCGGCACGGAGCGCCAGATATCTTTGGTGGTGATTTCGGGAGGTGCTACACCTTTCATCAGAATCAAAGCCCAGCCAAAAGGAGGCGTCAGATAAGCCACCTGCATATTGAGGATAAAGATGATAGCGAACCAGGTGGGGTCGAAACCCAGAAAAACAGCGATGGGGATAAAAATTGGAGCGCAGATTGTCAACAGCGCATAGTCATCCATAAACATGCCGAAAATCAGGAGAATAACTTGCATCGTGAGCAGAATAAGCCAACGATTAATCGTCAGGTTTTGGATAAATTCCATGAGCATTGCCTGAGCGCCAGCACTGGTATAGACAACTCCGAAAAGAGTGGCCGCAACCAGAATCCATAAGGCCATGCCGCTGATTTTCATGGTCTCAAGACAGGCGTCAGAAATGACTTTGCGGGTTAACCGGCCGTAAATGACACAAATCATACAAGAGCCGAAAGCACCCACACCGGCGGCTTCGGTCGGAGTGGCGATTCCGAGAAATATTGAGCCTAAAACAAGTACGATCAGCAAGGAGGGAAGCACGATATCTTTAAGAGAAGTCAATCTGATTTTCCAGGTGACGGTTCCACTGGCTCGTGGTGCTAACTCCGGTTGAATATGGCATCTGATGGTTATATAGATGACATACAGACTGGCTGTGATAAGCCCGGGAATCGCTCCGCCGAAAAAGATTTTACCAATGGAAATACGTGAGATATAGGCAAAGATGATCATAATGATACTGGGCGGGATAATTTCACCCAAAACGCCTCCGGCCATCACACTGCCCAAAGCAAGGGATTTATCGTAGCGGTGTTTGAGCATAGCGGGAACCGCGATAAGGCCCATAGTCAGGATGCCGGGGCCGAAGCCTCCGCACATGGCCAAAGCCACGCATACACCTACGGACACAATCGCAAGTCCTCCCCTGACATGTGTGAGCCAGAGATTCAAGGCTTTAAAAAGACGATCTGAAATACCGGAATGAATTAAAAAATTTCCCATGAGGAGAAACAAAGGAATGGTGATCAGGCCGGGATCGGTGATTTGGCGATAAGCGGTAGTTGCAACAACATACAAGCCGGCAGTTCCGTCTATCAAAAAAATAATCAGGACACTGATACCGCCCAGGGCGAAAATAACCGGAACGCCCATTGCCAGAAATAAAATAAGTCCGCCAAACAGAAGCAGCGTGGTCAGTTCAATACTCATTAAGATTTATCCTCTATAACAGAGCGTATATTGTAAAGCCTTACTCTTACTCTTAATCTTACTCTTACTCTTACTCTTAATCTTAATCTTAATCTTAAATCGAATAATACGAGCAAGAGTAAGATTAAGAGCAAGAAAAAGAAAAAGAAAAACGGATGTGCTCAATATTTACTGCGACGAAAATAAGAGATGCTTTCAAGTAAAAACAGGAAAGCCACTACGGGTATGAGCAGCTTAAAAGGATAGAGCGGGATGCGAAACGCGCCCGTCGCTTTTTCTTGCATCATCAGGGAGTTCCAACCCATCCATCCGCTTTGCCATACCAAGACGCTTAGAAAAGAAACAGTGGCTGTCAGGGCAAGCCATCGGGCAAATATTTTTAACCAGGGAGGAAAATAATCGTAAACGATTTCAATCCGGATATGTTCGCCTTTGTACATCGCATAAACACCGGCAAAGAGGATAAAAACGCCAAATAAAATCCGATTCATCATCCAGCCCCAAACAAGCGGACGGTTAAAGACATAGCGGGCGGTCACATCTGTAACGGTAATCACCATGATCACACAAATCAGGTAGCTGAAAATACGTCCTGATTTTTCAACTGTTTTATCAACTCCGTTGAAGAATTTGTCTATGATTTGAATCATCAGAAGCGCTCCCGGAAATTTTTTGATTGTTGATTTAAAAACTCGTTACGAGACAGAGCCTCGTAACGAGATGTTAGCCTAAAAATCGGATTTCTCAGCCATTGTAACTCCCATAGCTTTTCCTCGCTTTAGAAACCCGATTTTTTTGTCTTACGTTAAGATTTGGTAGCCAAAAATCGCACTACAATCTATTTAAGGGTCTTGCGCCAGTCCTTGATGATGTTGATTGCTTTGGCCGCCGCCGGATCACGCTTACCGATGGTATCCCACAATTTTTTGGCCGCTTCTTCATGTTTTTTGTCGCAAGCGTCATCAATCGGGCTGTTCTTAACTTTGCCGGCTTTTACCAGTTCATCGACTTTCTTCAACTCGCCTTCATAGACTTTGTTAAGTGCGTGAAAATAGTCTTCAGCCGCACCGGACAAAGCTTTTTTGAGATCGTCGGGCAGGGAATCCCATTTTTTCTTATTCACCAATATCTGGCCGGGGACAACATCATTTTGGCCGCCAATGATTCGATAAGGCGCGACTTCATGCCATTTGAGACCGGTAACGGCGCTGACGTCCCATTGCGATGCGTTGATAGTGCCAAGTTTCAAGCCCATATAAGCTTCCATGCCGCTGATAAAGGTTCCGCTGGCACCGAGCGTATTATAATAATCCGACCATGAGCCTTCCACTCTGATTTTTAAGCCCTTCAAATCATCGCAAGTTTTAATTTCTTTGGTTGACATGGTGAACAGAGGGCCGTAGGAATGGACATCTAACCAGTACAAGTCTTGCTTGGCATATTCTTCACGCAACAGTTCAGCAAAACCGGTGTCTAAAAAAAAGCTGCGAATGATTTCGGCGCTTTTGTAAACATCCGGTTTACCAGGCAAGTTAAAAGCATAAGGCAGGCCAAACTCGACTTCACTGACCGGAACGATTCCACCCCACATCGCGGACACGGCATGGAGCATATCCAACGTGCCTTTCTTGGTGGCTTCAAAAAGTTGTTCTCCCGGAACCAGTTCCGGATCGGCAAACACAGTAATATTAATCTGTCCATTGCTTCGTTTTTTGGCCGCAGCGGCAAAATCTTTCAAAAGCTCCATAGACAGATCGCCGCGTGGAAAGGCTGATTGTATTTTCATGCGATACACCTTATCAGCGGCATTCGCGGGTAAACTTACCATTGAAGAAGTGGTGATAAATACAGTGACTACGATTAAGGCGCCTATCTGTAATAATTTTTTCACTTTCATTTTCCTCCTAATATTATGTTGTTTTAATTTGTTAATATCGTTACCGGGTTTAATATCACCTCCCTTATAGCTATTTTCAGATAAATCCCAAATTTCAAAAAAACAAATTGTAAAATCAATATTTTCCCCTAATTAACCCTAATCTCTTGAAAATAAGATGGCTACATAAGCAAGTTAACACTAAATTGAGTGGCATGAAGGGGTAGAGCTTTGCGGAATTCCTTCATGTCCACTTGCATGACCGGATCGATATTCACTTTCCTTTTCAAATACAAGTAGTTGCTGTGGTGACATAAATTGTTGAGCATGTTTAAGATACTGAATGATTTTTTCGGTTGAATTTGCTGTTTCGGCCAGTTTTTTTATGTCAATCCTCTTTAAAATATCAATATTGACAGGTCGTTTTGCATCAAAGAACACTAAAGATTTCATAAAGTTTATGGATGCTTTAGAATTTAACAAATCAGCTACAAAGACAGCTTCTTCCTCAGACGCACAAGGAATGAAATAACAAGTATCATCAACCATTATGGATTTACCATTAATATTTCCGACAGCAGAAAAAGAAATGTTTTTATATAGTCCGGAAATTGCCACTTTCCAGGGAGCGAAACTGTAATTGCCAATGCCAAAGACTGAAAATCGCGGTCTTTTTTTATAAATAATACTTTTACGGTTGTTTAAGATTTTAGAGTGTTTTTCCAGATAGACCCAAGTTTTCGGAGCAATGTTTTTTATATCGTCAGTACGGTCTCCTACGTTATGTTGCGTTACAACAACAAATTTGCGAGGTTCCAAGCGTTTATTTCCCAAGTCCGAAGATTTTAATAGTGGGTATAAATAGTTATCCTCTATATTGACAACTTCATTCAGACCATTTATCAGTTCTTTGTTTTTCAGGGTCAACTCCATCACTTTTGCCGCATCGTGTTTGACTCCGGATCTCCAGGTATAATAGCTTATCCCCTCAACATGATGGTATTTTTGGTAATTATCTATGTTTGCAATCAGTTCTTTGCCATATAATCCAAAACGAGATGTTTTTTTGT
>JAUCGF010000105.1 GCA_030378005.1 Desulfococcaceae bacterium HSG9 | reverse complement strand
ATGACAAAGAGCCGTTGCGACAAAAAATGAATGATAAGATGGAGCGGGAATCTTCGAAAGAGATTTACAAAAAGCGGAAGCTGATTGTCGAACCTGTATTTGGTCAGATAAAGAACGGAGGGTTTCGGGGCTTCAGCTTGCGGGGTCATAGAAAAGCGATCGGGGAATTTTCGTCAGTGTGCGCGGTTCACAACCTGAAAAAGATTGTAAAAGCGATATTTGTTGGAAAGGTGTGTCTTGAATCAGGAAAATCAGCCCCAATGCCTGCCTGAAAGGGGCAATTGACACCTGAATCAGTTAAAAGAGGGGTGTGTTAGAGATAGTCAGCCTTTATTTGTCCAAAAAATTCATCCAGCCTACTTTTTAGCTCTGATTTTGAGCAGCCTGCTGTTTTTGAAAGCTGAATTCTCGGACAGCCTCCTAGTAGATTGAATTCTGAAAACAGGTTGACAGCGCTGCGTTAATAGGTGTATAGGGGTTATTAAATTTTGGAAGCTTTTATTAAAGTTATGCTACTTCACCTAAATAATGTTTACTGCTGCTTGAATTGAAATAATGAATCAACTCGTTTTACAAAATGTATCAAAAAAATTTGGCGGCTTGCTGGCGGTCAATCAACTTGATCTGGAAGTGCCGGAAAACAAAATCCTCAGCCTGATCGGGCCTAACGGAGCCGGGAAAACCACCGTATTCAATATGATTACGGGTGTTTATCCTCCAAGTAACGGCGCGATAACTTTTAAAGGTAAAAAGCTGAACAATTTACGCAGCAGCAAAATTGTCGCCCGTGGGATTGCGCGCACGTTTCAAAATATTCGTTTATTCAAATCTATGACGGTTCTTGAAAATGTTTTGGTGGGGATGCACTGCCGCAGCAAAAGCGGTGCGATACGGGCATTGTTAAAAACGCCGTTCAAGGTCAAAGAAGAAAGAAGCATCACTAAGAAATCACTGGAAATCCTTGACTTTATGGGGTTGGCTGATTTTCGCAATGATTACGCTTCCAATCTGCCCTACGGCGGACAACGACGGCTGGAAATCGCACGCGCTTTGGCCGCCCAGCCCCAAATTATTCTTTTAGACGAGCCGGCGGCCGGAATGAATCCGAGTGAAACGGCTGATTTAATGGATTTGATCATTAAATTGCGAGATACCGGCCTGACGGTCTTTTTGGTCGAACATGATATGCGTCTGGTCATGGGCATTTCGGAAATTGTCATTGTGCTTGACTATGGCCAGAAAATTGCCCAGGGAACACCGCAGGAAATCCAACAAAATGACAAGGTGATTGAGGCGTATTTGGGAACCGGGGCTAAATCGGCGGCATGATGGCGCACGATTGTTTACACAATTTTTGGTATCCTTCAAATCAACTTTGAAAGGGTTTACACTTTTCTATTTCGTCCCTACGGGACTTGGCAATTTAGTATGTTTGCTTACTATAGATATTCTGTCCCTAACGGGACAAAGTGTAAACCGACAAATAAATGAGGGATGTTACAATTTTTATGCTTTATATCTTTTAATAATTTAACAAGGAGGTATGTGATGAAAAGAGTTGTAGTTATTGTTATGTGTTTGATGTTGTTGCTATGCGTCAACAGTTTGGTTGCGGCCAAGACACTGAAAATCGGAACGTTGAGTCCCCTGACCGGGCCTTATGCTCAGGATGGCACGGACATCAAGCAAGGTGTGCTTACGGCTGTGGAAGTGTTTGGCAAGCTTGAAGGGTACGACAAAGTGGAAGTGATTCCGGGCGATTCGGCTTGTGATGGCGGCAAGGCCACCATGGCTGCCAATAAGCTGATCAACAGCGGCGTTAAGATTGTTATCGGTGCTTATTGTTCTTCGGCTACGGAACCGGCTCAAATTCCGTTAATGGAAGCCAAAATCGTACAAATCACACCGGCATCCACGAATGAGCGCTTATCCGCTAAAGGCTACAAATATTTTTTCCGTATGCCACCTCGTGATGATGTACAGGCTTGGTCAACCATTGAATTTTTGGAGAAAAAATTAAAAGCCAAAACCATTGCGCTGATTGACGATAAACAAACTTACACAGCCGGATTAACCGAAAATATTAAAAAGTTCGCAGAAAAAAATAATATAGTTAAAATCGCTGCACATGAACATATTACGGCCGGAGATAGTGATTTTACCGCAGTCTTGACCAAAATAAAAAAGATCAATCCTGATGTGGTTTATATGAGTGTTTATCAGCCTGAAGCTTCTAAAATGATTCGGCAGGTGCGTAAACTTGACATGAAATCTGCTTTTATGAGCGAAGATGCGGTCTTTCATCCTAAATTTCTGGAAGTTGGCGGCGAAGCCACCGAAGGCGTTTATCTGACGTTTGCCAAAGCGCCGGATACACCTGAACGCAAAGCATTTGAAGAAACCTATAAAAAGAAATGGAAAGCCGACAGCATTGGTTCTTACGCTTTTTATGCTTACGATGCCGGCATGATAGCGCTGGCAGCGGTCAAAAAAGGCGGAACCGCCGAAGGAGATGCTCTTCAAAAAGCGCTTCGTGAAAATACCTGGCAGGGAGTCACGGGTGAGATTAAATTTGACGACAAAGGTGACCGCAAATTAGCTCACATCGTATGGATTGTTAAAGACAATAAGTATGTACCTTACTGGGATCCATTGACAGGTAAAGACCTTTGAAAACATTGAACATTCAACATCGAATAAAATGATGAATATTGAATGTTGAATTTTTTATGCTTGTTCCAATGCTCTGGCGTTGGAACAAGACGAAAGATCGAAGACTGAATTTATTAACACGCTAGATTATCAAATCTGTTGAAGCAATTGACAGACCTGAAGATAAAAAAATGGACACATCTTCCTTTATTTTACAGCAAATCGTTAATGCCATCTTTTTAGGGAGTATTTATGCCCTGATCGCCTTGGGTTACACCATGGTTTATGGCATCATTGAACTGATTAATTTCGCACACGGAGAGTTATTCACCGCCGGCGCTTTTATTGGAGTCATTGTATTGACCGGTCTGCAAAGTTTCGGTTTTGTGGAAAGCCATTTTGTGATTTCAATGTTTATCGTATTCGGTTTGGCCATGGCTTATGTTGCTGTTTTGGGTGTGGCCGTAGAACATGTGGCGTATAAACCGCTCAGGGATTCTTCACGCCTTGCCGCCCTGCTCAGTGCGCTGGGGATGTCAATTTTTCTATCAAACGGAATGATGTTAAGCCAGGGCGTTTCCGACCGGGCGTACCCACCGGTGTTTGGCGTTGAGGGAATCAATATTGGCGGTGCGATTATCACAAACGGACAGATATTTATTGTTTTGCTCGCCGTAGCAATGATGATTGCGCTTCAGCTATTTGTTCATCGCACCCGCTTGGGCAAGGCGATGCGTGCCACCGCTCAGAACCGAACAATGGCGCGGATGTTGGGCATTGACATTGACCAGACGATCCGAATCACATTTATGATCGGCCCTGCGTTGGGAGCGGCGGCTGGGGTGATGGTGGGTTTACACTATGGCGCTGTGCGTTTTGATATGGGCTTTATTTTTATGATCAAAGCCTTTGCGGCTGCTATACTGGGAGGTATCGGATCTATTCCCGGAGCCATGATAGGCGGTTTGATTATTGGCGGTATCGAAGTGTTCTGGGCCGCTTTTTTGCCGAGCGCATGGAAAGATGTTACCACTTTTACGGTGCTGATTTTGGTGTTGTATCTTAAACCTAGCGGCCTGTTAGGTGAGAGTGAAAGTGAGGTGCGTGTGTAATGGTAAGACAGGAACTCAAAAAACTGGTGATTTACAGCTTCTTTCTTGCTATTATCATTACGCCCATGGTCGGCTTTAAGAACGCTGATTTTGACGCTGTCCGCGTTTTGCAAACCTTGGCCGTTTTAATTGGCATTCTGGTCTTAAACCTGATCGTCAAACTGGTTCGCAGCAAACGTCCGCAACGGGCGCCAGGGTATAAGGCATGGACAGAACGTGCCAGAGAACGCATTGAACTGATTCCCAAACTCTATACATTGGGGGGGCTGATTCTGATAACCGCAGTGTTCCCGGTCTTTGCAGATAATTACATGATTGATGTGGCCATCACTTGCTTGATTTATATCACACTCGGCTTGGGATTGAACATTGTCGTGGGTCTCTGCGGATTGCTTGATTTAGGATATATCGCTTTTTACGCTGTGGGCGCTTATACATATTCTTTGCTTAACCTGAAATTAGGGTTATCTTTTTGGGCGGCGTTGCCTATTGGTGTGGTTTTGGGGATGACATGCGGCTGTATTATCGGCTATCCGACATTGAAAATGCGCGGCGACTACCTGGCCATTGTTACGCTTGGATTTGGTGAAATTATTCGTTTGGTGTTGAATAATTGGGACTCACTCACAGCAGGCCCGAACGGTTTGTTCGGTATGCAGCGTGCCGCGCTGTATTATCCGACCATTCAGGAAGGAGGTCTGAATTGGGCGATTTATAACATCAAGTCACTGCCGTCCCTTTACTATTTTATCTATGTTATTGTCATTTTAACCATTATTGGTGTCAGACGATTAGATAACTCGCGTATCGGCCGGGCCTGGGTGGCCATTCGTGAAGATGAAACCGCAGCGGAACTGTCGGGTGTTCCCACTACCTGGATTAAATTGCTGGCGTATGCGTTAGGTGCGGGGTTTGCGTCCGTAGCCGGCGCTTTTTTTGCGGCTAAACTCAGTTACACCAATCCCAACTTTTTTCTGTTTATGGAATCGTGCATTGTTTTGTGCATCGTAGTTTTGGGCGGTGTTGGCAGCATTCCGGGGATTGTCGTTGCCGGAATTGTGCTGATTGCGGCACCTGAGATTTTCAGAGGCTTGGAAAGCTACCGTATGCTGGCTTTTGGCGCTATTATGACGATAATGATGATACTCAAACCCGAAGGCTTGATTCCGGCCAAACGGCTCAAACGTGAACTTGTTGAAACTCAAGCAAATGAATAAACCACCCCTTTTACAGTTGAAAGATGTTCACACCTTTTATGACAACATCCATGCGTTGAAAGGTATATCTTTATCCGCCCCCCAAGGAGCGATTGTTTGCCTGATTGGCGCTAACGGAGCGGGCAAGTCCACAACGCTGATGACAATTTGCGGGGTGGAACCGTCCCGACAAGGTGAAATTATTTTTGACGGTCAGCCCATTCACGGATTACGCCCCGAACAGATCACATCGCGTGGTATCGCGCAAAGCCCCGAAGGACGGCAGATATTCCCGCGAATGTCTGTTTTCGAAAATTTGGAAATGGGCGCTTTTTTGAGAAAAGATAAAGAAGGCATCCAAAATGACATGGACTGGGTGTTCAATCTGTTCCCTGTACTCAAAGATCGAATCGGCCAGTTAGGCGGCACCTTGAGCGGAGGGGAGCAGCAAATGCTTGCTATCGGCCGGGCGTTGATGGCACGTCCGAAATTGCTGTTATTAGATGAACCATCCCTTGGACTCGCTCCTAAAATGGTGGAAAAAATATTTGAAACCATTATTGAGATCAATCAAAAAAGCGGTACGACTATTTTTTTGGTGGAGCAAAATGCCCAGATGGCTCTGAGCATTTCCAGCTTGGGGTTTGTTATGGAAACCGGCCGTATTGTTATCAGTGATAAAGCCTCCGCTCTTTTAGAAAATGAGCGGGTTAAAAAAGCCTATCTTGGTGAATAATTTAGACCTGTGCGGTTAGTGCTGAAAGCGCAGCCTACTATATAGCCCAGAGCAACGCTCTGGGCTATACTTTTTATCGCTGATCGTAACCGCACACAGGTCGAATAATTTCGGAAATTCTGATAGATTGACAGTCAGGCTCTTAATCACGCGCGTTGGCTTGAATATATTCGACAATACTTGCGGTATCAGTTCCCGGCCCGAATATTTCGCCGATACCGGCCTCTTTTAGCCCGGGAATGTCTTCTTCGGGAATAATGCCGCCACCCACAACCAAGACATCATCTAATTCATTTTCGCGCAGTTTTTGAACCACCAGTGGAAAGAAATAGTTATGCACACCGGAAAGGCTGCTAAGTCCCACTACATCGGCATCTTCTTGCAATGCGGTTTCAACGATCATATCCGGTGTTTGCCTTAATCCGGTGTAAACCACTTCCATACCGGCTTCGGCAAATATGCGCGAAAGCAGCTTGGCTCCGCGGTCATGTCCGTCCAGCCCCGGTTTGGCAACTATCATTTTTATTTTCGGCTTTGTCATTACTGTAACCTCCCTTAATTAAATGAATTCCTTGGGACGATATTCACCGTAAACATCGCGCCAAACATCACAAATTTCGCCCACAGTGGCTTTGGCTTTGACCGCTTCAACAACGGCCGGCATCACGTTTTCATCCGATTTTGAAACTTTGCGCAGATTATCCAACGCCTTTTGCCAGGCGTCGTTATCGCGTTCCTGGCGAAGCTTGGCCAGTTTGGCGGCTTCTTTTTCGCCGAGCGTCATATCAATCTTTAAGAGATTTTTAGGCGGCTCCTCTTCCATTTTATATTTGTTAATGCCTACATACACGCGTTCTTCGGATTCGATCTCTTTTTGGAAACGGTAGGCGCTGTTTTGAATCTCCTTTTGAATATAGCCCTCTTCGATGGCGGACAATGTTCCGCCAATGGCATCGATCTTTTGGATATATTCATCGATTTCCGCTTCGATCTTGTCTGTCAGGGCTTCCACATAGTATGACCCGGCCAGAGGATCGATTGTGTCAGTGGCACCGCTCTCTTCGGCCACAACCTGCTGGGTGCGAAGTGCTACAGTCACCGCTTCCTGAGTCGGCAGACATAAAGCTTCATCATAAGAGTTGGTATGCAGGGATTGGCATCCGCCCAAAGCGGCCGCATACGTTTGCAAAGCCACTCGCACAATATTATTCAGCGGTTGTTGGGCGGTGAGAGTGACCCCGCCGGTCTGGACATGGTAGCGCAGCATCATGGATCGCGGATTTTTGGCGCTGAAACGTTCTTTCATCACTTTGGCCCAGTAGCGTCGTCCGGCTCTGAATTTGGCGACCTCTTCGATCACATTGGTAAAAGCATTGAAAAAGAAACTCAAACGGCCGGCAAATTTATCCACATCCATGCCTCTTTCCACGCAGGCTTGGGTGTATGCGATACCGTCCGCAATGGTGAATGCCATCTCCTGAGCGGCGGTGGAACCGGATTCGCGGATATGGTAGCCGCTGATACTGATGGTATTCCAGCGAGGAACGTGTTTCTGGCAAAATTCAATCAAGTCCACGGTCAATCGCATGGTCGGTTTGGGGGGATAGATATATTGGCCGCGGCAGATAATCTCTTTTAAAACATCATTTTGAACTGTGCCGCCGACTTTATCCCAGGCAACGCCCTGCTCTTCGGCTAACGCGAGATACATGGCCAGCAAGACCGGTGCCGGCGCATTGATAGTCATTGACGTGGTCACTTTATCCAACGGAATTTGGTCAAAAAGTTGGCGCATATCTTCAATGGAGTCGATAGCCACACCCACTTTGCCTACTTCGCCCATGGAAAGGGGGTGATCGCTGTCGTACCCGGCTTGAGTGGGCAGATGAAATGCGACGCTCAGGCCGGTGGTGCCTTTATCCAGCAGATAACGGTAACGGGCATTGGTTTCCTGAGCGCTTCCGAAACCGGCGTATTGGCGCATAGTCCAGTAGCGGCCCCGGTACATGGTGGGTTGCACGCCGCGCGTGTAGGGATATTCGCCGGGGTAGCCGAGATCGCTGTCGTAATTGATAGCTGCGGTGTCATCCGGCGTGTAAAGACGTTCAATCGGGGTTCCCGATATGCTTGTAAAAACATCTTTACGCTCGCCAAAGCGGCCCAGCACTTTGTCAAGAGGGCCTTTTTCCCACTGTTCGCGTCCTTTTTTAATCTCTTCCAATTTGTCTTTGTCAAACATGTTTCACCTCCAACAAGGTTATTCATTATATAATTAAACTGACTTTCCACAATGCCAATATCAGACGATATTGTCAAGCTTTGAATGTGTCTTATAATTTAGATAGTATCTGTCTCTGTCGGCTTTCCCTAACACTTTACTGAAAATCGGTGGGCAAAGGCTGTTTCCATTAACGAAATCTGCCACTTTGCGTTGTCATCAGATAGCAATCAGGTGAAAGAAAAGTTGATTAATCAATATTTAACATGTAAGATTATAAATTTTTGATTTTCACTCTTAAACTTTAAAGGAGGTTTGTAATGTCGTCAAAAAAATGGAATGCAGGAAAATTATTGGGACTGTCGGGCGGATTCTGGGAAATAGCCACGCTTCATGCGGCTGTTCGCCTTGATCTGTTTACTGTTATCGGTGATGAAAGCCTTGACGCATCCGAAATCGCAAATCGGTTAAAAGCTGATGTAAGAAGCCAGACGATGCTTTTGAATGCCTTGGTTGCCATGCGGCTTTTGGAAAAAGAAAACGAGCGCTATCGTAATACTGATGCCAGCACCGCTTTGTTGTGTAAAAATGCGCCCGGCTATTTGGGCTATATGATTTCCCACCATTATCACCTTGTGAAATCATGGCATCAATTGGATCAGGCCGTGCTGACCGGGCAACAGGTGCGTGATTCCGCCGGAACCGCAGATGATGATCAACGTGAAAGCTTTCTTATGGGAATGTTTAACACTGCCATGGGCAACGCACCTAAACTGACAGCTCAACTTAAACTTACAGGTAAAAAGCGACTGTTGGATCTTGGCGGCGGCCCGGGCACTTATGCCATTCATTTTTGTAAAAATAATCCCGAATTGAAGGCTTGTGTATTCGACCGGCCGACTACCCGCCCATTTGCCGAGAAAATAATCAAGCAATTTGATATGTCGTCAAGGGTGTCCTTTCAGGATGGTGATTTTTTGAAAGATAATATCCAGGGGAGATATGACGTAGTTTGGTTATCCCATATTTTGCATGGTGAAGGGCCGCAAAACTGTCGTAATATTATTGACAAAACCGTTGCCGCGTTAGAACCTGGCGGTGTGATTTTGATTCATGATTTTATTTTGAACAGCACAATGGACGGCCCGCTGTTTCCGGCCCTGTTTTCTTTAAATATGCTGTTAGGCACGGAGGATGGCCAAGCTTATTCCGAAAAACAGTTTACTGATATGCTGCAAGAAGCCGGGGTTAAACAGATTGAACGTTTTCCTTATCAAGGACCGAATGATTCCGGTGTTCTCATGGGAACGATATGATTTTCATTTTCACTTAGAATTATGGATGACATAACGTCATCGAAATAAAGCAATGTATTTAAAAAAAATTACTTTATTCCCACAAAAATACCCGGATGGCGATCATTATCCCTTTAACCTGCCTGTTTTGCAACGCACTGAAAGCATTACGTTGGATTCTTCACTGACTTTTTGGGTCGGTGAAAATGGTGCAGGCAAATCCACACTGTTGCGTGCGACAGCTAAAAAATGTGGTATCCATATCTGGAAAGATGAAGACAAGGTTCGTTTTGACTCCAATCCTTTTGAAGAATTATTATACAAATTCATTGATGTGAGTTGGACGAATGGAAGAGTGAGCGGATCATATTTTGATTCTGAACTGTCTCGTGTGTTTGCCTGTCATTTGGATGAATGGGCAACTGCGGATCCGGGTATATTCAACTATTTTGGCGGTAAATCTCTTCTAACCCAATCTCATGGCCAGTCATTGTTGAGCTTTTTCAAACACCGCTACCAAATCAAAGGGCTTTATCTGATGGATGAACCGGAAACAGCGCTTTCACCGCGAAGCCAATTGGAATTGCTTGATTTTTTGCAGAAAATGGCTCAGGCCGGCCACGCTCAATTTATTATCGCCACACATTCGCCGATTCTTTTAGCCTGTCCGGATGCTGTGATTTATAGTTTTGACCATGTGCCGCTGCAAAGAATTGCTTACGAACAAACGGAGCATTATCGGGTTTATAAGGAATTTATGGCGAATCACTAATTGAACATCTAACGTTCAAGATTGAATAAGGAAAGAAACAATATGAGTTTAATCGGAAAAATAGTGGGCGGAGCAATCGGTTTCGCTGTGGGTGGGCCGTTGGGTGCAATTGCTGGCACCGCCTTGGGGCATGCGTATGATGTCGGCTCAGAAAAAACGGTCGAGCCGCGCATCTTTCTCTCGAACAGCGAAGAAACACAGTTCACTTTTTTTCTGGCGGTTTTCTCCATGCTGGCAAAGGTGGCCAAAATTGACGGGCGCGTGTCTAAAGCGGAAATAGCGGCGATTGAACAATTTATGGACCATGACCTCAATTTGGACTTCAACAGCAAACGCCTGGCAATTAATATTTTTAATGCGGCCATTAAATCCGACCAAACGTTTCATGCCTTTGCTCACCAGTTTTACAATCGCTTCCAGCATCAGCCGCAGATGCTCCATACGATGATTGATATTTTGCTGCGTGTATCATCGGCTGACGGTAATATAAGTAATAGTGAAGAGAAACTTATTTCAGATGCCGTTGGAATATTTAATTTCAGCAATTTCGAATATAGAAATTTGCGAGACAAATATCAGAAAACAAACGATAAATATTATGTAGTACTGGGATGTAATCGCAATGATTCGATGGAGCAGATCAAAAAACAGTACCGCAAACTGGTATTTGAATACCATCCTGATAAAATTGCCTCAAAAGGGTTACCGGAAGAATTTACCAAATTAGCCAGCGATAAATTCAGAGAAATTCAGGAGGCTTATGAATTGATTAAAAAGGAAAAGAAAATCTGATTGTGGAATAAAGAATTCGGAGTTCGGAATTTCCAATTCCACATTCATCACGGTTCTGTAACAATTTCTTTACGCCCGTCCGGATATATAATGGTTCCGCGTCCATAAGGAACGCCATCGCGGAACTGTCCTTCAAATTTGCGCCCGTCAAGAGTGGTTAATGTACCTCGTCCGTGCCGTCTGCCGTTTACGAATTGGCCGACGTAGGTGCATCCATCTGGAAAGAGGTAGGTGCCGATACCATGGCGTTCGCCGCTTTGAAATTGGCCTTTATAGGTGCATCCGTCCGGAAACGTTTCCGTACCTTGCCCGCTGGGGAGATCATTATTATATTGGCCAGTGTATTTCGTACCATCCGGATAGGCGAGTTTGCCAACGCCGTGGCGTCTGCCATTTACAAATTCGCCTTCATATTCACGGCCATCGGGATAATTCAGAAATCCCTTACCATGCCGTTGACCCATTTTAAAATTCCCTTCGTATTTGGCACCATCAGGATAGGTTAAGGTTCCCTGTCCGTGAGGAAAACCCTCTTTGTATTGCCCGGCATATTTAGCTCCATCCGGGAATACGTAAAAACCGATGCCGTGGCGGTGGCCATTTTTATAATGGGCGGTGAATTTCGAGCCGTTCGGAAATATTTCGGCCCCCTGTCCGTGGCGTTTGTCTTTTTCATACTGACCAATAAATCTATTTCCATTTGGCAGCGTGTAAGTGCCTTTACCATGACGTGAGCCTTTTTTAAACTGGCCTTCATATCTGCGGCCATCCGAATAAACCAAAATACCCTGCCCATGAAATTCACCATTTTTAAACTGGCCTTCATATTTTTTTGAGCCATCCGGATAATAGATAATCCCTTTTCCTTCAGGCACGTCATTGTGAAACTGGCAGACATAGCGAGTGTCATCAGGAAAGGTTTCCACTCCATGACCGTGCCGTTTACCATCTACAAAATCACCATCATAGAAGGCACCATCTGGGTAAGTTAATTTTCCCTGGCCATGAAAGTGATCATGCGCGAATCCGCCCACATATTTACGTCCATCCGGAAATGTTTCAGTTCCCCGGCCATGACGTTTGCCTTGGACAAAACGGCCATCATATTTGCGCCCGTCCGGATAAATAAGAATGCTGTCGCCATTTAATTGGTCATGTTGGAACTCACCTTTATACTTTGTGCCATCAGGCAAGGTTTCAACGCCTTCGCCATGACGCATTCCATCTTCAAAACGGCCTTCATACCGTCGGCCGTCGGCATAATTAAGAATACCGACGCCTAGAAATTCACCTTGAATAAAATAGCCCTGATAAACACGGCCATCCGGAAAAGATTCGGTGCCTTTGCCGTGGCGTTTGCCGTCTTCAAAATTCCCTTCATAACGATGGCCATCCGGATAGATTAACATGCCCTGTCCGTGTCGGCGGTTGTCCCGGAACTGCCCTTCATAACGACGGCCGTCCGGATATGTCAAAATTCCCAGACCGTGACATTTACCATCTTCAAAATCCCCTTCATAGATCGTTCCATCCGGATAGGTCAGCGTTCCCTGTCCATCAAGCAGATTATTTTTGAAAAAGCCTTGGTATTTACGGCCATCCGCAGAGGTTAAGATACCCTGGCCGCTAATTTCATTATCAACAAATTCCCCTTCAAAAACAGTGCCATCAGCAAAAATTTCAACACCATGTCCATGACGGTATTGGCCTTTGAATTGCCCTTGATATTTGCGGCCTTCAGGTAAAATTAATGTACCTTGAACCGGCCATTGGTCGTTTTTGAACACACCTTCATAAGTTGAACCATCGGCCAGCGTCAGCGCACCATCACCATGGCGCATACCATTTTCAAAGGTGCCTTCGTAAACTTGGCCATCTGCCCAAGTCAGTTTGCCATTCCCCCAGGGGCGATTGTCTTCAAATTCACCTTGGTAACGGCTTCCGTCTGTCTTAGATAAAATTCCCTTACCCAGCATAATATCATCAATAAATTCACCTTCATAAACAGAGCCGTCGGGAAAGGTTTCGATACCTTGACCATGACGTCGGCCTTTTTCAAAAGTCCCTTTATATTTACGGCCTTGGGCAGTTATGAGAAAGCCTTTACCGGTGATTTCCCCATTTTGAAAAGCGCCTTCGTAGCGAGCGCCATCCGGGAATATTTCAATTCCCGGACCATGTCGCAGACCATTTTCAAATTCACCTTCATAGCGCCGGCCATCCGGTGAAAGCAAAACTCCTTTGCCTATAAAGCCGCCTTCTTTAAACCGGCCTTTATATTTGGAACCATCCTCGAAAACTTCGACACCGTTACCATGACGTAAGCCTTGTTTAAATTGTCCATCGTAACGTCGCCCATCGGAATAAGTCAGCGAGCCTTTGCCATGTAATTCACCTTCATAAAACTCGCCGTCGTAGCAGGTTCCATCCGGGAAAAATTCAATGCCTTCGCCCTGGCGTTTACCTTTTTCAAACTGTCCTTCATAACGGCCTCCATCTAAAAGTGTCAGCACTCCCCGCCCTTCTATCAGGCCATTTTTAAAAGCGCCTTTATAAATTGTTCCATCCGGAAAAAATTCGGTTCCCTGGCCATGACGCCGGTTATCGTCAAACAGACCTTCGTAGCGTGTACCATCCGGGAGTGTTTCAACACCGCCACCCTGGCGTTTACCTTTTTCAAATTGGCCTTCATATACACCCTCATCGGTATATTGAAGCGTTCCCTTGCCATGAGGTTCGCCGTCATGAAACCATCCTTCGTAAACGGAGCTATCTGTATAGCTCATTACGCCGACGCCTTCTCTTTGGCCGTCTTCAAAGGCTCCCTTGTAAATGCTTCCGTCGGTAAGGCGCATCAGCCCCTCACCTTGAAAAACGTCATTGTCATAAGCGCCTTCGTATTTACTTTCATCTGGGAATGTTTCCACACCTTCACCACAGCGCTTGCCATTTTTAAAATCGCCTTCATACCGGCGTTCGTTCGGATAGATTAATACGCCTTGCCCCAGACGTTCATTATGTTCAAAATCACCTTCATACTGAGCGCCGTCCGGTAGGGTATATTTGCCTGTTCCATGACGTTTGCCTTCTGAAAAGAAACCGATATATTGACGTCCATCTGGATAGGTCAGCGTTCCCTTACCATGCCGTTTGTTATATTTGAATTCGCCTTCATATTTACTGTTATCAGTAAGTGTTTCGATTCCTTCGCCATGGCGGACATCTTTTTCAAACATTCCTTCATAATGGCTTCCATCCGGCAGCGTTTCGACGCCTTGGCCCATACGTTTGCCATTTTCAAATAAGCCTTCAAAACTCGTGCCGTCGGGATAGGTAAGCACACCATGGCCATAAAACTCATTATCTTCGAATTGGCCCTCATAAATACGTCCATCGGGAAACGTCTCCCGGCCTTTGCCCTGGCGTTTGCCATTTTCAAACGGGCCTTCATAACAACGCCCGGGGCCTTTAGTATCGTCCGAGTATGTCAAAACGCCCTGGCCATGAAATTCACCTTCATGGAACAGGCCTTCATAACGACATCCATCCGGAAAAATTTCTATACCCGGACCATGCCGCAATCCATCTTCAAAAGCACCTTCGTATATCTGGCCGTCTGAATAAGTCAACGTTCCCTGACCGTCAAATTCACCTTCCTTAAATTCGCCTTTATAAGTATGTTCGTCCTCGAATATTTCTATTCCCTGACCATGCCGTTTGCCATCTTCAAAGGCACCTTCGTATTTACGGCCTTCGGGATAAGTGAGTGTACCCATACCGTGAAATTCGCCATTTTCAAACTGGCCTTCGTATTGACGACCATCCGGATAAATTAACACTCCCCGGCCATGTCGCTTGTTTTCTTCGTGACGGCCTTCATACCGGGAACCGTTAGGTAAGGTGTAAACCCCTTTACCATGTCGTTTGCCCTGTTTGAATTTACCTTCATATCGGGCGCCATCCGGATAAGCCAGAATCCCTTGGCCATGAAATTCATCGGTTTCAAAACGCCCTTCATATTTTTGTCCGTCAGGATAAATTAAAACGCCCTGTCCATGGCGTTTATCTTCTTCATAGCGACCTTCATAATCGACGCCGTTGGTCATTATATGAATGCCTTTGCCGTGACGCTTGCCGTGTTTGAAGTTCCCTTCATATTTGGAATTATCCGGATAAGTTAATTTCCCCTGACCATTATACAGGTCATTTTTAAGGACACCTTCGTATTGTACTGAACCATTGGGAAACGTCACTGTTGCATTGCCATTTAATTTATCATTTTCAAAAATACCGACGGCGATGCGTCCGTCTGAATAAGTGTATGTACCTTCACCGCAACGTTGATCTTTAACAAACATACCTTCATATTTGCTACCGTCGGGAAAAGCTTCGGAACCCTCGCCGTGACGCAGGCCGTTTTCAAACAGGCCTTTGAAAATACGGCCTTCGGGATAAGCCAGTACTCCTTGGCCGTGAAACAAGCCTTTATGAAAGCGGCCTTCATAGCGACTGCCATCCGGAAAAATTTCATTTCCCTGGCCGTGACGTTTTCCATCTTCAAAACGGCCGGTATATCTGCGGCCATCGGCTGATCTCAATGCGCCGAGACCCGTGATGTTACCTTGGGTGAACTGGCCTTCATAAACCGATTCATCGGTAAAATATTTTTTTCCGCGGCCATGGGGCAGGCCGTTTTCAAATTCACCTTCATACTTGGAACCGTAAGGAGAGATCAGAATTCCGCTGCCTGCAATTTCGCCTTCGTAAAATTCACCGCTATAACTGCTTCCGTCCGGGAAAGATTCTTTACCTTGGCCATGCAGTCGTCCATCTTCAAAGCGCCCTTCATAAGTATGACTATCGGAAAGTATTAATTTGCCTTGCCCGATCATGGCACCTTCGCTAAACTGGCCTTCATACATCGAACCGTCGGGAAAAGTGGCCGTGACACGGCCATGAGGCTTGCCATCTACAAATTGCCCCTCAAATTTGCGGCCATCCGGCTGTGAAAGCACACCTTGTCCCATAATTTCGCCATCAATAAATTGTCCTTCATACACACTGCCATCCGGAAAAGTCTCTTTGCCGCGACCATGGCTCAGACCGTTTTCAAATTGGCCTTCATATTTACGATCGTCGGAATTGTCTATTATTCCCTGTCCGTGAAACAGGCCTTTTACAAACTGGCCTTCATATTTTTTACCATCCGGGAAAGACTCTTGGCCTTCACCGTGGCACAGACCGTTTTCAAATTGGCCTTCATAGCGGCAGCCATTGGGGAAGACCAGCACTCCCTGCACACATGAATTATCTTCGCCAAAGCGGCCTTCATAACGGCGACCATCGGGAAATGATTCAACGCCTGTGCCACCGCGCTTGCCGTTAATAAAACGACCTTCATATACACGGCCATCCAGATAGGTCATATTACCCTGGCCATGAAAAAAATCCTCGTGATATTCACCTGTGTAAACCGAACCGTCCGGTAAATATTCAGTTCCGGTACCATGTTTCAGTCCATTTTTAAATTGGCCTTCGTACATCAGATTATCTGATTCGTCCGTATCCATCTGATTCGTATGCCTTAAGACGCCGTTACCATGGAAAAAATTATTTTCAAATTCACCGGTGTAAACGACATTATTCGGAAAACTTTCTTTTCCTTGTCCATGACGTTTACCCTTTTTAAACATACCGGTGTAAACACGGCCATCTAGATAGGTCAGTGTTCCCTGACCGTGAAATTGTCCTTCCTGATACTGGCCTTTATAGACTTGATCGTCGATAGACACCTCTTCACCGGCACCATGAGGCAGTCCCTTTTCAAATAAGCCTTCATATTTTCTTCCGTCAGGATAGGTCAATGTTCCCTGTCCGTGCAATTGTCCGTCTTGAAATTGGCCTGAATAGATTTCACCATTGGTAAGTATCTTCGTTCCTTTGCCAATCGGTGTATTGCCCTCAAATTTACCTTCGAAAGTGGAACCATCCGGATAGACCAATATGCCATGTCCGGTAAATTCACCTTTTTCAAATTGTCCTTTATATTTAAAACCGTCCGGATACGTCAGCGTGCCTTTGCCTTCCAGTTTGTCGTTTTCAAACTGTCCCTCATATTGGCGGCCATCAGGAAGCGTCTGAATGCCCTCATTCAAAAACTCACCATTTTTAAAGCGTCCTTTGTATGATGTACCATCAGAAAGGGTCAATGTTCCCTGGCCATGTCGTTTTTCAAATTCAAAGGCCCCTTCGTATTTTTTTGCCTTAGCACCATCAGGATATAGTAAAATCCCATGTCCATGACGCTGTCCATTGCGAAATTCACCTTCATAATCGGCAAATTCGGGGGATGTCAGTTTCCCATTTCCATGGAAAACGCCATGTTCAAAGCCGCCCTCATAACACGCACCATCCGAATAGGTTAACTTGCCTTTTCCATGATACTCATTGGCTTTGAAATCGCCTTCATAAATCTGTCCGTCAGCAAAAGTAAAAATCCCCTTGCCACACCGCTTGCCATTGTCAAATCGGCCATCATAGCGGCGTCCGTCAGGATAAGTCAAAACACCCTGACCATGGCGCTTGTTATCGCTGTATTCTCCTTCATAGCTGGAACCGTCCGGCAGACTGTAACATCCATATCCGTGGCGTCTTCCTTTTTTAAATTCACCTTCATATTTGGCACCATTGGGGAAAATATATGTTCCTTTTCCGTTGCGGCAATCCCCTTTGATGCATCCTATTGACACGGCGATGTCTTTGATTTCTTCTATCATTTGCAGTCCTGTTTTTTATTTGGAAAATTATTAACCGATGGCGGGCATATCTACAATTTAACCAATAATAATCTTAGATTTTAACATTTGCAATTAAAATTGTCAAACTTAAAAAACGGCCATAATTGGCTATGATTCTATTTTTTCACTATCAGAAAATAATCATGAAAATTTACATAAATAAAATTTAAAAAATGATTTACAAATCCTTCATTTTTAGTTAAATATATACAATATTTATTTTAGGGTGAAAAAATGTGTAATTATAATCCTATAACATGGAATCTGGAAAGGTGAAAATAATGCTTTATTTCAATAATGCGTATAAAAGGCATTCGCTGTATCGTGTTTACTTAGTATTAATCCTTGTTTGTGCATCTTTTTTTGCAGGCGGTTGTGATTTTGGATTACAAGCAATCATTATGTCACCGGGACTGTCTCAAATTACAATCCAAAAATGTGAAACAGTCGCGTTTGAAGGCTTCGGTATTGGAGGTTTCCCTTTTGAAAGCTCCGAATCTGAAAATGGGGGGTTATACGGCTACTATTGGGATGGGGATGGCAATTCAATTGCATCACGCACCGATAAACGTATTGATATTTACTTTGAAGATGAAGGAACTTTCACGGTTTCTTTTACGGTGACAGATCAAAGAGGTGCTCATGACACAGTTGAAACAATTGTGATTGTTCTTCCGAATGAAGATGATACTGATTGTGATGATGATACAACGACAACCACAACGACGGAATCAACCACAACCACAACGATAGAATCAACCACAACCACAACGACAGAATCAACCACAACCACAACGACATCACCGATAACCACAACGACATCGCGGGAATCAACCACAACCACATCACCGACAACCACAACGACATCGACGGAATCAACCACAACCACAACGACATCAACAACAATACCGGAAATAGATGAAGATGATTATACAGCACTTCAAGCCAGCATAATCGAACCGACAGCCGACCAAACCATAATATTTGGTGAATCAATCACGTTTATCGGTGAAGCCGAAGGCGGTACGCCTTGGAGTGATAGCGACCCTTATAATTATTATTGGTACAAAGATGGTGAGTTTATTGATAACTCCAAATCGACGACCGTCTATTTCGATGAAGAAGGGGAATACATAATCACCTTTGAAGTCAGGGATATCCAAGGCGTTACAGATAAAGAATTAATTTATGTAACTGTAACCACAACCGAAACCAACGGCAATTGCCAAGGCTGTTGCAGTAGTCACGGAGGCGTCGAGTGTGAAGATGACGAAACCCAATGCGCCGACGGAGAACCTTTATCAGACACATGCAGAGATAAAGGGTGTGACGCCTGCTTTTGATATAGCCGTTCAGATAAATAATGTTAGGGACTTCCTAAAAAATAAACTACCCGGGCAAAGGCTTAATAATGACATTTCATTTTTAAAAAGTACTGTATTTACAGTTGGTTATTGTAGATTTAAAAAGGTTACACTCAAATCAATTGAAGAAAGGTGCATGAAACCGGGCGGAAGATGAAAGCCGGATTCAGGAAAAATATAACCGTCGAAAAAAAGACCCTTCGGGACATTCCCAAAGGGTCTTTCTGATCAACAACAACCTGCTATAATCAGTGCGATTCAAACTGCTTGCAAATGTATTAATTTTCTGTTATCTATAAAAGATGGTCTCGTAAAAAGTCGCAACTCTAAAAATTTGTACTTGTAACCTACTGAAATTATTAGGTTTGAGATTTAAAAAATAACGAATTTTTGACTTTTTACGAGACTATCAAATTGGTTACAAAAATATGATTTAACAAATAGCGTAATTAATTGAAGGTGGATGGATCAAATTTGGGGTTCTGTGGGAGGAGTATAAATGGATGCGCTGCTTTACGATATTTCCGGGTACTGGACCACGCTACAGAACTCGTTGGTCATAGATCCGGTAAAACTGGCCGAACCGGAGATGATCATCCGGCTGGTTTTGCAGGTACTGCTGTTGATTAGCTCCGCCTTTTTTTCCGGCTCCGAAACGGCGTTATTCTCTTTATCCCGGCTGGATCTTCAAAAAATGCGTCGGGAACGTCACCGTAATTCCGAAATCCTCCACGATTTATTAGACCAACCACGGCGACTGATTATTTCCATCCTATGTGGTAATGAGCTTGTCAACATCGCAGCCGCTGCCAATATGACCGGAATTTTGGTCAGGCTGTATAGCGAAAATCAGGCCGGATGGATCAATATCGTCATCATGATTCCGTTGCTTCTGTTGTTTGGAGAAGTAACACCCAAAACCATTTCAGTTTCCAATCCGGTGCGCATCAGTTCGGAAATCGTGGCTGCCCCCATATATCTTTGGGTGAAAGTGGTCACTCCTCTACGGCTGGCTATCCGCACCATCGCTGATCGAATTACTACGATGATCGTTGGAAAGGAAAAGGCGCCGGAGAATATTCTGCAAGTGGATGAATTCCTCAGCTTAGTTGAAGAAGTGGCCGAAGAGGGAGAATTGGATGCCACGGAGAGAGCGCTGATTTATAATTTGCTATGGGCCAATGACACCGAAATCGTCGAAATTATGACACCACGCACCCAAACCGCTTTTCTCAACGTCGATATCAATGTGCTGGAGATGATTGAGAAATTCAGGTCATATCGTCACCCCCGCGTTCCTGTTTACCGCGAGCATCGTGATAACATCGTGGGTTTTATTCATTCCGAAGATATTTTGCGGCTTGTACTTGACGAAGTGGACCTGACCAGCCTGAAAATTGAAGATATCATACATCCACCTGTCGTAGTCCCGCTTACCAAAAGGGTAGATGAAATGTTTGATTTTTTTCAGAACAATAATGTTCGGGCCGCCGCCGTTCTGAACGAATTCGGTGGATTTGAAGGCTTTATCACCATGAAAGGAGTGCTCACTTTCATTTTCGGTGAAATATCCGGTAAAGTAAGCGGGCAGGAGCTTTATCAAGAACGGGATGAAAACGACTATGAAGTCCCCGGTGATATGAAGCTTACCGATTTCAACAACTTGACCAACTTCGGAATTGATGACCCGCGTATGACGACTATCGGTGGCGTCGCCTTCCGGCATCTTGATCGCTTGCCCGAAGTTGGCGACCGCGTGACTGTGGAAGGTATTGTAATTACCGTACTTGAAATGCATAGGCAGCGTATTGCCCGCGTGCAGGTTACACGAAGAACCGGAGGGGAAAAAGATGTCGATGAGGAAAGCCCTGACCGGGAAAACGAAGAAACATCAACGGAAAATGGAGTAAAACGTTATTTAACTCAGCTCGAGCCGGAATCTGAAAGAAACGTATCCGCGCGTGAGTCCATGATAAAACAGCAAATCTAAACGGATTTCCTGTTGATAAGGTAGTGATGAAAAATGAATTTACTCTTAATCGTCCTGATCATGTTGCTATTGCTCCTGCTAAAAGGCTTTTTCTCAGGGTCTGAAATCGCCTTGGTCAATTGTGATAAAATCAAGTTGCACCATCTGGCTAACCAGGGTCATAAGGGAGCAATGCTGGTTCTCAAACTCTTTAAAACACCTGATGTGCTTCTAGGCACGACTCTCGTAGGTACGAACATATCCACTATCATTTTGACGACACTGGGCACCATGTTGATGATCCGCCACTTCGGTGAAAGGGGGGACCTGATCGCCTTTTTTGTCTATACCCCTCTGCTTTTGATTTTAGGCGAAATCGTTCCCAAAAGTGTTTATCAGCAGACATCCAATACCATTTCACCGATAATTGTTTTTCCCCTGCGAATATTTTCCTTACTGTTTTTTCCCATTATCTTCATCTTCTCCCGTGTGGCCAGACTGGCCGCCCGTCTGACGGGCAGCGCCAAAACGGACCAGAGTGGCTTCATCACCCGGGAGCTTGTCCGTTCAGTGGCGGAAATGGCGGAACGCGGCTCCAATATCGATGCCTTTGATCGTGGCCGTATTAGGCGCGTGATTCGCTTTGCGGAAACCACCGTGGGGGAAGCCATGATTCCCCTGACAGAAATGACCGCGATCAAATGTAACAAAACCACCCGTGAAGCCATTCTGCTCGTACGTAATCGAGGTTACAATCGTTTGCCGGTCTTTGAGGGAAACATCAGCAATATCTTCGGTATCATCACCCTGACGACATGGGATTTATTAGATCCGGATTTGCCTGACACACCGCTAAAGGAACTTATCAAGCCCGTCCACTACGTCTCAGCCCACCAAACCATAGACATTTTACTTCCCATTCTGCGCAAGCGTAAAGATCACATGGCCATTGTAGTTGACGAATTCGGTTCCGCTATCGGTATAATCACGATGGAAGATGTCCTGGAGGAAGTTGTCGGTGAAATTGATGTAGGATATCAATTCGAGGAATATCTGCCCAAGCGAAAACGCAGTTTCGAAACCATGGAAGAGGGAATCTATTTGATGGATTCACGTTTTCCTATCTCCGAAGCCAACGAAGTCCTCAGCATAGAGCTTCCTGCAAAGGAATATTATACTATCGGCGGCATGGTAATGGCCCGCCTGCGGCACATTCCCAAAGAAGGTGAAAATATTGTCGAATCGGGTTATCGCTTCACAGTAGAGAAAGCCACCGAACGAACCATTCAAAAAATACGCGTAGAGCGGATATAAAATGGATTGGCGCAGAATTGGCGCTTGGATCGGCTATCAACTAACAGGGGACAAAAAGAGGAGCTGCCAAAGATGGCCTGAAACCGGAATGTAAAATGTGACGTTATTTATGAAGAACCCCCTTTTATGACGGCTCCCATCGGGGTATTTCACACGCCCTTACCAAATTGAAAAAATCCTACTGGATAATGACGCCGTATATCTGATATTCTGCCCCTGTGTTTGCTGGAATTCACCTGAAAAAATTATTCAACCGGCCTGTCTGACATCTCCAAATGAAGTTTTTTTCCGGTATAAGGATGTCTGACAGCCACATCTTCATCAAGCTCAACTCCGAGACCCGGCTGGGTCGGCGGTATGATATATCCCTCTTCCCAGTGTAAGGGCGTTTTCAAAATTTCAGTGTGAAAGCCGCCCCAAGTTTGAATGCACTCCTGAATTAAAAAGTTAGGGCTACAGGTGTCGATCTGGATATTTGCGGCGGCCTCAATAGGGCCGCAATACAGATGCGGTGCGATTTGGGCATAATACGCTTCCGCCATGCCGGCGATTTTTTTGGCTTCGAGAATCCCACCGACTCTCCCCAAGGCTATTTGTAGAATCGCGGCCGCCTGTTTTTCAAGCAATCGGGCGAACTCATATTTTGTGGATAGTCGTTCTCCCGTAGCCACGGGAATGCTGGTCGAACGGGCCACGCGGGCCATCTCTCCCACATTTTCCGGAGGCACCGGCTCTTCAAACCACAACGGATCATAAGGTTCCAAACGCTTGGCTAAACGAATGGCGCCGGCGGTCGTCATCTGACCATGAGTTCCGAAAAGCAAGTCGCATTTATTTCCCACCGCTTCGCGAATGTTCTTGACGAATTTTTCCGAACGATCCAGGGCTTCCAGCGATAACTGCCTGGGGTCAAAGGCGGAATAAGGCCCGGCCGGATCAAATTTTACGGCAGTGAATCCTGATTGAACATATTCGGCCGCTCTTTCGGCAGCCAATTCAGGGTCATTGTAAACGTCTGTTTTATCGTCCGGCTCCGGATAAAGATAGGAATATGACCTGAGTTTTTCGTGAACCTGTCCCCCCAGCAATTCATAAACGGGCTTGTTGAGTTCTTTGCCGATAATATCCCAGCAGGCCATTTCGATGGCACTTAACACACCCATGACAGACATATCGGGGCGCAAGGTATAACCCGATGAATAAACGATGCGCCAAAGTCGCTCGATTTTGAACGGGTCGCTGCCGATTACATGCCGGTCACACACATCCTCAATCATCTGAGCGACAACTGACGGATGGAACGGCACGGAATAGGCTTCGCCAAACCCCTCAATGCCGTGGTCGGTGATCAGTTTTAAAAATACCCAATAGCGTCCTCCAAAATGGGGTGGCGGATTTCCCACCACATACGTTTTGACATCCGAAATTTTCATAGGAAACCATCCTCTGTTTATTGATTTAAAATTTGCCGAGCCAAATCCAAAGCATCCGTTGTCGTGATCCGGCTGGCGTTGTTTTCGATCATGGGTATATTTTCCTCTGACATCATTACAGCAGCCAATATCGCCGGACCAATTTTTTTATCGGCCAGGGAGAGATTCATGCCGGTCAGTTCGAGCAAGTTCCTGAATGCCGATGCTGTCGCAAGGGGGTTTCTATCGCCGCCAAGCGCTTCCGCTACCGCAGCATGGGCATCGGGTGAAGCTTCTGCGTTGCGTTTTAAAAGGACATCCAATCCGATGGCCACCGATCGACCATGGGATACGTTTGCAACGGTTCCCAGAGCATGCCCGATAGCATGAGCCGCGCCTGTGCCGGTCGAGCCAAAGGCGATGCCTGCCAAAGTTGACGCCAGCAACATGCCGCCTCTGGCTGGCAGATCATCCGGCTTTTCGATGACTGTCATCAGGTGTTGTCGGGCAAGGCTGATGGCGTTAAGAGCGAAAGAATCGGTAAATGTATTCCTTGCTTTACAGGTGCATGCTTCGATGGCATGAACCAAAGCGTCGAGTCCTGTAGCGGCGGTGACTGACTTCGGCAAACTGACAGTTAAACGCGGATCAAGAATCACCGACTCCGGTTTGAGTTCTTGGCCCCATGCCCAAACTTTGCGCCCTTCGTGTGTGGAAAAAATGGCGGTCAGCGTTACCTCGGAGCCTGTGCCCGCCGTTGTCGGAATCATAATTCTTGGTAACGCGGGTTTGGGAAAAGAACGAGCGCACAAGGCATAATCCTCTGCCGGCGAATCGTCTCCGGCAATAACCGCGGCAAGTTTGGCCACATCAAGGGCCGAACCGCCTCCCAATCCAACGACACAAGGTTGTTTGCAATCGCGCACAATAGCGGCCGCTTCATCAACTGATTCGGACTTAGGCTCGCCATCCAAATCACTGAAGGCGACCACATCGTATCCGCATCGTTCCAAAATCGTTTTAACTCGATCCGTGATGCCTGCTGAGGCAACTCCGGCATCGCTAATCAAAACAACCGTAGTCACCTTGTTCGGCAACGCATCAATATCATCACCCAGTAGTTCAATACGATCAACGCCGAAGCTGATAGCGCCAACACCTTGAAAATGAAAATTTTTCATCAAATATTTCTCCTTAGCCGGTATAAAATTTATCCAAACTTAACTCAGACTGCATTTTTAAGAATTGAGTATCCATGATAACGGCTTCCCGAAATCAGTTTTCATTTACACTATATTATAAAAGGGAGCAATATGTTTTCAAGCTGAATTATTGCGGAACAATATATTCGGTCAGTGTTTTAAGCACATCCGCCGCCTGGCGCATATTCTGAAATCTTTCAGCCGGCTCACAGAATTTTTTATTTTGCTGATAAGTGTCCGGCACCTTTCATGCTGGTAGCGCAATAATCCGATTTCAAAATCAATCGCACCATTTTTTTTTGGGTTAGAAGACCAAACATCAGATATTCTTCTTTATATAGACTTTCAGATAAATAATGTCACTACGTTATCGGTCGGAGATATACCACTGTATTATCTCCTCTCTCTAGCCTTGTGATATTAATTATCTGAAAATCTATAGTGATGAAATTTATCGGAAAAAATACTGGCAAACTCCGCCGATTTGACAAAAAAAACTTCAGGCGGATGCTCCCCTTTTTCAAGTCGGGCTTGGGCCAGGGATAGGTTTTCCAGCTTTTACTTTATTAAAAGAGCTGCACTCCATCAATCTCCGCCCTTTTATCACCTGGTTAAATTTCAACTGCGTAACTCCTATATCTTTTAACCCTACAACGACATTTACAGGTAAAATCTAATAAATTAAACTACTTATAATTTTGGTGTTTTGCAAAAATTCTATAATTTCAGATAATTAGCTGCTAAATATCGTTGTAGAGCTAAAAGAAGATAGATAGATTTTCGAGAAAGCGAACGACAGAAAAAAATCAGTCAGTACTTTAGAAAATCGGCAGGAACAGATTTTGAATTATTTTTTTGAAAGGATAACAGATGCGTTTGTCGAAGGGATGAACAAGGCAGTCAGCATAATAATAAGGAGAGCATTCAGGCTTCAGGTATTAGCTGAACGGATAAGTCTAAAAATGTTTGGCTTTGGAGTATTATCGAATATAATCTATCGAATGGTTAAAGCAAAAACCCAACACTTTTAGACCTATGCGCGGCAGTCATAAGTTCTTTATTATTTAAAAAGTAAAATTGCTGACATACTGAATTTATTGAAATTACGAATTTAAAATATATTTAAAACATCAATGATTTCAGCATATTACGAGAACTTATGACTGACGAGTAAGTACATATACAAAAATTTATGCACAGGTACCTATTTAAACGGCGCCGAATAAAGCAATCCACCGTTTGTCCATAGCGCGTTTAAACCTCGCTTAATACCCAACGATGTTTTCAGGCCCACATTGCGTTCAAAAATTTCACCATAATTGCCCAATTGTTTGATAATGTTGTAAGCAAATTTTTCATCCAGGCCCAGCGCTTTGCCATTTCCGGGCGTAACACCGAGAAACCGTTGAATTTTCGGATTTTTGCTTTTCAGCATTTCATCCACATTTTTAGAAGTAATGCCGAACTCTTCGGCATTGATTAAAGTCAGTACCGCATAATTAACAATATCTTTCCATTGATTATCTCCATGACGCACGGCCGGGGCCAACGGTTCTTTGGAAATGATTTCAGGTAAAATAATGTAATCATCCGGTTTAGGAGCTACCGCTCGTGTTCCCGCCAACTGGGAAGCATCGGATGTCAGACAGTCACAGCGTCCGGCAAAAAAAGCTTTGGCCAGTTCGGCTGTATTTTCGATAACCACGGCCTTCATCTTCATTCCATTGGCGCGAAAATAATCTGCCACGTTCATTTCAGTGGTCGTACCGGGCAAGACGCATACAGCCGCGCCGTCCAGTTCTTTGGCGCTTTTGACACCCAGTTTTTTAGGCACTAAAAATCCTTGGCCGTCATAGTAGTTGACCTGGCAAAAATCCAAACCCAGAGCGGTGTCGCGTCCCAATGTCTGGGTACAATTCCGTGTTAAAACGTCAATCTCACCGGATTGCAGTGCGGTAAACCTCGTTTTGGATGTCAATGGCGTAAATTTTACCTTATCGGCGTCACCAAAAACCGCTACGGCAATCGCACGCGCCGTATCGACATCCAAGCCCTTCCAGACCCCTTTTGCATCCGGCTTGCCAAATCCGAACAGATCGCCATTCACACCGGCTTTGAGATAACCGTTCGCCCGAACGTCATCCAAAGTTCCGGCCATTGATCCTGTTGCCGCCATTGCCAATGCCACACCCGCGATAACAATCCATTTTAACCGTGTAAACTTCATACATCCTCCTTAAAATGATAAAAAATTAATAAAAAACGACAATCCATGTACAATCAGCAAAGTTGTTAGCATAATTCAATGTGATTTACAAGATAAAGTATCAACTTGTCAGCATCCTTCATGTTCCTGTTCACAAAGTGTAAATCTCTTTTTAGCTTCTTTGACATTGTTCTGTAAAAGTGCTATCAAATACATCTATCCTTTACTTCGTATCATTAGGTTCAAATAAGATGAGAGATCAAGATTTGAAAGGCATATTCCATCGACTTTTTTTTATCACCGTCCGTAATGAAAAAGGCATGATTATCGCCATCGGACTTCTCTTTCTGGCAATTATCGCCTTACTTTCAAGCACGGCTATGCTGGTAACGACGTCGGATATGAAATACGGGGGCAATTTTAAAGCCCGCATCCAGGCATCCTATTTTTCGGAAGCCGGTGTGAATGAAGCCTTGTTCAGAATGAACCTGCTATATAAAGACTCACGCTTTATTGGCGAAAAACCCGGTGCTGAACCGACTTCGTCATGGCATCGTCTGATTGTTGTCGGCACCGCCGCCGGTTCTGACCAAACAGCTACACTGCAAACGTTAGATGGCAGTGAAAGGCAATATACGGTTGATATTCGCTATAAAAAAGAGGATAAATATTTTAACAATGACGCTGATGATGATGATGAAGTTGTTTTGTGGGGCCAGGATTTCAGTTACGGTCCAAATGCCCCGCTCATCGGTAAAAATCCTGTCATTGTTATCACTTCTGCCGGTGTCGTTCAAAATCAGAAACATACGCTGATTGCAGAAGTGACACGACTGCCCTTAGATATTCATGTTAATGCGGCACTTTCTGTTGGCGGAAGTATTCGCTTGAATGAAGCCACGTTTATCAGCGGCTTTAACCATACCGCAGATACAACGCCTTCTGACGACAATCCCAGTGAAACCGACAGCCAAAGTAAAACATTGACCCTTCGCGGCAATGGTGTAGATAATCATGGTGGCGTCGAAGGACACGAACTTGCCGGTTATTTCAATGATACTGACACCGGTTTTACTGGTGGAGCAAACGAAGATACGTTTGACAGCCCTGATTATCCCGATGAAGCAGATATTTTATATGGTGCCAAAATCGAAAGTGACGACAGTACCTATTTGACTGGCATAATTGGACAAATTAAGATTTTATCTGAAGCGGTCAGTATATATGGCCACAATCCCTGGATGAAAAAAGGCAGTGCTGACAAATCGTTATATAAACTTCTGGGAATCACACCTGATCAATTGCAAAAAATGCTTGATAAAGCGGATGTAACGGATAAGGATACATCATTGAGTGGGCAAAGCCTGCATTTGAATAAACCGCCCGAAGGAATTACTTATATCGCCAATCTGTCACAAGATGTTAAAATCCGTTTTCCCAGTAATATGAAAGGATGGGGTTTGCTTTATGTCAAAGGTGATCTGGATGTTGATCAATTAAGCACGTTCAAAGGTTTGATTTATGTGGAAGGCAAAATTGAATTGGGGGACTTTTGGTTGCTTGGCGCAATGGCAGCCCAAAAGAGCAATCCTGAAGAAACCGGCGGCGGCGAAATCCTTTACAGCCAGGCCGCACTGGATGAAAATGTCGGCAATGCCATGAAATATATTATTTTGGGATGGAATGACGGTCGCAATTTGAAAAACGCCGATTCCAATCCAATTTAAACATTTGCTCGGAGTGTCAGATAGCCTGCTGTTTATTTTGATATATCTGAAACAGGTGAATGAAAATAATACGCTAAAACAAAGATTTTTGCAATACAACAAATTAAAAATTGATTTCAGCACCTTTTTTATTAGGGAAATTCTGTTTTATCTAAGCAGAACAGGAGATCAAGACTGCATTTTAATCTACCGATTTTAATTTAAATATACGAATTATATTGCCGGTACCGATAAATTCCAATTCGTCAAAGTAGAAACGGCTTAGAAAAATTCCCCGTCCAATTAAAGTCCGCAATTTTTCTCCTTTAGTCGGATCAGGTATCGCTTTCCAATCAAATCCATCACCTTCGTCTGTAATCATCCATTCACATCCGCGAGCACTTAATTCAAAGTTGATTTTTACTCTTCGGGCTGCGATTTCAGGATCATCTAAACGTTCCTGATACAAATCGTCAAGGCGGTTATGATTGATCGCTTTGTTTTTTTCATCATACGTAATCCCCATATTGCCATGTTCCACCGCATTAACAATCAATTCGACCAGCCCAAGCCGTACGCCAAGCTGTTCTTCCTGGCAGATTGCATCTCCGGTGATGGTTAGCAAATGATCCACAACACGAGGAATCTGTTCAATCTTATTAGGTACTTGCAATTTATAAGATCGTTTGATGAACATGGCTTCAATTTCTCGGTTCAATGTCCTTTCCTGAATAATAGCTTCATATTTTTTTAAATGATGAAGTACCTCAGAAAAATGAATCGGTTTACTTATATAATTATTGGCGTTCAAATGAAAGGCTTTTAAGGCATATTCCTCAGAACCGAAGGCGGTATTAATGATAATAATGACATCATTGTCCGTTTGACGAATGGTGCTCAAAAACTCCAGCCCACTCATATTGGGCATCTGAATATCAGCAAATATCAAGTCCGGTTTGAATTTGTTGTACAATTCAAGGCCATGTACACCATCTTTAGCCGTTTTTGTCTTATGGCCCTGATGGGCCACGATGGTCTGCATTTTTTTACATGACACCTTATCGTCTTCGATAATTAACACTTTCACAAGAAAAATCCTTTATTTTTTATTGTCAACAATGTTCCGATAAAATCTGTTTTCAGATTTTAAACCTATTAATCAGGAGTCCTCATCTGCTTTAAGGAATTTTCCTGAAAATAAACTACCCAATTTTATATTTTAATCAACTGACATTGCAATATAAAGTTTTTCAGCCTGGCAATTTATTTCCTTCCAAGTCTCTAAGTAAAACAAAAGTTGAAATTAATTAAAAAAATGATTATTTATAATAATTACCTTATGCTTTTAAATAAATATAAAAACACAGAATCAGGAACGCGGACGAAATAACTTCCCCATTCATCAGTAAATATCAAAACCGTTTAAAAAAACAATCAATAAAAATTCAGGCATCTTTAGTTCACCTTAAATGTGTTTTACACTTTTCGATGAAGTGCTAAACTCATAGTTCAGCACTCCGCCAGATTGTAACGCGGAAAATGAAGAATGCCGAAGTTCAGTTATCTGACATCAACTGAATAATTACCTATTTTAAATTTTTTAATATTAAAATTTTTTCAACCTATACGTTTACAATTTTATGCGGGGAAAGTGTAAAGTGTTAAATTATGGGCTATCCCATAAATAAACTCCCCCCGGATTGTCTGTAATACGTGAACTTACCAATGACGAGTAACCCTTTGAAATGAAAAAAAGAAAAATATTGCTTCACATTTGCTGCGCACCTTGCTCTGTTTATCCGATTCGTTGTCTGCTCAATGATGAGTCAGATGTAATGGGTTTCTTTTACAAACATAATATCCATCCATATACTGAGTGTCTAAAGCGCCAGGATACGTTAAAAACGTATGCTCGTCTGATTGGTTTACGCATAATTTATCAGCAAGATTATAAACCCGAAGACTTTTTGCGTAATGTTGTTTTCAGAGAATCGGACCGTTGTTCATATTGTTATTATGATCGACTGCGTGCAGCCGCTCTGATCGCCAAACGAGGTAAATTCGATTATTATAGCACAACATTATTATATAGTAAATTTCAAAAACATGCAATGATCAAAGCGATTGGCGAGTCTGTCGGTAAATCTACAGGGGTCCCTTTTTATTATCACGACTTTCGTGAAGGGTGGAAGTCAGGCATTGAAGAATCCAAACGATTGGATATGTATCGTCAACAATACTGCGGATGTATTTATAGTGAAAAAGAACGCTATTATAAAGGTTGAATGGAATCGGGCTAATATGTTATGAAGTAATTTTAATTTTTAAATTTCGCACTGATGCATATCAATGTTTACCTATTTTATTTATTATATTATCGTTTTAATTTTATATTCAACCTATCAGATATCAGGTAGCAGCTATTTTACCGAGCGTGATACGTTTGCCCTTTTTGTAGGTTTAAACATTTTTTTTATATTGTGGGTACGATTCAGGTTCATCAAAATTGAAAAGCGCTTAATCCGGGGAGATTTCTTTGATTCGGAGCGACTTTTCACGCAAGTATCTGACAGATTGTCTGGATTGGCGATTTTGCTTTTCGCAATAGATTTATACGGATTGGAACTGCCGCGATTGTTGCTTAATATTTCGTTATTATCCAAAGTGCCGGTACTGAATTCGCTTATTTTTTTAATTTTATTCAGCGTGTATCTAAGCATAGTCTGGGGAAGCGGTCATCGTTCCTACCAAAAAATTTATCAGAGCGACGTATCCCGGAGATCTTATATTCTGACAAATCTGGCGTTTGCTGTTCCTGTTGTTTTGCCTTGGCTTCTGCTGACCGGCATTATTGACCTGATCAACTTGCTGCCTTTTGAAATGATTAAGCAGGCACTTACCACGACGCTTGGGGAACTCATTTATTCTCTAACGTTTTTGATGATCATCGCAGTTTTCGGCCCGGTTATAATTCAAAAATTCTGGCAATGTAAGCCGCTTGATTATGGAACGGATCGCGCACGCATTGAACATCTGTGTAAAAGAGCGGGGGTCAAATATGCCAATATACTTAAATGGCCTTTATTGGAAGGGCGCATCATAACAGCGGGCGTTATGGGATTGGCAAATAAATTTCGCTATATTCTGGTAACGGATGCACTATTACGATTTCTTACGCCCGATGAAATCGACGCTGTCATTGCCCATGAAATCGGACATGTGAGGCGTAACCATCTCTGGCTTTACATTTTTTTTATTATCGGTTATATTATTCTTACGTACACAACTTTTAATCTGATTATCTACTTGCTTATAGGGTCTGAATTCATATATAGTCTTTTTGATATCGGCAGATTTAATCTGGAGACAATGATTTCAACCATTGTCAATATCGGTGCGATCATTCTTTTTATTGTCTATTTCAGATATGTTTTCGGGTATTTTATGCGCAATTTTGAGCGCCAGGCGGATGCTCATATATATACGCTTTTCAGCAATGCCAGAGCGCTGATATCAACCTTTAAAAAAATTGCGATAACAAGTCGCCAATCACCGGACAAACCCAACTGGCATCATTTCAGTATTACCCAGCGAGTTGACTTTCTAATGCAGTGTGAAAATAATTCTGCAATAATTGTACAACATGACCAAAAAGTGCGTAAAAGCCTTATTTTTTACTTTATCAGTCTGATTGTGATTAGTATCATTGGTTATTCATTAAGTTATGGTGAAACTGGAAAGCGATTGAATAATCAATTTATTGAAAAAATAATTCTGAGTGAGTTGGAAAAAACGCCTGACAGGGGGCATCGTTACGCAATTTTAGGCGATTGGTATGTACATCAAAAAAAAGACTACGTATCGGCGATTAGAGCGTATGAAAAATCGCTTATACGCAATCCTGACAGTGCTTATGTTTTGAACAATCTTGCTTGGATTTATGCGACTTGTGATGACAAGCTGTTGCGTAACCCTGAGAAAGCTAACCGTTTGGCTTTGAAAGCGGTCAGATTAAAACCCGCGCCGCATATTTTGGACACCCTTGCTGAAAGCTTCTTCATTAACGGCATGGTGGATGATGCCATACAGACAGCACAACAGGCTCTTGCTGAAACTACCGAAAACCATTCCTATTTTGAAAAGCAATTAAACCGCTTTATTGCCAATCAGGATGAACCTTTCAGGAAACTAAATCAATGACGCGGAAAATTCATACAGTTCTTATCGTTGATGATGATCGTTCATTTTGCCAAGCGCTTTCGCTGCATTTGAACAGCAAAAAGATGAAAACGCTCACGGCATCCACGGGTTCTGAAGGGCTGACGCTTTGTTCACGCAATCGCATTGATATTGTATTATTAGATCAAAAATTGCCAGATGGTGAAGGTGTTGATTTTTGTACCCCAATCCTATCATACAATAATCGAACCAAAATTATTCTGACGACGGCGTATCCTGATTTGGAAGATGCTGTAAAAGCGATTAAAGTCGGTGGATTTGACTACCTATCCAAGCCTTTTGAAATGGAAGTGCTGGATTTGGTGATTGATGAATCGTTAAAGGCTGCTGAGTCAGAACAAACCGAATTGATCGGGGCAAATAAAAAGCGGTCGGACGAAGATGATGAGCCCTTATTGATCGGACGGCGCGGAGGTTTGGCTGAAGTCCAGCACATGGTGGATTTGTGCGCTGTAAATTATGCCCATGTGCTGATTACCGGTGAAACAGGTACAGGGAAAAATCTGGTTGCAAAAGCGATTCATCATAAAAGCCTGGTTAAGGACCATGCGATGATCAGTACAAATTGTGCCTCATTGCCCGATAACCTGATTGAAGCGGAGCTTTTCGGATACGAAAAAGGTGCTTTCACCGGAGCTGGAGCATCTACTAAAGGAATCTTTGAACTGGCTGATAAAGGTACCCTGTTTCTGGACGAAATAGGTGACCTCGCGTTGCATTTACAGTCAAAACTGCTCGGTGTGCTGGATGAAAAAAAAATAAAAAAACTTGGTGGGCAAACGGTTAAGAAAGTAAACGTGCGGATTATCGCAGCAACCAACGCTAAATTGGAAAAAGCGGTGCAACAACGCCAGTTCCGCAGTGATCTTTACTATCGACTTTGTGTTTTAGCGATTCATATCCCTCCTTTGAGAGAGCGTAAAGAAGATATACCCGAGCTTTGTCAATACTTTATCAAAAAAATAGCACCTTTTTTTAATCCGGAGATAGCTGATAGCGAGGTTGAAAAATTGATGAATTATGACTGGCCCGGTAATGTAAGAGAACTCAGAAATATTATTGAAAGATCAATCATTCTGCATAAAGGAACTATTTTAAAACCGTCCGAATTTCTGAACCGTAATTTATTTGTTGCTGATGCTCCGCCCCCCCCCCCCACCTCAAGCAAAAAAAACATCTGGCGATGATTTTATTGAACATATTGATCGCAAAAAGTTGCTGAGTCTGAAAGAAGTGGAAAAACAATATATCAGCCGCGTTTTAACCGAAATGGATGCCAACCACACCAAAACAGCCAAAATTTTAGGTATATCAAGGTCCACGCTGATGCGTAAAATAAAAGGATATGGCTTGAAACAGCGCAAGCGGTAAAGAGTGAACACGTTTTCTTTCAACCACACGGGATGTTCAAATACAGACGTTTAAAAATAATTCGATTTATAGATTTGATGATGCATCTCAAAATTATTCAACGACCTGATTCAGCACACCTAAAACAGGTCAATTGCAGAGTTGTATAGCGAAAAGAGGTTTGCTATTATTGAAATTAGATTGTGTTCTGCTGTGTTTCCATAGAATAGTTTGATAATATGATATTTATTGATTTTAAATTGGTTGATGGCATACTTTTTGCATATATATAATTATGAATACAACAAAGTAGGAAATAATGACAATGGCAACATGGCATACTGCATTTCATTAAATCTGAGATTCTATCTCAGAGCTTAAGGTTGCAAGCCATCACTGGAAAAAAAATCAGAATCGGGGAGCTATAATCAACTTGACATCTCACTATAAACCAATTATTCATTAGGTAATCTACTTTGTATAAAATAAAATGGCTGCTTCCCATTCAATTAGGATGCGTTGATGCAGCGAACGAATTCGAATAATCAGGGAAATAGGTTTAAGTTATTGCGAAACGTTTCATCCTTGAGATGCAAAATTAATAACGGCGAGGAAAAATAAAATGTCTTATGCTTTTGATATGGAGCAAATTCAGGACATCGAGGATATTCTGACAAAGGAACTTGTCGAAAGCGGCGTTCATAGCGTATTGTTAATAGATATGGCTGGCAATATCGTTGCCACTCTTGATAATGGTCAATGCAAGCATGACGTTTATTCGCTGGCAGCACTTGCCGCCGGCAATTTTGGAGCGGTAAGCAGTATGGCTAAAATTGTTGGTGAAGATGAATTTTCGCTTCTTTTTCACAAAGGCGAGAGTGAAAATATTCATTTTAGTAAAGTGAATGCGGAATTTTTGCTGATTACATTATTCGGAGCAGATGTAACGCTCGGTTTTCTGCGTCTTAAGGTTGCTGAAGCCATTAAGCAGTTGCTTTCTGTAATGGATGACAGTGAAATAGATTAAAAGCAATCGAATAGCAGCCCGTTGAGAGTAGCCATGCCGCTTTTATAAAGACAAATTTGTTAATATATTTCAACATGTTACACTCCTTATCCAACTATGAATATATCGCTTTAGGGGAGGATTTTAATTTTGGCGTTTATCAATTTAAAAAATAAACTTGTTCAGGCCAAAATTGTTTTTTACGGTCCTGGCCGATGTGGAAAAACCACAAACCTGGAATACATCTTTAAGAAATATCAATCACGCATCCAAAGTGATATGGTCAGTATCAAAACCCATGGAGACCGGACACTTTTCTTTGATTTTCTTCCTTTTGACATGGGCAAAATTAAAGGATACGACGTAAAAATTCAATTATATACTGTACCGGGACAAATTAAATACAATGCTACGCGTAAACTCGTTCTAAAAGGGGTTGATGGTGTTGTTTTCGTGGCTGATTCTATGGAAGTGCGTCGTAAGAAAAATATATTATCGCTTAAAAATCTTCAAGATAATTTAAGCGAATATAATAAAAATATTTTCAAAATACCTCTGGTACTTCAATATAATAAACGGGACCTCGGGAAAGACGGTGTTATACCGCTTCTTCCTCTCAAAACAATGGAACGAGATCTTAATGGAAAACTTAAAGTGCCTGCTTTTCAGGCTAGTGCGCTTTCTGGAAAAAATGTGATTCCCACCTTAAAACAGATCATCGCTAAAACTATGATTTCTTTAAAAGAGGGATTAAAATAGGAGGATAGACCAGTGAGCAGCAAAAAAGATGACACCATAACGGTTGAACTTGATAATCGGCTGGAAGAACTTTTCGGCAGCGATGACGACGCTTTTGGCGGCGATAATGAAGATGATGAATCATCCGCCAGTTTCGACGAACTTTTTGAAGAAGATCAGGATAATGATGAAGGCTCAAATTCTGATGATGGTATGGACTTTGACAGTCTTTTTGATGAGGATGATAAACCGCAAGCTCCGCCTAAACCAAAGCCTAAACCGAAACCAAAGCCCAAGCCTAAACCCAAGCCTAAACCAAAACCCAAACCAAAGCCCAAACCTAAACCTAAACCAGCGCCTAAAGCCGCAAAAACACCTTTGAGTGGTTTACAAGCTGTTTTGATGTCCATTGATTGGGAAATATCCGATCAAACGATGAAGACGTTTGGGCATGAAATTGCCAAACTTAATAATAAATACAAAAGCAATAAAATCATTACCGGCTTCCTTAAACTTCTCAATTCGCTTGGTAAACATATTGAAACAAACAAGGCTGAGGCTCACCCGGATGCGATTAAATTGTTGAATTCCGTATCAGATAATCTTGCAAAAGTATTCAACCCCAAGATTTCTACTCCTGAAAAAGTTAAAATTTTTCGAAGTGATCTGGCGAAATTTAAAAGTGTCAAAAAAGAAATTGCGGAAGGGCAAGTGAGTGTTCAAAAAACTCAACCGTCTGAATCTAAGCCGATAGTGGAAGAAAAACCCGAACCTGTGCAAACAATGGAAAAAAATAAAGCTACACCCTCAAAAGTTATAGAAAAGCAGGTTGCAACACCTGCCGCACCTCAAGAAGGTGTCATGTTAACGCATGAAGCTTTTGCAATGGCGGTGCAAGAAATTAAAAAGACAATTGAAGCGGAATTTAGTGCACTACGAACAGAACTGAAGCTGTGGCGTGACGAGCGCTAAAACATTCGTTTTGTAATATGGCCGCTCACTTCGCGCATCACCCCTCAAAGCGCCCGCACCCATTCCGGACGTAATTCAATACCACCAGACAAGGCTTTGTCTATCAGCTCAAGCGTACTAGTTTTATCTTTAGGTAGTCTCGCACGAATCGGCAGGTAGTTAGAAGCGTGGTTAGCATGGAACAGGCCGTGGGAAAGATGGGTGGCGGATATCATCGCCCGTAATTCGCGCAACATTTCATCAGCGTTAAGAAGTGTAAATTCTCCTTCTTCATAATCCCTATTAAGAGGTGTGCCGGGTATCAACATAAGACTCAGTGCGCCAATATAATCAGGATCAATGGCCGAAAGTACATATCCGGTCGCTTCAGCATGTTGCAAAGAACGTGAACGGCCGGCGAGTCCGAGCAGAACGGTCAGGGATAATTTTATACCGGCGTTTTTGGCCTTGCGTCCCATTGCGATCATTGTTTTAGACGAAGCGCCTTTTTTGATCTTCTTTAACGTAACATCATCTCCGCTTTCAAGGCCCATATAAAGTATCCCTAATCCATGTGAGCGGAGTTCTTGCAGCTCTTCAACGGTCTTCATTTTAAGGCTTTTGGCATTGGCATACGCACCCACGCGGGTCACCCAGGGAAGTTCCTTTTTAATAGCAGTTAAAATAAACAATAGTCGCCGCATTGGAATAATCAGCGCGTCCCCATCACACAGAAAGACTCTTCGCTGACGCCGACAGTATTGAGCGGCAAAGTTAATGTCTTCTTTAATGATTGCATCCGGTTTAATCTTAAATCTTTCACCTGCATAAGTGCCGCAAAAGGTGCATTTATTATGGGAGCATCCAACGGTAACCTGAAGTAAAATGCTATTGGACTCACTTGGCGGACGGATAATATTGCCTTCATAGTGCATAAACGATTTCCTGATTTTTTTTAATTATCAGTAGATGGGAAATTTAGGAGTGCAAAAATTAAGCGCAACGATTTTTTGCATCCGACGTATTCAAGGGCCGGCAAAAAATCGCTTCGCTTAATTTTTGCGCTCCATACCATATTTTCAGGCATTTTCCATCTACTGATTATAGTTGCTGAATTTCTTAATCTTTATCAATTTTAATTAAAAGCAGTTTATACTTTTAAAGGAGTGCAAACTTCAGTTTGCATGTACCATCACTTTCACATTGTAATCTGAATGGAAAATTTATTTTATCACCAATTCTGTCACTCTTTTGAAGGCACGGGCGTACGAAATTTTTCTCCCGGATGGATACTATGCTCAGAATAGGTGATAAGTGCAGTAGAAGCGGCTTCTTCAACATGCAAAATCAGAAGAGAGCCAAAATCCATATTAAATTGAACACTGTTGGCAATTTTCAATTTATAAATGCTGTATTCCTGCCCCGTTTTCATTCCGTCGATTTTACCTCTATTAATAAAGACGATGTTGTTGGCGGCAAGAAGACGATTTTTTTCTTCTGTATCAATAATTTGACCTTCAATGCCTCTTTTGCTTTCACGCAAAGCAATTTTAGGCGATCTGTTTTTATAAGGCATCAGCAGGTCTTTAACCAGAATTCTTCTGTAAGAACGGATGATTCGGCCTACATCAAATTCATCTTCATTTTTAATAATTTCAACCACCCCTGTAATATAATACTGGATGCCGAGTTTATTAGAACTGGCCGGGTCTTGAACCTGCTCTAAGAGGCGATAGATGGTAAACAATTGCCCCGGTCTTAAACGCTGATTGCCAATTTGTTTGATATACACTACATCGCCTTGATCAATAAATTTTTCTTCGCTGCTTTCCACCAAAATGTAGGCTGATGGCGTTAATTCTTCTTTTCGAACAAAGCCAATTTGATCAATGCCCGCATAAATGAAATAAAGCGGTTCCTCAACTTCCTTTTCGATGGTAACAACGGGCTTTTCTTCCGTCGGTTCAGCAACCGGTTTTGATGCTTTAGGCATAAGCCGGATACGTTGCCCCGGGTAAATCCAGTGAGGATTGGGTAATTGCTTATTTTTCTCCCATAAATCCGGCCATAGCCATGATGAATTGAAAAACTTGCGTGAAAGGCCCCACAACGTATCCCCTTTCTTTACAATATAGTAATAGCCGGTTTCGTCTTCTTGAACATCAACATCACCTAGCGGTTCGGAAGTATCAGCCGTTTCGGCATAACAAATGGATGCAAAAGCGATAATAATAAGAACGAACAGAAAACAACGGCCTGATTTTTTACATTTAGTCAGTAGCATTTTAAACTCCGGTTTTGTGTTTAGAGTAGTTATGTCAAAATTATCAGATTATCTTTATGTTATCATTTTGCCTGTTTCAAGAATTTTTGTCAATCAAAATAAAAAAAGCCCCTGCGGATTATCACAGAGGCTTTTTTATATCTGACTTGTTACCGTTAGGCGATGGCGATTGACTTACATCATGCCGCCCATACCGCCCATGCCGCCACCCATGCCGCCACCAGGAGGCATTGCCGGAGCACCACCAGCATTATCTTCCGGTTTTTCAGCAATCATAGCTTCGGTCGTGAGCATCAATGATGCAACACTTCCAGCATTTTGAAGTGCGAAGCGAACCACTTTTTTAGGATCGATCACGCCGGCCTCAATGAGATTTTCGTAAGTATCCGTATCTGCATTGTAACCCATAGCGCCTTCACTGTTTTTGACTTTGTCAATTACAACGGAACCTTCAACGCCTGCATTGTTTGCAATTTGACGAAGCGGTTCTTCAATTGCGCGTTTTACAACGTTGACACCCAGTTTTTGATCATCTCTGATATCAACCTTGCTCAGAGCCGGAATACAGCGAACCAGCGCCACACCGCCGCCAGCCACAATACCTTCCTCTACGGCTGCACGAGTCGCGTTGAGTGCGTCTTCCACGCGCGCTTTTTTCTCTTTCATTTCTGTTTCAGTCGCAGCGCCCACGTTAATCACGGCAACACCGCCGATGAGTTTTGCCAGGCGTTCCTGAAGTTTTTCTCTGTCGTAATCAGAGCTGGTGTCATCAATTTGGGTTCGGATCATTTTCACGCGGCCTTCCAGTGCGCTACGTGATCCGGCACCATCAACGATGGTCGTATTGTCTTTATCAATGGTAATTCGTTTTGCTTTGCCCAAATCATCAATGGTCAGGTTTTCAAGTTTGATACCCAAGTCTTCCGATACAACCTGTCCGCCGGTCAGTGTGGCAATATCTTCCAGCATCGCTTTACGACGATCACCGAAGCCCGGTGCTTTAACGGCTGCAACATTCAGAGTACCGCGTAATTTATTCACAACCAATGTCGCTAAAGCCTCGCCTTCGACATCTTCAGCGATAATGACTAAAGGACGTCCTGTCTTGGCAACTTGCTCTAAAACAGGCAGAAGGTCTTTCATGTTACTGACTTTTTTCTCATTGATTAAAATAAAAGGTTCTTCCAGAGAAACCACCATTTTGTCGGAGTCAGTTACAAAGTAAGGAGAAAGATAGCCGCGATCAAACTGCATACCTTCAACGACATCAAGGGAAGTATCCATGCTTTTGGCTTCTTCGACAGTGATCACGCCTTCTTTACCAACTTTATTCATCGCCTCTGCAATGATGTTCCCGATGGTTTCATCATTATTGGCTGAAATTGTGCCGACCTGAGCGATTTCACGCTGATCTTTGGTCAGTTTGCTCATTTTGCCGAGTTCTTCCACACACACTGAAATCGCTGCGTCGATGCCTCGTTTAATGCCCATGGGGTTATTGCCGGCAGCAACCAGTTTTTGTCCTTCTTCATAGATGGAATGCGCCAATACAGTAGCGGTTGTGGTGCCGTCACCAGCCATATCACTGGTTTTACTAGCGACTTCTTTAACCATCTGAGCGCCCATGTTTTCAAATTTATCTTCCAGCTCAACCTCTTTCGCCACGGTAACGCCATCTTTAGTGATGGTAGGAGAACCCCATGATTTCTCAATTACAACATTTCGGCCTTTAGGGCCAAGTGTTACCACAACGGCCTCAGACAAAGTTCTAACCCCGTTCAGCATTGCCTCACGAGCTTTCATATCATATTTTATCTCTTTTGCTGACATTTTAATTACTCCTTACAAATTGAATTATTTTATATTCTCCAGAATTGTTAAATATAGGAATCTATTCGATCACGCCAAGAACATCATCTTCGCGCATGATTAAATATTCTTCACCGTCAATTTTGACTTCCGTTCCGCCATATTTGCCAAATAAAATACTGTCTCCCACTTTGACATCAAGTGGAATCAAATTACCGTCATCGCTTTTTTTTCCATTACCACAGGCAATTATTTTTCCTTCAGCCGGTTTTTCTTTAGCTGAATCAGGGATAATAATTCCACCTTTGGTTTTAGTTTCCTCTTCCATTCTTTTGACTAGAATTCGATCATTTAAGGGTCTAATCATCGTTCCAATTCTCCTTTTTTATTTTTTGTTGAAAATATTTAAAACTGATTAGTTCATATTATTATTGTCGCAAGTACTTTCGATACTGCGAACTGAAAAAATAATAATCACCAATTATGATTTGTAAAGCGTGGTTTGTGATATACAGGATAAAAATAAATCCGTTAATATCAGGACTTCTCTTTTTTGGAAGCGCTGCTCTTTGCACTTTCAGATTTGCCTGAGTTGGATTTGGTTTTAGCTTCTGAGGAATTCTCTTTTTTTGGTTTTTTATTATCAGACTCTTTAGAAGATGGTTTGCCGGATTTGTCCGCATAGTCTGTGACATACCATCCGGAACCTTTAAGATGAAAAGTGCTTTGAGACATCAGTTTGGTTAATTTCCCGGAACAGTGTTTACATGCGCTCAAAGGTCGGTCAGAAAATTTCTGAATAACTTCTTCAACGACTCCGCATTGGGAACATTCATATTCGTAAATCGGCATATAAGCAATATCCTCCGTAATCAAAAATGTGATTTTGAAAAACGAACTCAGTTCGTGTTTGATTATAAAATAGTTAATGTTTCAGGGTTGTCAAGATTTGCAAGAGGAAATTTTCAGATGGTTGGCATGAATTTTGAAAATGGGAAAACACCTCAATTGTATAAGTCGAAATTATTATCAAGATATTCCCTTATGAGGCAAAAGCCATTGATGATAAAAATGAATGACATCATCAATTCCTTCCACCTGAATCGGTAAGATAATCTCATGTGTGATTTTATGAACACAACGCTCTTCAATCTGTTTTTCATCATAAGATGCGTCAAAACGTTGAATAAATTTGCTGAACCTGACAATATGAATCAATTCATGTGCAATAATATATATAAGAAAAGGGAAAAGATGAAGTTCGGCTGTTTTTTCAACAGTTGTAAGAATGGAATGGTCTTGAATGCATATTTTATAAAAATCGTAGTTTGATGATCCTAAAGATGAATCCATCGGGCGTCCTTCATAACGAATAATTTGTGCAAACGGGCCGTCAACAATCTCTTCCGGTGACAAATCGGTCAGCGTTTTAACATCATATTTACGATTTAACCACTGACTTGCCGACATTTTATAGAAATTGCTGACGACTTCTTCGGCCAAAGCAACCGCCTGATTGACAATTTTAATTTGATGCGTGTTAAAAGGCCCCTGTTTTTCCATCAGATTCTTGGCGTATGAAATTATTTTGTAAAGAAAGCAAAATTATTGGTTGAGTTTGACTTAAAATAATGTTAGCAGGTATTAGTTTGTTTTTGCAAATAAAAAAATATTTATGTTTATCGGCAATTTGACCAGTAAATAAAAAAAGAGAGGAGGTGTTTAATTGGGTAGTGTCGTAAAAAAACGGAGAAAAAAAATGAGAAAGCACAAGCATCGAAAATTGTTAGCCCGTACGCGTCATCAGCGGAGAAAAGGTAAATAATCATAAAAATTCAAGCTTTAGCTTGTAACTGACTTGCAATAAGTATCTGGACAAAAGTTTTCCGGTATTTTAGAAATCGGATTTTTTAGAAAAATCCGATTTCCAGCAGAATTGTAACCTGAAAATATATGTCCAAGTACTTATATGCAACCTGAAGCTTGGATTCTAAAAATATTTATTGACCTGATGTGATGAATTGATGGCGGGTGCGTGATTGGAGACACGCACCCTTAGACATAACTTTATTGTTTGTCTTTTTCAACTTCTACCTTTTCAGAGAAGCCTTTAAGATACTTTAAGAATTCTGATTTCGTTGAAAGAACAAGTGTGCTTTTACCGTTTAATGTTTTGGGGTAAAGCGACATGGTTTTGGTAAACGAATAAAAATCAGGATCAATATTATAGGCATCGGCATAAATTTTAGTCGCCTTAGCATCGGCTTTTCCCTTAATTTCCTGTGAACTTTTGTAGGCTTCAGAGGTGATTTCCTTTAAATCGCGTTCCTTATCACCGGAAATTTCCTGGGCGGATCCTTTACCCTCACTACGAAATTTTTCCGCAATCTGCTTACGTTCGGCTATCATTCGCCCATAAACCGACTTTCTGACTTGCTCCACATAGTTAATCCGCTTAATTTTAACATCTCTCAACTCTATACCAAAGTCCAAAAGCTTTGGTTTCGCCTGTTTTAAGATACCTGCCGTGATTTTTTCCCTCCCATCCTTAACAAACAAATCGGCAGGATCCTCTTCTTTTACATCCTCGGAACCTTGAGCAGCAGATGCATCTACAACCTGAGAATCAAAAACCAACTCACGATTCGTGCGTCGAACACTCTCAATAAGTGAATAAGAGGTGACAAAATTGCGTACGGCCGGATCAATGATATCATCCAAACGCCCCAATGCCCGTTGTACATCACCGACGGTTTGAAAAAACATGACCGGATCTGTAATTTTCCACAAAGCAAATGTGTCCACCCAGATATAGGTTTTATCCAATGTGGGGATTTGCCCCGGATCACCATCCCATGATAAGATGTTTTTAGGAAAAAAAGTGGTTTGCTGGATAAACGGAACTTTCCAGTTCAATCCCGGTGTTGTTACAGGTTTGCCTACAAGGCGGCCGAACTGAGTCACAACAACCTGTTCGGTTTCACCAACTGTATAGGCCGAACCATAAATCAGGACAATAATAGCGATGCTCACAAAAACAAAAAATGCACTTTTGGGTTTCATTATTTCCCACCTATTCCTTTTTCAAGATTCAGTAAAGGCAAAACACTTTTTTGATCAGAATCTATAATATATTTTTGATCGAGTTTTGGATAAAGCTCTTCCAACATTTCCAGGTAGAGCCGTCTTTTAGTAATATCCCGTGCTTTCGCATATTCTTTGTAAATTGCTAAGAATCGGGAAACGTCACCTTGAGAACGATTAACACGATCAATGGCATAGCCTTCAGCATATTTAATCGTTCGTTCAGCCGTGCCCCGTGCGGCCGGAATGGCCTTGTTGTAATCTTCTTTGGCTTCATAAATCAGTTTCTCTTTTTCCTGAACAGCCTGGTTCACTTCATTAAAGGAAGGTTGCACCGGCCCCGGTACATTGGTACGCTTCATTTCCAAAGTGACAATCTTAATACCGGAATTTGCCTCATTCAACTCCTTTTGGAGACGCCCCTGAGCCTCATCCGCAATTTCCTTACGCTTGCTGATGACTTCGTCAATACTCCGGTCTCCGACAACCAGTCGCATAGCCGCTTCTGACATCTGATTCAACAATTTTTGAGGGTTGTGGACTTCAAATAGATATTTGACCGGATCATTAATCCGGTATTGTACAATCCAAGGAACCACAGCCACGTTCAGATCCCCGGTAAGCATTAAAGAGACATTAGCGGAGCTTTCAGCGCCAGATGAAAAACTGCGGCTATCGCCAGTACGCGATCCTTTAAAACCGAATTCCTCTTTATAAACGCGTTTGACTTTAATAAGCGTCTTTTTTTCAATGCCTTCCGGCAATTTGAATCTTAATCCGGGTTGGCTGGTGCGAACATATTTTCCGAACCGCTGCACCACCGCCACCTCATCAATTCCCACTTTATAGAACATTGTCGATCCAAAAAAGAGGAGGATTAAAATAAGGATAATAATCGGGCCGCCTCCAAATTTGAATGACTTTATTTTGTTTAAAAGGTCATCTATTTGAGGCGGCGCACCACCGCCACCACCACCGCCACTTTTACTCTGCTGATCTTTCAGTTTTTCCCAATCCCAACTCATTGTTTGTCCTTGATTTTTTACTAGGTTCAGATTAGCTTACAAATTATAATATATGATAAAAAAGTTAAAACAATCTAATATTCCCTTGCACTCAAGTCAAGTAAAAAGCAAAAGTTTAGAAAAATTCAGGAAGATCATTATAATGAAAAAAAGCATTCAAAATAGAAAACCGGCTCATATCGGTGGCATTTTGCAAAATATTTTAAGTACGTATCGTCAGGAATCGGATGCCGAACTGATACGAATATGGGAAATATGGGATCAAGCCGTCGGCGACCGAATCGCTCAAAATGCACAACCAGAAGCTTTTAAAGGCCGATTTCTTTGGGTGAACGTGACCCATTCCGGTTTAATTCAGGAACTTCAATTTTCAAAACAACGCATGATCACTAAAATAAATCATGCGTTAGGTAAAAAGATGATCAATGACATAAAATTTAAGGTCGGCACAATTTAGGTTATAAGTACCTGGAAAAAAGTTTTCCGGTATTTTAGAAATCGGATTTTTTAGAAAAATCCGATTTCCAGCAGAATTTGTAACCTGAAAATATATGTCCAAGTACTTAAATTGAAATTTAATGGCAACAGATACTTTTTTTAACGGACGTTTACATATTCATCAACATCCCACGGGATACCGGTATTCGATTGATGCCGTTCTGCTGGCCGCGCAGGTTTTTCCGCGATTAGATGACACAATTCTTGATTTAGGCACAGGTTGTGGCATTATCGCATTAATACTGGCTTATCGCTTTCCCGGAGTATCGATTTACGGCATTGAAATCCAAAAGGAACTCGCTGATTTCGCTATACACAATGTGATTACCAACAAAATGGAAAATCAAATCAGAATCGTTCACCAGGATATGAAAGCATTGGATACGTACAGCTTTCACGATAAAATAGATATGGTGGTCACCAACCCACCTTATTATAAGGTAAAAACCGGACGCACCAATCCGGATAGGCAGCGGGCGATAGCGAGGCATGAGATATGTATCACGCTTAAAGATATTGTTATGACTGCCCGTTGGCTATTGTCAGTCAAGGGAAAATTCGTTATTATCTATCCGGCCGAACGCATCACCGCCCTGCTTACCGAAATGCACAACGCTGATATTGAACCTAAAAAATTGCGTATGGTTCATTCCGGTTGGCATACCTCCGCTCAATTGGTCATTGCAACGGGAGTTAAGGGGGGACGACCGGGGTTGAAAGTGGAAACACCGCTTGTACTTTACGATCAAAACAATGAATATACAGAGGAGGTTCGCAAAATTTTTGAACCGTAAAAAATTTTCTAATAAATTTAGAGAAAGGAATCCAAATGGACACACCAGCAAAAAGTCAGTTTTCCCAGGATGAAATTATTCGTGAAGGAGATTGTAATCGGATTGCAGAGGCCGTGGTTTTCACCGATCAGGCTTATATAAAACGCAAGACCCAAGCGCATGTGCAAACAGGTTTAAACCGATTGTGCGTGGAACTGCAAGCGTTTCAGGTGGATAGTGATTCGGTTCAAGCGGCAGTCTATGGCCGGGGTGAAATTATCAGTGTGCAGTATAAAGAAATTCCGGTCAAAGACGCGCCTCAAAAAAATGTTAAGGAAGTTGAAGATGAAATTAAGGTGATGAAACGACAGCGTCGAACACTGGAGCAAGAAAATGAAGTGCTTAACAAACAACAACGGTTTCTTGATTCGGTGATCAATTTTGGCGAAAAGGAGATACCCAAAAAAATTAAAACCGTTTTTCCGAAAACGGATGACCTTAAAACCATGTTGTTATTTTTAGAAGAAAACTATAAAAATCTTGCCGATGAAAACGAACGTCTGTTTCGTAGGATTGAAGAGACCGATGATGAATTAACCGTGTTAAAAATGCGGCTGAAACAGATCCGACAGCCTGAACAAAAATTCCGTAAAGTCATTGAAGTGTTATTTTTAAGTCAGGAAGCGCACGAAATCAACCTGATCGTTTCCTACGTCGTTCAAAACGCTTTTTGGAAGCCGGTTTATAAAGCAGACGCACCTTTGGATTTATCACGGCTCAATCTGACGATGTTTGCCCGTATTCGCCAAACAACAGGTGAAAATTGGGAAAATATTACGCTGGCCGTATCAAATGCCATACCGCTTAAAGGAGCGGCCCTGCCTGATCTGCACACATGGCGCGTCGGCATGCCCAATCCGGTGATGCCGATGGCCGCTACCATGATGGTAGGGGCGGTACCACCGATGAGAAAGAAAAAGCGTGGCAAAGCACATTTGGCGGAAGAAACCGCTCTGATGGCAGCTTCGTTGGAGGAGCCAGAGGCTCACTTCACCCAAGCCGAAGAAAAAAAACTTCCCCTTGCTTTTGAATATCAGTTACCCCAACAAACTGATATCAAATCCGGTGGTGATGAAACTCTTTTACCTCTATATTCCAAAGAGGTGACGCGTGAATTTTATATTTACACAGCTCCGGCCATAGACCCTTTGTGTTATTTGGTGTGTCGGGCGGAACCGGACAGCACTCTTCTATCAGGACGGCTGAATATCTATTTCGGCGGCAGATTCGTCGGAAGTGCGGCCTTGACCGAAAAACAGGCCGGCGAAGACTTGCTGATTAATTTGGGGGCGGAACGCGGTGTGAAAGTACGGCGTTCGAAAATAACCGATAAAGTAAACGAAACCTTTTTCGGTATTGTTGATCGAATGAGTACCGCCCGTACGCTGGTTTATCGCATCACTGTTGAAAATTTAAAAGATGAAGCTGTGCGCGTTCGTCTGACAGATCGCATCCCGGTCTCTGCAACGGATCGAATTTCAATTAAAGGCGTGGAAACCGATCCTGAGCCAACGGAAAAAGATTACCTGAAAAGAGAAGGCGTCATGCTTTGGGATTTTGAGATGTCGGCCAAAAATACAAAGATAATTGAGATTCGATTCGATATGAAACATCCGAATAACATCCATAACATTCTTAAAGATTAGCTTGCACTTCGATAGAATTTAGTCAGAACAGAAAGCATCGGATTGAAAAACCTTTTCCAAAATCACTTTGGTTATCATATAAGTTGACTTGATTCCCTCTGTTCCGATACTGCCCGATGCCAATGTTTGGTCGCTGAAAAGCGGGTTGTCAGAGGCATAGTACGCATAACTTATTTTTACATCAGCCGGGATATGTTTACGAATGATAGCGGCATTGATCGCCCGTTGGTAATGCCCGCCCTCCATTTCAAGGCCTACCGCTTTCCATGATGTTCTTTTGAGTTTTTCAAGCACATATTTATTCTGAAGCGAGGTTCCCAGAACGGTGACAATCGGGCCTGTATAAACGTCAACCGAAGATTCAAAATCATCGCGCTGCAAGGTGTTATTGACGATGTAATTATGAGCCGTGCCTTCGATAATATGAGCGGTGGCAAGCATAATATCCCCTTTATGGCCGGTCAGAATGCCCGCTTTGCCCATTACCGAAACAGATTGGATATTTAAGTTAATCCGATCATGCTTCACTTCGTTATCATCGACCGTCACGCCGTCTGAGTGTTCAGACAACAAGGGCTTGAGCAATTCATCCATCACTTCAAAGGCCTGGGCGCCAAAAGCGTAATCCATCACCAGGATAACGGGGCGATGATCCTCTTTGCTTTTTAGATCGATCCGTATTTCGGGATGTGGTTCAACCGCATCCATAAGGGCCGTATCAATCAATTGGCAGTCGATAAACGCACCTGCCTGATCCGGAAGTTCGTATAAACCGTTTTTGACAGCATAGTTGCGCACCTGTTCGCCTTTATCTCGCAATTCATTAAAAAATTCATAAATATTACCGGATGATTCTGGCCGAACATCCGTTTTGAGAGCGGCATACCCATATAATACGTTTATCACGCTATGCAGATTAGCACTGATAATATGCAGGGGACGCTTTTGCAAATTCAAATCGAATATCCGATCTTTGATATGTATGGCCCATTGACGGGCGCAGTGCTGATGGCCGATCATCTCTTTTAGAGACGGCGTGAAATAGATCAACAGTTGATTGTCGCGGGATTGGCTTTCCGCTTCCAAACGTTTTCCCAGACTGTAAATAATGTTGAAAAGCCCCCGGTTGCTGTTGTTTTTAACCCGGCCCTGTTCTAGATAATTGTATGTATCCCATGTTTCTTGATAAGTTCTTCCCAAAATAATACTTAACATCCAAATCGCGCGTTCAAGTTCTGCGGCGTTTAAATCATTTTCCCGTTTGACAAACTTTTCCAGGCCGCCCCATTCCCGTGTGTATTGGCCGGATAAATCGCTGATTTGATTTTTTATCTTGATGGCTTCATTATTTAAAAAAGTGATATGGGTAATAATATCATAGATTTCACTTAAACCGCGTGTGATAATAAAGCACATCTCTTTAGCGCTCACACGGTAAGATGCCCGTCGCCGCTTGGGCGGTTCAATTTTTTCAAAGGAAGTGTTTTCAAATGTATCCTGGGCGGTCAAAACAATTTCAGTGCATTCTTCAATCCCTCGCGGAAGCCGGTCTATCACATACTCCAACCCTTTGAGTTCAATGATACGGGGATTATTCATAGAACCATAAATTTCAGGCCGCAACAGCCGCAAGCCTTCTGCAAGCGTCTGCCCTGACCTTCCCGAAGGTTTATAGTAGCCTCTGAGTGAAAGTGCATCCACCGTGGTTTTTATCATACGTATGGCGATGCGTCCTTGTTGCGCTTTGGTTATTTCTTCCATTTTTTTTTCCTTCACTGCCTGTTTGTAAACCGGCCGGATGCCTTATGTGAAAAAAATTATCATACGGAGCCGGTGAATTCTTTATAAAATTGATAAAGCCTCTCTTCGTATAAATGCTGGTTTTTGAATAACACTACTGTTGTGTCAACATTTAGCTGACGGGTAGGAGTGCAAACTTCAGTTTGCCGCTTTTGGAGCGTTTTGGCAAACTGAAGTCAGCACTCCTGATTTTCACCTGTCACCTTAAACTTGACACAACACTACTTTGTTGGATTACCGGCTGACATCTGACCTTATTTTAGAATTTTAAACCTTAGTAGCTGAAATACTGTCCTATCCTTTACCTTATTACCTTATTTTTGTGCAAAATATCCAGTTTCATAACAAAATGACGGTATCTGATAAGGTAATAAGGTTTCAGTTTATAAGATTTTCATATTCTACTAAGGTTTTAAAAACTGAAATAAGGTTTTTATCAGACTTTATCGGAAACAAGCTATCAGGTACTTTTTCAGTGGTAGGGTGGGCAACGTTTTTGCATTCACGTTCTTTATTGCTTATCAATAAGGATAAAATGCGGATTTTGTTTAAAAAATCAGACTTGCCCACCATTTACGAACTATATCCTGTCGCTACAACGCAAAAATCGCTTGTGAACAATGAACGTGGTTAAAACCGGTGGGCAAAATGCCGACGAAAATTTGTACGAATACGAACATCAGGGGCGGCATTTTACCCACCCTACTGAAGCACTTTTAGGAGGAGTGCTGAACTTACAGAAAACAAAAACGGAGGTAAAAAATGAGTACACAAAAAATGAAAAAAAACAGCTTGACGTTTAAAATTGCAAAAACGCCTTTTTCCCGATTTGGGAAGGCGCTTTTATTTTTGTCAGTCGCTGTCTTGATGACCGCGCTGATAACCGCCCCGTGCATGGCCAGGCAGAACGACCCTTTGCCGTCTGAAGCCATGGCCGCTATCGCCAAGTCGATCAGCAAAGACCTGCCGGCCACTTATAACATTGAAAAAGTCGGAGACGGGTATGCTGTGGAAAACCGTTCCCATAAAATGAAAATGTCGTTTTCGCATGATGAAATTCGATTCTGCAAGATGAATACAGACGATTCGTATGCTCTCACCCTCACCGGCATCGGTTATGACACACTTGAAACACCGCCGCCGGCCGAAATCAAGGCTCTGGGCAACCGTATCGAATTCCGCCGTGGCGATAACCTCACCGAGTGGTATCTCAACACGCCCTTGGGACTGGAACAGGGCTTCACCCTTGACAGCCCGCCCGGCAATCCCGCAGGTGATTCCCATGCACGGTTAGAATTGACCTTGCAAGGTTCTCTTGACGCGGTTCTCTTAGACGACCGCACCCTTGCATTTAAAAACAGCGCGGGAAAAACCGTCACCCGTTATGCGGGCCTTTATGTCTTTGACGCCGATAAAAAATCCTTGCCTGCGCGTCTGCAAATGCGAAATGATAAACTCATCATTTGCTTTGATGATTCCCATGCACGCTACCCTGTCACTGTCGATCCCTGGATTCAACAGGTCAAACTGACCGCCGGCGACGCGGCCGCCAGTGACTATTTCGGCTGTTCCGTGGCTGTCAGCGGCGACACCGCGGTCGTCGGGGCGTCACACGACGACGACGCTGGCGATTATTCCGGCTCGGCTTATGTATTCGAGCGCGACAACGGCACCGATAATTGGGGGCTGGCCGCTAAATTGACCGCCGACGACGCGGCCGCCTGGGACTTTTTCGGCTGTTCCGTGGCTGTCAGCGGCGACACCGCGGTCGTCGGGGCGCGCTACGGCGACGACGACGACGGCGATGATTCCGGCTCGGCTTATGTGTTCAAGCGCGACCACGGCGGCGACGATAATTGGGGGCAGGCCGCCAAACTGACCGCCGACAACGCGACCGCACTGCCCGCCGCAGGCGCGCACCTCCTTGAATCTTTCGGCTGGTCCGTGGCTGTCAGCGGCGACACCGCGGTCGTCGGGGCGCATGGCAACGACCACGGCGGCTCTGATTCCGGCTCGGCTTATGTGTTCGTCAAACCGGCAGGCGGATGGATTGACATGACGCAGACCGCCAAACTGACTGCCGACGATGCGGCCGCCCATGACCGGTTCGGCCGGTCCGTGTCCGTCAGCGGCGACACCGCGGTCGTCGGGACGTCTGGCGGCGATTCTTCCGACTCGGCTTATGTGTTCGTCAAACCGGCAGACGGATGGATTGACATGACGCAGACCGCCAAACTGACCGCCGCCGACGCGGCCGCTGATGACAATTTCGGCTCTTCCGTGGCTGTCAGCGGCGACACCGCGGTCGTCGGGGCGTATGACGACGACGACGGCGGCCATCGTTCCGGCTCGGCTTATGTGTTCGAAAAGGGAACCGAATGGACGAACGGCAACGGTAACCAGACCGCCAAACTGACCGCCACCGACGCGGCCGCCTATGGCTTTTTCGGCTGGTCCGTGTCCGTCAGCGGCGACACCGCGGTTGTCGGGGCGTTTGGTGATTCCGGCTCGGCTTATGTGTTCGTCAAACCGGCAGGCGGATGGATTGACATGACGCAGACCGCCAAACTGACCGCCGACGACGCGGCCGCTGATGACAATTTCGGCTCTTCCGTGGCTGTCAGCGGCGACACCGCGGTCGTCGGGGCGTACCTCGACGACGACGGCGGCTCTGATTCCGGCTCGGCTTATGTGTTTGCAATACCAACGACAGAAGGTGATCTGGATATCGTTGACAGTTCGGCCCCTTGCGGCGGAAGCGTGTCAGTGCCGGTCAGAATTCAAAACGCACCGAACATGGTCAACGCGCTGGGTTTTGAAGTAACTTATGACTCGGCCATGCTGACTTATACGGGCTTTGAAAAAGGCCCGCTGTCGGTGAATTTCGCTGATCCGGCCGGCGATTTCGATGTCAACCCGTACTCTCCCGGCGCTATACGCATCGGCGGTTACCGCTCTTTCGACGGTATCGCACCGGGTGCCGGCGGTGTGCTGGTATATCTGAAATTCAACATAGCGGTTGTATGTGTTTCATCCGTTTTGGAAATTGCGGCATTGACCGATGACATCGGTTCATGGACTGCGACCTCCGGCAGTTTTACACCGGGTTCCGTAACCGTATGCGACGGAGATGTTAATGGTGATGGCGACATCACGCCGGCCGATGCGTTGTGCGTTTTTGAAAAATACATGACGATTTGTAAGACATCCTGCGGAATTGAATGTGAAGACTTATGCGGAGATGTGAATGGAGACGGCGAAACCACGCCGGCCGATGCGTTGTGTATTTTCAACAAGTATCTCGGTAAAACGAGTTGTCTTGATTAAAGCGGTAGGGTGGGCAAAGTTCTTGCATTCACGTTCTTTATTGCTTGTCAACAAGGATAAAATGCGGATTTTGTTAAAAAAATCAGACTTGCACACCCTACTGACATCTGACCTTATTTTAGAATTTTAAACCTTAGTAGCTGAAATACTGTCCTATCCTTTACCTTATTACCTTATTTTTGTGCAAAATATCCTGTTTGATAATAAAATGACGATATCAGATAAGGTAATAAGGTTTCAGTTTATAAGATTTTCATATTCTACTAACCTGAATTATTCATAAACGCATTATGAGATCAATTTTCAACCCGCTGCCGTTAAAAAATCTAACTGATCGCAACTCTGCGGTGGTTATCGGGAGAGTGCCCGGCACTTCCTGTCGGTATCG
>JAUCGF010000104.1 GCA_030378005.1 Desulfococcaceae bacterium HSG9 | reverse complement strand
CCTGTCTTTTACCTTATTACCTTATTTTTGTGCAAAATATCCTGTTTCGTAACAAAATGACGGTATCAGATAAGGTAATAAGGTTTCAGTTTATAAGATTTCATATTCTACTAAGGTTTTAAAAACTGAAATAAGGTTTTTATTATTTGTATGACTTCATTTAACATCGTGTATTCATTGAATTTTAATAAATTACGTCGAATGACGTCAGATTATTTCAATCGGTTATGTTTAATCTAACAAAGTAGTATTAGTTATCATTATTTTTTAGTCAAAGTCTTTTTTGGCAATGGCAGTGAGATATATTTTTACAAAAAATAAGGAGTTGAAAAGATGAAAGAGACCGTTAGAACAATCAAAATGTTTTTTATTGTAATGGCAGCAGCATTTTTTTGCAGCGTTATTTTTGTTCCCCAATCTTTCGCTGAAGGTGAAAAAATTAATATCCGTTTCAGCACCTGGCATCCACCCGCAGGCGGAGATGTTAAAAAGTTGTGGATACCGATGTTGGAAGAGATGAAAAAGAGAAGCAAAGGCCGTATTACCTATAATATGTATGCGGGTGGCGCTCTTGGTAAAGGGCCGGCACATTACGATATTGTAAAAACCGGCCTTTCTGATATGGGATATGCCACATTGAGTTGGACACCCGGTCGTTTTCCTCTTACAGATGTTCTTTCTTCACCCATCGTATGCCCTGCCAAGTGGAAGGGAGCAGAGGCCGGAATGGCTATGTACGATCAGTTGTTAAACTCCGAGTTCAAGGATATCAAAGTTCTCCACATTAACAATTGTGTCATGGCCCATTTATGGACTACCAAAAAGGTTAAAAATCTTGCAGACATGAAGGGTATGAAAATCAGAAGTCCTGGCGGACTTCAGACCCGGGCAATTGAAGCACTTGGCGCAACTCCCGTATTCATGCCCCTTGGAGAGGTCTATCTTTCCATGGAAACCGGTGTCATTGAGGGAGTTGTAACCTGTCCTGCTCTGATTAAGGCATTCAAACTTTTTGAAGTGGCAAAATTTGGTGTTCCAACATCTTTCGGATGTGTTTCTGAAGGTCTTTTTGTAAATCAGAAATTCTGGAAAAAAGTGCCTGACGATCTAAAGCCCATTATCGAAGATGTTGGCAGAAACGCATATAAAGTTGCAGGCGTTTTTGATGAACACTGGTACGAACACACCATGACCGGATTTGAAGGTACCATCGAAATCGAGAAACTCTCTGCCGAAGAGCAGCAGGTCTGGGATAAAAAATTGGGTGTGATGCTTGTAAAATGGGCTGAAGAACTCGAAGCAAAAGGACTGATGGCCAAAAAAGCCCTTGTTATGTTTAAAGAACAACTCGCTAAGGTTGGGATCAGCTTCAATGCCTGTCCCGTATTTTAATATAGACAATTCTAATATCATTTGTCGCGGAATATTAAAGATACCATGCTCAAAAAAAGAATTGAACGTCTCGTGAATTTTGCTCTGTCCGTGGGTATGGGCTGGGTCATTGTTATGATGTTTCTCACCACCTTTGATGTGGCGGGACGCTATTTTTTCTCAAAACCCATACCCGGGTCCATTGAAATGAGTGAATTTATGTTGGCTGTTTTCGGAATTCTTGGCATGGCCTATACACATCGGTCCGGTGCCAACGTAAAAGTGACAATATTAACCGGTGTTCTTCCACCAAGGCTTGCAAGGCTTACTGAAACATTTACATCACTTCTCAGTTTTCAGATTGTTGCCATGCTTGCATGGTATGGCTCCGTATCGGGCGTTGAAGAGCTACATGCCGGAACGACCACAGACACCTTGGGAATACCAATCTATCCGCTATATTTCCTGCTTAGTGCCGGAGCCGGACTTTTGTGCTTAGAGATACTCATAAATCTCATTGAGTCTGTTCGAGGCTTTTTGGGGATACAGGCTGTGGAATCGAACCAGGCGCCTTATGGCTAAGGATCGGTGATTAAATAACTTCCCCGTTTCATAAGTGCTGAATTCCAGCTTTTGCTCTTAATCGAATGACACGAACTATATTAGGAGAAAGAGCAAGATTAAGATTAAGAGCAAGAAAAAAGTGTAATTTATTTAGTCACCGTTACTAAGGACGTTTATATGGATCCCCAAACCATTGGAATTGTTGGAATCGCAGGATTATTTTTTCTATTGCTTATCGGCATGCCCATTGGATTTTCCCTTGCCTTTGTGGGGTTTTGGGGAATCAGTTTCCTCACAGATATATCCGTAGCTCTGCCCACCTTGATAAGATCTTTTTTTGAAACCTTCACAACTTATTCTTTTACGGTCATTCCTTTATTTGTGATCATGGGAGAACTGGCTTCGGTTTCAGGGTTGAGCCATGGAATTTACAATGTTGCCGACAAATGGCTTCGAAGACTTCCCGGCGGTCTCGGTATTGCGACAATCGGAGCCTGTGCGGGCTTTGCAGCCATCTGCGGGTCTTCTGTGGCAACGGCAGCCACGTTAGGCAGAGTGGCTTTGCCGGAAATGAAAAAATATAATTATGACACCCGCCTTTCTACGGGAAGTGTCGCAGCGGGCGGTACTCTGGGGTTCTTAATCCCCCCCAGCATTGGCTTTGTTGTATATGGAATACTCACGGAACAATCCATTGGAAAATTATTAGTATCCGGTTTTATACCCGGTTTCCTGCTTGCCTTTGCATATATCCTTATTATTATTGTATGGGTTTTGATAAACCCTGAGGCCGCACCCTCAAATCCGGAAAAGGTTCGTTTTGGGGACAAGGTCAAATCTCTGAAAAATGTATGGGAGCTTATCGTTGTTTTTTTTCTTGTCATGGGCGGGATATACCTTGGCTTTTTTACAGCCACAGAAGCAGGCGCTTTGGGCGCTTTTTTCCTGTTTATTGTCACTATAATGAGAAAAAAACTGACATGGCTCTCTTTAGTGGAGGCTATGACAGCCACCACAAGAGTTTCGGTCATGATCTTTATAATTCTGTCCGGCGCTTATATTTTTACCTATTTCATGGCATTGACCATGATCCCCATGAACCTGTCCCTGTATCTTTCCGAGCTTGAATTATCCAGATATGCCATATTGGCTGTCATCCTTATCGCCTATCTTATCCTGGGCTGTTTTCTTGATGCGACATCCATGATGGTGTTGACCCTGCCGGTGATATTCCCAACAATTTTAAAACTTGGCTTTGATCCGATATGGTTTGGCGTTATTTCGGTCTTGATGATGGAAGCTGGCCTTATTACGCCCCCTCTTGGATTGAACATATTTGTTATTTCCGGTGTGGCGGATGTTCCCATGGGAACCGTTTTCAAGGGGGCTGTCTTTTTTCTTTTTGCCATTTTTATAGTGGTTTTCCTTGTGACTGTTTTTCCCTGGATTGCACTTTTTTTACCGGGGGTAATGAGATAAAAAGGTCGAAAAAATTTACTGTTATTTTAGCTATACATGAAAGGAATTGAATAAAATGAATACAAACAAACCGCAAATCAGAACCATTTACACCATTGTTGAAGAAACCTGCATTGACGGGGTTAAAACGTTAGAAAAACCGACTCGTAAGGCCGCTTGTGCCGCTGTTTTTAAAAACCCCTACGCCGGCAAATATCAGGAAGACCTGTCATTGCTATATGCCTGGAGTGAGGAATTGGGTGAAATTTTGACTAAAAAGGCGGTTGCCGCTCTCGGAATTGAACCCGACAAAGTGGAAAGCTATGGCAAGGCGGCAATTTCAGGTATGGCCGGTGAGCGCGAACATTGTGCGGCTCTCATGCATCCTGCTTTGGGAAAACCGATCAGAGCCAATGTCGGCGGCGGAAAAGCGCTTTTACCTTCTGCAAAAAAAATGGGCGGGCCAGGGTGCGCAATTGATCTTCCCCTTGGTCATAAAGACGCGGCTTTTGTCAGGTCTCATTTTGATGCTATGGAAGTAAGGATTCCTGATGCTCCCAAAGACGATGAATTGGTGCTTATTGTGGGTGTGACAGACTCCGGCCGCCCGGCACCAAGAGTGGGGGGACTGGCTGTGGATGAAATCAAGGGGGAAGATGGATTAAGATGATAGGTTTTGCATGGTTCATATTGAATCTAAAATCAACGGTCAGAAAAAAGCGCTGAACATCCCTGCTGATATGACAGCGCTGGCAGTAATGCCATTTGTGAAAATTAAACTCCCAAATAAAAGCATGTCTCAATCTTGCTCTTAATCTTGCTCCTACTCAAATGACAAGAGCAAGAGTAAGATATACCCTGAAATTTAATAGGATACGATTTTTCGATAAATGGGCGATTATTTAACGCAAATGGTATAATCCGCTCCCTGTTGGAATTAACAGAAACCAAAGTGGAATGCGGTATTGGCGAGTGCGGCGCATGTACGATTAATGTTGACGGCAAAACTGTTAATTCCTGTCCTATGCTGGTAGCCAACTGGTTTCTAAAACGTTTTGGGCCACTTGGCAAAGTAACGATCAATCACCTCAATAATTTAAGATCAAATCTGATAAGCATGACAATCTGTTTATAATATCCTCACATTTTACAGAATTGGAACTCCTGATTCCCGGAGATCGTCCTCAATCATTAATCAGCTTATATCATTGATTCAGTTCGTACTTTGTCCCGTCAGGGACATAATGTCTATAGAAAAACGTGCATAAATACGACAAGTCCCGTAGGGACGAGATATAAAAAGTGCGAACTGCCTTGAGTTGCAGTTAAAGTAACAAAGTAGTACTACTTTGTTAGATTAAACATAACCGATTGAAATGATCAGACGGTATTCGATGTAATTTATTAAAATCTGATAAATACATAATGTTATATCTAATCAAACAAATAATAAAAACCTTATTTCAGTGTTTAAAACCTTAGTAGAATATGAAAATCTGATAAACTGAAACCTTATTACCTTATCAGATACCGCCATTTTGCAGAAAAATAAGGTAATAAGGTAAAGGATCGGGCAGTATTGCAGCTACTAAGGTTTAAAATTCTAAAATAAGGTTTGATGTCAGCCGGTAATCTGACAAAGTAGTAGTAGGATTATACATTATAAAAAAAGGAGGCTCAAAATGCCCGCACAAGCAAGACAACGGATTGCTGCAAACATCCCCCCTCATATTTATGAGACCTTGATACAAGCTGCCGATTTAAGAGGTTCGACAATTGACCAGTTTTTCATCTGGGCGGCGATTGAAAAGGCTCAGGAGATCATTGAAAAAGAAAGTCGTATTAAAATGACTATTGAGTCCGCTGATACATTTTTTAAGGCAATCGGCAATCCTCCTGAACCTAATGATAAACTGACAAAAGCCGTGAAAGCATATAAAAAGGTATTTTCAGATGTTTAAAATCAAGGAGTTAGAGCAAAAACACACAATCCTTTAGAATTGTTTTTACCGGTTTCAACTTTAAGCGATGCGCTAAAGAGTATTATAGACGCATCTAATACTGCTTTGTTACTTCAAAAATAGCCCAAAAGCAGTTCACTTTTTATATCGCGTCCCTATGGGACTTGTCGTATTTATATGTGTTTTTCTATAGATATTATGTCCCTGACGGGACAAAGTGCAAACTGATCAATGGTGGATGCCAATTTATAAAGCTATTAATCTAAAGTAACAAAGCAGTACTATATAATCAAAATGACTGATCTTTAAAAAAACCTGAATCTTGAATATGTGTTTTTGGATACCGGTCATAATTTGTGGCGATAGAATCAAATAAACGGCGATACAACGTTTACCGAAACATGAATAAAGCATTAATCAAAGAAAAATTTCAGAACCTTACTGTTTGGAAAAGGGGCGGGCAACGTGCGCCGCATAAGCCCCTTATGATATTATATGCTCTGGGTCGCTTGAAAAAAAGAAATGACCGCCTGATATCTTATAAGACAATCAATGATGATGTGACAAGATTGTTAAGGGATTTCGGACCGTTTCGGAAAAGTTATCGCCCGGAATTTCCTTTTTGGAGATTGCAAAATGACGGCGTATGGGAAGTAACCCATACGCACGGTATTTCCATCAATAAAAGTGGCGATGTCAAAAAAACAGAACTCATTCAGCGAAATGCGACCGGCGGCTTCACTGTTTATGATCTCAGATAAACAGTTCGTCCTCGCCCCGTGCGTGGTATAGCCGTTTGAAGTATATAACGGATTCAGGTGAAGTATATAACGGATTCAGGTGAAGTATATAACGGATTCAGGTAGGGTGGGTAACGCCGGAAAAACAATTCGTAACCAGCTCAATCTTTGTCGGCGTTGCCCACCATCATAACTGAAAAACTGAAAAACGGTTGCTATTTTGATGCTGTTTTGAGATAGTGCCGAAATATTATCAGCTCTGAACCGAAAAACGCAACGATCTGTTCAGCATATTTTAAAAAAATAAAATTTTAGCTATTTGCAAACTAACAAAACATGAATAAAAACAATTCGTTTTCTAAAAATTGCTTTTTCGCACGGCATGAAACCTTCAGCCCCCGTTACGGATGGTTGAAAAAGGGGTTTGATCGGGTGGCGGGCGATAACGGCTATGAAGCAGACTCAAATATCTTTGACGATGATTATGCCATTGAAAAACTGGGCGTCGGCAAAAATATGGTGCGTTCCATTCGCTTTTGGTGCATGGCTTTTAAAATCATCCTGCCACAAGAAAAATCTGCAATCTTACGCATTGGCGGCCCGATGCGGCCGACTGATTTCAGCCGTGATCTTCTTTCCGAACATGGATGGGACCCATATTTGGAAGACCCTGCCAGTTTGTGGCTGTTGCATTGGAAGTTGTTTACCGAACCATTGATCGCAACCGCCTGGTCACTAGCTGTCAACCTGACCTCGTTGGGAACGTTTACCTTGAACGATCTTACCCTGGCATTGACAGACCTGAGAGATAGCGATTCCGGTTATAAACGCTATTCCGAATCTTCTTTCAAAAAAGACGCTTCCTGCTTTATTCGAATGTACGGTTCAGCCGGCAAAGAGACAGGCGAGCAAATCGAATCCCCTTTTACAGAATTGGAACTCCTGATTCCCGGAGATCGTCCTCAATCTTTTCGGTTTAACTTGGATGATAAACCGACGCTGCCGGACAGTATCTTTCTGGCAGCCTGTTTTGAATATGCAAAACAGTATTCGGAACAGTCGTCAGCGATCTCGCTTAACCGCCTCGCATACGGCATAAACAGCCCCGGCGCAGTCTTCAAGTTATCTGAAAGCACTATCGGCAACCGCTTGGAACGCGCCATTCCGAAAATCAAAGGGGTTTTGTTTACAGAGTCTTTTGGAAATCGCCAGTTGCAGTTTGAAAACGCTCCGGACGCGCTGGCAATCACTATATTAAAGGAATACTATAATTCTACTTTGTTACTTTAGATATATAGCTCCATAAATCAGCATCTGTCATTGATTCAGTTCGTGCTTTGTCCCGTCAGGGACATAATATCTATAGAAAAACATACATAAATACGACAAGTCCCGTAGGGACGAGATATAAAAAGTGCGAACTGCCTTGAGTTGCAGTTAAAGTAACAAAGTAGGATAAAAACATCTTATGATTTTATCTGAAATCGTATCACCTGACACCGCAGTCGCCCGTTCCGTCAATTTGGAAAGGGATATGGGGGATGAACATACCCTGAAGCAGTATATCCTGACCGGCAAGGGGTTGGAAATTATTGACCGCTTCGTCTCCGGACTGAACGGCGCTAAAATTTCGGCCTGGTCTTTGACAGGCCCTTATGGAATGGGAAAATCTTCTTTTTCCAATTTTCTTTTATCCCTGTGCGGTCCTGAAAAAAACGATGAAACCCGGTCAGCACTAAATATTCTGGCACAAAAAGCCCCGGATTTACATACCGGATTTCAGGCCGCTTTAAATCGTCGGAGGATTGAATCTCAAGGATTTTTCCGAATTCCTGTCACTTCGGCTTTCCAGCCGGTGAATCTGACACTTGCAAAGGGGCTGCGCCGCTCTTTGGAAATGTCTGAAAGTTTGTCAAAAAAAACGGTCAAAACGTTGGCTGATCGAATAGACGATCTGTTGAACAATGATCGCATTGATGCGCCCGATCTCATTGAACTCTTCAAAGAAACAGGACGCATCGCCGGCCTTCCCATCACCATTGTGATTGATGAGTTCGGCAAAAATCTTGAATTCATGGCCCGGTATCCCGGCCAAGGCGATCTGTACGCGCTTCAGTTGCTAGCCGAAGCCCCGGATATTTATTTGTGGGTCTGCCTTTTAAACAGCCGCCCTTTGGCCTCAAAGACGGCCCTATACCAATTCTTATCAGCCTTTATCTTTTTGTCTGCATTGATGAAGCGGCTTTATATCAGGAAGGGGCGTTTATCCCTTATATAGGCCCCGAAGATTTAGAACTGATGGTCAAACGGCCAGAGTATTTTGCCATAAAACGCTTCGCCCCCATAGGCATTCATGGCCGGGTTTTTCGGATCTATCAAGAATTGCTGAACACAAATCCGGCAGTTCATAACCAGATGCGCAACGCTTCTATGGTCAATATCGTCGGGCCGCTCGTCCAATTTGCCAGAACGCTTCCTGAGTATGTTAAAAATACTCGTCAATTAAGCCGCGAAGCGCGGAATATGCTGCGGGCGCTTCTAAACGCCAAAGACCCCATTGACCTTCTGTTTGCAGACCTTCCCCAAGCCCTCGGCTTTCACGCATTTAAAGAAGATGAAGCCCTAAATGCAGAGGACATGAAATCATTTCAGAGCCGGCTCCGCAATGCCATTGCCGAACTGGCCGGAGCTTTTGGGCAATTAGTTGAACATATCCGAGGAATCGTGTCTGAAGCATTCGGAACTGAAAAAGCGCTGACGGATTTCAGAAAGGAACTCAGTAAACGGGCCGCCCCCCTTATCACCCGATGTACGGATTACCGCCTGAAACCGTTCGTTGCGGCTTTGCACAAGAACCGGGGCCTGGACAAAGACTGGATCATTTCCATCGGAACCATTGCCTGTCAACGACCGACAGATGCCTGGAAAGACAGCGACCTGCCCGCTTTTTCCACCCGCATTCATGATCTTACACGACGTTTTTTGGCCTTAGAGTCCCTTGCAGCAGCCGAACGCCGTCAGATGCCCAAAGCCGCGGAAGGCAAAACAGCGCGCCTGATTTCCATGGCAAAACCGGATGGCGGAATGAAAAATGAAGTTTTCTGGGTTAAAAAGAATTATACCAAAAAGCTCAAACCGGTTGTTTCCGAACTGGTTGAAAAGTATAATAATGAAGAGGAGATAAAAGCGCTGTTTGTACTGTTAGGTGATTACTTAATGACAAAAAAGGAAGGTGGCAAATGATTCCGAATATACAGGATAAATTTTTTCAAGCCTTCATTGTTCCAATACAACTCTTATTTCTATCTACCTTGAAAATCAAACCTTTTTTAATATTTTTAATGGTGTATTCGATTTTATCAAGAAGGTAACTTTTTGAAAAAGCATCGTCGAAAGCGGCTAAATTCTCACAAAGTTCTCTATATTTTTTCCTGAGCTTAAAAATTTCCCGCATCAACTCTTCAATACGCTTCAAATCGTAATCCGACAGCCTACGCTCCATTTCACTCAACAATTTAAACAGTTGGCTGTGCTTTCTTCTTGGATACCGATTTTTGTAGTGTTTGACGCTTTTTTCTAAAAGTCTTATCTCGACTCTCAATTGTGATCTTAATTCAGTAAGATAGTTTATCATTTTATTTTCATTAAAAACCGGGTCAATCCAAAATAGCAAAACAAGCAAATCAACCGAGTCCTCAATTTTACCTATTTGTTGATCGCGAAAAAAAACAGACAATGCTTTTTGTGCCGGCGCATCGTCCGTATAAAATGTAAGCTGGCGGGCTTGGCGTCTGCTCAGATAAAGCGATAGTGCTGCCGAATAAAACTCCCCATTATTTTTTTTATAATCAGAAAGTTTTGTAACTTTTTTAAAAAAATCGTTTCCTAATTCTTGTTTAATCATACTATCAAGCATAACAAAGCTTCTATATGCTTCGATCTTTTTATCAATCAGGCTTTCTTTTTCGATAAACTTATCCTTGCGAAAGTTTCCATCTTTTTGTTCTTGTGTTTTTTCCCGGTTAATCAGGTATTTTGCATTTCTCCTGGCCTCTTCCATAACTTTTTCAGACAACACTATTTTAAAATTATTCTTTTTTAGCAGGGGAAAAACGAAATCTTCATCGTAAATAATTCCGCTGTTAATCAGATAAATAATCGTGTGGGCGTCTAATACAATAATTTGTTTTTTGTTCATTTCCATCCGATAATTTCTTCTGTATTATCTAAAACGAATTGAGATGTTATCTTTTTTATCTCCTCAAGTTCTGCAATTTCAAGTAAAATAGAGAATGCCTCATTGTAGCGTCTGAGAGAAACCTCGCCTAATTCTTTGACAACGGTGTCAATCGCTGTCCCGGGGAATGGAAAATACGGTCTGCCTTTTAACGGTTTTCCAATTCTATATAAGTCATTATTTAACAATTCTTTCAGATATGCTTTAAGCTCTTTCATGTTCGGTTGCTCAAAATATATTCTATCCCTGACTCTTGAAATAACTGCTTCTGAAAGGTAGTGGCTTAAATCGCCGATATCAATCAATTCTTTGAGTGTGAAATTTAAAAATACGAGTAAATAATTCGGAGTGTTATCCAATAATTCCCGAATAAAGTTGTTAATATTTTCAATATTTACATTGTTTAATAAAGAAATGTTTTCAAATTCATCAAGCCAGATAACGACATTTGAATAAACCTTTTGTTTATAGGACAAGCATGTAAACAATCCGCCTAATACTTTTATACGGTCATCATCACCCTCTATTTTTCTTAACATACCAAATTTCTTAATTATTTTAAAATCAGGATTTGATATGGTTCCATATAAATATTCCTTAAACAATGATTCGTCCAATTTTTTATCAAAAAAGGCTTTGACAATACTGGAAATAAAAGTGCTTGAAGAAAATGAATTTATGAATTCCGCAAGCTCATCCGCAAGTTCGCTGAAATCGTCTCTAAGTGAATGAATATCAATGTGATCAATAATCAATGTAAACATATTATTAACAGGTTTTTTGGTCACAGGAAAAGTGATTTTCAGTGAATAAGGCGGGGCAAGGCCGCCCGACAGTTCTTGCAACACCTCCTCCAGATTAAAATAATTGGCGGCATGTGTTTTTCCGCTGCCCCATTCGCCCCAATTTAAAATTAAACAGGAATTCGATAACCTCATAGAGCGTTTAATTCTCTTTTTGAAACGCGCCTTTAATTCCGGAAAACCGGCCCACACAATTTCATCGGCGCGGATAGCAGGCGTCATCCTGAACGGATTGTCTCTCAGTTTAAATTGTTTCTTCAAAAAGCTCATGTTATTCCCTCATATTATATTATTTATCTGATTTTTTGTATATATCCGTCTTTTTGCCTTTTTTGAATTTTAGTCAAAAAGCGTTTATGCTTGTAACTTTGTAAAAATTCCATAATATCGGTATATTCAGCATCTGTTTTATCTCTGAAGTAGAGATTATACTTTGTATAATAAATCGCTTGGGAAGCGGTCACTCTGTTCGGAGCCAATGTCCGAAAGTGTTCAAAACTCTCGTTGATATATCCTATCGTTTTCGCAGCAGTCTTATCCTGTATAGAATCGAATCTCTTGTTAGGCATCTGATAAACATCACTAAACAATTGGGAAGAAAACCTATCAAGAAATGCATCCGGAGAAACGACCCTTTCGCAAATCATATCATGCCAGGCGTTTATGTGATGAAAAAAACGTAACCCTTCAGATGTTAATGTTATCTTTAACTTTTTATCAAGTTTTATGAAATCCAAATCAAGCAGCCAGTTTAATCTCGGCATTAAAATATGCTCAAGATATACATGCGCCTTTTTCCAGTCTTGTATCCTTTGGTAAATTTTGTTTATTTCACCTGTCTCTTTTCTGGTCAATTGATACGCAACAATATCTGACCCGTCAGGAGGGCTTTCTTTCATTTTTTGATATTTAGCTCTTATCCTATCCGCCTCTTGTTTTGATAGTTGGTAAAATCCATATTTTTGTTTTTTTATCTCTTCCAATTTTTTGAGTATATAAGGATGAAAGCATCTTTTCATTTGGTCATAGCTTGTCGGCTCCGGTCCAAAAATAAAAATCAATTCCAACAGGCTGGTGAGGTAGAAAAAATCATGCCTTAACAAATGCTCCCCAAAGAATAGCTTGTCAAACAGGGACAGATTAAAAGTTTTTTCATCGGATAGTTGTTCTTTTAACTGGATATAAACCTTGAATTGTTTTCCTGCTGAATAAACGCCATTCAAATAAAGGATCAACCCGGATTTTCGGGCCAGATTAATATAAGACTTTGCAGATATACCGGTTTTTGCAGATCGGATAACGCCTGTCGTATTCTTGTATCGGTTTAATTCACTCTCAAATGGCGATGCGAAGCTCTCAAATTTTTTGTTGAGAACGGCTTTCGGTACGTTTTTATATTTTTTCAGAAAATCAGCTAACAGTTTTAAATAACCTATCCTTCTGATTTTTGTATCCGTACCCAGTATTTTCAGTTCTTTGGCATCCCCAACAGCAGGTTTCTTACGATAATAGTGTTCATAAATTGACGGAATACCGGAATGATCATCAATTAAAAATTGATCTGCAAGGCGATTGATGAAGAGTGAATCCTGAAAATACTTTTTTTGAATATCAATTTCAAATACATAATTTTGCGGTATATCACAATAAATTGCGCATGAACTGTCAGGATCATCATAGCCATCGTTAAGTGTTAATTCATGCCGCATCACAATGTCATATAATCCGCATTTTTTTCCCGGCCCCGCATTGGATCGTTTTGCTTTTTGCCCCCTTGCATCAAAACAAGCCGCTTGGGATGCTTCGCTATTATCAAGAGCGATAATTTTTTGCAGGAATGAAAACAAGCGGTAACTTACAGAATGCTGAGGGCCAATCTCATCAATATTTCTGGTTGACAGGTTTTGTCCGTAAGCAATTAAGATGCGTTTTATTTTTTGAAGATTGAATGATTTTAGGTCTGTAAGCTCCAACTCTTGATAACGGTCTTCATTCTCTATATCTGTTTTTCGGGAAATCTTGCCCTCAAAATATACCAGGAGGGTATATTCATCTATTCCAAATAACAGAAAATCATTTGTTCTGTAAGCCAAATGGCTTATTTGATAAATATGATTGATTATAGTTTGCATCTGGTATTGAACTATTTGGCCTAATCTGTTCATTTATCCCATAGAGTGATTAATACTTCATATCACAGGAATTCAGTTTATGCAATTCACGTATGTCTGCATATAGTTTATAATATTTATGTTACTTTATCCATTTCGCTAACACCTTTTATAATTTTAATTGATAATCAGTAGATGGAAAGTTCACACACATTCTCGTTCCCACGCTTTGCGTAGGAATGCGACACGGACGCTTCGCGTCCTGTTCTGTGTACTGACCGGGACGAGAATCGTCACCAAGGCGTTCCCACGCAAAGCGTGGGAACGAGGCTGCCAAAGACTTTTTCCATCTACTGACTATGGAAAAGAGGCTTGCCAATATAACAAGTCCCGTAGTGACGAAATAGATAGAGCGGAAACTATGTAGGAGTTACGCAGTTGGATTTTAACTATCTGAATTTATTAGATGTAGCAAAATTCCACGTTCAATAAAATCAATGGGTTACATTTCAACTGCGTAACTCCTAACTATGATAACAAAGCTTTACAAAATTCATGGGTAATATTATACTGGATGAATAAAATTTTAGCCATAATTGACTAGTGTTCAGTCAAGGTTTGAATGACGGGTTGTTTATTAGCTGAATCGAATATAATCAAGCATTCATTACCCGTCATCTTAATCTTGGCTGAACACTAGTTTCTCATTCAGGTTTAGCAATTCGGTTATGAAAAGGTGCTTGCATGATAAAAAAAAGCGATAATAGACGGCATATATTGTCACTGTCCGGAGGAAAAGACAGTGCGGCTCTGGCTGTGTATTTGAAAGATAAAATACCAAATCTTGAATATGTGTTTTTGGATACCGGTCATAATTTGTGGAGATAGAATCAAATAAACGGCGAAACAACGTTTACCGAAACATGAATAAAGCATTAATCAAAGAAAAATTTCAGAACCTTACTGTTTGGAAAAGGGGCGGGCAACGTGCACCGCATAAGCCCCTTATGATATTATATGCTCTGGGTCGCTTGAAAAAAAGAAATGACAGATTGATATCCTATAAGACAATCAATGATGATGTAACAAGATTGTTAAGGGATTTCGGACCGTTTCGGAAAAGTTATCGCCCGGAATTTCCTTTTTGGAGATTGCAAAATGACGGCGTATGGGAAGTAACCCATACGCACGGTATTTCCATCAATAAAAGCGGCGATGTCAAAAAAACAGAACTTATTCAACGAAATGCGACCGGCGGCTTCACTGAAGAGATTTATAATACGATTAAAACAGATGACCGGTTATTCAAGGATATTGTGCAGAATCTTCTTGAGGCCAATTTCCCTCCCTCAATCCACGACGATATTCTTCAATCTGCCGGAATTCAGCTTGATCGAAAAGAAGGCGTAAAAACAAGAGACCCGAAATTCAGAGATAAAATTTTACGCGCGTATGAATACAGGTGCGCAATCTGCGGCTTTGATGTGCGTCTTGATTATACGCCGATTGCTTTGGAAGCCGCGCATATCAAATGGCATAATGCCGGAGGCCCGGATATCGAAGCCAATGGTCTCGCTTTATGCACAATGCATCACAAATTATTCGATCGCGGGGCTTTGACCATTTCCGAAAATCAGGATGTTATCGTGTCTGACAGGGCGCATGGCTCACAAGGATTTGATGATTGGCTGATGCGCTTTCACAGGCAAAAAATCAACAATCCACAAAGGGCGACGTATCTGCCGGATTCGGTTTTCAGGGATTGGCATGTTCGCGAGGTTTTTCAGGGGTATGGGAGAGATTGATAATTGTGATTTTTCTTGGGTGCCAACATAGCGTGGGATACCTTAAAACAGCAACCAAGCGATGCTACCTGAAAAGGGCAGGCAAGGTGCGGTTTTTTTAATAGCACCAGCAAGTTATTCGGTTTGTTTGACAATCAAAGGTTCGGTAATTTTTATAAGCTTGAATCACCAGTGATTATGACACAGTTCAAATTGAACTTAAAGTGCGTCAACATATTAAATATCAATAAGTTAAAAACAAGCATGTCAGTTTAAATCACTGCAGTTAAGCACGACCGGTCTGTATATATATTAATTGCAAGTCAGGTCACACCCTGAGTTGCAATTAATAGCTGTCAGACACGAAATACCCCTGAAAATCAGGCCATTTTAACCTTGGAAGGTTACCGTAGTATTAGTTGCTGATAGTTTAGTAAAAAATACAAATCTTATAATTTCAGATTGTTATAAATTATATTTGAAAAATTGTCGAACCATTGACAATAAAACACAATTGAATTATGATTTTGCCCAGCCTAACTGGCCGCATAAATAATTAAAATTGAAGCAAAATAGCAAATAGGGTAAAGATGGAAACAAAAATAATTAAGTTGAGTAAAACATTAGGGAAAAATATGCTACCTTCTAAATGAATCGCTAAAGCGTCGTCACGAGAACAAGCCAAATGATGCTGACAGGCTTGGACCAAACGGTGTGAAGACAGGTTATTGTGGGGGATCATAACTCCTCCATCGCAGATGCTGTTCTGCCAGCGTAGGGGCGGTGCCTAACCTGCTCGGGTACTTACTTTACTTGGCAAAAATATGACATCGAGAGGATTAACTATATGTCTCTATCTGGTACATTTATAATATCCAGTTTTACAAATTTTGCGAGTACAGTTATAGAAGCTTGGAAAGCTTGGAAAGGCTCTAAAAACAAAAACCTTGATCAAGAACAGGCAAGAATTTTACAAGAGGCACAACATAATCATGAAATTTTTCTTGAAAAATTTAGGTTTGAGAAGGAACTATTGCTTGAGAAGATAAAAACTGAGAGCCAAGCAAGTAAATTATCCCCCATTGATTTAGGTAATGATTTTCTTGAGCGCCTTGAGTTTGAGGCTGAAGTTTTATCAAATATGGATTATGTTGTGATTTTTGAACCCGTAGGTGACGGATATGGCTTGACCTTACCAATGAATCCGGAAACTGTAATAGTTTTTTGGATCTCAAATCAGTATCCTCAGGTTGAACCACAAATTTTTATTAAAACGAATAATACGATTGATCGAATTGATTTTGAGGCAGGGGTGTGGGAGCCTTATTTTACTTTGGGTGAAATTGTTCAATCTTTAAGTACAGGTAATGATTGATTCAATTTGGATAATTACTTGGAATTATTCTTTACTTACTAAATAAAAGGAAACCGATTATGAAGTTTTTTAAAAAGAAAAATGTTGATGCTTTAGTATATATTTACGAATCGGAACATTCTTCCATTTTAGCCGAAGTACAGCAGCATCCGAATATTGAGACAGGTGGGGATTTATTTGGTACATTTTCTCACGGCGATATGCCTGTAATCTGGTGGGCAACAAGACCTGGCCCAAATGCTTTGCGAAAGATGGCCGAATTTAGACAGGATGTAGGTTTTACTACTAAATGGCAAAAATATCTGATGGACAACTTCGCCCTTCAATATATTGGGTCTTGGCACTCTCATCACAAGCTAGGCTTAAAACAGCCAAGTAAAGGTGATGAACAAGCAGCCCAAAATTACGCCCGTAGGCATAACCGTCATAGAACTTTGGAAATAATTGTTACTTTTGAAAAGGAAAAGATAACTTTAAGGCCGTATTTTTATCCCGACGCCCAGACAAAAGGTTGGGTTGAGGCTGAGTTTCGCACCTTGAAAGGTAAAAGTCCAATACGTCAAAAAATCCAGGCTATTGGGAGTACTCCACCTCCATATTCAACCTATTCACATGATTCACAAATAATGCAATCGGTTGGAAAGCAGCATATTGCTAATTCTCAGGACAACGATCCAACTTCAACAATATCAAAATATGTCCAAGCTGAACTTGAAAATTTAGATATTATGGGTGTGTCATTAGAACAAAAAGAAGACAAGCTTATGATTGAAATACCGTTAGGAAAATCCCAATTTCTTGCCGTAATAGTCCAAGGTAATAAGGGGATAAAAGTACTTGCAACCAATTTTATAGATAGTCAGCGCAATAGAAATGATGACATTACTAGCTTGCTTATAAAGGATAGAGTTATTTTTACCTATCCTGATCGAAGTGGGTATGTATTAAAAAAAATTGTTTCATTCGTACACAAAGAGTCAATACCGTGCGGCACGATTCTTGCTTATACAACTAAAAACAGTTGATACTTATAGTAGTTTTGTTAACGGCTCAACTTTTTAAAATGAATTTTCCGTGAAGTTGTCTAAATTTTTCAAGGCAATAATTTCAGATATAGTCATCAGATTTTGGTTTGTTCTGGCATGATTTTTGCCCTCGTTCCTAAATGGCGATATTTGTCCTTTTTGACTCCCAAATTTGCGAAATTCGATCAAAAAGGCAGTTTTGATGGGACAGGCAATTTTTGTGCCAGAACAAACCTAATTCTGACAACTATAGTTACATTTGTACACAATATCCATACCGAACGGTATTGACAAAGAGCAACAGAAAAATATTTAATGGAGGAAATTTTATGGCAATTTGGGAACCCTGGCAACGAGAGAGATTGGTTTTTGAGGAGAACATAATAAAGAAAGAGTTACCCGATTTTTGGTTTCGTGATCATGCAAAAGGTGGCCTAACAACCATATGGGGTTATTACACAACAAGTGCAAATCAAGAATACAGATTATGCGTTTGGATTAAATCTGGTTTTCCATATAAGATACCAGGACTTTATATTACTTTTCCTAAACCACTATATGGGTATAATGGAAGAACAATTCAAAGCTATGGAACATCTCATAGGATGCATGTCTGGGAACCAGATTGGAACAACTCCGTAAAAATATGCCATTGGCAAAGTGAACATTGGAGTGCATCCTATACGTTGCTTAGCATTATTATGAAAGGTTTCTTATGGCTTGAGGCTTACGAAGTACATTGTAAAACAGGCAAACACATTGACGCATATTCATTAACATTTGAATAATTTTTATACTTTGAAGCTCTTGCAGAAAAGAGTTAACATGCTGATTGTTATTAAACAAACCTTTTTATTGAGTGTTAATCATTTCAGGTGGTTAGCTGATTTCTGCAAGAGGCTCCTTTGAAAGGAATAATGAGATGGCAACAAATAATGAACAAGAACTCCAAAAATGGATGGAAGAAGTAGCTGAGAGGAAAAAACCTCGGAAAAAATTAATTTTTGATAAGAAAACAAAACGTTTAATAGCTGTTTCGGCCACAGATTTGCGTGCAGACCGGAGTCTTGAATTCACTCCACAAGAAGCTACCCGTTTTTCAGCATAACAATTCTAAAGAAGGAAATAAGAAATGGTAATTATTCCGTTTGAGTTTATCACTGAACATTGGGAAAGTTTAATCACCAGTGGACGAGTTCCGATTTCATTTTCAGTCTTGGATGATGGCGATGCCTATCTTGCCACTACTATCAGCAATTCTCACGCCACTTCACAAAGGTTGGTTAATGGGACTTTAACCACCAGTTCTATGTCTCAAAGTGATCCAATTGAGTTGCCACCCAAAATAGACTTATTGGTTAGAATTCAACTTACCGAGAAACAATCTATTACAGATTTAGAAAAAGTGGATATTCAGGCTGACGCACTGATAAAAAAGCACGATGGGAAAATAGAGATTCGCCCAGTCCAAATTATCTCGGTCCGTAGTGGAATTTTCTCCCGTCTTCATGGGATATATGAGACGGATGTGCTTCAGTTAAAGACAATATTGATTATTGGTCTTGGTTCTGGTGGTGCGCCTATAGCGAGTGAATTAGCGAAAGCTGGTGTTGGAAATTTCATTTTAGTAGATCATGATCGTCTTGAGATAGGTAATATTGCACGCCATATTTGTGGCTTGTCTGATTTGGGAAGATTTAAAACTAAGGCGGTTCGTGATATTATCCTGAACAAAAATCCATATACTAATGTTGAAATATATCAAGAAAAAGTAGTTCTGGACTGGTTATCAAATTTCCAACAGCTTGTAGGTCGTGCTGATTTGGTTTTTTGTTGTACAGATAATCGTGAAAGTCGTGCCATCACTAATCATGCTTGTATTCTGGAAAATCGTGTCTGTATCTATGGGGGAACTTTTAGACGAGCATACGGTGGTCAGGTACTTCGAGTAATCCCAAATCGAACTATGTGTTATCAATGTTTTATTGATACTTTAGTGGGGGATCCAAATGATCAAGAAATTTCAAATCCAGTACAAGCAAGTAGCATCGCTTATGCAGACCGTCCTGTGAAAATTGAACCAGGTTTGGCGACTGACATTGCTCCCATGTCGATTATGTCAGTAAAGCTGGGTATTCTTGAGATGCTTCGGGGAACTGAAACCGATTTAAAATCGCTTTATGAGGATTTGTCCGCCCCATTATATCAATGGCTTAATAGGCGAGAAATTGATACTGAATATAGTGATTTAGATCCGATGGATAGTAGTGATACACTACGAATATTAGCCTGGTATGGAATTGAGAATGAAAAAAACCCTACTTGTCCAGTGTGTGGAGATTTCATAAATATTCATTCTGCCGCTTTTAATCAGATGCCAGACAAAGATCAACCATCCGGATTCGGGCCAGCATCAGGTGGCTTTGATGACACACAAACATTTCCTACACCTGAATAGTATTGTCAAACCAATCGGATTTTCGGCACACCATTCCGTCCGCTTTTTGCAACGAAAAGCATGCTGCAAACGCTTCCGTGGTCGTGTGCCAGATTGAGGTTTGATTTTTGTAAAGAAAGGGCATCGTGTTCGCAAAAGTAAGGGTTACCCCACCGCGCCAAGCTAACAAATCGTTGCAACCGAATTAGCAAGGCCGATTTTTCATCATCGTATCAAGCCAGCAAAGGCACATTCAAACGGTGTAACATTGCAACCTTGCCAATCGCTTGAACTCAGGGGTATGGTACGACACAAAGTCGCATTGTTTAGTATATTCAGCAAGTTGCTTGAATACATAGTATGTTCCTGCCAGTCCCTATGCGGACGTACTTACCGCACGTTGTGCGGTCAGTGGTGCGAAGTCCCCCTGACAATGTATCGAATCGGGTTTGAATGGTGACAGGAGAACCTCTCTGAGAATCCTCCTCCGTTAAGGGATAGGGACGGGTGATATGGTAAAATTAGGTGAAATTAATTGAATATTCGTAAGTGCCATCATTGAGTACAGACCTACGGGGATTATCAGGTCGAAGGCCGCTTCCCTGTGTTTGCGGCATGCAGTCAGGATACAGGTCTTATAACTGCCTGCACGGAACTGTCTCACTGCCGGCGTAGAGAATGCACCTAAGCCAACCATTGGATGAACAATGCGGAACGTGGCAACCCAGTAACAGAGACATGATTTTATGGAAGGAAAAGCTGTTTTTCAAAAAAGAGTACAAAGCGGATTTGTATTTGACGATTTCAAAGTTAAAAGATGACTTAAGACACGATCAGCGTTTTGCATAAATTGACGCTATCGTCGGGTTACGCTCTCGCTAACCCGACCTACACCGGTACCTTAACTTAACCGATAGTCGTGAATTACACCTAAAACCAAACGTGTTTTGTTTTTCACGGTCTGGATTATCACGGAGTTTCAAAAAAGGACACGGCCAGTGATCAATATGAATTGATAGATACAGCCGGTTTTACACATGAAATCATCGAAGTTGCAAACAAAACACCGTTTGCGCTCTCCATTGCAGGATGGGGGGCCGGAAAATCCCATTTAGTCTTGACTCTGGCCAATCTTCTTTCCAAACGTGATCAGAATGTTGCTGATAGTGTGCTTTCAAACATGGCGTCCGCGGCCCCGGACATTGCAGAAGCGGTGCGAAACAAGGTATCACAATGGGAGCGCCCGGTGCTTGTCATTCCGATAAACGGCATGAAAGATTTTGATCTGGCTTCGGAATTGAACCGGCAGATGCTGATTCAATTGCGAACCTTGGGCATGGATACATCGCTTATTGAAGATTTAACACCTCGTTTTAAAATTGCCGCAACATTTGCAGAAAGAAATTTTGATCTTCGCTATCAGGATTTTGTTAACCGCTTTGGAGAAAATATAACCCTATAAACAATCCTTGCCCAACTGCACGATCATGATGACATCACTTATCGGTATGTTAATGAAATATTTGAAACTGCTAACGGATATTCCATCCGTGCCGTAGGGCAGGAATCCACGCAAGAGTTGATTCAGGCGGTGTGCGATCATTATTGCAGTGCTGACGGCCCGTTTCGATCTGTTATCATTCTCTTTGATGAGTTCGGCAGGTATCTGAAATTTGCTGCTGAACGCCCTTATATAGCCGGTGACGCGGCCTTGCAGCAACTGTTTGAAGGCGTTCAAAACAATTCCGACCAATGCTTTCTTTTATGTTTTATCCAATATGAGCTAAAAGCGTATATTTCAAGGGTCTCTTATGAAAAACAAGATACCCTCAAACGGTATATCGGCAGGTATGATTCAGCCCCCAAATTTTATCTTTCCACCAATCTTGAAACTCTTTTTGCGAATTTAATCCACAAACAGGACCGGGAATTTCTTGCGAAGTATCTGCTTGCCGATAAAACCCAATGGAAAACCCTGCATGAATCCATTCAAAAATGGTTTCCCAAAGAAGCCAATCGGAATGTATGGCTTGATTCAGAACTGTTTCAAAAGGTGATATTGGAAGGATGCTGGCCGCTTCATCCTCTATCTGTTTGGTTTCTTTGCCATTTGTCAAGCACGGGCAAGGAACTTCAGCAGCGTTCAGCCATATCTTTTATTGAAGAGGTGTTATCACAAGAAATTGAAACTGAATTAAATGATAAGCAAGGGGCATGGTGTATTCCGGCAACGCGTTTATGCACACCTTCCTTGTTTGAAGAATTACTTGCATCTGAAGAATACGGCCTTCGCGGGGCCGGCGCTCATGCCTTTCTTGCCGCGGAGCAGCGTTATAAAAATGATTTAAGCGATACGGAGCGGGAAATTTTGCTTGCGGTACTCATTGCCGCAAAAACCAAATTAAAGGTCGGTCGTGATGAATTTCATCATGCCTTGAGCGCTTTTTCCGGCATTCCTCTGCACCTGATTCAGCCGACAGTTCATGATCTCATGGCGGAATACGGCGTTCTTGAGTGGAATGATCGTTTTCAGCGGTATGAAATCATCGGAGATGCGGTACCGCGCACCGAATTCACCAAATTCTTAAACAAGAAATCCGCTATGCTTTCAACGGAACGGATTGAAGATTTATTTGCAGCTCATATAAAGAATTGGGCGGAATTGCAGGAGTTGGCCCCGTCTTTTGCGTATGATAATGAAATCATATCCAATGAATGGCATTTTCAAATTGAATGCACCAATATCCGGCGGATAGCTATTGCTATCAAAAATGCCGTGCAGGACTGGAAAAATGCGGTTCAAGTGGACACCGCCCGCGGCCAGTTGCTATATTGCTATGTTTCTCCGGATGCGGATTCCGTACAAATGCAAAAGAACATATCAAAAATATTAAACGGCATTTTGTCTGATGAAAAATGTGAAAAAGGCGCGCCCATCCTGATTGTCATGCTCCATGACGTGAAAGGCAAGTTAAAACAGGTTTTGGCTGAATACCAGATAATCTGCAATGATCTCACGGAAGATGAAAAGCAGCGCTATACCAATTTCATTCGTGATTATAACACTCAACTGACCGAAGAATTGAAACTGACACACGAAGAGATGGTTCAAAAACGCAATTATATCTTTCCCAAAAAGATCAAAGTGGAAAATATGCGCCTTAAAAAATGACCCAAAAAATCTTTGAATCACTTTACCCCGCTATCATACCTTTTCCCTTTGTCGGAAAAGAACTGACCGATGAGGTTAAAGAACTGCTGACTCTATTTTCCGGTCAGAAAATAGACATAGAAGATATCCGGACGATGGATCGCCAGCTTGGCCAGTTTGAAAGGGATATTGCTTTATGGCACGATTACAATATCCCAACTGATGAATTGTTTGAATCCGCCGCCGGCATATCTTGAACCGGGCCATATAAAACAAATTGATGAGATGAAAATATATCTTGACAAACGTCTTGACGATTCAAAAGTTGAAGGATTGCTGGTTCGTTTTCGTGAACTTTCATTGACATTGCAGAAGCAATTCCTGGATATTGCGCAAAAAACTATCGACTTAAGATAAGATAATAGGTATAATAGGTTTCACATGGTTAATATTAAATTTAAAATCAACGGTCAAAAAAAAGCGCTGAACATTCATGATGATATGACAGCGTTGGCAGTAATCCGCTCCCTGTTAAAATTGACAGGAACCAAAGAAGGGTGCGGTATTGGCGAGTGCGGTGCATGCACCATTAATGTTGATGGCAAAGCCGTTAATTCCTGCCTGATGCTGGGAGCCCAACTGGATGGCACAACTGTAGTCACTGTGGAAGGACTTGCCGCAAAAGACGGCTTGGCGCCTGTTCAGAAAGCATTTATAGAAAATCACGGGGTTCAATGCGGTTTTTGCACTCCCGGTATTTTGATGAGCGTCAATGCCCTGTTGCAAGAAATTCCTGATCCCGGGCATGAAGAAATTTCCAAAACCCTTGCCGGTAACCTGTGCAGATGCACAGGATACAGCCAGATATTCACTTCGGTTAAAGAAGCGGCAAGGCTTGCAGGACAGGGGGATCAACATGGCTGAGATTGAGTATGTACGACCCGTGAATTTAAAAGATGCCTTAAATTTTTTATGGAACCACGGAGAAGACACAAAGATCATTGCCGGTGGCACTGATGTGATGATCGATGTCAGATCGGGTGCGTTAGATAAAAAATATCTGCTGGATATCAGTCGTATGGATGAACTGAAAGGGATTGAACTCAATGACCAGGGGCTTTGTGTAGGAGCCGGAGTCACTCTGTCTGAAATCTATTCTTCCGATCTCCTTGAATCAAATGCCCTGGCTCTTAAAAAAACAGCTTATAATTTTGCCGGTAAACAAATCAGAAATATGGCCACTATCGGCGGCAATGTTGCCAATTCATCTCCTTGCGGAGATACGCTTCCAGCTTTGTCGGTTCATAGGGCCAAGGCTCTTGTGGCAGATAAAAAGAGCACTCGGCTTGTCCCTGTTGAAGAGATGGCGACCCATGCTTATATTTCTTCTCTTTCCCCCAAACAAATCATCATCAAATTTATTCTGACCCCCTATCAAGATGGGTTTGCAGATTTCCAGAAAATCGGCCGTCGAAGGGAACTTGCCGTAAGCAGAATAAGTATGGCTGTGTTTGCCAAAAAAGATAAAGAGGGGCGGATAGCATTCCTTAAATTTGCATTAGGGGCATGTACACCTGTTCCCCATAATATGGAATTGATGGAAAAATTTTTGACAGGAAAAACTCCCACCAGGGAATTAATATGGGAGGCAGGCGGACTTTTGGCACAAAAAATGATTGAGATTACGGGAAGACGGTCTTCAACTATCTATAAAGAACCTGCTATACAAGGTCTTTTCATGCGAATGTTATATCCGGTGGTGAAATGATAAAATCCCAATATAAATCGATTGGTAAAAATATTCAACGCAGGGATGTGTCAGGAAAAATTAAAGGCGATTCACAGTTTTGCGCGGATATAGAACTAAAAGATTCCATCAGTCTTAAGGTGTTGAGAAGCGGCCGTCACCATGCCGTGATTGAAAATATCGATGTTGCAGAGGCAATGAAAATACCGGGTGTGCTTAAGGTTTTCACGGCCAGAGATATTCCGGGTGAAAATCTGATGGGAATTATTAACAGAGATCAGCCTCTGCTGGCTCATGGAAAGGTGCGTTCAAAGGCCGATCCTGTTGCCTTGGTGGCAGCTTTGACAGATGATATTGCCTTAAAGGCTTTAAAGGCTGTTGATGTCACCTACACCGACCTTGTCCCTTTATTGGATATTGAGGATGCACTGGCCGAGAATGCACCCAAGATACATGAAAAGGGAAACACTCTTTTTACGCGCAGAATCATTAAAGGGGATGCCAAGACCGCATTTGAGGACTGTCATTCCATTGTTGAAAAACAATATAAGACCCTTGCAATTGAACATAATTATATTGAACCGGACGCCGGGGCCGGATTTGTGGATGAAGACGGAACGCTGGTTATCTATGCGTCCACCCAGAATCCCCATTATGATCACCAGGAAGTGGTGAATATGCTGGGAGTCGAAGAAAGCCGGGTCAGGATTATTCAGGCGGTTACCGGTGGAGGCTTCGGCTCCAAGCTCGATCTGAATGTTCAGGGATTTATCGGCCTTGCCCTTTATCATCTGAAAAGGCCGGTGCGTTATATTTACACCCGTGAGGAATCCTATCTTGCCACGGCCAAACGCCATCCGTTTATTATTGACATGAAGACCGGAACGGATAAAAATGGTAAACTTATCGCCATAAAGATGAGGGCCTGTTGCAATACAGGGGCGTATGGGTCTTATGGCATTGCAGTGGCGACACGGGCGGCGGTTCATGGAACAGGGCCATATCAGATTGAGCATGTGGATTTGGAATGCTCTTGCGTTTACACAAACCTGACATTTTGTGGTGCCATGCGGGGTTTTGGCACCCCTCAGGCAGCCTTTGCCCATGAAAGCCAGATAGATATTCACGCTCAAAAACTCGGCATCGATCCCCTGGAGATAAGAATTATCAATGGTTTAAAAAAAGGCTCGATCAATGGTACCGGCCAGAAACTTACTGACAGTGTGGGGTTTCATGATTGTCTTAAGAGTGTCAAACCCTATTATGAAAAGGCGTCAAAAGACTGGGTGAAACAAAAGACATCCCCATTCATAAAACGTGGAATCGGCCTTGGAGGAATGTGGTATGGCATCGGCAACACCGGTGTTCAGAATCCCTCTACCGCCAGGATTGAGATAGATTTGAAAGGCCGTGTTACTCTTTTCACAGGATGCGCCGACATCGGCCAGGGTTCCACAACCATATTAAGCCAGATTGCAGCGGAAGTTCTGGGTATTTTACCGGAACAGGTTCGTATGGTGGTGGGAGACACAAAATTGACTGCCAATGCAGGAGCCACTTCAGCCAGCCGCCAGACATATATTTCCGGAAATGCTGTCAAGGACGCCGCCGAAAAATTAGCCTCTGTTCTTCTTACGGCGGGAGTCAATAAATTAAAGGTTTCCAAGTCCATGCTGGAATTCAAAGACCATTGCATCCGTGTTTCCGGCAATCCGAACAAGTCTGTGGATTTTGCATGGCTCGCCCAAAGAATACATGCAAAGGGAGGCTCCCTCTCATGGCAGGGCTATTTTGACCCGGAAACCATACCATTTGATCCGGAAACAGGCCAGGGAACGCCATACTCCACTTATGCCTTTGCCTGTCAACTGGCCTTTGTCGAAGCGGATGTTCTCACAGGCGAGGTGAATGTAAAAAAGATCGTTGCCGCCCACGATGTCGGCAAAGCTGTTCATCCTGAAAATGTGATCGGCCAGATTTGCGGCGGCATTGCCATGGGGGTTGGATTCGCTCTGATGGAGGAGTTTGAATTCGGTAAAACTGAATCCATGAAAGATTATCATATTCCCACTTGCGCGGATATGCCCGAAGTTATCCCCATCATAGTCGAATCTGATGAACCCACCGGCCCGTTCGGAGCCAAAGGAGTCGGGGAACCCGCTTTGATTCCCACTGCCCCGGCCATTTTAAATGCGTTGAACAATGCGCTGGGCAAAAGAATTTACAACCTGCCGGCAAATCTTGAAAGAGTTTTAAAAGCAAGTATTGAATCAGGTCATTTTAGTCCAAAGTAACCGTGATTAAATAAGTTAGCCATTTTCTTGCTCTTAATCTTGCTTGTGCCATTCGATTAAGAGCTGGAATTCAGTTCTTATGAAATGGGGAAGTTATTTAATCACTGAGCCAAAGGAGAAAACAGATGTCTAATTTATTGTTAAAAAATATCGGAACAATCATCAGCGGTGATATTGAAAACCCCATTATAAAAGGGGATATGATTTTTATAGAGGATGGCAAAATCAAACATGTCGGTTTTTTTGAAAATTTTGACAATCAAGGAGCCGACCGTATCATTGATTGTAATAGCACCACCGTAACCCCCGGTCTTATCGATTCTCATTGTCACACCATTTTGGGAGATTATACATCCCGCCAGAATCAGTCAGGATTCCTTGAAAGCGAACTACATGGCGGTGTAACCACTATGATTTCCGCAGGGGAAGTCCATCTGAAAGGCCGCCCCAAAGACCCTGCCGGTGTAAAAGCTCTGGCAATTTTGGCTTCAAAATCCTTTGTCAATTTCAGGCCGGGCGGGGCCAAGGTTGAAGGCGGGGCTGTTATATTGGAGAAAGGATTGACGTTAAGCGATTTTCAGGAAATGGCCAAAGAGGGAGTTCACATTGTGGGTGAAATCGGGCTGGGTTCGGTGAAAGACCCTGAAGTGGCGGCACCTATGGTGAAATGGGCCAGAGAATGCGGCATGACAATAATGATGCACACCGGCGGCACTTCCATTCCCGGCTCCAGCACCGTAACCGCTGATATGGTTATCCAAACCGACCCTGACATCGCCTCTCATGTAAACGGAGGCCCCACAGCGGTCTCCTTTGAAGAGATCGAAAAATTGGTTGAACAAACAGATATGGCTTTGGAAATTGTCCATTGCGGCAATCCATTGATGTCAGTCAAAGCAGGGAATCTTTTTGCGGATAAGGACGCCTTGCACAGGGTTATCATCGGCAATGACGCGCCTTCCGGAACAGGGGTTGTTCCTTTGGGAATTCTCAGAGTGGTTAACCTTCTGGCAAGTCTGACCTCTATCACCGCCGAACAAGCCTTATGTATGGCCACCGGCAACACAGCCCGTATTCATAAATTGAACCGAGGTGTCATTGAACCTGGCCGGGAAGCCGATCTCGTCATCATGGATGCGCCCATGGGATCAGTGGGCAAAGACGCCCTGTCTGCCATTGTGGCCGGCGATGTTCCTGGTGTGGCTATGGTTCTTGTAGATGGTGAAATTGTTGTGCCAAAAAGCCGGAATACCCCGCCTGCAACCCGTAAACCGGTTATATTGTAAAATTCAACCGCACAGGTCGAAATTGCGGCCTGTGCAATTAATCAAAGTCAAGCCACAGCTCGTGAAAGCGGTATCAGTAGATCGAAAGGGGTGCTGGTGTAGCGCGGGAAGCCGTCCCTCGTGGTTAATAGCCATGCTGCTCTGAAAAAACGGAACAGCTTTCCGCTCTACATCTGTCCTGTCTTATGTGGGTAGCCCTTTTCGATTTACTGAGTATCGCAAACTGTGGCTTATATTCTCATCGTCTAACGGCGAAAACCGTATTCCAATATGAAAAATTGAGGATTCAATTCCGACATCGGCTCCCTCATTTTTGCCACTTCTTCTTCAGGGCCGTGAACTTCCAAACGCGTAATATCGGCAATTTTAAGCAATTCTCCTAGCAAAGCGCCCACATTTTCAAGATGGGCCAGCGCTCCCTCAGCATCTTCATAGCCTTCACGGCAATGTGCCTGATCACCGTCAAAGCTGAATCCATAATAAAGGCATTTAGGCTCTTTATCAGTTATTTCAACACACTGCTCACACAACACTTTGAAATCTTCTGATTTTCCTTCATGCACTTTGAAATAAGGTACGATTGTACAACATTTGTCATAAGTTACCATAAGTTCCTCCTTTGTTTGTATAAATTACCAGTTCTGACCAAAGTGACATGGCTTTAAAACAAAGCCTGAAATTCATTTTAAAGCCTATCCTTAATACAAAGTCGTAATAGTTCAGCCCTATGCAAAAAATAGAGCTTACACTACTTAAATCCATATGCTATACATAGCTTATGGAACTTGACATCAAATATCAAGGCAAAATTGTAACTTAGGGCGGATTGCCAAAATATTTTCAGGGAACCGGCAAGAAATTCACCGCCATCCGTTTTATTTTATCGCAACTTTTGCAAGAACCGGTTATAAGGCTGTAATCTGGATATTTCTCGGTTAAACCGCAGAACTGACAAAAATGATCATATCCGCAAACTGAATCAATCGATTAAAGCGGTTTGAGGACACCTTTTATAGAAAGCTTACGGCAGGTGGTAAATCGTGAATAGGCATGAGGTGGAAATATTATATGATTCCGGCAAAGAGCCGACTGTTGCCAAGCTCCTTGAATATGATGCGGACAATAACCGGCTGAAGAAGAAGATCGCTCAATTGGAAAAAAATTCGAAAACTTCTTCCAAACCGCCATCATCTGACAGTCCCCAAGATAAAGCGCCTGAATCAGAACCCCTGAAGAAAGATTCCAAAAAGCGTAAACCCGGCGGTCAGCCCGGCTGCAAAGGAACTTCCAGGGAACCGGTGTCTGTTGAAGATGTTGATGAACTTATCCCTCATTATGCTGATAAATGTGAAAATCGCAGCAAAGTATCACCTCAGGACGATACGGCTGATGTGATCGGCGAACCGTTCAGATGGCCGGTTACGGAGATAGAACCTGTTAAAGCCCGCGTCACAGAGCATCAGGGACATACCACCTTATGCGAATGTCATACATCAGCCGAATTGCCGCCGGAAATTGTAAAATCGAATTTCGGCCCGAGATTATCCGGGATCCTCGCATACCTCGCGGTGGTTCTTCACGTTTCACGTCGTGGAAGTTGTGAGTTTTGCAATACATTGATATAATTTCTCAATAATAAAATCGCTTTCTTCCACCTTTCACAGGTAGGAGGTGAACTATTACATTTTTTTTCTTGCTTTTACTTTCAAAAAAAGGCATTTTACGCAAAATTAAGGATGACCTATTTAAATACACCCCATCATCCCCCAAAACTGTTGTTTTGGTGATGGCGCAATTTTTATACCAGAACAAACCTGAATCTGACTTTTTGAAGAATTGAACAAAGGGTTTGCACGATTAAAATTTATATGACAATTTTGCCAAAATGGATGAATGGCGTGCCAACGCCGAATTTTCAAACCTCGTTTCGCCTGAAAATTCCACCTTAAATCTGCCGCTTTTATATTCAATGAGTGGAGAGCGCCTCATGGCATTTTAATACATTAAATAAAATTATTTTTATAAGTTACTTAATCAATGAATTTATTAATTTTGGAGGAAAAATTTATGGGTACAAAAAGGATTCAACAAATTATCACAATTGTTTTAGCTTTGTTTTTCATCATGGGTGGACAAAGCTTTGCCGCAGGCAAGACTTTAAAGATAGGCGTTTTGGGGCCGTTTACAGGGCCTGCCGCCCAAACAGGGAAGGAATTTAAAGCCTCTGTTGAAATTGCTTTGGATGCCATTAAATCCACAGTGGGTGATTACAAGATAGAGCCTGTCTGGGTGGATTCACAGTCAGATCCGGCAAAAGCATCCGGTGCTTATGCAGAAGCGGTTGAAGGCAAAGGCATTCAGGCAGGTGTATTGAATTGGCATAGCTCAGTGGCTGTCGCCGTTATGGACGTTGCAGTCCAGTACAAAGTTCCTCATATGTTTGCTATGGGAGCCAGCGAAGTTGTGAATGAAAAATGGCTGTCAGACCCTAAAAAATATTCCTATTGGGGGGGAAAAGGATGGCCTGTGCCTGCAATACTTGAAAAAAATTATATTATTGCTTTGAACAAAGCTATTGAGGCGGGAACATTCAAACCTGAAAAGAAATTGGCTGCCATATACGGCGAAGATACTGATTGGGGGAGAAGTGCGGGCGGTTCATATAAAAAAGCTCTTTTGGACAGTGGTTGGAAAGTTCATTCAGAAGAATATTTTCCCGCAACTCAGACTGATTTTTATCCTCTGTTAAGCAAATATAAAAAAGCCGGTGTTGCGCTCGTTGCCGGTACATCCACATCTCCTGCGGCTTTTAGCGCTTTTATAAAGCAGAGTTCAGAAGTAGGCCTTAAAAGCGTTATAGTCGCTTCAGGTCTTGGCTGGATCGGTGACTGGTACAAAATGACCGGCCCCGCCTCAAATTATGTGCTTGACAGTATTCCTCAACTGACCACTAAAGAAGCGAAACAGTGGGCAAAAGATGTCAAGGCAAAATATGGGTTCAATCCAAGCCCGGCTGCAGGTGGGCTTTCCTATGACGGTATCCGGATGTTTATTAAAATTCTCCAGAGAACCAATGAACTCCATGGGAAACTTGATAAGACAACCATCCATAAAACCATAGTCGATGAAGTCAATACCGGCAAACTTACATATAGTAAAAAAGATGGTGCTATTATTATGAACGAATACAAATATACCGCAAAAACCATGCCGGATATGGTTGTTGCGCTAGATGCCTATTTTTTCCCCATTCTTCAGTATCAGAATGGAAAAGGCCATATAATTTTTCCGGATGTATGGAAAGAAAAAGATTTCCAACAGAAATAGCCTGACATGAATGAAGGCAGAGGATAGCATTGTGTATCCTCCGCCTTTTAATCTTTAAATTTAAAAAGAATCAGGGGCTGAAATGATTGTATTGGAAACCAGTAAGTTAACTAAAAAATTCGGTGGATTGACCGCGGTAAATGAAGTCTCCATGACATTATATCAGGGCGATGTAATGGGCTTGATCGGCCCTAACGGAGCTGGGAAAACAACATTTATAAATGCCATTGCAGGTTTGAACCCTCCGACTTCAGGACGTGTAAAAATGATGGGGCAAGACACCACCGGTTTAACGCCTGAAAAGATGTGCCGTCTGGGACTTTCCCGCACATTCCAAATTCCCAGCCCTTTCCCGAAAATGACAGCCATTGAGAGCGTTATAACCGCCACTATATTTGGAAATAAAACCGGGAAAGTTAAGAACCCTGTTGAACATTCCAGAAAAATGCTTGATTTTGTAGAGTTTCCTATGGAGGAAACAGTTGTGGCGGAACAACTCAATACAGTGCAGCTAAAACGCCTTGACCTTGCAAGAGCTTTGGCAAGTAATCCCAAGCTTTTATTCATGGATGAACTCGCATCAGGCCTAAGTGAAGGCGAGCTGAATGATATTATGAGAATAATTGCAAAGATCAGCAAGAAAGGAATTTCAATTCTTATGATCGAGCATATCATGCAGTTGATTATGGCAGTATGCAACCGGCTTTTATGTATCCAGTTCGGAACAAAAATCGCAGAAGGCACAACCGAAGAAGTGGCGAATGATCCAAAGGTTACCAAAGCCTATCTTGGATAAAGAATCCGCAAGAAATCGGGTTTTTTGGAAAAACCCGATTTCTGATCATTGGATAAAGAAGATGACTGTTAATTTTAAGAATCAATGGAGATGTGATGCTGTTAGAAGTGAAAAACCTTGATGCAGGATATGGATACCTACAGATATTGCGCTCTGTGTCATTGAATATAGATAAAGGTGAGTATGTCTGCATTATAGGACCCAATGGCGCCGGGAAAAGCACAACCATGAAAAGTATTATCGGGCTGATAGCTCCCATGGGAGGCACTGTTGTTTTTAACGGAGAGGATATTACGGGGATGTCTGCTTCTCAGATCACAACAAAGGGAATTTCCTTTGTTTCCGAGGAAATGAATCTGTTTGTAAATATGTCTGTTCAGGAAAATCTTTACATGGGTGCTTATACTATTAAAGATAAAAAAATTCAGAAAAATCGCCTTGACTTTGTGTTTAGCCTGTTTCCCCGCCTGGCTGAAAGAAAAGCTCAACTGGCCGGCACCATGAGCGGAGGGGAGCGAAAAATGCTGGCAATCGGCCGCGGCATGATGTCTGATCCTAAGCTTCTTTTAGTGGATGAACCTTCATTCGGACTTGCACCGCAATTGGTGGCAAATGTGTTTGAATCTCTGGATGTTTTAAAAAGCCAGGGCGTTACGATTTTGCTTGTGGAGCAGAATGTCACCAAAACCCTGGCCGTTACAGATCGGGGGTATATCCTTGAAAACGGAAAAATCGGCCTTAAAGGCAAGAGCCGTGATCTGGCGGATAATCCCCATGTCAGAAAAGTGTTTCTTGGTGTCTAATCAGACTTTGGAGAAATAAATTCATGTCAAATAATTACGGTTCCAAATTTTTAAGCTGGATTAAATCAGCAGCAGGGTTATCTATCGTGGTAACGATTGTGGTTGCTGTGGTTGCTTCTATAGCTTCAGGCCCCTACCTGCTTGTCAATACTGTTGTCACCGGAGGAATGCTGGCTTTGGTTGCAACAGGCCTGACCTTGATGCTGGGGGTTCTCAATATTCCCATGTTTGCCCATGGTGAATTTTTTATGATCGGCTCTCTCGCCGCCTTCTATGTGTTCACTCCCATCAGTAATTATACCAACGAAAATCCTGACTCAATCATTGTGGTGTTCGGCCCTTTGATCGCCATGGCCGCTTCCACGATTATCGGTGCGATAAGCGGCATTATCGCTGAAAAATTGGTGTTCGGCCCATTGCGAAGGCGTTCCACAGATGATTGGGTAATGAATTCTTTTTTGCTCACAGTCGGTTTAAGTGTATTGTTGATTAACCTGCATCAACTTGTATTCGGAGCGGATTTTAAAGGCATTGTCGGATACTGGAGCGGCATGCCCATATCCATTTACGATGTATTTATATCCAGAGACAGAGTCATGGCTTTTATGATTGCTGCCGTCATTGTAGTGCTTTTCTGGTTTTTTATGACCTATACCCGAACGGGAATGGCTATCCGCGCAGTATCACAGGATATCACAGGTGCTCAGATTGTGGGCATAGACATTGAAAAAATCGTTCTATTAACCATTTCGCTTGCCTGCGCACTCTCGGCAGTGGCAGGTGGAAGCCTTTTATTCATGTATCCTTCCTACCCCACAGTTGGGCTTGAACCTTTATATATGGCATGGTTTGTAGTCATCCTGTCAGGCCTTGGAAATGTTCTCGGAGCTGTGGCCGGTGCGTTTATTGTGGCTTTGCTGAAGGTAATCACGGTTGAATATATCGGCGCGGGATGGGATTTTGTGATTCCATCAGCCTTGATCATGTTTATTTTGATTTTTAAACCCAGTGGAATATTCGGTTCTGATGTTCGTGGCGCCCTGGATAAATAAGTTGGACAAATAATCAGGTATAGACTTTCAGGTAATTAATGTCACAAGGCTGGAAAGAGGAGATAATACAGGTAGTATATCTCCGACCGATAACGTAAGTAGTTGGACATATATTTTCAGGTTACAAATTCTGCTGGAAATCGGATTTTTCTAAAAAATCCGATTTCTAAAATACCGGAAAACTTTTGTCCAGGTACTTAGTGACATTATTTATCTGAACGTCTATAAATAGGAGAATTTATGAGTAGTACAATAACAAGTCGGCAAATGAACCCATTTGACAAAATACTTGATAAATTATGCCTCACACCGGCAGGTTTTTGCGGACTGGCCTTATTATTTGTCCTTCCGTTTATCCCGCCTTTCAATCAGGAATATATGCTCAGATGGTTGATTTACTGCGGGTTAATCGCAGCCATGAGCGTAGGATTTGACTTAACAGCAGGATATATCAGTATTGTTAATTTCGGATATGCCGCAGTATCAGGGTTTGGAGGCTATAGCTCGGCACTTTTAGTTATTAACATGGGGTTATCTCCTTGGATTGCAATGATAGCAGGTGGAATGACAGCAGGATTTATAGGGCTGATTATCGGTATGATATCTTTGCGTCTCAGGGGGATTTTTGCGGCGTGTCTTTCCTGGTTTTTCGGTCTGGCCATCATGGGACTGACCATTAAATTGGTCTGGCTGACCAGAGGCCAGTTGGGACTTCGCACACCCCGGCTTTTTGAGACTGATTCCAATGTACCATTTTATTTTTTGATTATCACCTTGCTGTTTTTCATATACCTTGCTTGCAAATGGATTGTGCGTTCCAAAATGGGGCTGGCATTCCAGGCGATTGGCCAAAACATGGATGCTGCCAGGACTTCAGGAATCAATCCGGTTTATTACAGGGTGATGAACTTTACGATCTCCTGTGCCATAGCTGGAGTTCTTGGCGGATTTTATGCTCATTTTTATGGTATTCTGACCCCGGATATGATGCATACATCCAAAACGGTTGAAATCCTTGCAGTAGCATATATCGGCGGAAGAGGAAGTTTGTGGGGAGGAGCGGTCATTGCATTCCCCTTTATATTTCTTATGGAAATTGTCAGGTCAACCTTGTCAAACCTGCCGGGGCTGAACCTGGTCATTTACGCACTGGTGCTGATATTGGTGATGATCTACTATCCGGGCGGATTTTCATATTTTTATGATACAAATATCAGAAAGCCTAAAAATAAAGCACTACGTTATTTTTTTAATGGAAGAGCCTGAAGAAAGGTTGATTAAAGAAAATACTTAGAAACGTAGCCGAAACAACTTCCCCATTCAGGAATGCAAACTTCAGTTTGCCTCACAGCATCGCAAACTGAAGTTTGCATTCCTCTTCTTTGGAATACCATTTTAAATATTTTTAGCGTCCATTGTTAAAATAACTTGACACATATTCTACCATCTGCTATCTGTGAAGAAAATTTGCGGAAATTATATACTATGAAAAACATACTATCTATTATCAATCTTATTATTATTGGCCTTGTAGCGGAGGTTCTGGTACTGCTACAGGGACAAAGGCTGGTGATGGATTAAGTACGTTTAACGCACATAGAAAAACAATAAAATCCGTTATCAGCGCAAAGCTGGTAACGGATTTTTTTTTGCCGTAAACATTCAGACAACCAATTTCACTGCGTTATCGGTCGGAGATATACTTATGGTGTATTATCTCCTTCCTCTATCCTTGTGAGATTGATTGTCTGAACGTTTACAATCAATATTGATATTATGGGAAAGGATACCTGATGCAAAGCGATAACGTCAAAAAGGGAATTGAAAGAGCGCCTCACCGGTCATTGTTTAAAGCTATGGGATATACGAATACGGAAATTCGGCGTCCGATGATTGGAATCGCCAATTCGGCCAATGCGATCATTCCGGGACATATTCATCTGAACCAAATTGCCGAAGCCGTGAAAGCCGGCGTTTACATGGCCGGAGGCACGCCCATTGAATTCGGAACCATCGGTGTTTGTGATGGCATTGCCATGAATCATAAGGGCATGAAATATTCTTTGGCCAGTCGTGAACTAATTGCCGATTCTATCGAAGTGATGGCCATTGCCCACGCTTTTGATGCGCTGGTGATGATTACCAACTGCGATAAAATCGTTCCCGGTATGTTGATGGCCTGCGCGCGTCTGAATTTGCCTTCTATTGTGATCAGTGGCGGGCCTATGCTGGCCGGAGAGCATTGTACAGACACCGGAACTGAAGCGATTGATTTAATAACCGTATTTGAAGCCGTGGGTGCTGTGCGTTCCGGTCGTATGACCGAAGAAGAATTGGAAGAAGTGGAAGATGCGGCCTGCCCCACCTGCGGGTCATGCGCCGGTATGTTCACCGCCAATTCCATGAATTGTCTCACCGAAGCGATTGGTATGGGGCTTCCGGGCAACGGCACCATTCCGGCTGTGATGGCGGCGCGTATCCGTTTGGCCAAACAAGCCGGCATGAAGATTCTTGATCTTGTCAAACAAGATATCACACCCCGTAAAATTATGACACCGCTGGCGTTTCAAAATGCACTCACAGTGGATATGGCACTGGGTTGTTCGACCAATACTGTGTTGCATCTCACCGCAATTGCCAGGGAGGCCGGCGTTCCGCTGGAACTCAATCAAATCAACACCATCAGCAAAGCAACGCCGCATCTGTGTTCTTTAAGCCCCGGCGGGAAACATCATATTCAGGATTTAAACCGCGCCGGTGGTATTCAGGCGGTGATGAAGGCGCTATCAGAGAAAGGGTTGATTGATGAAACTTGCCAGACCGTAACAGGCGCTACGGTCGGTGATAATATCCGCAACAGTAAAATCGTTGATCAACAGGTGATTCGTTCGGTGGAAAATCCCTACCATGAACAGGGCGGTTTGGTCGCGTTATTCGGCAACCTGGCACCGGACGGATGTGTTGTCAAACAAGCGGCCGTATTGGATGAGATGTTGACCCATCAAGGCCCGGCGCGTGTGTTTGAATCCGAAGAAGCCGCTTCGGACGCCATTATGAACGGAAAAATCAAAAAAGGCGATGTGATTGTTATTCGTTATGAAGGTCCCAAAGGCGGCCCGGGTATGCGGGAAATGCTCACACCCACTTCCGCCATCGCCGGAATGCAGTTGGATGACTCGGTAGCCTTAATCACTGACGGACGTTTTTCAGGCGGCACCCGCGGAGCATCCATCGGGCATGTTTCCCCGGAAGCGATGGAATGCGGGCCGATTGCGCTGATCAAAGAAGGTGACATGATTGCTATTGATATTCCGGCTAAAGAAATCACCCTTAAAGTTTCCGATGAAGAGATGCAGGAGCGACAGAAAGCTTGGTCTCCGCCGGAGCCGAAAATTACTAGCGGATACATGGCGCGTTATGCGCGGCAGGTTTCTTCGGCTGGAGATGGTGCTGTAGTAAAGTGATTCAAAAGAAAAATAAACTAATTTGGATTGGGAATTCCTTACGAGATTTAAAAGCATTTCCAAAAGCCGTTAGGGAACGTTTCGGATACGCCCTTTATATTGCTGAAAGCGGTGGTAAACATAATCATGCGAAACCGTTAAAAGGATTTAAAGGAAGTGGTGTTTTGGAAATAGTTGAAAACTTTGACAAAGGCACCTATCGGTCTGTTTATACCGTCAAATTTAAAAAATATGTATATGTCCTTCATTGCTTTGAAAAGAAATCAAAGAAAGGCATTGCGCCGCCCAAACCAGACATTGAAATGATCCGGGTCCGTCTTAAAATTGCACTCAGGGACTATCAGAATAGAAAAGGACTAAAATGAGTCAGGAAACAGAGAGTATCGAAAGCAGCGGGAATATTTTTGCCGACTTAGATTTGCCCATGCCTGAAGAGATACAAGCAAAAGCTGCGCTGGTTTATCAAATCAATCAGATAATTGAAACACGCAAACTGAGTCAGAGACAAGCTGGAAAAATGTTCGGACTCAGTCAACCTAAGATGTCAGCGCTTGTTAGTGGCCAATTATCTGAATTTTCTTATGAACACCTAATTCAATGCCTTAATATCTTGGATTGCGATATCAGAATCGAAGTAATACAGAAGTCTGGTCACATACATCCTGCTCGTGTTACTGTTGTTGCTTCTGAAGCAGGGATATAATGACTCAGCACTATATTGCTGATAAGGAGCAAGTAGGGTGCGTTAGCGAAGCGTAACGCACCATATTAATATTAAAAGCGATTTGTCAGGAAAAAATTCTTGTAGTGACATCAGCCAGTAGATTAATGTATTAAATTATAAAAGAGAAACGTTTCAAATGGAAGAACAAGAGAAATATATTCAAGCACTTATCAAATTACATCTCGGCCTTGAGAGGCAAGGCCCGGGTGATACAAATTATTCGAATCATATACTTTCGTTGATTACAGAGTTACCACAAAATCCACGTATAGCTGATATCGGTTGCGGTGCCGGTGCGGGAACACTGTTTTTGGCTGACAGATTTAAATCAAAGGTACGGGCAGTTGACTTCTCGCGAGAGTTTCTTGATGAGCTGTCAAATCGAGCAAAACAGCGAGAGCTTGAACATTTAGTGGAAACTGTCGAATGCGACATGGGAAGTCTTGATTGGGAAGCGGAAACTATTGATCTTCTTTGGTCAGAGGGAGCCGCTTATAACTTGACCTTTGAAGGTGCGTTAAAAGCCTGGAGACCATTGATGGCAACTGATGGAATTGCTGTTATTTCTGAAATCAGCTATTTCACAAGTGAAGTTCCGGAACCTGTACGAGCTTATTGGCAAAATGCCTACCCTGCCATCGGTACTGAATCAGAAAATTCAGTTCATGCAAATAAATCGGGCTTTGAAATTTTGGGAATCCACCGTTTACCATCAAAGGCTTGGTGGGATAATTACTATGAGCCGCTTCGAGAAAATATGAACACTTTAAAGCACTCGAAGGACAGTATCATGCAATCTGTTATTAATGAAACTGAAGAAGAAATGAAGCTCTTTGAAGAGTATGAGAAATATTACGGGTATTCTTTTTATATTATGAAAGCTGTATAGTGAAATCACGCTAACCAACCAATCAACCGGACGCAAAATCAAATGAAAAATCAACTTAATGAAAATATTTGCCCATTTTGCAAATCACCAAATAATTGTAAGATGGAAAGTGGTTCTAAATGTTGGTGCGTTGATGTTAAAGTTCCAACTCAACTTCTTGACTTAGTCCCAACTGAATTTAAACGAAAAGCATGTATATGCTTGCAGTGCATCAATTCATATAAAGAAAACCCGGAATTATTTAAATCCAATTATTGCGAGAAACTACTTATCGAAGAAAAGGATGAATTTTAATTATGCTTTCCAATTCAGAGTTTACTGAGAGAATAGTTGAAAAAGCCAAATTATCAGGCGCATCCATTGCAGGAGTTGCCAATGTCGAATCTTTAAAAGTATCGCCTTCTCACCTGATCTATCCAAAAATTGGTATGAATCTCGAAGCGCATTGGGAAAACCTCAAAGACGATACTAAAACTGGCGAAGTAACTTGGCCGCCAGATGCGGTGTCTGTCGTGGTAATTGGAGTTGAACATAACGCCGATAAGCCTGAACTTGACTGGTTTGATGGCAAAGGAACGCCCGGTAATCGCGTTCTTATTCGGATCAATAAGAAATTGTCCGAATGGATTGAGAATACATTTTCTGTCAAAACCTATAAACTGCCTTACTTTATTGAAAAAGGCGGAATTTTTTTAAAAGATGCGGCGGTGATGGCCGGTTTGGGATGTATAGGGAAGAATAATTTGGTGATCACACCTGAATACGGTCCTCGGGTACGTTTCCGGTCGATTTTGCTGAATCGTGAAGTGGAAGTCACCGAGCCGCTTGAATTTAATCCCTGCGAAGACTGTATTCAACCTTGCCGCAAAGCCTGCCCTGTAAAAGCTTTTCAAAATACGGTCTATTCTGAGGAGGCTTTGGGCCAATCCATATTACCCGGAATCAACGGAACATATAACCGAGTGACATGCAACATGAGGATGAAAAAAGCTATTGAGAAAGCTGTCGATGTGATACCTGTAAGCGATAAAGAGCATCAGGACATTAAGTTAACGATCAATGCGTTTGAAGATGGTGTCGCATCTCCACTGATAGATCATAAAGAATCTGATTATTCAGTCAAATATTGCAGGAGATGCGAGTTAAGCTGCCCGGTAGGCAAATGAGATTAAGAAATTGATATATTTTGATGATATTGAAATTAAGCAACCATCTTTATTCGGTGACATGTCAGATAGCCCTCTGAGACGATTTGAAAATATTCATAACTATTTATATGCGAATGATGGGCTTTCCGAACAACAAGTATTAGAAGAAATCATTAAAATATTATTTATAAAATTCTACGATGAACAAAGAGAAAAGAAATCATTCTATATTTCAAACAGCGAATCACGTAAAATAGATTCCGGCAAAAATAAAAGCTCATTCCTTAATCGAATCAAGCAATTATTTGAGGAAACAAAACGAAAATACAATAGCTATTTTGACAGCAAAGATCGCTTAAAACTAAGTTCACCGTCTCTTGCGTTTGTTGTGAAAAAACTTCAGGAGATAAATTTTATAAATTCAAAAAATGATGCGAACGGGCTTGCTTTTCAAAAATTTCTGGGTCGTCATGCAAAAGGAGGACGAGGGCAATTTTTTACCCCTGATCCGATAATAGATTTTTGTGTTGAAATCATTCAACCTGAACCGAATGAAAAAATTATTGACCCCGCATGTGGAACGGGCGGATTTTTATTTTCTTCTTTAAGACACATTAAAGAAACTTATAAAGATGTAAATCTTCAAAATTACGTACAGAAAAATATATTTGGAATAGAAATTAACGCCCGTATATCACAAATAGCCAAAATAAAGTTCTTAATTGAGTGTAATGCTGACCCGAATATATTATGCGGCAATGCGTTAAGCGACATCAAAGAGTTGAGTCTGAAATATAATCAGCAAGCGAATTTAACTGATTTAGAAAGTTACTTTGATGTTATCCTTACGAACCCTCCTTTTGGCACACAAGGAAAAATTACGAATCACGAATTATTATCAAAATACGAATTGGGCTATAAATGGAACAAATATGGTAAAGATTATATAAAATCCGAAAATCTTCTGAAAGGGCAAGTCCCGGAAATATTGTTTATTGAGCGATGTTTACAGTTACTTCGTCCCGGGGGGCGGCTTGGGGTGGTTTTGCCCAATGGGCATTTTGAGAACTCTTCATTGGAATACTTGAGAAAATATATAAAAGACAAGGCTAACATACTCGGAGTTGTTCTTTTGCCTCAAGAAACCTTTATACCTTATGGAACAGGAGTTAAAGCCTCGCTGTTATTTTTGCAAAAGAAAAATGGTGGGGCAATTAATAGCAAACTGGTATTTTTCAGCAAAATAATAAAGACCGGATATGCCGGAAATAAAAATGGCAGCCCTGTTTACAAAAAGGATAAATATGGACATGTACTCATCGAAAACGGGCAAAAAATAATTGATGAGGATTTCAGTGAAGTTGTCTGTGATTACAATCGGTTTTTAAAAACATTCAGCATAAAATCTGAAAAATCATTTTCTATAAGCTCTGATCAATTGAATAGCAGATTTGATTATAATTATTATTTTCCTGAAAATCGGAAGTTAATAGCAAACTTGATAAAATTGAAGGCGGTCAGACTTTGTGATGTGGCAAAGATTGTAAAAAACAAATCAAAACGCTTAAAGCGGAATGAAATTGTCGAATACGTCGAACTTTCCGATATTTATACAAAGTCTTATGAAATCATTAATTCCACAACACTGCCTGTTAATGACTTACCAAGCAGGGCAAGCTATGAACTGAAAACAGGAGATGTTATCACCGCAGTTGCGGGAAATTCCATAGGAACGCGTAAACATGCCACCGCATACATAACAGAAGAATTTAACAAAGCAATTTGCACGAATGGTTTCCGAATATTGAGAAATTTAAAAATAAACCCTTTTTACCTTTTATACTATCTTCAAAGTGATTTATTTTTAAAACAAGTGTTCATGTATCGAACCGGAGCCGCAATTCCGGCATTATCAGACGATGATTTTTCTAATATTTTAATATATCTTCCTCCTCAAAATGAAATAGATAAAATAAGTTCAATTCTTGAGAAATGTTTTCAATTGAGAGAGAGAGCTAAAAATGAAATCGAAAAAATAAAGACGGCAATAAACATAAAACATATAACACAATTAACAGAAAAATAAAAAAAAGGAGTGATTATGAAACTGACCGGTGCGCAAATTTTGATGGAAGTGTTAAAAGCAAGTAGGGTGCGTTACGGCTATCGCTTAACGCACCCTACTTGCTGAACTTTTAATAAAGAGGAGACATTATGAAAATGTTAACAGGCAGACTTCATTTTTTTGCATTCATCATTCTTATTTTGATTTTTAACTCCTGCGGAAAGTCGAACAAAGAGTTTGAAAGCTTTTCAAAGGCTAAAAAGTTATTACTTGAAAAGGTTTATTATGATAACAGAAAAACCTTTTACTGCAAATGCAGTTTTACAAAAAATAAAAAAGTGCGGTGTAAAACAGGAAAAGGAAAAAGAGCCAAACAGGTTGAATGGGAACATATTGTACCGGCTTCAAGGTTTGGAAAAACATTTAGACAATGGAAAAGTAAAAAAAGCTGGGAATGCATACTCCCTGAGTTTCTTCAAACAATAACCGGATTGAAATGCAAGAAAACCAGTGGCAGACAAAATCTAAGGGCTAAATCTAAAAAATACAGACTTATGGAATCAGATATGTATAACTTGGTTCCTGCTGTGGGTTTTATTAATCAAAAAAGGTCTAATCTGGCTTACGGAGAAATCCCAGGAGAGAAAAGAGCTTTTGGCTCATGCGATTTTGAAGTAGCGAACGGTATTGTCGAACCTGCACCGGCAATTCGTGGCAATATTGCCAGAACCTATTTTTATATGAATAAAGCCTATCCTAGTAGGGTTAAACTTGATTCAGAAGAAAAGCAAATGTTCAAAAAATGGGACAAATCTGACCCCGTTGATAAATGGGAATGCGAAAGAAGCAGGAGGATTGAGAAGTTGCAGGGAAATGTGAATACAGTTGTAAAGGATGCATGTAAAAAAGCCTCAAAATAAAAAAATATTGACGACGGCTACTGCTAAGAGTTTTCATGAAATAAAGAGTTGATTGCGGGATATTGCTTTCAATAACCTTAATAAATATAAAACATATAACACAATTAACAGAAAAATAAAAAAAGGAGTGATTATGAAACTGACCGGTGCGCAAATTTTGATGGAAGTGCTCAAAGAGGAAGGCGTGGATACTATTTTCGGCTTTCCCGGCGGCGCAGTCATCGATATCTATGATGAATTAATGAAAACTGACATCCGCCATATTCTGGTGCGTCATGAACAGGGTGCTGTTCATGCCGCCGACGGTTATGCGCGGGCCAGCGGCAAAGTAGGTGTTTCTTTGGTAACATCCGGTCCGGGCGCGACCAATGCGGTCACCGGGATTGCCACCGCCTATATGGATTCGATTCCGTTGGTGGTAATCACCGGACAGGTGCCTACACCACTGATCGGCAACGACGCCTTTCAGGAAGCCGATATTGTCGGAATCACACGGCCCTGCACCAAACACAATTATCTGGTTAAAGATATTGATAAACTCGCCCGGACGATTAAGGAAGCCTTTTATATTGCCAGAACCGGTCGGCCCGGGCCGGTGTTAATCGATATTCCTAAAAATGTCGGCAGTGCGGTGTTTGAATATAAATCTTTGGGCGAAATCAGGATGGATAGCTACAACCCCACATATAAACCGCATAAAAAGCAACTCAAGCGCGTTGCCGATTTAATCAAAAAGGCGGAAAAACCGGTTATCTTTGCCGGTGGCGGCGTTATTTTATCCAAAGCGGCTGAAGAGTTGACTCATCTTGCCCGGATCGGCCTGATACCGGTGACCACTTCGCTGATGGGTATCGGTGCTTTTCCAGGGCTTGACCCGCTTTGTTTGGGTATGCTGGGCATGCATGGAACCTTTCGTGCGAATATGGCAGTCAGTGACAGTGATTTGCTTATCGGCATCGGCGTACGTTTCGATGACCGCGTTACAGGCAAAATTGATACATTTGCCCCGGATGCAGATATTGTCCACATCGACATTGACCCAACATCAATTCGTAAAAATGTGCCTGTGGCGATTCCTGTGGTGGGAGACTGCAAAGATACGCTGGCAATGATCAATCAGATTTTGGATAAGGAAAAACTGGCCGATTTAGATGAAAAGAGACGGCCCTGGCTTGATCAGATTCAGCATTGGAAAGACACCAAACCGTTGGCTTACAAACAGAGCGAGGTGATCAAGCCACAGTACGTTATCGAAAAGCTGCATGAAATCACAAAGGGTGAAGCGATAATCACCACCGAAGTGGGGCAAAACCAAATGTGGGCGGCCCAATTTTATCATTTTGCCAAACCCAATTGTTTTATCACATCCGGCGGATTGGGTACGATGGGTTTCGGATTGCCGGCGGCCATTGGCGCTCAAATGGCTTTCCCTGATCAATTGGTGGTGGATATTGCCGGTGATGGCAGTATCCAAATGAATATTCAGGAGATGGCCACCGCGGTTCAAAATAAATTGCCTGTCAAAATCGTCATTTTAAATAACCGCTATCTCGGCATGGTACGGCAGTGGCAAGATCTGTTTTACGACAAACGCTATGCCGCTACGGATATGACGCATGCGCCCGATTTTGTAAAACTGGCCGAGGCGTATGGAGCCAAGGGCTTTCGCGCGACCAAAGTTGAGGAAGTGGAAGACGTGTTGCACGCCGGACTGGAATCATCTGAAACAGTGATTATGGAATTTGTTGTCGAGCGTGAAGAAAACGTTTATCCCATGGTGCCGGCGGGAGCGTCAATCACCGAAATGTTACTCGTGTAAGCCTGAATTTTTACTCTTACTCTTACTATTGCTCTTGCTCTTAATCGAATGAAAGAGCAAAATTTAGTTTATCAATACTTGATGGTGGGTTTCGCTTCGCTGCACCCACCCTACGTTAATGATTATAATAAGGAATTGAACCGTGAGTGAAAATAAACATGTTGTAACAATGCTTGTGGATAATGAACCCGGAGTGCTTTCCCGCATTGTGGGGTTGTTTTCCGGGCGCGGGTTTAATATTGAAAGCCTGTGTGTTGCGGAAACTATTGACCCGCTGATTTCGAGAATAACACTTGTAACCCGGGCGGATATGACCATTTTGGAACAAATTGAAAAACAGTTGAATAAACTCATCAATGTCATAAAAGTACGCGAACTTGCCAAAGATGAGTCCGTACAACGCGAAATGGCACTTATTTGTGTCAAAGCGGCACCCGAACACCGCGCTGAAATTCTGCGTATCGTGGATATTTTTCGATGCAAGGTGGTTGATGTGGCGTCCGAGCATTACACCATCGAAATAACCGGTGATGAGGGTAAACTCGCCGCGATTCTGAATTTGCTTAAACCCATGGGGATTAAGAAAATTGCGCGCACGGGAATTATTGCGCTGCTTAGAGAACCTAAATAAATTGGGAATTCGGAATGTTGAATTCGGAATTATTGTAACAATAAATTGTGTCAGAACGAAAAATCATAATTTCATTCAAACACTGAATGACAAAATAAGGAGAATATAAATGGCAAATATCGATTTTGGCGGAGTCGTCGAAGAAGTAATTACCTCGGATGAGTTTTCTTTGGAAAAAGCGCGCACGGTCTTGCAAGATGAAACCGTGGCCGTGCTGGGTTATGGCGTTCAAGGCCCCGGACAGGCGTTGAACATGAGAGATAACGGAATCAATGTGATTGTTGGTCAGCGTGAAGGCGGAGCTACCTGGGATAAGGCCGTTGCGGATGGCTTTACACCGGGCGAAACGCTGTTTCCGTTGGAAGAAGCGGCCACACGCGGAACTGCGATTCAATATCTGCTGTCCGATGCCGGCCAGGTGGCATTATGGCCCAAGATAAAGCAATGTTTAAATGAAGGCGATGCCCTTTATTTTTCACACGGTTTCGGTATTGTTTATAAAGACCAGACCGGTATCATTCCACCTGAAAACGTTGATGTTATCCTTGCTGCCCCCAAAGGCTCCGGACTCACGGTGCGCACCAATTTCTTAGATGGCAGTGGCATTAATTCAAGCTTTGCCATTTTTCAGGATTACACCGGTCGGGCCAAAGAGCGTGTCATGGCATTGGGAATAGCCATCGGTTCCGGTTATCTGTTTCCCACGACCTTTGAAAATGAGGTTTACAGCGATCTGACCGGCGAGCGCGGCGTTCTCATGGGATGCTTGGCCGGTGTCATGGAAGCGCAGTACAACGTATTGCGCAAAAACGGACATAGCCCCAGTGAAGCTTTTAACGAAACGGTTGAAGAACTGACTCAGAGTCTCATCCGCTTAGTGGCTCAAAACGGTATGGATTGGATGTTCGGCAATTGCAGCACCACCGCTCAACGCGGCGCGTTAGACTGGGCGCCGAAATTCCGTGATGCCGTAGCACCAGTATTTGATTCTTTATACAAGCGCGTTTTGTCCGGCGAAGAAACCCGTGTGGTGTTGGAAGCCAACAGCGCATCGGATTATCGGGAAAAACTGCAAGTCGAACTGGATGCTTTGAAAAATTCGGAAATGTGGCAAGCGGGTGCGGCAGTGCGTTCGCTAAGGCCCGAAAACCGTAAATAATGATTCAATTGCGGAAGATGGATTGTTGAATTTGGAATGCGAAATTCCGCATTCCGAATTCTGCATTCAACATTCCAAAGAGGGAGAAAAACAGATGGAACCGGTCTTGGTATATGACACAACTTTGAGAGATGGCACTCAGGGAGAAAATATAAATTTTTCCGCTGATGAGAAACTTAATATTGCCCGGAAACTGGATGATTTCGGAATTGATTACATTGAGGGCGGCTGGCCCGGTTCCAATCCCCGCGATATGAAATTTTTTGATCTGGCTAAACGAGAACATTTTGAACACGCCCGCATCACGGCATTTGGCAGCACTCGCCGTCCCAATATTATCCCGGAAGATGATAACAATCTGAAGATGCTTTTGCAGAGCGAAACACCCGCGATTGCGATCTTTGGCAAAACATGGGACTTGCATGTTGAAAAAGTGATGAATAACACGCTTGAAGAAAATTTGGCGATGATCCGGGAATCGACCGCCTTCCTTAAAACCCAAAACAAGGAAGTGATCTATGACGCCGAACATTTTTTTGACGGGTACAAAAAAAATACGGATTATGCGCTTAAAACGCTGGCCGCCGCCATAGAAGGCGGCTCCTGCATGTTGGTTTTATGCGACACCAATGGCGGCTGCCTGCCTTCTGAAATTGAAAATATTGTCAATACGGTGCGTCAATGGGTTGCAACCGAGTACAACGATAAAAGCGGAAATAACCCTGTAAACATCGGCATCCATACGCATAATGACAGCGGTATGGCCGTGGCCAATACGATTATCGCCGTGAACACCGGTGCGACGATGGTGCAAGGAACCATTAACGGCTATGGAGAACGATGCGGCAATGCCGATCTCACTTCGATTATTCCGATTTTGAAGCTTAAAATGGATCGCTCCTGCTTTGCGGCTAAGAATATGAACAAATTGAAAGGCTTGTCCCGTTTTATCAGTGAAACCGCTAACATCGTTCCGGTGCGCAGCCGTCCGTTTGTGGGTAAAAGCGCATTTGCGCATAAGGGCGGCGTCCATGTCAGTGCCATTATGAAAGAAAACCGCGCGTATGAACATCTCGAACCGGAATTGGTCGGCAATAAGCGCCGTGTCTTGGTTTCGGACCTTTCAGGCAAAAGCAATATTGAATACAAAGCTGAAGAACTCGGTGTTAAATTGGGCGGTAACGGCCATGACAGTAAAGCGATTGTTACCAAGATAAAAGACCTTGAGGAACAAGGCTATGAATTTGATGTGGCCGACGGTTCATTTAAAATATTGGTGCAAAAATACACTGACCAATTTAAACCGCTTTTCACCTTAGAATCTTTTCGGGTGGTTATGGAGAAAGATCGCGACCATCCTTGCAAGGCACACGCCACGATTAAGATAAAAGTCAAAGGAGAAGAAGAGATAACCGCTGCCGAAGGCGATGGCCCCGTGAGTGCGCTGGATAACGCTTTGCGCAAAGCTCTGGACTGTTTTTACCCCGGATTGGATATGATGCACCTGGTGGATTATAAGGTTCGGGTGATTAACGGACGCCACGGCACCGCCTCCCGTGTCCGGGTACTCATCGAATCGCGCGATCAGAACGAAGTGTGGAGTACTATCGGTGTGTCAAAGGATATTATCGAAGCCAGTTGGGGCGCACTGGCGGATAGTTTTCAGTATAAATTGGCTAAAGCGCCTCAATAGAATGTGCGTTTAAAGTATGGTAAATTGCCCTACGATTACCGATCATGCAAACAGGTTCTAATTAAAAGAAAAAAGGCTGAACTTTATGAAAATTCAAACTTCTGTAATACTGTCAGAAAATTTATTGTCCGCAATTGAGCAGCTATCAGAAAAAGATAAAACTCTTTCCGATTTTATTGAGACAGGCCTTCAATATTATATTACAAAGCTGAAACGATCTGGGGAATCTGATAAAGATATTGAAATTATTAATGAAAATGCAGATTATCTCAATCAGGAAACTCAGGATGCTTTGCAATATCAGGTTGAATTATGAAGCGGGGAGAATTGGTGTTTTTTCTCGTTCCAACGCCAGAGCGTTGGAATAAGACGAATATTCGTAAACAATGAAAGTGCAGCCAATCATATTTTCACATCTCTATCTTTTATATCTCACCCTACCCCTCTCTCCCGCCTGCCTATGTGATACACGCAGACAGGAAGGAGAGAGGACGCATATCATTATTGAATAATTCTAAAAATAAGGCCAATGTAAAAAGAACAATGAACGGTTAATTCAAAAAGTGTATTTTTAGTCTCATATCATTATTTTCAAATGAGTAAACCGATGAGTGAAAAAATAATTATATTTGATACAACCTTTTAAACTTTGTCCCGTTAGGGACATAATATCTATAGAAAAGAGGCTTACTGATACAACAAGTCCCGTAGGGACGAAATATACTTTAAAAGAAGGTGCCTGAAACACGCCTTTAACAACATATTTTATTTAAGAAGGAGTAAATTGATGAGTGAAAATGTAATTATATTTGATACAACCTTGCGAGATGGCGAGCAATCTCCCGGCGCCAGTATGAACACCGCTGAAAAAGTGCGTCTTGCCACCCAATTGGAACGATTGGGAGTTGATGTTATCGAAGCCGGTTTTCCAGCGGCTTCCGAAGGTGATTTTGAAGCCGTCAAAGCTGTTGCCGGGCGTCTTAAAAATACCCAGGTGGCCGGGCTGGCGCGAGCTTCAAAAGCGGATATTGATTTGGCCTGGGGCGCGATTCGCAATGCCGTCAAACCTCGCATTCACACCTTTATCGCCACATCTGATATTCACTTGAAATATAAGCTTAAAATGTCTCAGGATGAGGTTTTAAAGGCGACGGTTAAGGCCGTCAGTTATGCGCGCTCTTTGACCGATAACGTTGAATTTTCGGCTGAAGACGGTTCCCGCAGTGATCGTGATTTTTTGTGCAAAGTGTTTGAAGCCGCCATTGAAGCCGGTGCTGATACGGTCAATTTGCCTGATACGGTGGGGTATGCGGTTCCCGAAGAGTTTGGCGACTTGGTCAAATATGTGATGACCCATACGCCCAATATCGATAAGGCGATTTTGAGCGTGCATTGCCACAATGACCTGGGGCTGGCAACCGCCAATACCATCGCCGCGCTTCAAGCCGGAGCCAGGCAGGCCGAAGTCACCATTAACGGTATCGGTGAAAGAGCCGGCAACACGTCTCTTGAGGAAGTGGTGATGACCATGCACACCCGTCCCAATTATATACCTTTGACCACCAATATCAATACTGAGTATATCTACGCGGCCAGCAAGCTGGTCAGAATGATCACCGGTATGTTAGTGCAACCCAACAAGGCTGTTGTGGGAGCCAACGCTTTTGCTCACGAAGCGGGTATTCATCAAGATGGCATGTTGAAAAACCCCATGACGTATGAAATTATGAAACCGGAAACTATCGGTCTTAACGCCAATAAACTGGTTTTGGGAAAACATTCGGGACGCCATGCGCTGCACGATCATCTCAAAGAAATGGGATATGATTTGTCAAAAGATGAACTGAAAACCATCTTTATAAAATTTAAAGAATTGGCGGATAAGAAAAAACATGTCATGGATGAAGATTTGGAAGCCATCGCCAATGAAAGTCTTTTTCATACTGACGAGGTTTTTCAACTCGAATATATGCACGTTACCAGCGGTACCACCGTATTTCCCATGGCCAGTGTGAAACTTGCCATTAACGGCCGCTCCGTGCAAGGCGCCGGTTATGGCAACGGTCCCATTGATGCAGCCTTTGAAAGCATCAAAAAGCTCACCGGAACCGATGCGGAATTGCTGCGATTCTCCGTGGGCGCGCTCACCGAAGGCACGGACGCCACCGGTGAAGTGACTGTACGCTTACGTGAAAACGGCCTGATCGCACTGGGACGCGGTGCCGACTCCGATATTATCACGGCCAGCGCCAAAGCCTATATTAACGGATTGAACCGCATTGAATACTTAAAAATCCATCCGGTGACAGATGCCAAAGTTTAAATAAAACGGTGTAGGGTGGGTAAAATGCCGTTCCCAATGTTCGCATTTTTGCACCTGTTCCATTTCAGTTATAGTACAGGACACATGAATTGATACTGAAATCGACATCAACTGCCCCTTAATCACGGTATTATTTGTGATATTTAAGTATCAAGTCATTTGACCTGACCTATAGTAGGGTGCGTTACGCTTCGCTAACGCACCTTACTAAACTTACTGTTTAGCAGTGATGGGCTAAATGCCTGACAGGGCTATCAAAAAAAACCGGGTTTCTCGGAAATTGCAATTCTTGTCGATTTTACCAGCTTCAGAAACCGGCTTTTTGTACAATTAAGGATAAGCGTAATACGCAATCCCCTCAAAAGTCCACACATCGCCGGCCGTGTCGATAAGCGTGGTTTTTTCATTTTCATCTGTCGTGAAAAGATGCACCTTCAAATCTTCGCTGTAAAAGCGATACACGGGTATGGTGCCATCCGGATTGCCGACCGGAACATAGAACACAGGGCCTTCAGATTGCCAGACATCCGCGGACTCGGCTGTCAGATACGCCGCTTCATTCGCATCGGCCGTGTAAAGATGCGTCTGCAACGTTTCACTGTAAAAGCGATGAACCGCCTGAAGCATGCTTCTCTGCCGCAGCGATGCATTGGCGAATTGTGCCGGAAGATAGGCATAATAGGCAATGTATTCATTGTTCCAAATAGCGGCCGCGTTAGCGATCAGATGTCCTATTTCGTTTTCATCCGCTGTGAAGAAATGCTTTGACAAGTCCGGGCTGTAAAACCGGTACACCGGATAATAGACGCCGAGGATACCCAATGTCGTGTTGTCTCCCAAAGAACCCGATTCACCGGGGGCAGGCAAATTCAGGTCAGCGTCTATGCCCTCGTTGCTGTAAATCTGACCGCCGTTCAATTCCAAAGCCCATTGGCTCCAGTAATCCAGTTCAGCGATGTCATCGCCGACGGCGACCGTATATTGAAAAGTTATAATTTTCGTTCCGCTACCGCCGCTGTAATATGCTTTTCCGGGGACAGGCCCGCCGGTGTTCAGCGCCAACGTGGGTGCGCCTTTGACCCATACCAGATAGCTGAAAGGAACGGAAATTGTAATGACCGAACCGACATAATGGGGACCGGCCGCCGCGGTCGAGGTCACAGACATCACGGTTGCGACGGGAGCGGCCACGGTGGTAATCGACATGGTCACGGTGCTCGTGGCGCTGTCCTGCGTCCCGTCGTTGGCCACCACCGTGATGGAACGGTCTGTGGTGTCAGGCGTGTCACTGGTGTTATTGTATGTGATGGCCTGGAGCGCGGCGGTGAACTCTGCATTGGTCGTGCTGCCCGTGTCGGTCAGGGTGACAGTGTCCGTACCATTTCCCGTTTCCGGTCCCGTCAAGGTTATTTGTCAAAGTGGCCGTTACGGTCTGAATCGTATCTCCGTCGGGATCCGTGACAGTTCCTGAGGGAGCGATTGCCACAGCCCCGCCGCCCTCGATGAAGCTTCCGGATACATCGTTGCCCGCCGTGCCGGAGCCGTTGAGGTCCGCAACAGGCGCATTATTGGCCACGGGGCCTGTATTACCCGCCTTTATAGAAGCGCCTGTATCTTCATAGGCCCAGTCAACAACAATTCCGCTTTTCACATCCGCGGCCCCCGTAAACTGAATCCAGCCATAGCATGTTCCAGCGGCGCAATCGAATTTCACGCCGATGTATCCTGTTTTGCCTATAAAGTTTCCATATGTACTCCCACCACTATAAGAAGTGGCAAGCAGGGCTCGTTTTTCCCCAAAAGCGTAGCCAACAGCTACTGACTTTTGTATCGTATAGTTTAAAGCCAGATTGGCTGCATGATAATTGCCTGTTGTTTCTAACCAAGAATCACTTCCATCAGCACCATTTATCCTGAGACGGTAAGAATTCGTATTGGCTGTTAATTGCGTAAAAATGAACTCAGTGCCTCCTCCGTCAAAATCCAAATTATAAGAGACCCCGGAGGACACAGGCCTGTTTTGCACCCCGCTGTACACAATCCCCGCTTCCGCTCCCGTGGTCAGCGCCATCACTCCGGTCGCGGTCGCGGCATAAGCCATCAGTTTCTTGGTAAACTCTTTTCCCAGCTCATTTTTAATCTTTTTTCTTGTTGTCATTTCAACTCCTCCTATTTAATTAATCAGGTTACATGTTGCCGGCCCGTTGCCGACAGTCAACAAATCTCAGTAGATCGAAAAGGAGTGCTGAACTTACAGTTTAGCGTTATTTTTCTTATGATTCCATGCTTCGGCCCCTTGCTAAACTGTAAGTTCAGCACTCCTTTGTCAGTTTGTAACATTTCTACTTGAGTGTTAAAAATATATAATATATGCTGCCATATTGTTGAGTTTTTCAGCAAGGGTCAAAGGTCAGGGCTGTTCAGTTCTACCTAACGCCTTCGTAATTAAGAGCATTCTTAATGTTCATACAGTTTTCGAAAAGCTCCATGCTTACATTTTTGACATTGTTCTTTCTCAAAATATTCAAGGCGAAACTTCTTAACACATTTTTAAGATTATCTGCTAACCAATTGATTTAAAAAAATTAAAAGGATATTTCATTTGAACGATATTTTTATCTAAAATTTGTAAACCCGCAATCTGTATGGCTCAGAGCGGAGTCACA
>JAUCGF010000069.1 GCA_030378005.1 Desulfococcaceae bacterium HSG9 | reverse complement strand
ATTTCCAGATAAAAATTTAAACGGGCACAACGCATCTGCGGGATATGTGCGCGTTGTTCCTGGTAATTATCTGAAAATACCCATAATATTGTCAACCTGTCGCTACCCGCATGAGAAAAACCGCTTCAATAGATTCAAATATGCCGCCATCCCTCCATTTTTACCGCACCATAATATCGATTGCAGTTTTTAGGTATTATATACTCGCGAAGGCCGTAATCGGTGATTTTAGAATTCACAAGCATTAGCCATATTTTAAAATTACTGATTATGACCTTTCCAAGTATATCTCAGAAAGGGGGTTTTAAAACAGCTTCTTAACGATACGTTTACCTTTCAAAATTTTGTATTCACCGACTTTTAAATCTCTGAAGAGCGTTTTAGCGGAAACTGAAACACCTCCGGCATTCGTAATCCGGAAGTTCACTTTGATTCGCATGACGAAGTGTATGCCCTTATCTGATAAAAAGGCTGACTGTTTACCGCTGATAAACTCGCGGTCACCAAAAATACATCTGATTTTATGCGCACTGAAAATTTTGATAAAACGTTCTATTAATTTAATGCGTTCATCCATATCAGAGTTGCCACGTCAGGCAAACGCAGTCCATAAAATCGGAAAAGCGACACCTGAATGAACGATGCCCAAAACCTGGGGGTTGATATTCTGTTTTCCTGATTTCCAGTTTGTTCGATCCATTGATAAATCCTGTTTTTCATCACAGATGAGGAGAAATTGAACAATAAGTCAGGCAATGCTTTCCATACACATATCGAAACCTGCGAAAAAACGTTGTAACCGTTTGTATTTCGAATCGGTCCGGGCTTTATCGGGCATTGCCACGGCAATTCAGGATAGGCATACGGTTCGAACCTTAAGCTGCGCCACTATGAAAAGGGACAACAGATCTGCCCTGGCTTTATTCCATTTAAGTCTCGAATTAAAAATTTCAGTTAGTTTTGCGACTTGGCACATGAAGTTTGTCTCCTTAAATAATAAAAAGTTGAATAATTTCATGAATGAGAAACACAAAGCGTTGAATATGTCAATGATTATTTGAATAAATTCGGATGATTATTACGAAATAACTTAAAAATTGCCCTGTACAGTGAATAATAAATTTCTTCCTGATTTTTACCAAAGCGTTTCTTGCCAAAACATCAGGGTCAGGTTGTGGCGGTTTGTCTGCGATGCTGATTCCTTTGAAATTTGTTTGAGATTTGAATTTTGGAATTTGGGGCTTATTTGAGATTTGGTGGTTGGGATTTCTAATTTAAAAAAAAGGAGTGCGAGTATGCCATTACATGATTATCATTGCCGGGAATGTGGCAAACTGAGTGAAATTTTACTGACCGGTTCATCAGATCGAATCGAATGCCGGTTTTGCGGAAGCGGCGATTTGGAAAAGGTGCTTTCCGCACCGTCTTCCATGTCCGGCCTTGCAAAAAGCGGTATGCCGGGACCGGGGGACACGGCCTGCTGCGGTTCAGCGCCCGGACAAGCCGCCGGCTGCGCCTGCCCCGGCAGTTGCTGCGGCAAATCATTTTGATTTAGATGTTTAACTGACTTCAACAAAGCAAAAGGTGACTGAAAAACGACCATGAACGAAGAACAAAATATAATTTCAGGCGACGATGTGAGTATCCGTGATATGCTCTCCGGCTCCGGTTATTCAGACAAGGCGATTTCCTATTTTCTTGATAAAACATATATGGGCGACCTGCCCCAGGCCGATCAGGAAACCGAAATGACCGGCACATGCGGCGATACGATGAAAGTGTGTCTTAAAATCAATCAAAACATCATCAAGGATATCCGCTACCAAGTTTTGGGATGCCCCGGCGCTGTGGCGTCAGCCATGGCCGCCGCCGAACTTGTCAAAGGCAAACGCCTTGAAGACGCCCGCGCTGTCAATGACAATGATATTTTCAACTTGCTGGAAGAAATTCCCGATAAAAAACATCACTGCATCCAACTGGCGGTTAAGACACTGCATAAAACGCTTGATGAATACCAAAAAGCCAAGATGTGATTTTGCGTATATTATTTTTGGGGAAATCCCTATTGACCTTATAGGATTTCAGCAAAGCGGTCAATTCACCGGAACTGTCGGTTTTTACCTTTTGGGCTTCATCAAGCACAACGCAGTCATAGCGGGTAATCAGTCCGGGAATTTTGCGGGTGTCATTATAAAATAACACCGCCGGTGATATGGACCCGGAGCGCACCGCCACATACCGGGACATATTTTCAAATACGAAAGATTTGCCCGTGCCTTTGGGCGCGGGTTCCACTAAATTGAATCTTGGCTCCACCATGGGAATGAGTCTGCTGATAAGCAATATTTTCTGTCTTTCCGAATATAAGCGGTGATTAAAGCCCATTGATGAAACCAGCAGATCAAGCCATTGCAGCGTATTAAAATGCTTTCGGCATTCAAAAAAATAGCTTATATCCAGATTGGCCAGTTGGAAAGGCTTTAATTCTTTCATCCACAACTGCCCTTTGGATTTTTCATCGGTCGGCGGCATGTAAAACAGGGTTCCCACGCCCCATAAACCGCTGTTCAACAGCATCTCATTTTCCTGAACAATCTGGGGGGAAACAAAGGCTGAGGTTTCATCCAAAAATGGAATATTCAAATACCGGTCCCCTTTGGCAAGATTTATCGACACGGAAAAATTATCCAGGATTTTGACTTCTTCCTGTTCAAATAATCTGTTTTTGTCGGCCTGCTCTTTTAACAATTTTTCCTCTGTTTCAGCAAGTGTCAGACCATCTGCAAGCACATCAATA
>JAUCGF010000197.1 GCA_030378005.1 Desulfococcaceae bacterium HSG9 | reverse complement strand
CGAATTTCTGAAATATAAAAAATCTACAGTAATTGATTTTGGAAATTTTATGATGGATTTAAAGAACAAAAATCCAAAAATTACGGGCAGATCAATCAAAGCGATTATGGAAGCGATAAAAGAGAGAAGCGCCGATTTTGATATACCTGAAAAATGGTTTGCTGTGCGCTCAATCTTTTTTGAGCAGCCATACGAAAAAAAAATAAAGTTATTAAATGAATTATATGAAAAAATCACCCCGGACATCCTTTTCCAGGAAGGCCGAAGATACTTTGATTCCGAACAAAGATTTGCCGACACTGAAAAAAGTGGGCATGTAACAAGAGGGTATGATAACTTGACTTGGGAAATTCAATCACAGATTCAATATTATGAAAATCAAATCAAGCTGGGCAGCGAATCGGATTTCATCAAATTACAGACATTGAAGGAAACCGCAACACATCTTGCTTCAAAAAAAGTTGAAATTATAAGAGCGGCATTGAATAGCGCTTCAAGAGAAGAATAAAATGAAACGCACATTAAAAACAGAAGGAATCATACCGGATAAATTGATTTTGGTAGATGGTGCCCTGGTTAAAAATTACAACAGGGCGTTTCAAAAAGTTACTGGTAAAAAAACTGAACTTGAATCATTTCATATTGATAAAAGGGGTGAATCACCTGAAATCGAAGATGAACTGGGAAGCAACTATCTTCAGTGCGGTTCATCTCACAGGTTTATGATAATTGTCACCCCAAACCAGAGAAATGCGAACTTGATTCATGAAGAGTTCTCTTTTGATGAAAATATATTTGATTTTATTTTTGATAATTATATGCCTGCTATCAGCGTTGCGACACGGGTTGATGGATTATACGGTGAATTAGACGATGGCGTAAGAGCGTATCATTCAGTTGAAGACCTGTTATTATTGAACAGGGTAAACGTTTTCCTGCAAACGCCATCGGGTTTTTTAAATAAAGCCATAGAACTGCAAAACCTGGTCAAACAACTGCAAAATTCTCCTGACTTGCTAATCGAAAACAATAGCCGGCATATAAAAACAACGCTATCCCTTGCCAAAGAAGTCGGCGATGTCCGCGGATTTAATTTGTCGCCAATAGAAATGACACTGGAAATTAAAAGTTTTTATTCAAGATTATTTCAAGGTACATATATCTTTCGACTAGATGACAGTAAAGGTGTAATACCAATTAAAAAACCTGAAATAGACGGTAAAAGTGAGTCGCTGATATCAGGGAAACATGATTTGCAGAGATCTACAGTAGTAATACATAACACAGGCAATTCACTAACTAATTTTTTGGGACCAGCAATCATTGACGGTCCGTCAGTTTCATTTATTCCGATAAGTTCTGAGGATAAAGTAATTGAATTTCTTGAAAAGACAGGTTTGATTTCATATTCACAGGAATTGATTGACCAAAAATTGTCTCGCATAGAAGATAAATTATTACTCAAAAAAAATTACGATGTATCACAAATAAGTCGCGAAGACAGAACCCAGGCGATTCAGAAAGAGATTCGCAATATGCCGGATGATTGGCGTGGAGTGAGAAATATCAAAAGAAAAATCGCCACAGGAAACGATTTTATGACTGAAGTGAAAAAGGGGCCTTCGTCTATAAAGAAATTGCTTATGACGCCTTATCGAAAAAAAGGAAAAACGCATAATATAGTACACAACTTAATTACAAAACTTTGCCCTGACGATTATGAAGCGATGTATGACCATAATATAAGAGATTTGGAATATATTTTTGAAAATAGCAGTGAAAATACTAAAGATTATATTGTTCATATTCTTAGGCGCTATGCTACCGGCTATGTGGAGGGTGAATTCATGTGAAAATACTAAAAATTATATTGCTCATGAGGAGTGTTGAACTTAAAGTTTAGTAGCTGTGACTGAACAACTTTTTCATATGCAGTAGATCGAAAAGTTCCTTAAAAGTTCCATAGGAACGGCATGTTTGTAGCAGATGTCAGCCCCGTACCCCTGAGTCCCATATATGGACGGCATGTCCGCATCGGAATATACCGTCCATATATGGGACTCAGCGGACACGGGGATTCTGGTTCTGTTATGATTTATGGTTTCCCGAACTTATCAGGGACCTTGTTTTCAAAGGCGCTCTGATTATTCTGATTCCCACCGCGGCCGGAACCTAGGACCGCGCCCAAGAGATTATTCTTGCCAGAGCCGCCGCCATCCAAAATCAATGTTTCATCGTTTCTGTCAATGGCGCCGGAAGCGGGGCAAAGGTGAAAGCCTTATCGCCGACCCGGAAGGGAATATCATCCAAAAAGCCGATCAGAGAAATGAAAACCTCATCGCCATGATAGACCTTGATGCGGTCCAAAAGTCCAGAGATTACGGAATCGCAGGTGTGTCAAGGCCCCTGGCTTCGTTTTTCCATGAAAAACACAGGTTCGACTATCAATCCCAACCCTTTGAGAAAAGCGCTGTGTATGGGGAAAACAAGCTGGATAAAACTGAATTAAAACACCGATTGCATAAGCAAGTAGGGTGCGTTAGGCGGTAGCCGTAACGCACCATTTGTATATTGGCGTACCGTAATTTTTCCAAGATTGCGGCTCAACGAATAAAGCGCAATCTGGAAAGAATACGGTACTCGGTAGGGTGGCGACCATTTTAATATCCAAATGGTTTAGGAGTTACGCAGTTGATCAAAATGCATAGACCGGAACTGCTCTGCTATATAAGCTCTGACAGCATCCCGTATGATTCGCATTTTGGCTTCAAACCGGCTATAGCCGCTTTTCAGGCTGAAAATTTCAAATCTCAGAAAAGTTCTTATAGCGAGTCCGATATGATTTCTTTGAGCTTTTTCCGTCCTGCATCAGCAGCGTTCCACACCACAAA
>JAUCGF010000103.1 GCA_030378005.1 Desulfococcaceae bacterium HSG9 | reverse complement strand
AGCGATACCGACAGGAAGTGCCGGGCACTCTCCCGATAACCACCGCAGAGTTGCGATCAGTTAGATTTTTTAACGGCAGCGGGTTGAAAATTGATCTCATAATGCGTTTATGAATAATTCAGGCTAAAGGCGAAGAAACAATATTGATTGTCGATGATGATGAAGGCGTTATCGATATCACTGAAGCAATTCTTAAATTATCAGGCTATCGAACGATAGCCGTCGATTCCGGTGAATCTGCTATAAACATATACATCCAGAGACACCTGGAAATCAATTTGATTGTTCTGGATTTGAGCATGCCCGGAATGGGCGGAAAAAAATGTCTGGAAAAACTTATTGAATTTGATCCTGATGTGAAAGTGATCATTGCCAGCGGCTATATCGATAGCGGCTTTGTCAAAGATGTTACGAATTATGGAGCCAAGGCCGCCATTATCAAACCTTATGGAAAGAATGAAATTTTAAAACTGATTCGGCAAGTTTTGGATGAAGAAAAAACTGGAAAAAACCAAATGAGTTGAAGCGTAAAAAAATTATGCCATCCGGTAGTTTAACGAGAATTTATTTGTAAAAAACCAAGTATGAGATATGCATTGCGAGAGAACGAGGCTTCTTGCCAAGAGAGCCGGAATCGCATCCGGGCGATGGCCCGCATATATGAATATCGGCAGGAGAATTTAAAATGCCCCAAAAACCGACGTATGAAGAATTGGAACAAAAAATCGCGGAATTGAAAAATGAACTCCAACTATATAAAGCGGAGCAACCTGCATCCAAAGACAATGAAAGACCCGGACTAGGCGATGTATTCCTTGATCTGATAAACGTCATGGATATCGCCATGTGGGAACTGGATATGAATTATCGCGTTGTTGCATCCAACAGAAAAGCAAAAGAAATCTACGGAGAGGAATCTATCGGCAGTTTCTGCTATTTTGCAGCATCCGGGGAAAACGCCGTGTGCTCAGATTGCCCGGCTAAATTAGTCTATGATGGGCATAGCAACGGAAGTTCTGAGCATTGCCGCACTACCACGTCCGGAAAAACGATCTATATCGACCATATCGCCACACCCATAAGGGATAAAACCGGGAACCTGACAGGGGCGCTGGTTTTAATCATTGATATCACCGAACGTAAGCTGATGGAAGAAGAAATCAGGAAACATCGAGATCGGCTCGATGAGTTAGTGCGCGCACGCACGAGGGAATTGCTGGAAAGTGAACAAAGATACCGAGCCCTCTTTGAAAACACAAATGATGCTGTGTTCTTTATCAGTCTGGATAATATCTATTTGGACGTGAATCAACAAGCTGCCGACATGTTAGGCTATGATATTGAGGAATTGATTGGCAAGTCAGTACAAAATGTTGTCGCTCCTAACGAATACGACAATGCCTGTAGGCGAATAAGCGCTTTAGTTGCCGGTCTGGTCCTGCCGATTTACGAGCGCACTTTTCGTAAAAAAGACGGCACTGAATTTCCGGCAGAACTCAACGTCGCCATGATCTATGATGGCCATGGAAAACCCAAACATATTCAAAGCGTCGTGCGCGAAATCACCGAACGCAAGCGGGCGGAGGAGGCACTGCGGGAGAGTGAAATGAAATATCGGCAGGTCGTGGAAAATGCAACTGAGGGAATTTTTGTGATTCAAGATAACGCTTATTGTTATGTCAACCGACGCGGGGCTGAATTATTCGAAACAACACGGGAAAAGGTTTTGTCATGGGAACTCTATGAATTTGTTCACCCAGATGATCGGAGAACATGTGCAGATCGAGTGTCTCTTCGTAAACAAGGTGGAACTACGGACGAAATATTGGTGCATCGAATTATCGACTCTTCAAAAAACGTGAAATGGGTTGAAGCCAGAGGAGTCAGTATTATTTGGGAAGGTAGAAAAGCTTCCATGTGTTTTGTAATTGACATCACCGAGCGCAAGCGGGCGGAGGAGCAAATCAAAGTGTCACTGAGAGAAAAAAAGGTGCTTTTGCAAGAAATTCACCACCGGGTCAAGAACAACCTGGCGATTGTTTCCAGCCTTCTCAGTTTCCAGTCCGAAATCACCCCGAACGAACAAGCGCGTGCTGCCTTCCGGGAAAGCCGGAATCGCATCCGGGCAATGGCCCGCATCCACGAACATTTGTATCAATCTCCGGACCTGGCGCAAATCGATATGGCGCGTTACGTTCGAGGAGTGGTGACTCAACTGCGCCGAACTTACGGTGCCGGCACCGTCGCCTTTCAAGTGGAAATCGCAGACGTAATATTGGACATTGACAGCGCCATGCCTTGTGGCTTGATCATTAACGAATTAGCCTCTAATGCTTTCAAGTATGCCTTTCCTTCCGAATGGCATAAACTGGAAAACGAGCCGAAGCTGGTGCGCGTAGGCATGCATTCGGACGACCACGGCCAATGCGTACTCAAGGTCAGCGATAATGGTGTCGGCTTGCCGGCCGATTTACAAATTGAAAACGTGAAACGCGAGTCATTGGGATTGAGGTTGGTAAACATCCTCTGCGAACAACTCGAAGGCACACTTCAAGTATCCGGCGAGGGCGGTGCTGTTTTTTGTCTCACTTTCCCATACTCGTAAAATAGTAATATAGTGTGCCTCAGCAAAGCGTAACGCACCAAATAATCAATAATGAAGAGTTCGGCAGGAGAACTTAAAATGCCCAAAAAACCGACGTATGAAGAATTGGAACAAAAAATTGCGGAATTGGAAAATAAATTCCAAAAATATAAAGCGGATCACCCCGCATCCAAAGACGATGAAAGGCCCGGACTGGGCGATGTGTTCCTTGATCTGATCAATGTCATGGACATCGCCATGTGGGAACTGGATATGGATTATCGCGTTGTTTCATCTAACAAAAAAGCGAAAGAAATCTACGGAGAGGAAGTTATCGGCAGTTTCTGCTATTTTGCGGCATCCGGTGAAAACACCGTCTGTTCAGATTGCCCGGCAAAAACAGTTTATAATGGACATGAAAGCGGAAGGTCCGAACATCTCCGCACTGCCGTGTCCGGAAAAACGATCTATATCGATCATATCGCCACACCCATAAGGGATAAAACCGGGAAACTGACAGGAGTGCTGGTTTTAATCATCGATATCACCGAACGTAAGCTGATGGAAGAAGAAATCAGGAGACATCGGGATCGACTCGATGAGTTGGTGCGCGAACGCACGAGGGAACTGCTGAAAAGCGAAAAAGCATTGCGGGAAAAAGAGCAAAGATATCGAGCTCTTTTTGAACATACAAATGATGCCGTATTCTTTATCAGTCCAGATAATATCTGCTTAGATGCCAACCGACAAGCCGCGGATATGTTGGGCTATGAAATTGATGAACTGATCGGGATATCCGTACAGAACCTTGTCGCGCCTAACAAATACAGCGAGACAAGGCGGCAGCCCGTTTACGAGCCTACCATACGCAAAAAAGACGGCGCTGAATTGCCCGCGGAAATCGATATCGCGATAATCCATGACATCCGAGGCAACCCGTTGCATACTCAAATCGTCATGCACGACATTACCGAACGCAAACAAGCCGAAGAGAAAATAAATCTCTATAAAGACATCTTTCAACACTCATTAGATGGTATCGCTCTTATTGACTTACAAGGAAATTATTTGGAACAAAATCCTTCACATCGAGATCTCATCGGATACTCTGATGAAGATTTGCAAGGAAAAACACCTGCAATCCATTTTGGTGATGAAGCTTTTATGGAAATTGGGAGAATCCTGGAGGAACAAGGCAAATTAAGAGGAGATTTTGTCAGCCATTCGAAAACCGGCCGAAAAATTCACCTTGACCTTTCTGCTTTCACTGTAACGGATGATCAGGGCAATGCCAATTGCCATGTCGGAATAAAGCGCGATATTACAGAGCGCAAGCAAGCGGAAGAAGCTGTCAAAAAGTCAGAACATAAGTTAACCGCTCACATCAAATTGATTCCGATGGGAGTGATAGAATTTAATAATGAGTTTGAAATAACTTCATGGAATCCGGAAGCTGAAAAAATATTCGGCTATACCAAAGAAGAAGCTATAGGTAGTAATACTTTTGACCTTTTAGTGCCCGAATATGAATATGACAGTGTCAGAAAAATTCATCAGTTAGCAGAACCTAAGTCTAATGAAAATATTAATGACAATAAGACAAAAGATGGAAAACTCATTACTTGCCACTGGTTTAACACTCCGATATTAAACACTGATGGAGAATTGGCAGGAATGACGGCGGTATGCCAGGATATTTCAGAAAAACTTAAAGCGGAAAAAGAAATCAAACTTCTTCGGAAGCGGCTTGATAATATAATTAACTCAATGCCATCAGCTCTGATCGGAGTTGAAACAGAGGGCCTGATAACCGATTGGAACTATAGAGCAACTGAAATTACCGGTATTTCGGCGAATGATGCGGTTGGAAAATTATTCATTCAAATATTGCCTCAATATGATGGCCAGTTGAAAAAGATAAAAACAGCTATCCGCAATAAACATCCTGAAACTACACATAAGCTAAAAAGGCATATAAACGATGTGGTATGCTACGAAGATATAACTATATATCCCTTGATTGCCAATGGTGTGGAAGGTGCGGTAATTCGCATCGACGATGTAACTGAGCAGGTGCGCATGGAAGAGATGATGGTGCAGAGCGAAAAGATGCTTTCAGTGGGAGGATTGGCGGCTGGTATGGCCCATGAGATCAATAACCCGCTTGCGGGAATGATGCAAACCGCTGATAATATGTCTAACCGGCTGACGAATATCAATCTTCCGGCCAATCAGCGCGCTGCGGAAGCGGCCGGCGTGAGTCTTGATGCAATTCGCGCTTTTATGGAAAGCCGGGGTATCCTGCGTATGATTGCTACGATCAACGAATCGGGCCGCCGCATTGCGGAAATTGTGGACAATATGCTCAATTTTGCCCGCAAGAGCGACTCCAGCGTCTCATCCTATCAACTGGACAGCCTGCTGGACAGGACTCTGGTTCTGGCTTCCACCGACTATGATCTCAAAAAACAGTATGATTTCAAGGCCATAAAAATCGTGAAGGAATATGAAGACAATCTGCCTTATACGCCCTGTGAGGGAGCTAAAATTCAACAGGTATTCTTGAATATTTTTAGTAACGGCGCTCAGGCGATGCAAGAGGCGGATACAGAAAAGCCGGCCTTTATGCTGCGGGTGCGGTATGAAAAAGAGCGGGGAATGGTGTGTATCGAAATTGAAGACAACGGTCCCGGCATGGATGAGACAATCTGCAAACGCATTTTTGAGCCGTTCTTTACCACGAAACCCGTAGGCGAAGGCACCGGTCTCGGACTGAGTGTGTCCTATTTTATTATTACCGAAAGCTGCGGCGGTGAAATGTGTGTTGAATCTACGCCCGGCAAGGGGGCGAAGTTTATCATTCGACTGCCGTTGGAATTTTCAGATATTCATAATGAAATTATTTACGGATTACCAGAATAAAAGAGAGGGCTGACATGCTTGCAGTCGAAAAACTGTCTCGCCGTCCCGTGACATTCCGTCGCCTGACAGGCATCGATGTCGTTTTTTTTATGGGAATATGCGAAAAAATCCGGCCTCTATGGGAAAAACAGAGAGATAATTTTGAAAAAGAGGATTTTTCCATATAGTCATCAGATTTTGGTTTGTGTTGGCATGATTGTTGCATTTATTATATGGCTGGTACAAGAGCAATTTTTGTGATAGAACAAACCTGATTCTGAGAACTATTGTTGTGTCAAGTTTAAGGTGACAAGTGAAAATCAGGAGTGCAAACTTCAGTTTGCCGCTTTTGGAGTGTTTTGGCAAACTGAAGTTTGCATTCCTGCCCGTCAGCTAAATGTTGAGACAACAGTAGTCAAATTCGTGATATTGGGAAAACATAAAATTAATGAATATTTGGAATCAAGACAATTTTATCAAAGCATGGAATTTCGCTTCCCAAGCCCATAAGGGCCAGTTCATTCCGGGTGCGAATATTCCTTACATAAACCACATCGGAAATGTGGTGATGGAGGTCATGGCTGTGATAGCGCATGACCTGAACATCGCAAACCCTGACCTTTTGGTTCAATGTGCATTGCTTCATGATGTGATTGAAGATACTGGCTGCTCACATAAAACCATAAAGGAAAAATTCGGTGTCGAAGTGGCGGATGGTGTGTCAGCTTTGAGCAAGGATGCAAATTTGCCTTCAAAAGCAGAACAAATGCAAGACAGCATTGCAAGAATCAGGAAACAGCCCAAAGAAATATGGATGGTAAAGCTGGCCGATAGAATCACAAACTTGCAACCGCCTCCCAAACATTGGAATAAAGCAAAAGTGAAAAAGTATCGTAATGAAGCTATTTTGATATTGGAAAAACTTGGAGAGGCCAATCCATATCTTACACAGAGATTGAAGAAAAAGATTGCTGAATATGGGCAATATTTGTTTAGCATATCCTGACAGGGACACTTTTACAGCCGATTTAACACTTTTAAAACAGGCTTTAACTAAAGGAGGAAGAAAAAAATGAAGAAAGCATTAAACGTAATTTTGTTGTTGGCAGCGGGTCTGGCTTTTTCCGGCCCGGTTATGGCAGAGGATGTTACAATCGTCGGAACAGGAAGCGGAGCGGCGGTGCTTAAGGCCGTCGGAGAGACTTTCGCCCTGAAAAACCCGGGTGTTACCATCAATGTTCCAGAAAGTATCGGTTCCGGCGGCGGAATCAAGGCTGTCGGCCGCGATGAAGCAAAATTCGGCCGTATCGCCAGAAAGATTAAACCAAAGGAAGAACGTTTTAAGCTTTCATATCTTCCCTTTTGTAAAATGCCGATATGTTTTTTTGTGAACAAAAGCGTTGAGGTAAAGAGTCTTTCGACTCAGCAAATTTGTGACATTTACAGTGGCAAAATCACTGACTGGAAAGATGTCGGCGGCAAGAGTGCCAAAATCAGAGTTATCAGGCGCGAAAAGGGCGACAGCTCCCTTAGGGTTTTGCTGGAATCATTTCCCGGTTTTGCCGATATCAAACTGACTTCCAAATCAAAAACGACTTTCAGTGACCCGTCAACATGTGAATTGACCCAGGACAAAGCAAACACCATCGCTTTCGGTACCTACATCAACGCAAAGAATTACAACGTAAATATTCCCTTGATCAACGGCAAAAAACCGACTGACGCTGACTGGCCTTATATCGGCACACTTGCATTGATCTACAAGCAAAAGAATTATACCGGAAACATCAAAAAGTTTGCTGAGTTCGCAACTTCTTCCGAATCCCATGATGCGATTAAAAATATGGGCGGATTGCCATATCAGGATTGAAATATGAAAAGAATAAAATATAAGATACTCTTAAGTTTTTGCATAACAGCCACAGTTATAATTTCAATCATGGGTGTTTTGATATCTTCAAGACTGAGTGCTGGCATTGAAAAGCAAACGGAGAACCTCTTTAATGACCTGACATCCATGACAAATGAAGCCCTCACCGGCTACCATGCTGTATTTGAATTAAGTGTTAACGATATCATGCTGAAAGTTGAGCAAGCTGAAGCAGACATTCTTCATACCGATCTGCTGGTTAATATTGAAAGTATGCAAGCCCCGGCAATAACCGGTACTTTTGACAACGTCAGAGCGCTTACAAATAAAATTGACTTTATCGTATTGTTAGATCTTCATGGAAATCATATAGCATCTTCTCCATCCGATATTGGTGATAATATTGATGACTTCTGGTTGGAAACATTTTATAAATCCTCTAAGCTGTGGAAAAGAATTCGGGATAGTATAGAACGCGGTTTGGAAACCGAAGAACAATATTTTCGTGATGTAACAAAACTTGAACTTGATTTTATAAAGGCTTTTCAACTGACAGGCATAAAGCCTTCGGAAAACAGCTTCTTATCCTTCACATCGGCAATGATTGTAAAAGATGATTTTCAAGAGCCGGTTGCCGTACTGATTGTGGGGAAAATACTCAATAATTACAATACGCCTTTAAAAAAATTTTATGATTCAACTGGCTTACCCTGTGCAATTTATCTGGAAAATAACCTCATTGCCAATGCGGGCTTTATTGACCAGGGGGAAGATAACCCGAATGTCAAACAACTTCAGATAAGCGCGGAAATACTTAAACATGTATATGAAGCTGATAAATCGATAAGCCAGCCTTTGACACTTGAGGGCAAAAAATATTTGACTGTATGCTCGGCTATTACAGATTCCGATGATAAGAAAATCGGTCTCATTTCGGTCGGCATGCCCGAACAAAAAATCATAGAAATAAACGAGAGAACCCATTCTCACGGGATTAAGTCAATCAGAGATATTCAATTCTGGCTTCTTGTCATCGGTGTGATAGCTCTTGTGATTTTTGCTATTGTTTCATTGTTTATTGCCACAGGTGTTGCCGGCCCGGTTTCTAAAGTTGTAGATTTGGCCAATGCCTTGGCTAAAGGAGACTTGTCCCGGCGTTTAAGTATGAAAAGAAAAGATGAAATCGGCAATATGGCTGCTAGGTTGGATGATTCCTGCAAAAATCTTGCAGGTTTGATAATACAGATCAGAGGTGATGCCGACGTACTGGCAACTTCATCCGAGGAGATGTCCACGGTTTCGGCGCAGATGGCTTCAAGCGCCGAAGAGATGAGTATCCAGTCAGATTCCGTTTCCGGAACAACCGAGCAGATGTCCATCTACATCAATGCGGTTGCGTCTGCGACCGAAGATATGAGCATGAACATTCAAAGCGTCACATCAGCTGCGGAACAGATGTCACAGAATATGAATGCTGTGGCTTCGTCAATTGAGGAAATGTCTGTTTCAATCAAAGATGTAGTGGAAAGTGCCCAAGAAGGCGCCCATATTGCCGATACGGCAACAGAAATGTCGGATTCCGCCAATAAGGCCATGAATGTCCTGGGCCTAAGCGCCAAAGAGATCGGCCAGGTGACAAACCTGATCAAGCATATCGCGAATCAAACAAACCTGCTTGCCCTTAATGCCAGAATCGAAGCGGCTTCGGCAGGCAGTGCCGGCAAAGGTTTTGATGTGGTGGCCAATGAAATTAAAGCGCTTGCAGGCCAGAGCGCCCAAGCTGCCGAAGAAATCGCCAGGAAGATTGAGGGAGTTCAGGTCAACACAGAAGAGGCGGTCAAGTCGATTGGCGGCATATCCGCTGTTATCAGCAAGATGAATGCATCATCTGAAGTGATCATGCAAGCGACCGAACAACAGGCATCCGCCGCAGCCGAAATATCCGGCAACGTCTGGCAAGCCAACACCGGTGCAAGAAATATTGCGGCATCCATAGCCGAGGTTGCAAATGGAGCTGATGATGTGTCCCAAAGCGCGACAGAAGCCGCCAAAGGTGCAAACCAAATATTTGAAAACATCCGGAGCGTTAGCCAAGCTGCCGGTGATTCAAGTGAAGGAGCCCGGCGGGTTAATTCTTCTGCCAATGAATTAGCCAAGATGTCTGCTCAGATTCAGAAAATAGTTGGCCGGTTTAAGGTTGACGAGCAATGATTTTCCTGATCCAAAATTCAAATGCTATAAAAAACCCCGCTGTCTGCCAGTGAACTTGGCATCAGCGGCCCCTAAAACAATAAAGGTCAAACCATGCCGAGAAAGAAAAAAAAACCCAAAGATATAGACCAATACGCTCATCCTGAAAAAGCCAGATTGAACAACCCGCCCGTGGGCTTGGTGTCCGAAAGCACCGAACCGTTTTCGGATGAAAAAAAACGTTATGAATATGATCCCCATCTTGACCCGCTGCTGCAATGGGCCGGCAAAGCGGAACATACCGCTTTTGAAGTTCCCACAGTCAGCCTGCATGTGCATGAACGCATTGATCCCAAAACGATTATTGAAAATGTGCGTAAAGAAGAAACCGGGCCGAAGCAGATTTCACTGTTTGATGTGGAAAAGAAACCGCTGCGCGAGGCGATTGAATTTTATAAGCACCGTCAAGGATGGAGCAACCGCCTGATCGCCGGAGATTCCCTGCTGGTGATGAATTCGCTTCTGGAAAAGGAAGGCATGGCCGGCAAGGTGCAGATGATCTATTTCGATCCGCCCTATGGCATCAAGTACGGTTCCAATTTTCAACCCTTTGTCAACAAACGGGATGTGAAAGACCGCAAAGACGCGGATTTGACCGCCGAACCGGAGATGATCAAGGCGTTTCGGGATACCTGGGAGTTGGGGATTCATTCCTATTTGACCTATTTACGGGATCGGTTACTGCTGGCAAGGGAATTGCTGCATGAGAGCGGGAGTGTTTTTGTGCAGATTTCGGATGAGAATGTGCATCGAGTGCGGTGTTTGATGGATGAGGTTTTTGGGGCCGAAAATTTTGTGAGTTTGATCAGTTTTACTACAACGTCAGGTATACCTGGACTAACTCTTTCACGAGCGGGTGATTATATATTATGGTATTCAAAATATTTTAAAAATATTAAGTATCGTCAATTATTTGAATTCAAGTCTGAATTAGGTCATTATAATTTAGTTCAACTAGAAAATGGAAAAATAAGAAATTTAACTAAAGAAGAAAAAAAAGATTTCACAAAGATACCTATCAATTCATTTCTTTGTGCATCGCAGTCATTAACTTCACAGGGCGAAACAAAATCAGAATCAACAGTTATTCTTAATGGTAAAGTTTTTAACCCGCCAAGTAGGCAACATTGGAAAACAACTGTAAATGGTATTGAAAAATTATTTGAAAAAGGACGAATAATATTTACAGGTAACTCAATCAGATATTTGAGAAAAGCGGAAGATTTTCCAGTAAAAGCAATAAATAATATTTGGATTGATACAGTAATTGGAAGTCAGGAAAAGGAATATGTTGTTCAAACGTCACAAAAAACCATAAAAAAATGCCTCCTAATGTCCACCGACCCCGGCGACATCACCCTCGACATCACCTGCGGCTCCGGCACCACCGCTTACGTTGCCGAACAATGGGGCCGCCGTTGGATCACCTGCGACACCTCCCGCGTGGCGACCACGCTTGCCAAACAACGCTTAATGACCGCTGCGTATGATTATTTTCAATTAGCCCATCCCAAAGAGGGCGTGGGCAGCGGCTTTATTTATAAAACCGTGCCGCATATCACCCTGAAATCCATTGCCAATAACGAGCCACCCAAAACAGAAACCCTGTATGACCAGCCCTTGCCTGACCGCAAAAAAGTGCGCGTTACCGGCCCGTTTACGATTGAAGCAGTGCCTTCGTTGCGTGCCAAGTCGCTGGAAGAGATCGAGCAGGAAAATCAAGGCGGCGGTGTAAGTGCGGCTCGGTCCGGTGAAACGCTGCGCCAGACCCAGTGGCGGGATGAACTCTTGCAAACCGGGGTTCGGGCCAAAGGCGGCCTGAAAATCGAATTTACGCGGGTCGAGCCGCTCGGCGGAACGCGCTGGATTCAGTGCGAAGCCGAAACTGAAGAAGCTGCGCCGCAAAAAGTGTTTATCGTATTCGGCCCGGAACATGCGCCCTTAGAGCAGCGCATGGTTGAAAACGCCTGGCAGGAAGCCCGACCCTTTCAACCGGATATTCTGCTGTTTTGCGCTTTCCAGTTTGACGATGAAGCGGCCAAAGATATTGATGAATTAAAGCCCGAAATTGCCGGAATGCGGCTTTTGAAGGTGCAAATGAACGCCGACCTTTTCACCGACGATCTGAAAAAGAAACGCTCCGGCAATGACAGTTTCTGGTTGATCGGCCAGCCCGATGTCGAGGTCAAACGAATCAAAAAGGGCGATAACAAAGGCAAATATCATATTGAAGTGCTGGGCTTCGATTATTACAATCCCAAAACCGGCAATGTGGAATCCGGCGGCAAAAAAAATATCGCAATGTGGCTGTTGGACACCGATTACGATGAACGCAGCCTGTTCCCCTCCCAAGTGTTTTTCCCTATGTCCGGCGCGAAAGACGGCTGGGCCAAACTTGCCAAAAACCTGAAAGCGGAAATTGACACAGAAAAGATCGAGGCGTTCAGAGGAACGGTTTCGCTTCCCTTTGCCAAAGGCGGTAATGCCAAAGCCGCGGTAAAAATTATCGATGATCGGGGGATTGAGAGCTTGAGGGTGATCGGGTTATGAAACGGGGGGCGTGGTTATTCAAATGTCTGAACCTTGATTCCTATGATTATAGGATTTCCCTGATTATGGCTGTTTTGCAAATCATAGCCTATCATTTAATCACGTAAATCATAAATGCCAAAGGGGCGGTAAAAATTATTGATGATCGAGGAATTGAGAGCTTGAGTATGATCAGGTTATAAAACCGGGGCGTGGTTATTCAATTGTCTGAACCTTGATTCCTATGATTATAGGATTTCCCTGATTATGGCTGTTTTGCAAATCATAGCTATCATTTAATCACGTAAATCAACAGACATTTGCTCCGGCGTAAAAACAAAAGAAATCAGGGTATCCTTCATTTGTCTGTTTGCACTTTGTCCCGTTAGGGACATAATATCTATAGAAAAAGGCTTGCTAACACGGCAAGTCCCGTAGGGACGAAATATAAAAGTGTAAACTGCTTTTAGCCTTCTATGAAGGATGCCGAAATCAGAGGATGATAAAATTATGAAAGCAATATTTAAAAATATCGGCCCGGTTAAAAAAGCCGAGCTGGAACTGAAAGATTTGACCATTATCGCTGGTCCGAATAACACCGGGAAAACGTATTTGGCTTACACTTTGTACGGGTTTTTAAAATTGATGCAAAATCCGCCTTTATTTTATCAGCCGAGAATCAGAGATTTACCAATTGAAAGCCCTAAACATTTAGAAGCCATAAGTGGTAAATATGATACCGATTTTTTTAAACTTGCTGAAAAAGAAAAATCACATAGAGTGAGAAAGGGTTTAGAGTTCATACGTGAGGCCGGCTCTATACCTGATAAGGCTGTACAGGATATAGTCAATTCCGGAACTACTCAATTTCCTGTCAAAGACTTTAAAAAAATTGCTCAACAGGTTTTTGACATTTGTTACAATCTATCTGCTGAAACGATATCCGACATTTTGGATTCATCCTCAGATGACTTTAAAAATTCTGATTTTTCTTTTTACCCTGACTATTTATTTCATAAGAGGCAAGAAATACCATTTAAAGCTGAAATAGACGGAAAAGGCGAGTTTAAAATAACGTCTTCATTAGAAAAAAACATTTTTACTGTTCATTGTGAAAACCACGAAATATACTCAACATCTTATATTGAGCAGGTAATAATTTTCGCTTTTATCAGTCAATGCCTGCTGTTCGATTCACCCAAACCTTTTATACTGTCAAGTGAAAGATTGGGCATTTCCCTTTTTTATAAAGAACTGGATTTGACTAAAAGTCGTTTGGTTGAATCAATACAAAAACTGAAAGATACAGGAAACATTAACGCTATTTTTTCAATGATGGATCATTTCAGTTCGCGCTATGCGCAACCTATTACAGACAATATCAATTACACTCGTGATTTGGAATTCATTCAAAAAAAGCGCGCCTCGCTTTTTGAAAGTAAATTGTTCGATAACATTAAAGAGATGTTAGGCGGCTATTTCAAATATGAAGGCTATGGCGTACGCTTTATTTCCAAAGCCCGTAAGCACGGCAAGTTCAATATTCCGCTATCCATGGCATCAGCTTCCGCCAGAGGATTGTGCGATCTCTATTTTTTCCTTAAACATGCGGCGCACGAAAATCAATTATTGATCATAGATGAGCCGGAAAGCCATCTGGACACAGCCAATCAAATTGAAATGGCGCGACTGTTAGCGCGTTGTGTCAATAGCGGTTTGAAGGTGCTGATTACGACGCATAGTGATTATATCATAAAGGAATTCAATAATTTGATTATGTTAAGCAATGCTTTTGAAGGTAAAGACGATTTTCTGAAATCCGAAAAAATATATACCGACAATGATTATTTGAAACCTGAATCAGTGAGCGCTTATATTTGTGACAACGGAACATTGAACCCTTGCGACGTTGATAACAAAGGCATGGATATTCGATCATTTGATGATACTATTGATGAAATAAACCGCATATCAGACGAACTGGATTTTTTGACAGATTCAAACTAACGAGCTTAAAAAATGCCATATACTGCGATAAAAGCATTATTGAACCCTGAAATCATACAAGGTTTAGACACGGAACTTGGACGGGTTAAACTAAAAGAGAGTGCCGCCGGAACCAAATTGCAACCTTTATGGTGCTGGGGATTGGACGAGCATTCAGTTGTTTTCAGACCAGACAAACTTAAGACAAAATCGGCTCTCCTGAATCCGAAACATAAAGGTATTCACAAAGGATGCGACTATATTATCATCACAAAATATGAAAACAGAAATGCAATCATCTTTTGTGAGTTAAAATCAAATGACCACAAAGGCGCTAAAGAACAGCTTTACTGTTCCATTCCCTTTATTGATTACCTGATTTCTTTGTTAAAAATTCATTTTGGAGAAGATATCGGAGGGTATGAGCGACATTTTGTTATCTTTTCAACTGCCAGAAGACTCAGGATTAAAAGAACAAGTAAAAAATTGAAGTCAGAGAGCCATAAAGGCATCCCTGTCAAATTGGCCGGGAATCCTCCAAAGATACACATCAAAAAAATACTGTTATGAAACTGATAAAAAAACTCATCATCAACTCCCCCTATCATGAGCCGCATGTTCACTGGTATTATGACCGCGAACGCCGCATCTTTGAAAAACGCGAAGGACGCCGCTCGGCCGGGTATGTGACAGCCACGCCCCGGAGCAAGGCATTTGACGATCCGGGTGTGTTTGTTCCTATTGAATTAGTGGAAAAAATTCGTCCACGGGTCAAAGATTGGCGTGAAAAAAATTATCCCGGTGTCACCGGAATCACGCGCCGTTTGCTGCGCCATTGGCGCGACCCCGAAGAACGCGAAGATCGCAAATTTTTCTTTTGCCAATTGGAAGCTATCGAAACCCTGATCTGGCTGACGGAAGCTCCACAAGCGGAAACAACCGGTATCGCTGTTCCCGGAGACGGCGGCCCGTTTATCCGCCAATGCTGCAAGATGGCCACCGGAACCGGCAAAACCGTTATCATGGCCATGCTTATCGCATGGCAGGTGTTGAACAAAACCACTAACCGGCAGGATACCCGCTTTTCCCAAAATATATTGATCGTAGCTCCTGGCCTGACCGTGAAAAGCCGTTTGTCCGTGCTTCACCCTGCGGACCCGGAAAATTACTACCAGGAGTTTAACATTGTTCCGCAAGGCTTGACCGACCGGCTCAGACGCGGGCGCATTCTGGTGATCAACTGGCACAAACTGGCCTGGGAGCATGAAGATAAAATCGCTAAAAAGAAAAGTGTGGATAAAAGAGGCGCTTTAAGTGATGCGGCCTACACGCGCCTTGTTTTAAAAGAGCTGGGGCTGAGTCGTAATATCATCGTGATCAACGATGAGGCTCATCATGCCTGGCGGGTGCCGGCCGAAAGTAAAATAAAGGGCGTCAAAAAGGCCGATATCGAAGAAAGCACGATATGGGTCGGCGGCTTGGACCGCATTCACCGAACCCGCGGCATTCTGCGCTGTTTTGATCTGTCCGCCACACCGTTTGCGCCATCCGGCAAAAAAGCGGCTGAGGAGGCGTTGTTCACCTGGATTGTCAGTGATTTCGGACTGAATGACGCCATTGAATCCGGCCTTGTGAAAACGCCGCGCGTGGTTATCCGGGATGACAGCAAAAAGACGCAGGAGCTAAAATCGCGTCTTTACCATATCTATATGGACAGCGATGTCAAAGACGACCTGAACCGCAGAGCAAAAGAAACCGAACCGCTCCCGGACTTGGTTTCCAATGCCTATTATCTTTTGGGCAAGGATTGGCTGGAAACTAAAAAAAAGTGGCAAAAAGCGGGACATACGGTTCCGCCGGTTTTAATCACCGTGGCCAACCGCACGGAAACATCCTCCCGTATCAAATTCAGCTTTGATCATCATCAAATCCTGATCGCCGAACTTTGCGATTCTGAAAAAACGCTGCAAATCGACAGCAGAATTTTAAGCAAAGCGGAAAGCGCGGATGAAAATGTAACTCTTGATTTAACGCCGGATGAAGCGGGAAAAATCAAACTCACCCGACAGCAGCAGGCCGAATTGCTGCGCCTGAAAGTCGATACGGTCGGGCAGGCGGGCAAACCGGGCGAGCTGATTCAAAATATCATATCCGTGGGAATGTTGAGTGAAGGGTGGGATGCCAAAACCGTCACGCATATTATGGGCCTGCGTGCCTTTTCCAGCCAACTGTTATGTGAACAGGTGGTGGGGCGAGGACTGCGTCGGACATGTTATGAGGTGGGTGCGGACGGACTGTTTGAAGCGGAATATGTCAATATATTCGGCGTACCATTTACGTTTTTACCCCATGAAGGGGGCGAAGGACTTCCTCCTCAGCCGCCCACACCCAAGACCTTGATTGAACCGCTTGCCGAAAAAGCGGAATTTGAAATCATCTGGCCCAATGTGATCCGCATAGAACATATTTATAAACCCCAATTGCATCTTGATCACGTCGAACCGATTTATCTTGATCCTTACGAAAGTGTCACCCAAGCCGAAATGGCGGCCGTTGTGGCCGGAAAACCCAATCCCGCCGCGCTGTCTGAAATCGACCTGAAACAGATTGCCCGGCGGTTCAGGATTCAAACGATTGTTTTTGAGTCATCCAAGCGCATTTTCAATATGGAAAAACCGGATTGGAAAGGCTCGGAAGCGCTTTTCCTGGCTCAGATCATCCGTATTGCGGATGATTTCATCAACAGCGCGAAATTGATCGTCAAAGATGATTTGTTCAGCCAAACCCCTTGGCGTTACAAAGCGCTTATATTACTCAATATCAATAAAATCGTACAACACCTTTGGAACGGCATCCGGGCCGAAAACAGCGCCAAGGTTTTCCCGGTGTTCGACACGGAAAACCCGCTGAGAAGCACCGGCCAGATGCGAACATGGCACACCGGCAAACCGTGCGAACACACTCAAAAGTCGCATATCAACCATGTTGTGGCGGACAGCACATGGGAAGCGACAGAGGCACAGCGTTTGGATACAAGCGAATATGTCAACGCATGGGCTAAAAATGACCATTTGGGATTTGCTGTGTTGTACAATTATAAAGGCGTCATCAGGAGATATCACCCTGATTTTCTGATAAAGCTGTGCAACGGAGAACATCTGATTCTGGAAACCAAGGGGCAAGACAACGATCTGGTGCGCACCAAACGGGCCTTTTTGCAAGAATGGGTCAAAGCCGTCAATAACCACGGCGGATTTGGCATCTGGCATGAGGCGATTTCTTATGACCCGAACGACTTGACCGGGATTTTACAGCATAAAGCGGGCGGTTGACCTGGCGGAACAGGATGCGCAAACAGGCAGTTACGCCTATTTTTCGCATCACTATGATTCCGGCTGAAAAATAGCAAAATACTAACTTGTGAACTGATATACGCCCTAATATATCCGTAAATGAACGGTCACCATTTCCAATTAATTTGTATCAAGCAAGATTTTAATCAGTGCTGGCACATAATATTATTTTTTGAATCTGACGGATGATTCATCTTTTTTGTCATTTTTCAGAATGCTTCCACCCGACGTGGTAATGATCTCTCAAAAAGTTCTATTTCACGACGGTTCAAGCTCCCGCAGCCATGAAATGGCTCATCAGAATACCGGTTTCAGGATGAACTTCATTCGTAATGTCTCGCACGATCTGGGGATCTGTGGTTTGATTGCGATCCAATTGTTTCATCAAAGTTTCTTCATTTATGTCAGGTGGTGCCTTTTGTAACAGGATGCGAGCGGCAGCCGGTGCCGGTTGCACTTTCATTATGGCAGCAGCGTCCGAAACGGAAGAAGCGGAACTGACAATACCCATCAGGCGATCTTTGGGACGGCTTTGGGTCATAATAAAAATAAAATCCATCTCTTCAAATGACGGATCAGGCGCTTCAAAAATGAAAATCAGTTGTCCGGGAATCGGAACCATCACACCTTTGTATGCCCACAGATTTTCTTTGTCATCGCCCTTTTTTTGAAGATACTTGGATGTTGTCAACTTGGAACGAATAATATGAAAATCGGTGTCTAAAGCATCCACTTTAATCAGGCATCGGAAAATGGCGCCTTTGAGCGCGGCCTGGTCATCATTTTGGCAGACCCATTTGGTCCAGTTGAGATAGCCGAAATAATATCCTTGAAATTGTTGAAAATATTTTGCCATTGTCTTTTTTCCGATGGCATTGATCGTATGATTCAGCACGGTCATAAGACCTCCCTTTTTTGGGTCTTTTTGAAAACTGCGCAACGTTTCAATAATCTGCTCTTCCTCGAAAGCATGCGGTGTCTTGCCCTGGTGATGCAATGTTTGTGAAATCCGGGCAAGCGCTTGGCAAAACGCATCTGCCGGCCCTTCAAACTCGGCAATGGTCAACCCCCCGCATTGGCAAAACTGCTGTAGGCTGCTTCTACGCGGAAACGCATCTTTACGCAACCATTTTTCCACCGTTTTTTTATTAAAACCCTTGGACGTGTAATACAACCTATCGAACCCGATGATTTCCTCAACAGCCTTTACTCTGGCTGTTAATTCATTGAAACGGTTCCCATCTCCTTTTTTAAGATTCATTTCTTTATCCTTTAATAAAATTGTTACCCCAAAGCACCTTATCGCTCCATACACCTTCAGGTAATATTTTACAATAACGGTTATTACGGCTATTTTTCAACCCTATAAGTAACAATGGTTAACGAATTGATTTTATAGGATATATAATTTTTTATGCTTGACATTGATCGTTTTTTTCAACAAGCTGAAGGCAAGTCAGGCGGATATTCGCAACCAAAATTTTTTAATTACGAAAGGAGCAAAAAATGAAAAAAGAAGACGAACATGGCAAAATGAAACAGATGGAAAAATTTCGAGGTGTATTAAATCGCTGGTTTGTTCAGTATAATCCACTCTATTTTTTTAGCGCATTGTGTATGTTACTCGGAATATTTTTTGTCTCACCCGGCCTTGGCGATAAAGCTTGGCAAACTTGGGAAACCGTACTCACGATTGTGATAGAACTTTACCAACTGTTGCTTATTACGGGGGCGGCGATTCTCTTTCGTTATACCAAGCAATTCCGTTCAGCAGCCATTTTAGGATTGATCGCAACCTGCTTCATGTTTGATACGACCTTTCAAACCGAAGTTATCGCAACGTTTGATCGCATGGGGCTTCTCATGATGGGAAACTGGGTGATCATGGCAGCATTAAAGCTGGTTGCAATAAGGTGGGCATTTCAATTAAGAGTTTCATGGACTGTTCTCGCGGTTCCTTTCCTCGCAGTAACAGGAATTGCGATTGTCCCACATCTGTTCTACCGGACTGGCTATGATCAAGACATAATTCATCTTGTCGCCGTATGGTATGGGACCGGCCTTGCCGCCTTTATTTGGGCAAAGCGTCCTGTCATTCGCTGTGATGCCCCGTTGGGAGCGTCGCAACAGTATATTTTACAACGAATTATGAACGCGATCTGGATGATATGGGCAGGATTATATCTGTATCATCTTATTGCCTGGTTATTTACATTTGCTATCACACTCGACAAACCGGCCCTGTATATCGCGCCCGGTTTGTTGATATTCGCACTCCTCTCCCGCAAAGAAAAACAGGTATGGGCTGGTTGTGCAGGAACGCTTTTTATCACATTGTTCCAACTGAAGCTGTTGGGCCCGACCGCTTGCCTGGTCAGTATAGTCTTTGGCGTACAGGCCTGGCGTCTAAAACGCCCCCAATTGTATATAGGCGCAGTGCTGACTGTTTACATTGCCGTTCAGACGATAGGCTGGTATAATTGGCCATTACCTGAACCCAATTTATGGGCAATGTTCGCATCCGCAGGAGGGCTTATCGCCATTGCTTATCATTTTCATTTGATGACAGCCCTTTTGCCACTACTGGCAGGATTGTTTCCAATCATAACATCCGTCAATTCCCTTGGTCTGAAAGGATGGGGGGTATTGCTTATCGCCATGGCATTTATGACACTTATTGTGGGTATAGCTATAAATTGGAGTCAACGATATAAGCCTACCGACGAAAATTGAATATATTCAGTAGATGGAAAATACCTGAAAATACGGCATGGAGCGCAAAAATTAAGCCTGGCGGTTTTTTGCCGGCCCTGAATCCGCCAGCCTCCGGGTGGAATCAGATGCTGAAAATCGTTGCGCTAAATTTTTGCACTCCTGAACTTTCCATCTACTGATACTTTTTTGAAAACGTAAAACCATGTTGAAAAAATCAACTGACATGTCGAAAAATTCAACACTCCTGTAACCGATTCAAATCATAATAAATATAGTCTTTTTCCATTCGATATATTTTATTTGCTTCCCTATGACTGTTGAATTTTACAACACTTCCAATTAACGCTTTACAATAGCGGCATCCAAACAAATATTATTTAAATTCTATTATATTAGATAGTTATATATATTCCTGCCTATTTTGCCACAAGCTGGCACGCTTCTTGCTTTATATAATAATTAAAAAACAAAAAATTAAAAATTCAACAGTTTAAAAATAACAAGGAGGATGACATGGCTAAAGAAATCACAAAAGAGCGAAGAAGCAATTTGGGATATGGTTCCACTTACAGAAAAGGCGCGGTTCACGACAAGAGTTATTCCGATGAAATTCCAAGTGTTTTAGGCGGACAGGTTTGGATGGTACGGCCGGATAAGGAGGCTGGTACTGACAAACCATGTGTGTGGGCAGGAGCGGGGGTTACCAAATTTAAGAACTGCAACAATTATTTTGATTGCACCACATGCAAGTATGACCGTGGAATGATGTCTCAAGTAAAAAAAGGCAAGATCACCAGTTGGCAAGATGCCATGAGAAGGCGGACCGATATGGATCGAGTTTGTCGGCACAGCCTGACCGGCCGAATCGAACGACGTGCCTGCGCTTACAATTACGAGTGCGCTCATTGCGATTTCGACCAATATTTTGAAGAAGTCCTTTCAGCAAAAACCAATCACTCGCCCACAGATGTGCATGAAGTCAAAGGTTTCGCTGTTCCCATGGATTATCATTTTCACAACGGCCATTCCTGGGCGCGGATTGAAAGCGGCGGATACATTCGAATCGGCGTGGATGATTTTTCCATGAAACTGTTGGGTGAAGCGGATGCGTTCGACCTTCCCTTGATGGGCAAAGAACTTGATCCGGATGCGGCCGGATGGGGTCTGCGACGAAAGGATAACATGGCTGATATGCTTTCTCCGGTGGGAGGTGTTATTGTCGAAGTCAACTCCGAAGTCAGGGAAAATCCGAAATTGACTGCCCATGAACCTTATGGAGATGGTTGGTTATTCTTGGTTCGTACCGGCAATATCAAAAAATCTGTAAAAAACCTTATGAGTGATACGGGAAGCCTGAATTGGATTAATGGAGAAGTCGCTCAACTTGAACAGATGGTCGAAGAAGTCGCCGGGCCGTTGGCTGCCGATGGCGGTCATTTTAGCAGAGATATTTACGGGAATTTGCCGGATTTAGGGTGGAATAACCTGACCAAAACATTTCTTAAAACGTAATCGTTCCCCCTCTGATTCCCACGCAAAGCATGGGAACTAGTGTTGTGTCAACATTTAGCTGACGGGCAGGAGTGCTGACTTCAGTTTGCCAAAGCGCTCTGAAAGCGGCAAACTGAAGTCTGCACTCCTGATTTTCACTCGTCATCTTAAACTTGACACAACACTAGATCGTGCAGGGGAAGTGAACGGTTTCCTTAAAACTTAACGGTGTTTATTATGAAAATGACTCTGCAAACGAACGGAATATCAAAAGATTCCGATCCCTGCCTGTGGATGCAGGCAGGGATCGTGACCCGAAAACTCTGCGATACAGATTATCAATGCAGTGCGTGTAAATTTGACCGGATCATGCAAAAAACGGCTCGGGATAATGAGTTTCTCAGGGAACAAGGCGGCATCGTTAAAGAAAAAAGACAAAAGATCGTCTTATGGCAAGATCAGCTGAGAGAACTCCCCGCATCCAAGCGCCCCTGCCTTCACTATATGAAAAGACGGATCGATTTCAGAGCGTGTACCAACGATTATCACTGTAGTGACTGTGAATTTGATCAATACTTTCAGGATCAATACACTGTGTATGCCGTGGTCAAGCCTGTGGATGTTCTTGATATAGATGGCATTCGATTTCCTCAAGGATACTATTTACATAAGGGCCACACCTGGGCGAAAATCGAAGAAGGCTCGATGATACGGGTGGGCTTGGACGATTTTGCTTTCCGGGTTTTCGGAACTCCGGATCAGATCGAAGCGCCCTTAGTGGGAAAAATGGTAAAGCAAAATCAAGGCGATATTCAGCTCAAACGCGGTCATAACCGGGCGGACATCCTTTCTCCTGTAAGCGGTGTTGTAACCGATGTCAACCCGCGTTTCAGGGAAATCGCAGAAAAAGCAAGTGACGATCCTTATTCAGACGGTTGGATTATGCGGGTGCATTCCAATACCCTGAGACAAGACCTTAAATCTCTCTGCTTAGGGGATGAAACTGAGGAGATGTTGAAACAAGACGTCCGCCGTCTTTATGACGTGATCGAAGAAACCGCCGGACCGCTTGCTGCTGACGGCGGCCAGATTGCTCATGATATTTTCGGTGCAATGCCGGAGCTCGGATGGGATAGGTTGACGCAAATGTTTCTTGCCAATAACAAATAAAACTCAAAGAACAAATTACAAATAGGAGTTACGGAATTACGCAGTCAGCTAAAAAGCATAGGCAGGCTCTGCCAAATATGCCCTGACAGCATCCCGGATAATACGATTCTTTGCTTCGAACGGGTGCATTCCCAAAAAGTAGGAACTTTTCAATTGGTTAACCTAACTCAATGATTTTATTGGATGCCATATTTCAGGGGAATTTTTTAGCTATCAATAAATTCAATAAGTTATCAAGTATTCCTACTTTTTGGGAATGCGCCCCTTCGAACCGGCTATGTCCGGTTTTCAGACTGAATATTTCGAATCTCAGAAAGGTTCTTCGTATAGACAGACCTATATGGTTTCTCTGAGCCTTTGACTGACGCTCTGCATCAGCAGCGTTCGACTCCGCAGAATTGTTTCAGTCCGCGATGGTATTCCTCAATTGTCTGTGAGAAATCGGAAAGCCGGATGCGCCGGAATTCATCCATATAAAGTTCATCAGTGGCCTGGTATTCGGTACCGCCGTTTCTGTCGATAATTCCGAATACTTTGACAAACCTGTAGCCTTTGAGATAAACCGCAGTTCCGGTTTCTGAAATATCAGCCGATGACAGGGGGATGTCACCGATGCTGTCAGGATTTATAAGACGGTTCGGTTTCAGGCGGGTCATCCTGGCCTGTCCGCAATCCCGGATAGTTTTGAAATTTTTCAGTCCTGCATATCGACTGTCTGAAAGAACGCACTCAGGTTTGAAACCGCGTGTTTTCGCTTTCAACAGCATGTCCGAAAAACAGTCATTTTCAGTTCAGCTGTCTTCGGTTTTGTTGTAAATCCGGTAATCACAGAGAATATGAGCATCACCGTATCCGACCTTACGCTTACCCGCTTTTATTCCATCCATACGCTCATCCTGCCTGCCATGATGATGTCTTTGACTGCAGGCCATATCTATCTGGTAATGTTTTATCCGGCTCACGGCGTTTCCGCGCTGAAAAAATTCGTGATCGATACGGTTTTTGAAACCGGTGCCAATCCATGTCCACCCGGTATTATCGGTGTGGGAATCGGGGGAACGGCAGACCTTGTATGAAACTGGCCAAGGAAGCCATTGCCCGTCCGGTAGGGCAACGTCACCATGATCTTGAAATCGCTGAAATGGAAGTGGAACTGGAAGAGGCTGTCAATTACATGGGGCGGGGTCCAATGGGACTCGGAGGGGATATCACAACGCTGGCCGTACATATTGAAACAGCCTATACTCATATCACGCAAAACCCGATTGCCGTACCCCCCCAGTGTTGGCCGGCACGACGCGCCAGGTCCAGGATATATCCTGATGGTCATACAGAGTATAGTTACTAAGGATCAGTGATTAAATAACTTTCCCATTTCTAAAGAACTAAATTCCAGCTCTTAATATTGCTTTTGCTCTTAATCGAATGACACGAGCAAGAATAAGATTAAGAGCAGGAGCAAGAAAGATGAAGATGGCAACGCGCTTTTTTCCAACGTAAGCGGCTGGTTCAGGAATTTTGATCAATCCGGTGCTTGGAAATATGCTGGCGGTGGCGAAATATTAGGAACCGGTAGAGGCTCATATTTGGTTGGTCTGGATAATGGTTTAGATGGTGAAGGCATCACGAAAAATTCGTAAAATAATAAAAAACTATTATATCAACTGAAAAGGCGGGGCTGTTTACAGTCCCGCCTTTTTTATTTTCGGCTACCAACATAAGCTGGGACACTAAATGTAGTCGTAGGTTGGGTTGAGGAACGAAACCCAACAAATTCAGGCTGATGTTGGGTTTCGTTCCTCAACCCAACCTACGTCTGTCCCGCCTTTTTTATTTTGCATACCTTAAAAAATTTTGCCCCTATCCAAACTCCGATATTGCACCGCTTCCGAAATATGTTCGGTTTGAATCGCCGGTGCGCCTTCAAGGTCGGCAATAGTGCGTGCGATCTTTAAAATGCGATGATACGCGCGAGCCGATAGCCCTAGTTTTTCAATGGCGGATTCAAGCAATTGCGCAGATGGTGCATCAATCGCGCAGTGCTTTTTAATCAGGCGGTTGCTCATTTGCGCATTACAATAAATTTTGGTTCGAGCAAACCTTTGTGTTTGAAAGGAGCGCGCTTCGGTCACACGTTTGCGGATGGCGTGGGAGGGTTCGGATTCGGTTTCAAGCATCAGGTCTTTGTAGGGGACAGCCGGAACTTCCACATGAATATCAATGCGATCCATCAACGGGCCGGATATTTTAGAGCGGTATCGTTGAATTTGCTGTGGCGAACAGCGGCACTCATGCAGCGGATCGGAAAAAAAGCCGCAAGGACATGGATTCATAGCCGCAACTAACATGAAACTGGCCGGATAGGTAATGGTTGTTATGGCTCTGGAAATTGTCACCTTGAAATCTTCCAACGGTTGGCGTAGCACTTCCAAAACATGCTTTTTAAATTCTGTCAGTTCATCTAAAAAAAGAACGCCGTTATGCGCTAAACTGACCTCTCCGGGACGCGGAATATGGCCTCCGCCGATGAGTCCTGCATCTGAAATGGTGTGGTGCGGAGAACGAAAGGGCCTTTGGGTGACGAGTGCTTGTTCTTTATCCAACATCCCCACCACCGAAAAAATTTTGGTGGTTTCAATGGCTTCGTCAAATGTTATGGGCGGAAGAATCGTGGGCAAACGTTTGGCCAACATGGTTTTACCTGATCCGGGAGGACCGATCATCACCAAATTATGCCCGCCGGCCGCGGCGACCTCCAGAGAACGCTTGACATGTTCCTGCCCCATGACTTCGGAAAAATCAAAATCAAAGCGGTTTTCATAATCAAACAAGGCGTTTATATCGGTTTTAACGGGTTCGATTAAAGTAAAACCGCGTAAAAAATCAATCACCTGATGTAAAGTGGCTGCCGGTAAAATCGAAATGCCATCTACAACAGACGCTTCGCGGCTATTCTCCAAAGGTATTATAACGCCCTGATATCCGGCTTTTTTGGCGGCGATTGCCATGGGAAGAGATCCGTTAACCGGTTTGATGCGGCCATCCAATGAGAGTTCACCCATAAACAGATATTGGGAAACGATATCCTGAGGAATCAGTTGGGTGGCAATCAATATACCTAACGCGATGGGAAGATCGAACCCGGTACCCTCTTTTTTTATATTGGCTGGCGCCAAGTTAACGGTAATACGGTCATCCGGAAAGGTATAGCCTGTATTTTTAATTGCCGATTTGACCCTTTCTTTACTTTCTTTCACCGCTGCCTCCGGAAGGCCGACTGTGGTAAAAAACGGCAGACCAAAATTGATATCCACTTCAACTTCAACCAAATAAGCATCAATACCGATCAGCGCGCTGCTGAAAACTCTGGCTAACACGTCTTTTCCTCCCGGGTTCTGTTGACATTTCAAATTCGATTTTCGCCAGAGGCCGGTATTCACAAGGGCTTGCAACGAAAACAATTTGAAAGTATTATAGTTGCTAATCACTTGAAAATTAAGATGATTTTATCAAATGTCAACAGATCTGTAAAAAATGGCATAAAATTATTCACTTGCTTTACCATATAATTTGCTGATGTTTTCCGTATTTGTCAGCAATGACAAACTCAAAAGTCTCCGGCTCGCCATCTATGGGGAATTTACATAGGCAAAAAAACGCTTGCTTTTTATGTTTGCTGATAGTAAACTATTGTTATGAATCAGGTACAAAATGAAAAGAATGGACAAGCTCTTGAAAAAGCGATTGCCAACCGCATCAGGGCTAAAAGGCTTGAACGTGACTGGACGCTTGAGAAACTGGCCAAGGCTGCAGGGTTGTCCAAGGGATATTTATCACAAATAGAAAATGAGGACAAAACTCCAACTATCGGAACTTTGACAAAAATCGCCTTTGGCCTGGGCATAGATGCTGTCTCGCTTATAACCGGAGAGAAGACCCGGCGGAAACAAGCCAAATTTTCATTGGTCAGGGCCGGGCAGCGCCAGCCTATCACCCATACAGGAGCTGCTCCCGATTCCGTTTATGAATCATTTGCATTCCATAAATCGGACCGATTCATGGATTCCTACATCGTCACCGTCAGCAAGCAATTCGGGCCCAAGCCTCTCGTGCATGAAGGTCAGGAATTTGTTTTTGTTCTGGAAGGCATAAATGAATTTTACTACGATGGCCAGACCTATATTCTTCAGGCGGGTGATGCGATGTATTTTGATTCCGACCGTCCCCATAAGTCACGCAGTATCGGCCCGAAACAAGCCCGCGTATTGATGGTCTTTTGTAATCCCTTGCGCGGTGAATAATTTTTTTTGCCCGTGGTGTTTGCTATGGGTAAACAAAGGAGTGTCAAAAAGTGAAAAAAACAAGCTTACTTCGAAAATATATCCTTGAAGATGCCATATTGGTTATGCCGGGCGCACATGATGCCCTTACGGCAAAAATCGTGGAACAGGCCGGATTCAATGCGGTGACTATCGGCGGGTACGCGTCCAGCGCCTCACTTTTAGGTCTGCCGGATATATCCTTTTTATCCTTGACCGAAATGGTTGATTGTGTTCGCCGAGTTACAGACGCCGTGGATATCCCGGTCTTCACGGACGGTGACACCGGACATGGCGGCGTACTCAACGTTCGACGCACTGTCAAAGAGATTGAAAGAGCCGGAGCGGCCGGGATGTTCATTGAAGATCAGGTTTTTCCCAAACGATGCGGCCACATGCTTGATAAACAGGTCATTGAAACCGAGGAAATGATCGCCAAGGTAAAAGCCGCGGTAGATGTCAGAATTGACGATGATTTCGTTATTATGGCCCGCACTGACGCCCTGGCTGTCAATGGCCTGGAAGATGCGGTTGAAAGGGGCAATCTGTTTCGTGAAGCCGGTGCGGATCTGATTTTTGTGGAAGCTCCTACCACAGTAGAGCAAATGCGGGTGATTAACGCCGAAGTGGATGCTCCCACACTTGCCAATAACATTGAAGGAGGTAAGTCGCCTTTGCTTTCCGCGGCCGAGTTGGAGGAAATCGGTTACAACACGGTCGTTTTTCCGGTGGCCGCAACTTACGCTGTGGCAAAGGCAGTGGGAGACCTGATGGCTGAAATCGCCGCTACCGGGACCACTGCCGGTTTCAGCAACAGGATGGTCTCTTTTGATGAGTTCAATCGTTTAATCGGTCTTGATCGTCTGCGTTCCCTGGAGCGCAGTTATTTCCAATCTTAATACAACAGACTCCAGGGCATTCTGTTGAAGGAGGAGAAAATGAAGTATGTAACAATTTTATGTGTCGCGATTTTCGCATTTATTTCCATGATGCCGGTTATGGCCGGTTCGGACTGCGCTTTTGCAGACGAGGGGCAATTGACTTTTGCCACCACCACACCGCCAAAAAGCAACCACGAAATAGCAGCCCAAACGTTCGTGGAGGCGGTGGCTAAAAAAACCGGAGGTAAAATTAATATTAAACACTATGGGGCCGGCTCTTTGTATAATGCAAAGTCTATTATGGCAGCCATGTCAAAAAATCAGATCGACATCGGTCTTTTGCATGTGGCTTTGGTCGGTCGCCGTTCGCCAGTGTTGGAGTTTGTCGGATCTTTAGGTACTTCGGGATGCTGGGAAAGCTATGAACATTATTATAGATTCCTTGATAACCCCAGGGTTCGCGAGATAGCTTCCACCGAGTTCGAAAAGTACTTCAACAGCAAGTTGCTTGCTCCATGGTCATTTGGGACTACTTTGATCGGACGCCGCGACAAGGCCATTACGACTATTGACGATTATAAGGGGCTGAAAATGCGCACTTCCGGAACCGCCATGGCAACCATGTACAAGGCACTGGGAGCTGTCCCTATCGGCTTGAGCGCAAAAGAGATTTATACCGCCTTGCAACGAGGAACCATCCAGGGAGCCGGTTCGGGAGTTTCCAGATGGCGACGCAGCAAACTCTATGAAGTGGCTCCTTATCTGACCGTTGACCCGACTATCCCCTACTTTAGTATGTGGGTGGTGATCAACAAAAAATCCTGGAATAAACTCTCCGGCGAAGATCAAAAAATATTAGCCGAAACAGCCAGGGAGTTTGAAGCCTGGACGAGAGACTATGCAGCCAAGGAGCGTGAAGAGGATTTTACCTTTCTGAAATCTGAAGCAAAGGCATTTGTAGAATTTTCCAGTGAAGAGAAAGCCAAACTTATCAATACAGTCAGACCGGTTATGAAAGAGTTTGCAAAAGAGCAGCTTGGCGATAATTTTAAGGAGTTGTGGGGGCTTCTGGAAAAATCAAAATAGAAGTCAGTATCAGTAAATAGAAAATTTAGGAGTGCAAAAATTAAGCGAAGCGATTTTTTGCATCCGATTCCACCCGGATGCTTGAGGATTCAGGGGCCTGCAAAAAACCGCTGCGCTTAATTTTTGCGCTCCATGCCATATTTTCAGGCATTTTTTATTAGATTAAGAGCAACAGTTGGAGAAATGGGGAAGTTATTTCGTCCTCATTCCTTAGGATTGTTTTATTGATGAGGCAAAATGGATAAAATAACAGTTTCGCCAGAGCAAGGCGCAGGGGCGCTGATAGATCGCATCTCATTTGCCTTTGCTCTGCTGGCCGGTCTGATGATGCTGGCAGTGGCTCTGTTTATGTCTTTTGAGGCGTTTTCACGGCATTTTCTGGATCAGCCCACTTCATGGGTTTTGGCGATTTCAACTCTGATATTTATCTGGTTCACGTTTTTGTCTGTTCCTTATGGTATCAAATCAGACAAACACGTTGCCTGTGATGTATTTGTCACCCGTTTACCGAATCGCACCAGACAAACTATCGGAGCGGCCTCCGATCTTGTATCTATGGTTTTTATCGGCGCTCTGGGTATTTATGGTTTCAGCCATTTCATGGAAGCTGTTGAATATAATTCCATGAGCGAAGGGCTGTTCCGTTATCCCATGTGGCTTGTTTTTTTGGCAATTCCGAGCGGCATGGCCCTGAGTGTCATTCAAACGGTAAGAAAAATTCAGGGCAGAATTCTTTGGATTAAGAAGAATCCTGAAAAAGCCTCTGAAACGTCATCTGTCTCTCCGGCTTTGATGGTTTTATTCTTTTTGCTGTCGGCTGGAGTGGGAATCGCTGTTTATTTTTTCAGCCAACCTTTGGGAATTCTTGTCTTTGCACTGGCGCTTCTGTTTTGGGGAGTGCCGATAGCCTTTGCCCTGGGGCTGACTGGTCTTGCCGGTCTGTTATTTTTCCATGGAAGTATCAACGGTCTGAATACTCTGCCCATCGTGGCGGAACATACGGCCACTAATTTTGTTTTACTGGCAATCCCTTTGTTTACTCTCGGCGGGCTGATTCTGTCACGAAGCGGATTGGGTGAGCAGATATATGATTTGAGCGGCAAATGGCTCGGCTGGATGCCCGGCGGTTTGGGCGTAGGTACCTGCATCACCGGAGGAATCCTGGCAGCCATGATCGGTTCGAGTACGGCAGTTACCGCAATTATCACTCTTGTCGCCATGAAACCGCTGCTGGACCGGGGCTATGATAAAAAGCTGGTTATCGGCACAGTGACCGGCAGCAGTCTGGGATTGATCATTCCGCCCAGTATCGGGTTTATTGTTTATGGCTTTCTGACCGATACATCCGTCGGAGACCTTTTCATGGCCGGTGTGGTTCCGGGAATCATGCTGGTGGCCATGTTCAGCGCATATATCGTAATGAATTGCAAAATCAGCGGCAAATATGAAGCCGTGTCTTACAGTTGGACCGAGCGTCTAATCTCGCTGCGGAAATCTTTTATCATCATTCTCGGCCCGGTGTTTGTTCTTGGAAGCATCTACACAGGTATTGCCACACCGACCGAAGCCGGTGCGATACTGGTGATTTACAGCCTTTTTTGCGCCTTCATTTTCCGCAAGCTGGATTGGAAGGGTTTTGTGCAGTGTCTGATAGACAGCAGCATCCTTTCTACAATGATCGTCATGATTATGGTCGGCGCTTTGGTCATGTCCAACGTGATAACCCTTCTTCAGATTCCGGCTGACCTTACCGAATATATCGTTTCTTCCGGTTTGCCGATATGGGGGGTTATACTCATGATTGTGATTCTTTACCTTTGTCTGGGAATGTTCTTAGACGGCGGCTCAATAACAGTTTTGACCGTTCCTGTGATCGCGCCGATGCTTCCCGCTTTGGGAATCGACACAATTGCTTTTGGCGTTATTCTGATGATGCTCATTGAAACAGCATTGCTCACTCCGCCGGTGGGACTCAATATATTCACGGTCAAAGGCATTGTTGATGAACCGCTCTCTTTTATCATCAAAAGTGTTGTCCCGTTCGTGATAATCCTTGTTTTGGGCATTATTCTGGTTTTTATGTTTCAAGACATAGCCTTGTGGCTGCCTTTGCAAATGAAATAAGTCGGATGAGGTATAAGAGGAGAGTCTGCATCAGGTGAATGGTGTTGTGTCAACATTTGGCTGACGGGCAGGAGTGCAAACTTCAGTTTGCCAAAACGCTTCAAAAGCGGCAAACTGAAGTTTGCACTCCTGATTTTCACTTATCACAACAATAGAGAGTTTGCTGAAAAAATTATTTATGGCAGACTTTCTAACGTCGTAACTTTCAATTGAATTTTAAAAACAGATTCAAACTGTTTTATCAAAATTTCACGCACATATTCCATACTCACAGATTGTGAAAGTTCACGCGCCAAACTTGTAACACGAACATTATGCAAACCGCAGGGACGTATCCAATCAAACGGCGTCAAAGAGAGATTCACATTGAACGCCAGGCCATGAAATGTAATTCCGTGGCGAATGGCAATGCCGATGCTGCCTAATTTGCGAACACCGACCCAGACGCCGCGATTGAGATCACGACGAACAGCCGTTACGCCGAATTTGGCCGCCGCACCGATCATCACCTCTTCAAGGGCGCTGACATAATCGGTGACAGACATCCGGTTCGCTCTCAGGTTTACAATCGGATAGGCGATCAGTTGCCCGATGTCGTGAAACGTAATGTCGCCGCCTCTTTCTGCCGGAACGACGGCAATGCCTTTTTTTTTCAGATAATCAGGAGAAACAATCAGGTTGGACAAACCGCCTCGACGACCTAATGTGAAAACGGCAGGATGTTCAACCAACAGCACCAGATCGGATTTGAGCGGTTTTTTTTGACGGGAAGCGACCAGCCGGTGTTGCAATACTAACGCTTTGTTGTAATCTGTCACCGGCAATTGTATTATTTGCCATGTTTTATTCAGGATAAATCACCCGATTTTTTAATATGTGTAAGTTATCTAATCTCTAATCCTAACGTAAAACAACAATTTGCATAATGCCCTTTATGCACTCATCATCTGTAATCTACACCCGCCTAATCATGGCAATCCTTTAATCATAAAAATCATGGTTCAGACAATTTACACTTTGCCTCTTCCAGATGACCCTTTACGCCCTTTGTATGCGGATGTTCATGACCTAAAACCTTTAAAAAAATTCCAAGGGCGCGCTCAAAATACTTTATGGCTTTATTGTATTCGCCCAATGCATCATAAACAAATCCGAGGTTGTTGTAATCAATCGCCGTATCCGGATGATTTTCGCCGAAGCTTTTCAAATCAATGGCAAGGGCGCGCTCAAAATACTTGACAGCTTTGCTGTATTCGCCCAAAGCATAATAAGCCCCGCCGAGGTTGTTGTAACGAGTCGCCACCTTCGGATGATTTTCGCCGAAGTTTTTCAAATCAATGGCAAGGGCGCGCTCATAATACTCTATGGCTTTATTGTATTCGCCCAATGCTCGATAACCCGCGCCGAGGTTGTTGTAACAAATCGCCACTTGCGGATGATTTTCGCCGAAGTTTTTCAAATCAATGGCAAGGGCTCGTTCATGATGCTTGATGGCTTTACTATAATCGCCCAATGCATAATAAGCCCCGCCGAGGTTGTTGTAGTCAATCGCCGTATCCAGATGATTTTCGCCGAAGTTTTTCAAATCAATGGCAAGGGCGCGCTCATAATACTCTATGGCTTTGCTGTATTCGCCCAATGCTTGATAAGCCAAGCCGAGGTTGTTGTTATAAGTCGCCACCTTCGGATGATTTTCGCCGAAGTTTTTTAAATCAATGGCAAGGGCGCGCTCATAATGCTCTATGGCTTTGCTGTATTCGCCCAATGTTCGATAAGCCTCGCCGAGGTTGTTGTAACGAATCGCTGCATTCGGATGATTTTCGCCGAAAAATTTCAAATCAATGGCAAGGGCTTTTTCCGTCCATTGGATGACCCTGGGATAATCCCCCATCATATTATACGCAGCCCCAAGATCGCTCATCAACACGGCCACGTTCCCATCTTTTTCCGCAAGCGCCTCAGTGATCACTGCTTCTGTGACAGATTCCGCCACAATTTGCTGCATTTCCACGCATTCCCGGTACAATTGCATATTATCCATCATAAGCCCCAAAGGAATCGCATGTTTGCACGCCTGCCGGATGCGGTCCGCAGCCAGGCAATGATAAACCGCTTCGGACAGCCTGCTATATGACGATTGTTCCGCTTCATCGATTGCGGTGTCATGCCACCTTGCAGCCGCATCATGCGCGGCGGTCTGGTCGGATGCGGACAGTTTTTCCCATTGCTTGTCCCGAATCATGGGATGCACCCAATATGTATCCCGGTCCGGCCGGGTTTCCTGTTCCATCAAGGTCAGCCACGCGGCCCGCCGCAACTGGTCAGCGTTTCCGAATGCTGCAAACGCAGACTCGGGAACGGGTTGGCGATAAACAGCCGATTGATGTAAAAAGGTCTTGAATGCTTCGCCCTGGGTATTCACCATCAAATCGGACAAGTATTCGGCAATGTAATCCTCCTGTTTGCCTGTCACCCGTGTATGCAATTCGGCCAGATCGTATTTGCTCTCTTGCTCGGCGATTTTGTCAAGCCATTCCAGCAACCGGGGATTGCCTCGGCCAGCGGTTTCGTATATTTTCCGTCGTCTGCTCTTGGCAATGAATTCGAGCTTGTCCACCTTTTTTTTCAGTTCCGCATCCCGCATGGACATGAGCGCAATCCGGATCAGATTTTCGGAAACCGATTCACGGCCCGCATGTTCCAGTTTGAACGGATACCGGGTGCTGATCATCAAATTGGATTCACCCTCGGCCCACGATACGCCGCGCAGCAAGCCCCGAACCAGGGGCAGCACATCCTTTTGCACTTCAAACACGTCATCCGCATCATCAGAGCCGGCTGGCCGACGTTCGAGATTCCGTTCAAAATCGTCCAGATAAATAATGACCGGCAATTCCTGCAACGCCTGCCGAAACAGTCCCATGAGGCGCTCTTCAGGCGGATCTTCGGAATGTATTTCTTTCAGTCCGGTTTGAATATCAAAACGCTCGAACAGATTGATAAATTTCTGAAACAATGCGCCGGTTTCAAGCCTGCCGTGAAATGCAATGAGCTTTTTCTTCTCGAATCGCTCAATCAGCTTTCCGGCCAGACAGGATTTGCCCACACCGGCCGCACCCGTGATCAAAAGCCCTTTTTGCACTTCAAAGCCGCGCAACACCTTGACGCCTTTTTGAATCTGACGCCGCCGCCCCACAAACCCTTGCGCCAGAACCTGAATCTCGCTATGTTCCAACGTGCGATGCACGGTCTTGCGAAAGGTTTGTGTGCGAATGCCCATGCCCGCAGGAATCAGCGCATCCGGCTGCGACCGGTTGCAGTACACCCGAAAAAGCGCCCAGGTATGCACAAAATCCCTAACTTCCATTCGCGCCAGACGCACGGATTCGGCAATATCCTTGCCCATGGCCAGATATTTGAACAATTGCGCGGCCATTTTCGAAGCGGCCGTGTCATAAACCGGCTCGGCCCATCCCATGACAAAGGGAACCCCGAATGACACCATCTTTTCGGTAAAAGACGGATCATTGGTTTCCCAATCGCGTTTGCTCGTGGAACAACCCGATAAAAACAGAATCCGAGGCTGAAAGCCTTGCAAAGCCTTGTTGAACCGTCTGGGCGTCACCTTGTCCAGCCGGCCGATTTCATTTTCCATGTAAAACACCGGCCCCTTCTTATCATCAATACCCGCATGACCGGAAATATGCAGCACGTCAAACCCGCCCGCTCCGATAACCATATCCTTCAAACCATCTGCGGACCCGCTATCTTCCACAGCAAGATTCAAATGCAGCTTCTCGGCCTCACGCAAAATCAGTTCTTCTTCATCTTCAAAATTCAATGTGGTCTGTCCTTCAGGCGAACAGGCCATGAACAAAATACGCAAGGCTCGCGATTCCGTCTTATATTTCCGCTTTTTCGTATCCGCCAGGCGAAACAGATACAAATCTTCATCCTGTAGCAAAAACCCGTTGTCAAAAAGCAGTTCAAAGGGCAGGCTGTCATAAACCGGAGGCAAATCCAGATAAAGCGCCAGTTCCTCACCGGCTTCATCGGCTTTATCCATTTCAGCCCGCAGCCGTCCGCCCGAACCATCTAAAACAGAAAACAGCTCCCGACCTGTTTCCACAGCCTTGCTTTGCCCGATACCCGTTTCCGAATCCTTGATCACATCAGCCATTCGGGATGCGGATATGGAATGGGATTTCATATCATTGTATTTGACAGTTACGTCTTGGGTGTCATTGCCGGGTTCGATTTTGATTGTGCATTTTTTCATATCAACCTCATTTTTATCCACGAATTACACGAAAAAAACAAAAATTGGGCTTCCTTCATATCAGCTTTGAAGCGGCTTACGCTTTTTCTATTTCGTCCCTACGGGACTTGCCATACCGGCAAGATTTCTTTCTATAGATATTATGTCCCTGACGGGACACTGTTCAACCTGATTTTTGACTGCGAAACACACGAATTACACGAATAAAACTAAATTGAGCTTCCTTCATATCAGCTTTGAAGCGGCTTGCGCTTTTTCTATTTCGTCCCTACGGGGCTTGCCATACCAGCAAGATTTCTTTCTATAGATATTATGTCCCTGACGGGACACTGTTCAACCTGATTTTTAACCACGAAACACACGAATTACACGAATTACACGAATTACACGAATTACACGAAAATTGGGCTTCCTTCATATCAGCTTTGAAGCGGCTTGCGCTTTTTCTATTTCGTCCCTACGGGGCTTGCCATACCAGCAAGATTTCTTCGGTAGTGGGTCAAACCTGTTGATGGCGTATAAATTAGCCTGACAATACACGGACTCCGAATTCTTTATCAACGGGTTTGACCCACTACCGATTTCTTTCTATAGATATTATGTCCCTAACGGGACACTGTTCAACCTGATTTTTAACTGCGAAACACACGAATTACACGAATAAAACTAAATTGAGCTTCCTTCATATCAGCTTTGAAGCAGCTTACACTTTTTCTATTTCGTCCCTACGGGACTTGTCATACCAGCAAGATTTCTTTCTATAGATATTATGTCCCTAACGGGACACTGTTCAAACTGATTTTTGACTGTGAAACACACGAATTACACGAATAAAACAAAATTGGGCATCCTTCATATCAGCTTTGAAGCAGCTTGCGCTTTTTCTATTTCGTCCCTACGGGACTTGCCATACCGGCAAGATTTCTTTCTATAGATATTATGTCCCTAACGGGACACTGTTCAAACTGATTTTTGACCACGAAACACACGAATTACACGAATTACACGAATTACACGAATTACACGAATTGCACGAAAAAACAAAAATTGGGCTTCCTTCATTTGTTAGTTTACACTTTGTCCCGTTAGGGACATAATATCTATAGAAAAAGGATTACTTATACGACAAGTCCCGTAGGGACGAAATAGAAAAAGTGTCAACCGGCAAATGAAAAATGCCCGTTTATGGTTTAATTTCAGGCATAGTAATGGCAAAAGAATTTCAAAGCAAGGGAATTTGTTATCTACGTGATTCAAGTCACCGTTCCTGATGAAATAATAAATGTGGAAGCATTGAAAAAGCAGTAAAGCTTCTTATTTTATATTTTTTGTTCGATAGTAAACAGATTGCAACCCAATTTCAGTGGTTCGAAAAGTTTTTGAAAGGTGACGACGGCATATCTGTTTTCAGCTCCGTAGGAGCGGCATATTTGTAGAACCCGAATCCCCCGTGTCCGCTGAGTCCCGTAGGGACGGCATATTCCGATGCGGACATGCCGCAGGGGTGGGCGGGGCTGATATCTGCTACAAATATGTCGTTCCTATGGAACTTTTAAGGAATTTTTCGATCTACTGAATTTATAACTGACAAGGCCGCCAATTTAACATAGGAAAAAAATCGGATTTCTAAAGCGAAGAAAAGCTACGGGATTTACAATAGCTGAAAAACCCGATTTTTCAGGAGAGAACTCTGATGACCTCTTTTCAACAAGGCCTCGGCCATAAACCGAACACCGTCAATTCTTCAGAATTTCAGACCGCCAAAATCCTGGCACTGTCTGTCAGCCATTTCATCCACGACGTTTATTCCAGTTTTCTGGCACCTCTGCTTCCCATGCTGATTGAAAAACTCTCCCTTTCTTTCACACAGGCCGGTTTGCTTTCAACAGTGATGCAGCTTCCAGCGCTGATGAATCCGTATATCGGTCTGCTGGCTGACCGCGTCAGTGTGCGCTATTTTGTCATCCTGGCACCCATGATGACCGCTATTCCCATGAGCCTCATCGGATTGGCGCCCAGTTACGGAGTACTGTTGTTGCTTCTCTTTGCGGCGGGTGTCAGTGTGGCCTTGTTTCATGTCCCTTCACCGGTTATGATTGCCCGATTGGCCGGTTCCAAGAAAGGGCGTGGCATGAGTTTTTACATGACCGGAGGAGAACTTGCCAGGGCAGTGGGTCCTTTAATAGTCGTGGGAGCGGTCACACTTTGGGGGCTGGAAGGTTTTTATCCGATCATGGTGGTGGGCATTATCGCTTCGGGATGGCTTTACTGGCGTCTGCGCGATGTTAAACTGATGTCTCGCAATCATAAGAAAAAAACCAAGGTGAAATCTGCCTGGCTCCGCACGCGCCATATTCTGATTCCGCTGACCGGAATACTGACAGCGCGCGGCTTTATGCACGCTTCTTTGACCGCTTTTTTACCGACTTATGTCCAAATGGAAAGCGGCAACCTTTGGCTGGCCGGCGCGGCCCTGACTCTGTTCGAAAGTGCCGGTGTCGCCGGTGTTCTCACAGCCGGTTCCCTGAGTGATTATTTCGGACGGCGCAAAATGCTGTTGATCTCACTGATTTGCGCTCCGTTCGGCCTGTTGTTGTTTGTATTCAGCGGAAATCATATTCGGGTGGCGGCGCTGTTGTTCACCGGGTTTACGCTTCTTTCCACAACACCGGTGATGCTGGCCCTGGTTCAGGAACATGCCGGCGACAGCCCTGCGGCGGCCAACGGTCTGTTTATGATGATTTCGTTTTTGGCGCGCTCGGCCGTAGTGGTGATTGTAGGAATGATCGGCGACGGCATCGGTTTGCAGGCCGCTTACATAATCAGTGCCGTGACAGGTTTTTTCGGTATCCCCTTTATTCTGATGCTGCCGCGGGAATAGGCCCGAAGCAGCAGATTTGCAGGCGGATACTGATCGACACCGCCTGCAAATTCCACTTTTAGGTTTAACCGCTAAGACACGGCTTACGCGCCGCCGTGATCTCATCTAAGCGTCTTACTTTCGGGGTTGTCGGAGCCTCATGTAGCAATTCCGGATTTTCGCGGGCTTCCCGGGCAATCGCTTTCATCGCGTCGATAAACATATCAATATCCTGCTTGCACTCCGTTTCGGTCGGCTCGATCATAATCGCACCGGCGACCACAAGCGGGAAATAGACAGTGGGCGGATGAAAACCATACTCCATCAACCGTTTGGCCACATCAAGGGTTGACACCTTAAAATCGCTCAGAAATTTATCATTAAAAACGCATTCGTGCATGCACGGGCGATTATAAGGCAGATAATAGGTATCTTTCAGAGCCGCTTTGATATAATTGGCGTTTAACACCGCCAGTTGGCTGGCCTTTTTCAGATTGGCCGCGCCCATCGTGCGAATATAGGCATACGCTTTGATTTGTACGCCGAAATTGCCGTAAAAAGCATGAATCTTGCCCACCGAATCGGGATAATCTTCGGACAGACGATACTTGCCGTCTTTTTCAATAACGCGAGGCGAGGGTAAAAAGCGTTCCAATTCAGGCGTCACACACACCGGACCGCTTCCGGGGCCGCCGCCGCCATGCGGAGTGGCAAATGTTTTATGCAAATTAAGATGCAGAACATCCACGCCGCTGTCAGCCATGTTGACGATACCCATGACCGCGTTCATATTGGCGCCATCGGCGTAAACCAAACCGCCATGATCATGAACAATTTTAGACACTTCCTGGATGTTATCTTCAAATAGCCCTAAGGTGTTGGGATTGGTCACCATGATTCCAGCGGTGTCGTCATCCATCACAGCGGCAACATCAGCAGGTGCTAACACACCGTTTTCATCCGATTTTACAGGGATGGATTTATAGCCGCAAAGTGTCGCGCTGGCCGGATTGGTACCGTGCGCTGTATCGGGAATGATAATTTTGGAACGCTTACTCCCCTTGCTTTGATGATATGCGTAAAAAATCAACATCCCGGTCAGTTCGCCATGAGCGCCGGCGGCCGGTTGAAGGGTGACGGCCGGCAAACCGGTAATCTCTCCGAGATAACGTTCCAACTCGTACATGATTTGCAAAACGCCTTGGGAAAGCTCGGCCGGAAGCAGCGGGTGAGCGCCTCCAAATCCGGGTAGCGCCGCTTGTCTTTCATTGGTTTTGGGGTTGTATTTCATCGTGCAAGAGCCTAACGGATACATGCCGCTGTCCACGCTGAAATTCCATTGGGAAAGGCGGGTGAAATGACGAACGACATCTGTTTCACCCAGGTCCGGGAAATCGGGGCCGTCGCCGCACAATTCTTCATCCACCGGAAAAGAATCCACATCGCGCCGAGGCAAAGAAAAACCGCTGCGCCCTTTAGAACCTTTTTCCCATAAAAGCGGTTCGTTAAAAATAAGGCCCTTGGTACCTACTGATTCTTGCATGATCGCACCTCCTTCACCAAATTGTCCAAGTCTTCACGGCTGGCTGTTTCCGTAGCGCATAACAAATAATGGTCAGCGAGTTCGGGATAGTACGACGCCAGGGGAAGCCCGGCGACTATTTTTTTAGCAATCAACTGATTGTAGGTTTTTTCAAAATTATCTGGAAAACGTACCACAAATTCGTTGAAAAACGGACTGGCAAATGGAGCCGCAAATCCGGCCTTATCCAATTCATTTTGCAAATAATGCGCTTTGTCGTGATTCAGACGGGCTAACTCGCGGATGCCCGTGCCGCCCAAAGAAGCCATATACATCACTGCATTGGTGGCGCACAATCCCTGGTTAGAACAGATATTGGAAGTTGCTTTCTCTCTGCGAATATGCTGTTCCCGCGCCGCCAATGTCAGCACAAAGCCGCGATTCCCGTCAATATCTTTGGTCTGGCCGATAAGACGACCGGGCATTTTACGCATATACGCTTTTTTTACGGCAAACATGCCCAATCCCGGGCCGCCAAAACTGCGCGGAATGCCGAAACTCTGTCCCTCGCCACATGCAATATCAGCGCCAAGCATACCGGGGCTTTTCAACAAACCGTAAGCTAACGGTTCTGAAAAAGAGGTTACTAAAAGTCTTTTGGGAGTGGAATGCACCGTGTCACTGATCGATTGCAGGTCTTCAATGCACCCGAAAAAATTGGGCGATTGCACAGCCACAGCCGCGAGGTCATCCCTATTTTCTATCGAAGACAAATCGGTGCGGCCATTTTCCAGATAAGGCAATTCAATAATTTCATATCCGGTCGGCGTGAGGTAGGTTTGTACCACCCGACGATATAGCGGATGAATCGCACGCGAAACGGCCACTTTTGTTTTGCGCGTGATCCGAAGTGCCATCAGCAGGGCTTCGGCCAATCCTGATGCGCCGTCATACATGGAGGCGTTGGCCACATCCATGCCTAACAAACGACACACCAAAGACTGATATTCGTAAATGGCGTGCAGCGTTCCCTGACTGATTTCGGGTTGATACGGGGTATATGCAGTTGAAAATTCGCCCCGCCCTAAAAGGAAACTGACCGAAGCGGGAATAAAATGATCGTAACTGCCGGCACCAAGATAGACTTTATAGTCCGGTGCTGTAGCGTTACGATCAGCCAGTGCGCCGACATGGTCGTTAAGCTCCCATTCGGTCAACGGTTCTGGAAGATTGAGCGGTGCGCTTCGACGACATTCTTTAGGAACATTAGCAAACAGATCATCTAGATCGGCAATGCCTGCCGTCTGAAGCATGGCCGCAATCTCTTCTTGGGTATGCGGCAAATATCTCATGATTCATTTCCTTTCAACATTTCAAGGTAAGCTGCTTTGTCCATCAGCGCATCCAGTTCAGCTGGATCATCAGGTTTGATCAGCATCATCCAGCCCTCATCGTAAGGCGAATTGTTCACTATTTCCGGATTTGGTTCCAGAGCGGCATTGATCATCGCAATGGTGCCGCTGATCGGCAGATACATTTCTGAAGCTGCTTTAACCGACTCCACGATGCCAAATTCATCACCTTTCTCAAATTCATCGCCTACTTGGGGCAATTCCACAAAAACAATATCACCAAGTTGATCCTGAGCATAATCGCTGATTCCAATGCGAACATGGTCTTTTTCCAGTCTCGCCCATTCATGGTCTTTGGTATAACGCAGGTCATCCGGGAACGTCAGTTCGTTAATCTCTTTCATCACGCCTCCTTTTATAGAGTTTTAAGTTTTAAGTTTTAAGTTTCAAGTGCCTGTAAATTTTGAACTTAGAACTTTATTAAAGAATATAAGGAACATTTAAATTATAGCCTTTATAAACAACAAAAGTTTCAACCGAGCGCACATCCTTCAAACGTGATACCTCCTCAGTATAAAACTCTAACAATCCGAAGCCTTCCTTTAGTAAAACGGTCACCATCAGATCAAAACGGCCGGTGACAACACCAACCGAAACAACGCCTTGTAATCGGCTGAACTCTTCCCCTTTTTTAACCAGATTCATTGTGTTCAGTTTGACACCCACGATAACCAAGCGGTGATGCGGAATTTTTTCGGAATCAATCAAGCCGGTAATCTTCAAGACGCCTTCCTGTTCCATCCGTCGAACACGCGTTCTGATCGTATTTTCGGTAAGCCCCAATTTAGCAGCGATTTTACTATAAGATTTACGGCCATCTTGTAAATGCCTGATGATCGCAATGTTGGTTTCATCCATTTTCATGCAAAAATATGTTTTCGCTTTTTGGGTCGAGCCAAATTTAAAATAAGTACATAGGCATATATTTTAAGGAATCTGATTTTTCAAGAAATCATATTTTTAAAATACGGCCTTATACGATGTGGATAATTGAATCAATAACTGACTTCATAATACACTTTTTTCAAAATATCAAATATATTTAATCAAAATTCATTTAAACATCAAATAATTTAGTTTTTTTTATTGAAAAATTTAATTTATCAGATCGTTGTGAGAATCTGGCAAGATGGGGAAAGGAACTGAAACCGTTCCTTTGCAAATGTCAGGTTATTCTGCCGGAGGAGAATGGGGAAATTCCGATGTGGAAGAGAGGTAAGTGCCTGACATAAATTTTGCAACATCCGCAGGGGTGCGCCATCAAAGTGTAACGCACCGAAAGGATTAAAAATACGTTATTGTTAAGAAAAATAGCGCATGGAAGTTTTTTTCAATTCCCGATGGCTGAAAAGAAGCGTATAGATTTCCACATCTGTCTGTTCAGCTAATTTTTGTGCAATGGCGCGGCATGAAGGCTTATCTTTGGCATGAATCATGGTGTAAAGATTATATGGCCAATCATTTTGAGGATTTCGGCGGTAGCAATGGGAAACGTGCCGGCAGGATGCCATAATCTCTCCGACTTCGTTGATGCGTGCTTCATCAACTTTCCAAGCGGTCATGGCATTGGCTTCAAATCCTGATTTTTGATGCCGGATAGTCGCCCCAAATCGCCGAATCACACTCCGATTCACAAGGTTCTGCATTGTTTCTAAAAAAATTTCTTCGGAAAGCCCGGCTTTAACGGCCATTTCATAATAGGGGCGTTCGGTAATGGGAATATCATCCTGGATGGAAGCCAGTACTTTTTTTTCAGTTTCGGTCAGCATAACTGTCTCTTAACGGGTCTTAAATAAATCTCATATAGTCAGTAGATGGAAAATTCAGGAGCGCAAAAATTAAGCGCAGCGATTTTTTGCATCGCCACCCGGAAAGGCTGCGGATTCAGAGGCCGGCAAAAAACCGCTTCGCTTAATTTTTGCGCTCCATGTCGTATTTTCAGGCATTTTCGATCTACTGATAGTATTTGTTATTTGTCATTTTTGAATTTCGCCAAAATCGCCTCAGCATTGGCATCACAGACGCCTCTTTCAGTAATAAAACCGGTTACCAGTCGAGCCGGTGTGACATCAAAAGCGAAATTGGCTGCCGGACTGTCAGAAGGCGGCACCAGAACACGTTGGGCCTCGCCTTGATTCAATCCATAGACATAACGCACTTCATCCGGGTCGCGTTCTTCAATCGGTATCTCTTGCAGCCCATCTTGAAGTTTCCAATCAAATGTGCTTGACGGCAATGCAACATAAAAAGGAATATTATTATCTTTGGCGGCTAATGCTTTAAGATAAGTACCGATTTTATTGGCCACATCGCCGGTGTAAGTACTTCGATCTGTTCCCACGATTACCATATCCACCATACCATGCTGCATCAGATGGCCGCCGGCGTTATCCGTGATCACCGTATGCTTGACACCGTATTGCCCCAGTTCCCAAGCGGTAAGGCGTGACCCCTGATTGAGCGGACGGGTTTCATCGACCCAAACATGAATATCAATTCCGGCATCTGATGCGGCATAAATGGGTGCTGTGGCGGTGCCGTGTTCGATACACGCCAGCCATCCGGCGTTACAATGCGTCAGAATATTAACGGTATTACCATCTTTTTTCTGGCTTATCGCACGAATCAGAGGAAGCCCATGTTCACCGATGAGGCGACAATTTTCAGCTTCCAGAGACGAAATCGAATTAGCGGCCTTGCGGATTGATTGTATAAGTTGCGGTTGAATTTTATCATTTATTTTATGAAACCGTCTGACATCGGCCATTATCTTATCAACCGCCCAGGCAAGATTAACGGCCGTGGGGCGCGCTGCTTTGATTCGGGCGCACTCCATCTCCAAATCGGCAATTAAGGATGAATTTAACGCGGCGAGGTAAACACCCCAAGCGGCTGTAACGCCGATCAGCGGAGCACCGCGTACATACATCTCCTTAATCGCATGAATGATTTCATCAACTGTTTTCAAATCCGCTATGATCAAATCATGGGGCAGACGTCGCTGGTCAATCACCTTTACCGTTTTCAAATCTTTATCAAGCCATACAGGGATCATTGTCTGACCATTTTGCATTGAATTCACCTTTATCTAAAAGTAATTAATTTCAAACTGTAATGATGTGGGTCTTATCAAAAAATCATAAAAAAGCAAGTTTAACAAATGAAGAATACAAAATCAATTATTTTATTTGGCATCATAAGGCAATCGTCAAAAAAATATATATAAACGATTAAGCTTTCAAACATCAAAAATACTTTCAGATGAGTTTTTATCTTTTAAATGCTGAATATCATAAAACGCATAGACCAAAATACCGGAATCAGTCATCTCTATTTCAGCAATGCCCTGTGCGGCCAATTTATCTAACACATCCTTGGCGGTCGGCGTGTCTATATCAAGTGCCATCATTACTTCCACAAGGGTCAGTTTGCCTTCTTTCTGTTCAGCCAGTTTCAGTACTTTCGTGTTTAGTTCTTTTTTTATAGACTGCTTCTTGCGACCATTCAGGTATTTTTTGATTGCCAGCAGCAGCGTAATAAGGCCAACGATAATGATTCCAGCTATGATTGGCCGATGAATCAACCAGGCTGCGCTGATAACTGCTATGCAAAGAGCGCCTCCCATTACAGTCGGATACAAATTACTGCTCTGGCGGGTGTATATCAAATGGAATGCCAGAACCGTTAAAATAAAGCCGATGAACCGTAACATCCATGTCAGATATACATTTTCCCGGATCGCCTGAGTAAACATCTGTCCGGATGTATAACGTCCTATTTTTAAAATGGCGATGGTTTTACCTGTTTCGGTCTGATAAGGGACTAAGACATCCCCCTGCTGTTGAGCAATAACACTTACTATTGTAGGGCGAAGCGCGTGAAAACGAATCTTCATATCTCCGATTTGCGGTGTTTCCGGAACAGGCTTCCCGTTATATGCAATATACAAGCCATCTTCATACAGGATTGTTTTAGCGCGAAACGCGCTGCAAACCTGATTTAAGTTGTCGCTATCTGGTAAAATTTTTTCTTTGGCTTTGATTTCTCGAATCAGACTGCCAGCAATTTGAAAACCACCTATATTGACCCGGTCGGGAATCACGGTTTTATTAACAATCGGAAATTTGGGATTTTGATGGTCATGAGCAAATTGAGACGAGTCAATCGGGCTATTTTTCCATCTCTTTTTATATTCATATTCACTTTCTTTGCTTTTGCTACGACGTGTACCTTGCCATTGATACATTTCAACTGCGCGCTTTAGCATAACAATTTTGGGAAAACGCAGTTCCAAACCAGGGTCTTCAACCACTTCCGATGATGTATCTAACTGACCGGTTAAGTGGACAAGCTTACCATTGTGAGACGGATCAACGCGTTTATGGTTGGCGGAAATAACATTTTCTGAGCCTTGAATAAGGCTTTGAGCTGTTTTGACAGCGCGACCTTCATTCCAAAATAGGATGCAAACAGCGCCGCAACCGATTATCAGCCCGAAAATAAAGCGATTTTGACGACGTTTCTTTTGTTTTTTTGACTTCTTTGACTTTTTTGCCATAGATTCGTATGTAGCCTTCTCATGTCTTTAATTGGCAGTGTTTTGCTTAACGGCCTCTAAAGCTTCTTCATTAGATGCACCTGGGTGGCGTCTCAGGTAAGATGCGATCTGATTAGCGATATAAGCGGTTGAAATGGATGTGCCCGCCCGCATTTCGGCTTGGCCCTGTTCCGTTGGGAAAATCGCAAAACCGGGTGCCTGTACATCAACAAAAGCGCCATAGTTGGATTTTTGCCAGCTCAGGCCATCAGGATCAAGTGCGCCAACGCCCGTTACCGACGGATAAGCGGCCGGATACACAGGCTCTCCAGTGGGTTCATTCCCGGCCGCGGCAATGATGATCGCGCCTTTGGAATGGGCGTAATCAAGCGCATCTTGTAAAAAAGGACTGGGGTTTTGCGTTTTCCAACTCAGGCTTAGAACACGCGCTCCGTTTTTCAGGGCGAAATCAATACCGCGTATGATATGAGAATTTGATGACCACCCGTTTTCATCAAACAATTTAATCGGAATAACCGGATTCGGCGGGTCTTCTTCCGTACTGTCGCCGACCGGATCAATCAGCCCTGAAGCGATCAAAGCCATGCGCGTGCCATGGCCGACGGTGTCTGTAATCGGTTGATTCGGGTTCAGCGCATCTAAGGAGGTCAAAACAACATTTTCCAAATTATGATCCATATTCAGTCCTGAATCCATAATTGCTATGGGCGCAGCATCTTCCGGAATATCAGTTTCGGCCAGACGAATTGGCGCATTATCAAAACCTGTATAGCGATATAGAATAGGGGAATGAAAAGCATAATTCGGTTCCGCATGAGAGACATCGGGAAAATCGGCAAACCGCTTTACCCAATTCAGTGTATCCGAGTTTTCGGGCAAGCGGATTTCATATATTCCAGAACCGGTGTGAAAGCTGACAATGCGGCCGCCGATTTTGTTTAACCGGCTTCTGAATTGGGCAACATCTGCGCCAGGTTTCAAACGCACCATAATGGTATTTTTGATATAAAAGGAACCATCTTCAGGATTACGGACGACGGCCAAATTGGGCGAACGGCTTTGTTCGGTTGGTGTGCCGCGGTTAAATATGCGGATTTCAGCGAGTTCGGAGCCAGGTGGTGTGGCAGACGCTTTCCAGATCAGGATATAGCTAAAGGGTTTTAGAAGTGAATCCAGACCTTTTTGTAAGTCGCGATTACGAAAAGAAACGGAAATTTTCGGGTTAAATTTTGGATCAACGCTGATTTTAACGCCTTGTCGCTCAATTTCATGTAAAATATCCTGTAAAAAAGAATCTTGAGCTTGTAGGAGCAGCCGATTATTTTTGATTTGAACTTGAAGGGTTCCGGCATACGTCCAAGTAGTTATCATCAGGAATAAAACTATGAACTTCAACAGGCGGTGAATATATAGCATAATAATGGCCTTAGATTAAAAATCCGCATTTTCTTATACATCAATTCAATTTTGGTTTTTCTAAAAGCAGCGGAATGCGAACTTCAACTTGCGGAATGGGTGTTGTTTTTTATACAATCCACGATCACGATTTTTCAAACGGGAAAGTTATTTAGTCACGATGATTAAGCAAGAAACCACCAAAAGCTATTTATCCGGCTCAATACCAAGCGCATTCAGTTGAGCAAGCAATCTTTGGGTTCGTTCACGCTCTTTTTCAATCTGTTTTTGAATGCTTTCTTTCTGGGCCTTTTCCATTTCGGCCAGCTGTTCTGCCATCTCAGCGCGCTTCTTTTCTTTTTCAGCGGGAGTCGGAATCCATTCGCCCGCAGCATCATACCAACGTAGCCAAAAACATTCCAAATGACAATATGTGCCGTGCCAAAGCCCCAGACCGAGTTTCAGTTCTTTAAACCAGAGACGTTTATCAACCAGGTCTTGCTCATAATAGCGGTTTCCCTTCAATTGAAAGACGTGCAATTCATCTGTATAACGGTCAAATACGACGTAATACGGGATACCGAGGATTTGTTCATAGACTTCCCACTTGGTGGGCGGCTCATTCGATTGGCGTATGGTATGCCCCAAATCCTCTTGTTTGGTTGATGGTGACAGTAATTCCACAACGATAGACGGAATAATTTTTTCATCCCAAATAACATAACTGAGGCGTATGTCATGTTTATCATACAGATGATCAATGCCCACCACAGCATACCAATCAGGGCGTTTATAAAATCGTGTGTGACGCACATCATAGTAGAGATTCAGATCGCTGGCCGCTATTCTGTGCTCAGGAGCGTAGTCGGGCGGTTCGAAGGTTTCGGAAAGCAACTGAGTTTGCCATGGATGAAACATGTCAGGCACGCCGGGTTCCTCCGGATTTTCGCTAGGTAAGTCATACATTGTCGGCAACGATTGCTCATACGACAGCGCAATATTTGCCCAATCATATATGGGTTGAGATCGGATTGTCATAACGATGCCTTCTATAAAAAAGGTAAAAATTAATTTAACTGTTTATAGCATATATCTATGCTGAAAATCAAGCGAAAGTTTTTATTGGAAAACACCTGAGAACTATAAATAAGCCGCCATTTGACGCTTCTCATCCAAACAAAAAATCCCGCGACACGAAAGTGCGCGGGATTAATGAACATTCATTTAGCGATGTTTATTTTTTGGGATCGTCTTTGACTTCCTCAAAATCAGCATCCACCACATCATCATCGGGGGCTGCCTGTCCTGCCTGACCGTTCGCCGCACCTGCATCCGCACCCTGCTGTGCCGCTTGTTGTTCCGCTGACTGTTGATACATGGCTTCAGCCAGCTTATGGGAGGCTTGGGTCAATTCTTCACTGAGACGCTTGATATCGTCAATATCATTATTTTCAATCGCCTTTTTAAGATTCGGGATAACGGCTTCCACCTTGCTTTTGGTTTCGCTGTCCACTTTATCACCCAAATCCTTGATTGTTTTTTCAGTGGAGTAGATTAAAGCATCCGCATTATTACGAACTTCAACCGCCTCTTTTTTCTTTTTATCTTCTTCGGCGTGAAGTTCCGCATCTTTAACCAACTTATCAATTTCTTCCTGTGACAAGCCGGAAGATGCCGTAATCTGGATTGATTGCTCTTTGCCGGTAGCTTGATCTTTGGCCGACACATTTACAATGCCATTGGCATCAATATCAAAGCCGACTTCGATTTGAGGAACACCGCGCGGTGCCGGCGGAATGCCGACCAATTCAAAACGTCCCAGAGTTTTATTATCATGCGCCATTTCGCGCTCGCCCTGAAGCACATGGATAGACACGGCCGGTTGGCTGTCGGCCGCGGTTGAGAAAGTCTGGCTTTTTTTGGTCGGAATGGTCGTATTTTTATCAATCAGACGGGTCATCACACCCCCTAATGTTTCAATACCCAATGAAAGTGGTGTAACATCAAGCAGCAAAACATCCTTAACATCGCCTTTGAGGACACCGCCCTGAATGGCCGCGCCTAGTGCAACCACTTCATCCGGATTCACGCCTTTATGAGGTTCTTTGCCAAATATTTTTTTAACGCGTTCCTGAACTGCCGGCATTCGTGTCATGCCGCCCACCAAAATCACCTCGTTAATATCATTCTTAGCTATTTCAGAATCTCGCAAAGCGATTTGACACGGTCTTTCCAGATTATCTAACAAGTCGGCAACTAAAGATTCCAGTTTGGCGCGCGTGATTTTAATATTAAGGTGTTTGGGGCCGCTGGCATCAGCCGTGATAAATGGAAGATTCACATCGGTTTCCTTTGAAGTCGATAATTCCATCTTGGCTTTTTCGGCCGCTTCTTTGAGTCGCTGAAGGGCCATTTTATCGCTGCGGATATCAATGCCCTGGTCTCTTTTAAATTCATCCGCAAGAAAATCAATCACCCGCAGGTCAAAGTCTTCCCCTCCCAGATGGGTGTCACCGTTGGTTGATTTAACCTCAAAAACACCGTCGCCGATTTCCAGAATGGATACATCAAAGGTGCCTCCGCCCAGATCAAATACAACCACTTTTTCTTCTGATTTTTTATCCAGACCGTAAGCAAGGGACGCGGCCGTAGGCTCATTGATAATTCGCAGCACATTCAGGCCGGCGATTTTACCGGCATCTTTGGTGGCCTGACGCTGGCTGTCATTAAAATAGGCAGGCACTGTCACCACGGCGTCAGCCACTTTTTCACCGAGATATTCCTCGGCGGTTTTTTTGATGTTCCCTAAAATAAAGGAAGACACTTCAGCAGGGCTGTACTGTTTGCCGCGCAGATTAATGCGAACATCATTGTTGGATGCTTTTTCAATTATATATGGCAACACTTTGATATCACTTTGAACTTGAGCGGAATCATATTGGCGTCCGATGAGTCGTTTGACGCCGAACACTGTATTTTCAGGGTTGGTAATCGCCTGTCGCTTGGCAATTTGTCCCACCAGTCGTTCCTCGCTATCCGTGACGGCAACAATCGACGGTGTCGTGCGTCCACCCTCAGTATTCGTGATGACTTCCGGCTCGCTCCCTTCCATGATTGCCACACACGAATTGGTCGTGCCTAAATCAATTCCGATAATTTTACCCATTTTCTCCTCCTTGCCCAATATCTTATATTATATTTTTATTTGTTTTCAGAATCAGCTTCATCTGATTTTTTATCATTATCAAAGTTTTCCGGTTTTTCTTTGGAGACAATAACCATAGCCGGTCTTAGCAGTCGGTCATGAATCATATACCCTTTTTGAAGCTCTTTAGTAATGGTATTGGCCGGACACTCCTCAGATTCTTCTTGTCCCACAGCCTGGTGAAAACGGGGGTCAAAAACTTCTCCCATTGACTTAAGCGGCGTCACATAAAATTTTTCCAGAATTTTCAGTATCTCTTTAAGGGTCATATCAACCCCTTCAACGATACTGTCCACTGCGGTCTGATTTTCTGTTGACATCATTATGGCACGTTCCAGATTGTCAACAACTGAAAGCAATTCACGGGTCAAAGACTCATTGGCATATTTGCGTAATTCTGTCATTTCGCGATTGGCCCGCTTTTTATAATTATCAAATTCGGCGGATGCTCTTAAAAGACGATCATAGTAGTCATCTTTTTCCACTTTCAGTTTTTCCAACTCACTTGTAACGGGTTGCTCAGATTCTTTATTTTGATCCGCTTCCGTTTCATCCGTTTTGTTATCTGCCATATCACCGTTTTCTGACGGCTGAGTTTTACCGGATTCTATTTGCTCATCTGATACGTTTTTCTCAGAGATGTTTTTTTCATCAATCTGATTATTATCATTGGCGCGGTCATTATTTACAGTTTCGACACCCATGCTTAGGTATTCTCCTTGTCGAGTTCTATTTTCTCTATTAAAAATTTTTGCTAACAGTGCGCTTAGTATCATGTTAATCTGGTTGAACAGAAAATAATGCCAGTTGAAAGGATGTCAAGTTGTGGCGGATTTTTGAAAAATGAAATGATAATAGGGAGAAAAGCAGAGTAGTTGTACACCCCCCATCGAATTTTCCTGACAACAGGCACCATAAACGTAACCGGGATCAATCCACGACACAAACTGAATTACTTATCGCTGCTTCCTTCCGGACCTGACGAGGTTCGTAACCGTTTGTTGCGCGGCGACCGATTAGAATGGCACACAAATTATCAGGGGAAAACCCTCCGGAGGGAATTCAGCCCCGCATAAGCGGATTTCGGGATAAGGGCACCGCTAACTCCCCGCCTAGTACAACTAATTTTAATATAATTGCAAAAGAAACTTTTTCAAGGGCAAAAGAAAAATAAGTACTTGGACATATATTTTCAGGTTACAAATTCTGCTGGAAATCGGATTTTTCTAAAAAATCCGATTTCTAAAATACCGGAAAACTTTTGTCCAGGTGCTTACATTCTGGAATTTTTCATTTTACAATTTTGATGGCTTCGTAAAAAGCCAAATCAGATAATCGACTGTGACTTAATATAATTATACCATCACGGCATGAATCGGGATCATCAGCTCACAGGCAGTCGCAATCAGGCCTGCTGTTTCCGCCATTTCCCGCACAATTTTATGCGATAACTCAGGTTTTATCCTTTTTATTACGTGTTAAACGTTGTTTAACCCAGGCTTTTATTACTGCATGAACCAAAGTCGCCAGAGGAATTGCAAAAACAAGTCCCCAAATACCCCATAATCCACCGAAAACCAGTACTGCCACAATAATCGCCACCGGATGCATATCCACCACTTCGCCCAGAAGTAATGGCACAAGCAGATTGCCATCCAGCGCCTGAATAATTCCAAGCGCCGTCATAGCATAAATAAAACTCGAATCCCATCCCCATTGAAAATAGGCCACCAAGCCAACCGGGAAAAACATGATCGTAGCGCCGATATACGGCACCAATACCGAAAGGCCGACAAACAAGGACAAAAGCATGGTAAACTTCAGTTCCAGAGTGATAAACGTAATATAGCTCACCCCCCAGACGATAAAAATTTCCCAAATTTTACCTCGTACATAATTGCCGATTTGCTGATTGACTTCCCGCCATACCTCGGTTGATAATTCCCGATCGGCAGGTAAAAAACCGGTCAGCCAGTCCATAATTTTGACCTTGTCTTTAAGAAAGAAAAAGACCAAAAGCGGCACCAAAATCAGATAAACCAAAAGGGTGAGCAGGCCGCGCACAGAAGCCACCGAAATGGATGGAATATGTTGACCAAGTTTGGTCAGTTCGCCACCTAAAAAACTGGTGATTTGATTTATTTGGCCTTCGGAAATATACTGCGGATAACTTGCCTGAAGTTCGGTCAATTCCTTTTGCCCCCGAATAATCATGCTTGGCACTTCCTGCAATAATTGCCCGATTTGATTGACAAGCAGCGGAATCAAAATGAAGATCAACATGATTAAACACGTCATAAACAACAAAAACACCAAAATAACAGCAACCAGACGCGGTGTGCGATAACGTTGCAACAGGGCCACAACGCCTTCCAGCAAATAAGCAATCACCGCACCGGCCAAAACCGGCGTCAGCATATCGCCCATTGTGAGGATAAACAAAAAACCGGCTATCAGCAAAAAAGCCAGAATAATTACCTGAGGGTCTGAAAAATAACGATTCACCCATTCGCGCAAAACTTTAATCATAGTACTGCCTGAAGTTTAAGGTTGTAAGCCGAGCGGTTTTAAATCGCTCTGAATTGATTGACATTGATAATTTGGTAGTGGGTCAAACATGTTGATGAGGTATAAATCAGCCTAACAATACACGGACTCCGAATTCTTTATCAACGGGTTTGACCCACTACCCAACTCGAAAATTCTGTCGGTTGAACGTAATGTATAAGGGATTTTCTAATAAATGACCAGCGTTGGCTATCGTTTCGGCCATAGAAACATAATTTTTCAATCATGTCAATAATGGAAAATACAGAGAGCCGGTATTGGTTCGCGAGGCATGGAGATTGATCAGCGATCCGGACGTGATCGTGTTTACCGAACCATTTATATTGTACTTGACTTTATAATTATAAATGGTATCGCCGCCCCAGCGCGAAGACGTATTGTTGAGCGTATTCGCTCTGTTTGAAGAGTTGCACGGGCTGAATCGGTTGGTACCCATAAACCCCCGTCGTTAATCTGTCTTTCCGCACCGATTAGCCTGGCACCCCGCTGTTAAGCGCATACTACTACGACTGGGCTGGAATGATTCCGAGGCTGCCCTGATAATTTTCAAGACAACCATTGATAATGCTTTCAAAGCTCTCTTGGTCAGCAAATCACTACGGCATAACTTGGTAGGGTGGGTAAAATGCCACCCTGACACCCGCATTCACACAAACTTTCGATTGTTTTCAAGCAATTTAAGAAATCGGATTTTTCCAAAAAATCCGATTTCTGAGTCAGAACCGCGGATTTACGCGGATGGCGCCGATTTCACGGATGCGCAGCCGGTGCGTGCAGGCGTGAGAGTGCAATATCTCCGGCTGCCGTCACACAGGCTGAAAAATCCGTGTAATCCGCGTAATCTGTGTGAATCAGCGGTTCTGGCAATATGCACCTCGCATAAGGCAGGTAATAATGCTTTCAAAATATTTTAACTATGTTAATGATTAGCTTACCCTTATTTTCCAACCCATTCATTTTATTGTGGTTGTCGCTCTATCCGTCGTTTCTCTAATGATTTTACTTTCATTTTTCTTAAACCACTTGTCATAACAGCCATTAAAAGCTGCGTTAACATAGGCCGCTTTAGCTATTAATTCGTTATGCTCATAAGCTGCGGTGGTGTTGTAAAACTGAACGCCCAATTCTTCTACTTTAATCCTTTTTAAATTGACCCAATCAAATCGGAATATTGGCAGCTTTATAAAGTTTTGGTGTAACTACTCAGCCATAGAAAAACAGTCTGGGTAATTACTCAACCCTTCCTAAGAAGCTGTTTTAAAAACGCCTTTTTTGCCCGAACTCTGCGTCAGGCTGCAAATTTGAATCTTTAAAATATTTCA
>JAUCGF010000068.1 GCA_030378005.1 Desulfococcaceae bacterium HSG9 | reverse complement strand
CACAAGGGAATAACAAATCAGACAAGCTTTGAATTCCACAGTTGAAAACTTGTTAATTGCAAGATAACATATTGATATTAAAAAAATTAAATATAGAATTGTTTTTTAGCTTGATGCATATGGGGCAGCAGCTTGAAATCACCGGCGTTTGGGATACCCATCCGAAATACGGCCAGCAATTTAAAGTCACATCTTATTCGGTCGTTTTGCCTGCAACTGTTGACGGCATCCGCGGCTATTTACGTTCCGGCGTCATTAAAGGCATCGGCAAGAAAATGGCCAATCGTCTTGTCAAGCATTTTGGCGATCAGACCCTGAACATCATTGAAAAGCATACGGAAAATTCGTAAAAGGCTCCTTTGGTATGTGTGTTGAGATTGTCACAGACCAGAGTGATCTTCTCACACCCGCATAGCGGCCTTCTGGCAAACAGGTCATTTCAATCGCCCGGTCTATCTTGGTTCGACGGGAACGGGCGACAGCCACACGCCAGCCTGACAGAGGTTCGGTAAACATGAAAATACAGGCGGTTCCGTTAGCTCATATTCATAATCGACACGACGTGGATGGTCTTTCGTCGCCGGTTCAGGCAGGCGGGTTTCCTTAATCGATTGAACCGGCGGTTCATCCATGCAAATAACAGGATGACTTGGGTTGTATGCTTTTTCGTATGTTTCCGGAACATCTTCCATATTCGCTGCAAACTCAGCATTATTTTTGGGTGGAATAACCTGATATTGAATCTTCCGTTTGTTCACGCCATTTTTTTTAATGTCTGACGGACGGTTTCATGACTGATTGATGAGACGAGCTCCAGTTCAACCGCCTGATGAGCTGACAGGCGTAAAGTCCGGTTGGCATAACCTGGCGGAGGATGACCGAGACGGGTGGCGATAATTCCGGCTTCCCGCTCTCCGTCCGATAACTTCGGAGCAGGTGAATCTTTTCGCTTTTTGCCATCAATCAATTGCCGGAAGCCGTTCAAAACAAACTGCAGCCGAATATTCTCAACCGTCTTTGTCCGGCAACAGAATGCTTCTGATATTTGTCTGTCTGTCCAACATGGCCCATCGGCATCCGCCTTTAACAATATTTGGGCACGACGCACTTTTTGGCTGCCACCTTTTGAGTTTTTTATGACCGTATGTAGATGGTCGCATTCTTCCAGGGTCAGACGAACAATGTATTTTTTTTGCATAAAATTCCTCCCTTTTTTACGCAGTATGCACTCATTGGCAGCTAGAAGCAACCCTGATTTTTAGGTTTGACAAAGCACTAGGAGGCAGTCATAGAATAGCTTTTCAAGGCGGCTTAAAAACCGTAAAATATAGTTTAAAATTTCCATTTATGGATGATAATATCTTGATAATATGGCGAATAAATTGCATAATACTCCAATTGTGCAATCATTTAAAGGAGTATTCCAATGCCAGTTCCTTTCAAAAAAGATCCGATTGAATTTAACCAGAAGTTACTGTTTCCCCCAAAAATTTTTGATTTGCCGCCTGGCGATCATCAATGTTTTGTGTATAGAGATATATTTCAACAGCCAGACACATCTGATGTTGAGCAGAACTACAGCATACCAGGTCAGAATGCATATCACCCAGGACTCATCACCAGTATATTAATCTATGCATATAGCCAGGGAATTTTCAGTTTCCGAGAGATATAAAAGAGATGTAATGAAGATATTAGAGTTGTTCCTAAATAAAACTTAGCTCTGTCTTATTAGGAAGCAGTATATTCCAAAGTCCTGCGCACAAAGCAATAGCGTCGTCGATGAAATCAGTTTTCCTGTTTCTGAAAGGATGATTCAGAATGTTGTAACGTTTCATCCCGCCGATGGCATTTTCTACAAGTATTCTCACTTTACCAAGGGCCCGGTTCTCACTCTTTTTCTCCTCGCTCAAATCAGGTTTCGGAACAGACCGGCTTTTTCTCGGTCTTTTTGCGGGTATTTCAATGCGGTCGCCCTCATAATCGCTCTTAATTCCCTGATATCCCAAGTCCGCCGGAACATTTATACTTTCTGACCAGGTCGGGTCGGGAGGAAATTCCGCTTTCAGCATCGCATAATCATGATTATGCCCTGTGAAAGTCTGACCGACTGATAAGATGACTTTGTCCGCGGTGCTTATGACTGTGTTTTTCACCGTGTGTCTTTTCTTTCAGCCGCTATGCCTGTTTTTCATTGTCAGCGGGCCTGCGATGCGCTCTCTCGGTCACATCAATAATAATCCGCTCGACCTCTCCGAGCGCTTTTCTCATATTTTTGACGTTTTCAAACCGGCTGCGCGGCATGGCTCCCATGCCCGAAAACGTCTCTTTGAGGATCGGTGGAAATTTCAGTAGATCGAAAAGTTCCTTAAAAGTTCCGTAGGAACGGCATGTCTGTAGCAGATGTCAGCCCCGTACCCCTTTTTGAGTCCCGTAGGGACGGCATGTCTTCATCGGAATATGCCGTCCCTACGGGACTCAGCGGACACGGGGGATTCGGATTCTACAAATATGCCGCTCCTACGGAGCTAAAAACAGACATGCCGTTCGTCACCTTTCAAAAACTTTTCGATCTACTGAATTTGTGAAAGTTTTCGCATGCCTTGGAGCGTGACATGCCGAAACAGGCGGCGAGGACGTCGAATGTCGGATAATTCTTCAAGTGATATAGCAAAAACAGAAGCTTTTCAGGGGCGGTCGCCAATCAGCTCCAGCGGCCTCCTCCCCTTTTTCTCTCCCGCTCGCCCTTGTTTACAGCCTCCTCATAAGTTTTCTCCTGCGTTTCTTCATAAATCTCTCCGAAAATCCACGCCGATTTTCCTGACAGCGCTTTCGACAGTCCTGTCAGGGATCTGTGCTGTCGATCATCTCTTATGGCAGATAGCTGAATTTTAATAGCGTTCCTCCTGTTTTCGCAGTTGCTGTATAGCCTGAATTATTCATAAACGCATTATGAGATCAATTTTCAACCCGCTGCCGTTAAAAAATCTAACTGATCGCAACTCTGCGGTGGTTATCGGGAGAGTGCCCGGCACTTCCTGTCGGTATCGC